>NZ_DATHOP010000080.1:0-8026 GCF_035484855.1 Bradyrhizobium sp.
CAGCGAACATGGTCTGGTAATCGCCGGCGTCGCGCTCGTCGGGCGCGCGCTTGCCGGCGATGTAAGGCGGCAGCGGCGGGCTGCCGAGATCGGCAATGGCCTGATCCAGCGCCGGCCCGTGAAATGAAAACGACAGCGTGATCTCGCCTTCCTCGCCCTTGTGCTCGACCTCCGCGTCGAGATGGCCGAGCAGGCACACCCTGCCCTCATTGCCGAAACGAACCACGTCGCCCCGCGCCAATTTCTTCGCCGGCTTGACCAGCGCCTGCCAGCGCGAGCCGTCGAGACGTTTTATCAGTGTCGCCTCGATCTTCGGCTCGGGGCCGCGGCCGATGCGGCGGCCCGTCAGCTTGCCCGATATCACCCTGGTATCGTTCACCACCAGCTGGTCGCCGGGCTCGAGCCAGTTCGGAAGGTCGGCGACATGGCCGTCGCGCAACACGCCGTCGGGCTGCACCACCAGCATTTTGGCGCAATCGCGCGGGCTCGCCGGGCGCAGCGCGATGCGGCCGGCGGGAAGTTCGAAGTCGAAGAGATCGGTGCGCATGAGGTGTCGGGCTCACCGGGCGAGAACGGGCCTTACCCTCCCCTGAAGGGGGAGGGTCGACGCGAATGAAATGAGCGGCGGGGTGGGGTGACAGTCTCTCGTCTCGAACAGTGCGCGAGTTGAGAGACCGTCACCCCACCCCGTCTCGCATTTCGCTGCGCTCCATACGAGCCGACCCTCCCCCTCCAGGGGAGGGTGAAGAAAATCTCAGCGCAGGTAGTTCGCCGCTTCGGCAATCAACTTGTCCGGCGTCTCGATCGAAGTGTCCAGCGTGAGCCGCGCGTCGGTCCAGGGTTCGTATTCCGCCCGCCGTTCGAGCACGCGGGCCCAGGTGATCTCCGGCATGCCGGGGATATTGCGGCGGCGCGCTTCGATCCGCGCGCGGTGGATTGTCTCATCCGCGCAAATGCATTCGATGATCTTCAGACCGGCCCGATATTTCGCGGCAAGGCTTCGCCAGGCCGCGCGCGGCGCCTCGATCGGGTTTACCGCATCGACGATGACGGAATGCCCGAGCCGCAGCTGTTCGTCCGCCAATGCGATCGCCACCTCATAGGCCGCAATGCCGGTCTGATCCTTCTTCAGGCCGCCGCGCCACATCGCCGCCTCGATCGGATCGATCGAGAACAGGGGTATCGACAAGGCTCGCGAAACGCCCTCCGCCAGCATGCTCTTGCCGGAGCCGGGCAGGCCGGACAAGACAATGAGAGTTTGCGCTGTCATTGGCCCCGCTCAAATGGCCGGGCGGCGCGGCCTATCCCGTGCCGCCCGCTTCGCCCGGCGCCTGCGCCCTGATCGCCAGCGCATGAACGCTGCCTGCCAGTTCCGCCGAAAGCACGGCATTAATCAGGCGATGGCGCTCGATCCGGCTCTTCCCCTGGAAGGCCGGCGACACGATATAAAGCCGGAAATGCGTCTCGCCGCCTGGCCGGTGGCCGGCATGGCCCTCATGCAGATGTGATTCGTCCGTGACCTCGAGGCTTTCCGGCGCGAAAGCTTCGCTCAACTTGTTCGTGATAGCGTCTTTGGTGCTCATGGCGGCGGCATACGGCGGCCACCGTCCTGCGTCAATGGCGCATCAGAAGAGAAGGTTTCGCAATGTCAAGACTTGAAGCTTTTCGCATTGCGTTGTCATAGTCAGCCATGCCGATTGATTCATCAAAATTCTTCGACTCTATCCGCATCAAGCCCAACAAGCTGACCGCGAAGCAGCAGGCGCAGGCGCGCGAAGAATCCGCCATGTGCGAATGGCCGGAATGCAAGAACAAGGGGCCGCACCGCGCCCCCAAGGGCCGCAACAACGACAAGGAATACTGGCATTTCTGCCTCAACCACGTCCGCGAATACAACCAGTCCTATAACTTCTTCTCCGGCATGAATGCGGATGCGGTCGCGCGCTACCAGAAGGATGCGCTGACCGGCCATCGCCCGACCTGGAAGATGGGGGCCAATACCAGTTCCAAGAAGGGCAAGGGCAGCGCGGCGGCCGACCTCGAAGGCGCCGCCGATCCCTTCAGCATGTTCTCCGAACTCAACGGCCGCGGCCGCTGGCGGCCGGGTCCCGGCGCGGGCTCGGAGACCAAGCCGGAAACCCGGAAAATCTTCAACGCCGAGCGCAAGGCGCTGCAGGTGATGGGGCTCGGCACCGACGCGACGCTGGAAACCGTCAAGGCGAAATACAAGGCGCTGGTGAAGCAGCACCATCCCGACGCCAATGGCGGCGACCGCTCCACCGAGGACCGCCTGATCGAGATCATCAAGGCGTATAATTATCTGAAGACGGTGGTGCGCGCGGGCTGATCGCGCGCGCGAATCGGCATCAAAAGGCTGCGCGGCGAACCGTGTCGCTGCGGGCGGCGCTTCATTCGATGATCTGATCGGCCCGGGCGAGCAGCGAGGGCGCGACGTCGATGCCAAGCGCCTTGGCGGTCGTGAGGTTGAAGACCAGCTCGAACTTGGTCGGTTGTTCGACGGGGAGATCGCCAGGCTTCGTCCCGCGCAGGATCTTGTCGACATAATCGGCGGCGCGGCGGAACAGGTCCGGGACGTTTGCCCCGTAGGACATCAGGCCGCCCGCTTCGACATTTTCGCGGAAATTGAAGATCGTCGGCAGCCGCATCGCGGCTGCCAGCGTGTTGATGCGTGTGGCATTGGCGTTCATGAAGGGGTCATTGCAGACGTAAAGTGCGTCGGCGCGTTCCTTGAGCGCTTCGAAGGCGGATGCGATATCCGCGGCTCGCCGGATTTCCGCCAGCGTGAATTCTATGCCGAGCGCACGAGCCGCCGCCTCGACGTCGGCCATTTCCAGCGCCGCGCCGGGATTGTCGACCTTGGCCATGATCCCCAACCGGCGGAAACCGGGGACGACCTCGCGCAATAGTTCCAGCCGCTTGCCGGCGGTATCGGTCTGCTGAAGCGACAGTCCGGTAACGTTGCCGCCGGGCCGCGCAAGGCTTGCGACCAATCCCGTGCTGACCGGATCGCCCGCGGCGCCGAACACGATCGGGATCGTCGAAGTCGCCTGCTTTGCCGCGACGACCAGTGGATTTGAATGGGTGACGATGACGTCGACCTTGAGGCGAACGAACTCGGCGACGATTTCCGTGACGCGCTCGCTCTTGCCCTCTGCCCAGCGGTATTCGATCGCGAGGTTGCGGCCATCGACCCAACCGAGTTCGTGCAGCCGTTGCGCGAAAGCGGCGGCCCATGAACCCTGGATCGAGGGCGTGCCCCCGCCCATAAACCCGACCACTCGCATCGCCTGCTGCGCGCGCGCCCCAAGCGGCCAAGCGGCCGCTGTGCCGCCGAGCAGCATGATGAATTCGCGGCGTCGCATTTTTCGTCTCACCCGGCCTGTCAGCGAGGATAAGCGTCGCAACGAAAGTTAACACACCGCCGCACGGTGTTGCAGGCAGAATTTTCCCAAAAATCTCTCGAGCCGCTACGGCGGCGTCTTCGTGCCGCCGTTGCCTCACTCAATCCGGCATCGGGCCGATATAGGCCGAACTCGGCCGGATCAATCGGCCGGTGCGTTGCTGCTCGCGGGCATGCGCGGTCCAGCCGGCGGCGCGGGCCACCGCGAAGATCGGCGTGAAGGCCTGTCGCGGGATCTTCAGCGCATCGAGCAGGATCGCGGTGAAAAATTCCACATTGGTGTCGAGCGGGCGGTCCGGATTTTTCCGCCGCAGCGCTTCGCGGATATAGGCCTCGACTTCGCCCGCGAACGGGAGATCGGTGCCGCCGCCGGCGAGCCGCTCGATGGCGCCTTTCAGCACGTCGGCGCGCGGATCGCGGACGCGATAGATTTTGTGGCCAAAGCCCATCAGTCGTTCGCCGCGCGCAAGCGCGCTGTCGACCCACGGCTTGATGCGCTCGCGCGTGCCGATGGCATCGAGCATTTCCAAGACCGGCTCCGGCGCGCCGCCATGCAGCGGACCCGTCAGGGCGCAATAGCCCGCCGTCACGGCCGCGAACAGGTCGGCCTGGGTGGAGGCCACGACGCGGGTGGTGAAGGTCGAGGCGTTCATGCCGTGATCGCACACCGTCACGAAATAAGCGTCGAGCGCCGCTACTTCGCCTGCACCGGGCTTGCGGTTTTGCATCATCGAAAGCGTATCGGCGGCATGGCTTGCGGTCGGATCGGGCGCGACCGGGTCGCTGCCCCCAGCGCGCTGCACCAGCGCACCCGCGATTACCGGAAAGGCGCCGAGGATGGTCGCCTCGTGCGACAGACCGTTCTCGGCGCGCAAGCCGGCAATGGCGGCGCGGACACCGTCGACGATCGACAGGCCTCGCGTGATTCCGAGCAGATCCGGCAGCCGGGCGAAGGCGCGTTGGCGGGCGGCACCGAGGGCGGCGCGCACATAGGCCTCGGCGACCGGCTGGCCGGTACCGCCGCTCCACAGCCGGGCGGTGACGCCCTCAAAACTGGTCTTGTGCACGAGGTCACTGATGCGCTCGCCGACGATGATCAATTCGCCGTGCGCGCCGTCGACATGGCTGAGCACGGTTTCGGCGGCGGCGATGCCGTCGAGCCCGATCGGGCTCTTGGAAAGTTGCAGGTTCATGGTCGATCTCCTCTGAAAGGCGTTCCAAAGGTCGACCCTCTCGACAGATTGATCAATCTTGATTATGTAAATCAATATGAAAAAATCCGCAGGGCTCTACCTTTCCGCCCGCGAAGCCTCGGCCGAGCTCGCGATCTCGCCGGCGACCCTCTACGCCTATGTCAGCCGTGGCCTGATCCGCTCGGAGCCGTCGTCCGACTCGCGCAGCCATCGCTACCGGGCCGAGGACGTCCGCGACCTGAAGGAGCGCCGCGCGCCGTCGCCGGAGCCGCGGGGATTGCGAAATTTCGACGCCGACTTGCCGGTGATGGATTCGGCGATCGCGACCATCACCGAGGACGGCCCGATCTACCGCGGCGTCAACTGCATCGACCTTGCGGAAAAGGACACGCTGGAACATGCCGCGACCTTGCTGTGGGATGTGACCGGGGTCGATCCGTTTGCCCAGGACAATTGCCCCCATGTGTCGGACGAAATGCGAGCGGTCGCGAAAGCCACGTCGCACGTCCCGCCGATCGATCGCACCATCGCCGTGTTGGCGCTGGCGGCAAGCGCCGATCCGCGGGCCTTTACCCGCGCGTCCGACGGCCGCGCGATGGTCGGCGGCCGCATCCTGCGGCTGGTGGTCGCAACCATGCTGAACAGGATGTCCTCGGCCAAACCGCTTCATCTGCAGATCGCCAGGGCATGGGCGCCGGACAACAAGCACGCCGCCGATCTGATCCGCCGCGCGCTGGTGCTGCTCGCCGAACACGAACTGAATGCCTCGGCCTTTACCGTGCGGTGCGCGGCATCGACGGGCTTGAATCTTTTTGATGCGATGATTGCCGGCCTGGTGGCGCTGAAAGGCCCCAAGCATGGCGGCGCGGGTGTTCTGGCGGCGCAGCTCGTCAAGACGCTGGTCGATCGCGACGTGGCTCCGGTGATCCGCGAGCGGGTGGCGCTGGGCGAGCGTTTCGCTGGCTTCGGTCACGGCGTCTACAAGCTTGGCGATCCGCGCGCGCACGCCTTGCTGGATGCGCTGGCGCGCGCGGGGGCTGCGGAAAAACTCACCCGGGAAATTCCCGAACGGATCGCAGAGGCGACCGGAGAATTCGTCAATATCGACTATGCGCTCGCGGTGCTGGTGCACACGCTGGGATTGGCCCCCGGCAACGAACTGGTGCTGTTTGCGATGGCGCGCACGGTCGGATGGATCGCGCATGCCAGCGAGCAGTTGCGGCACGGCGGACTGATCCGCCCGCGCGCGCGCTATATCGGCCCCGTGCCGGGGCGCAGCCCGGCCGCCGGACGGCCGTGAGGTTTCGCGGGCCGAATCTATCGAAAATCCTTTCGAATCTTCTCAGCTGTCGGTTCGACCAGGCCGCCGCCATGCCGGCGGCGGATGATCCAGGTGACGAGCGCGAGGATCAGCGCGCCGCCGATCACCGCCAATATCCAGATGTGCCGGGCGAGCCCGGCATGATGCGGCAGCCCGGCATATTCGTGCAGCGCCGACACCGCCAGCACGCCCGGCAGCACATGCGCCGGCGCCCACAGCAGTATCGCTGCGATGTTCACGGGGTAAAAACGCGGCGGCGCCATGCCGAGCGCGCCGGCCGTGATCGGCACAAAGGCCCGGATCGGCGGCACGAAGCGCGCGAAGAACACCGCAAGCACACCCCAGCGATGAAAGAATGCCTCGCTCTGGGCGATCACCCGCGGATAGTTAGACAGCGGCCAGGCCGAAAGGATTTCGCGCTGGGCACGATGCCCGATCCAGAACGCCGATCCATCGCCGAGCAGCGCGCCGGCGACCGCGGCTGCCAGCACCCATTCCAGCCGCAACTGGCCGCCCGGCACCAGCGCGCTCAGTGCCAGGATGATGGTCGAGCCGGGGATCACCGAGCCGACGACCGGAACGGCCTCCAGAAGCGCGGCCAGAAACAGCGTGAGATAGGCAAGCCACGCATTTGCCGAGACGAAGGCAATCAATTGATCGAGGTAGAAGGTCACAAAATTCCTGTCGTTGGCGTGTTCCGGGTCAGGCGCAGACCTAACATAAACCCCGGCAAGGGTGGAAAGTGCCGTCCAGGGCCTCGGTGATGGCCGGCGAGCCTGATTGGCCTAGTGAAACCAAGCGTGATTCGCAGGGCAGCCTTCCAAAAACCGTGGCAAGCGCCTATCTTGATGATAACGCAACGGAACTTTGATTGAGCCGCGGGCTTCTGCCGGCCGTTGCTCTCTGATAGGTTCCTTTGAGTACCCATCCGCAGCCATATTCGCAAATCTGGTTTCGGGAGCGCCCGGGACCTCGGAGGATTAATGACGACCGCCGCCACGACTACCAAACTGCAAGACTCTGCCGGGGCTGTGCCCGCCGGTCTGCCCGACATGAAGGTGTCGGTGCGGCAGGTATTCGGGATCGATACTGACCTCGAAGTCCCCGCCTATTCCGAAGTCGATCCGCATGTGCCCGACATCGATTCGGATTACCGCTTCGATCGCGCCACCACGCTCGCCATCCTCGCAGGCTTCGCCAAGAACCGTCGTGTCATGGTCACGGGCTATCACGGCACCGGCAAGTCGACCCATATCGAGCAGGTCGCGGCGCGGCTGAACTGGCCCTGCGTACGCGTCAACCTCGACAGCCACATCAGCCGTATCGATCTCGTTGGCAAGGACTCCATCGTCATCAAGGACGGCAAGCAGGTCACGGAATTCCGCGACGGCATCCTGCCCTGGGCGCTGCAGCACAACATCGCGCTGGTGTTCGACGAATACGACGCCGGCCGGCCCGACGTGATGTTCGTGATCCAGCGCGTGCTGGAAGTCTCCGGCCGCCTGACGCTCTTGGACCAGAACAAGGTGATCAAGCCGCATCCCTCGTTCCGACTGTTCTCGACCGCCAACACGGTCGGCCTCGGCGATACGTCGGGCCTCTATCACGGCACCCAGCAGATCAACCAGGGCCAGATGGACCGCTGGTCGATCGTCACCACGCTGAACTATCTGCCGCACGACAACGAGGTCGAGATCGTGCTCGCCAAGGCGCGGCACTATCGCAACGCCGAAGGCCGCGACATTGTCGGCAAGATGGTGCGCGTCGCCGATCTCACGCGCAACGCCTTCATGAACGGCGACCTCTCCACCGTCATGAGCCCGCGCACCGTGATCACCTGGGCGGAGAACGCCGACATCTTCAACGACATCGGCTTTGCCTTCCGGCTGACCTTCGTCAACAAATGCGACGAGCTGGAGCGGCCGCTGGTCGCCGAGTTCTATCAGCGCTGCTTCGGGCAGGAACTGCCGGAGAGTGCGGTGAACGTGGCGCTCAGCTAAGCCGCCGCCGTGGCCTCCAACATCAAGCCCAAGACGCCGGCCAAGGAAGCGCCGACCGAGCCTTTCAAGCGCGCGGTCGGCGTTTGTCTGC
>NZ_DATHOP010000081.1:0-48712 GCF_035484855.1 Bradyrhizobium sp.
AACCCGGAAGTGTTTCCAAAACTCAAGTCGGAATATATCGACACCGGCAAGGTGCGTTACGTTTTCCGTGAATTTCCGCGCGACCCCAAGGACGCGGCCGGCTCGATGCTGGCGCGCGGCATCGCCGGGGACGACTGCGCAAAATATTTCGCTGTCGTCGACGTCGTGTTCCGGCAGCAGAACGAATTTCTGGAGAAGACCACGGAAACCCTGACCCGGATCGGCCGGCAGGCCGGCCTCAGCCAGCAGGCCGTCGAGGCCTGCCTCAGGGATCAGGCCCTGCTCGACAAGCTCACCGCCGACCGGAAGTTTGCCGTCGAGGTGCTGAAGATCCCGGGGACGCCGACCTTCTTCATCAATGGCGAGATGATCGATGGGGTGCCGCCATACGAGGAATTCGACAAACGGATCAAGGCGCTGCTGAAAATCTGATGCCCGCCTGGGCAGGCCGGCCGCCGCCCCTTTGCCCCGCATAAGCCCCGCAAAAGCCTTGGGAAAAGGCGTGGGAAAAGCCCTGGGCGGCAGTTGCCCTCAAGCCCCGGCCTCGCCATTGTCGCTCGCCTGAGCCGCAAAATGCGACTCGGCCACACACCGACATTGCCTTCTATGGTATTGTCCCGGCAGGGAGATTCGCGCCCTGCCAACAGAGAATCTGTGTCCATGAAGCTGACCCGCCTTCGCCTCCACGGTTTCAAGTCGTTCGTCGAACCCACGGATTTCCTGATCGAACCGGGCCTGACCGGCGTGGTCGGGCCGAACGGCTGCGGCAAATCCAACCTGGTCGAGGCGCTGCGCTGGGCGATGGGCGAGACCTCGCACAAATCGCTGCGCGCCGCCGACATGGACGCGGTGATCTTCGCGGGCTCCGGCAACCGGCCCTCGCGCAACCACGCCGAAGTGGTGATGACGATCGACAATTCCGACCGCTCGGCGCCGGCCGCCATCAACGACCGCGAGATGCTGGAAATCTCGCGCCGGATCGAGCGCGACGCCGGCTCGGTCTATCGCATCAACGGCCGCGACGTGCGGGCCCGCGATGTGCAGATCCTGTTTGCGGACGCCGCCACCGGCGCGCGTTCGCCGGCGCTGGTGCACCAGGGCAAGATCGGCGAGATCATCCAGGCCAAGCCCGAGCAGCGCCGCCGCGTGCTGGAAGACGCCGCCGGCGTCGCCGGCCTTCATGCCCGCCGCCATGAAGCCGAACTGCGGCTGAAGGCCGCCGAGACCAATCTCACCCGCGTCGAGGATGTGATCGGACAGCTCGCCGGCCAGATCGACGGCTTGAAGAAGCAGGCGCGGCAGGCGATCCGCTATCGCGAGGTCGCTGCGAAAGTGCGCAAGGCCGAGGCGCTGCTGTTTCACCTGCGCTGGATCGAGGCCCATGCCGGCGTTGCCGAAGCCACCACCACCCATGACCTCTCGGTCCGCGAGATGGCCGAGCGCACCCGCGAACAGGCGGAAGCCGCGCGGATTCAGGCGATCCGCGCTTCCGAACTGCCGGCGCTGCGCGAGGCCGAGGCTCGCGCCGCGGCGGGACTGCAGCGGCTCACCAGCGCGCGCGAAACCCTCGATCGCGAGGAAGAGCGCGCCAAAGAGCGCGTCGCCGAGCTCGACCGCCGGCTGATGCAGTTTTCGGCCGACATCGCGCGCGAGCAGCAGCAGGCCTCCGACGCCGAAGTCGCGCTGGGCCGGCTCGATGCCGAAGACACCGAGTTGAAGGAAGAGATCAGGACCCGCGTCGAAAAGCGCAGCGGCGTTGACGAGCGCGTCTCTGAGGCCGAAACGACATTGGCCGCCGCCGAACGCCTGTTTGCCGAGTTGACCACCGCGCTCGCCGACTTGACCGCCAAGCGCCATCAGCTCGAAGACAATGTGCGCAGCCATCGCGATCGGCTGGCGCGGCTCGATCAGGAGATCGCCAACGTCGCGGTCGAAGAGCAGAAGCTTGCGCAGGAAACCAGCGGGCTCGGCGACCTCGCCGCGCTCGCCGACGCCATGGAGATCGCGCAGCAGGGCCTCGCGCAGTCCGAGACCACCGTGCAGATGGTCGAAGCGAGCCACGTCGCCGCCCGCCAAAGGCTGGAAGCCGCCCGCGCACCGCTGACCGACGCCGACAAGCGGGTGCAACGGCTGGAGACCGAGGCGCGTACCATTTCGAAGCTGGTCAACGGCGAGACCAAGAATCTGTGGCCGCCGATCATCGACGGCATCACCGTCGCCAAGGGTTTTGAGAAGGCGCTTGGAGCTGCACTCGGCGACGATCTCGATGCCCCGGTCGATCCGTCGGCGCCGATGCGCTGGACCGACGCCGGCGTCACCGAGGGCGATCCGGCGCTGCCCGAAGGTGTCGAGGCGCTCGCCGCGCATGTCCAGGCGCCGCTCGAACTCGGCCGTCGCCTGGCGCAGATCGGCGTGGTGGCGAAAGAGCGCGGTGCGGAGCTGGTGTCGCAGCTCAAGACCGGCCAGCGGCTGGTCTCGCTGGAAGGCGATGTCTGGCGCTGGGACGGCTTTGTCGCCGCCGCTCATGCCCCGACCGGCGCGGCGCGGCGGCTCGCCGAACGGGCGCGGCTGGTCGACATCGAGAACGAGCTGGAGCAGGCCCGCATCGAGGCCGGCGCCAGGCGTCAGACGATGGAAGCCGCGGAAGCCAATCTCAAGGCGGCGTCCACGGCCGAGAGTTCGGCGCGCGAGGCCTGGCGCACGGCGCAACGCGAGGCCGATGCCGCGCGCGAGCGTCATGCCGCAACCGAGCGCGAGATCAACCGCCACGCCGCGCGCAAATCCGCGCTGGCCGAGGCGCATAGCCGCCTCAACGCCGATCGCGGCGAAGCGGAAGCCGCGCAAGCGAGCGCCAACATGGCGCTCAACGAATTGCCGGCGAGCCTCGAGACCGAGACAAGGCTCGCAGCCGTCCGCAGCGACATCGACGGCCATCGCCGGCTCGCAGCCCAGGTGCGCGCCGAAGCGCAGGCACTGGCGCGCGAGGCCGAACTCGCCGACCGAAGGCTGCAAGCCATCCTGGCCGAGCGCAACCAATGGCAAAACCGCAAGGCCGGCGCGGTCTCGCAGATCGAGACCATCGAGGCCCGCGTCACCGAGGTCAAGGCCGAGCGCGCCGAGCTCGACAATGCGCCGGCGATCTTTGCCGAAAAGCGCCGCGCGCTGATTTCGGAAATCGAAGCCGCCGAGACCGCCCGCCGCGTCGCCGCCGACGCGCTGGCGTCAGCCGAAAACGTGATGGCGGAGACCGACCGCGCCGCCAAGATTTCGCTGGAAGCGTTGTCGGCTGCGCGCGAAACTTGTGCCCGCGCCGAAGAGCGGCTGGAAGGTGCGAAACGCCGCCTCGCCGACATCGAGCGCGAAATCCACGACATGCTGGAAATCGAGCCGCAGGCCGTAGCTAATCTCGCCGAGATCAAGCCGGGCGCGGAATTGCCGCCGCTTGCCGAGATCGAGGAAAATCTCGAAAAGCTGCGCCGCGACCGCGAGCGGCTCGGCGCGGTCAATTTGCGCGCCGAGGAAGAGCTGCGCGAAGTCGAGGCCCAGCACACCTCGCTGACCACCGAGCGCGACGACCTGGTGGAAGCCATCAAGCGGCTGCGCCAGGGCATCCAGAGCCTCAATCGCGAGGCGCGCGAGCGGCTGTTGACCTCGTTCGAGATCGTCAACGGCCATTTCAAGCGGCTGTTCACAGAACTGTTCGGCGGCGGCGAGGCGGCGCTGCATCTGATCGAAAGCGACGATCCCCTGGAAGCCGGCCTCGAAATCATCGCCAAACCGCCCGGCAAGAAGCCGCAGACGTTGTCGCTGCTCTCGGGCGGCGAACAGGCGCTGACCGCACTGGCGCTGATCTTCGCGGTGTTCCTCACCAATCCCTCGCCGATCTGCGTGCTGGACGAAGTCGACGCGCCGCTCGACGACCACAATGTCGAGCGATTCTGCGACCTCCTGCACGAGATGACCGCTTCCACCGAGACGCGCTTCATCATCATCACGCACAATCCGATCACCATGGCGCGGATGAACCGGCTGTTCGGCGTCACCATGGCCGAGCGCGGCGTCTCGCAACTGGTCTCGGTCGACCTGCAGGACGCGGTGAAGATTCTCGACCAGAACGTGGCGTGATAGTCTCGTCATCCTGAGGAGCCGCGCCGCTTGGCGCGGCGTCTCGAAGGATGGGCCGCAGCGATGCCGTCACCCTTCGAGGCTCGCAAGGGCTCGCACCTCAGGATGACGGCATGCGATGACCGCTCCCGATCTTCCCGCCGAACTCAAGGCCGCCCTCGCTGCGAAGCTGCAGGGATTCTCGCGCAACGACGCCGCCGCGCGCGCCGCGTCGATCTCGAAAACCTACCGCGACGGCGGCGGCTCCGGCGCGATCCTCTCCGAGGCCGATGCACTCGCTTACGCACTGGCGCGGATGCCCGCGACCTATGCCGCGGTGACCGCGAGCCTGAATGCGCTGTGCGCGATTGCCCCCGACTTCGCGCCCAAAAACCTGCTCGATGTCGGCGCCGGGCCGGGCACCGCGAGCTGGGCCGCGGCAGAAGCGTTTTCGTCGCTACAAGATTTTGCCCTGCTGGACGCCAACCGCGCCTTGCGCGCGCTGGCGCTGGACCTCGCCAGCGACGGTGCGCGCTTTCGCGATATCAAATATCAGCAGGGCGAAGCCCGCGCCGCGCTGGCAGATGCACCGCCAGCCGATCTCGTGGTCGCAAGCTACATGATCGGTGAGATCGGCGAGAGCGACCGCCGCCAGCTTGCCGAGTTGATGTGGGCGAAAACCCGCGACACGCTCCTGATCGTCGAGCCCGGCACGCCCGCGGGCTACGCCAGGATCATCGCGATGCGGGCGCAATTGATCGCGGCGGGCGCGCATGTCGCGGCACCCTGCCCGCATGACCGCGGCTGTCCGCTGACAGCACCCGACTGGTGTCATTTTACGCAGCGGCTGCCGCGCTCGCGCGCGCACAAGCAAATCAAGGGCGCGGAGCTTGCTTTCGAGGACGAAAAATTCGCCTATGTCGCGCTGACACGTGCGCCGGTGGTGCAGCGCTTGTCCCGCGTGCTGACACAGCCGGTGGTTACAAAAGTCGAAATAGCAACGAAACTCTGCACGTCAGACGGTGTCGTCCTCGCAAAAGTGCCGCGCCGCGCCAAAGCGGACTACGCCCGCGCCAGACGTTGGCGATGGGGCGATGCGTTGATGGAGGAAAGCTAACCAGTACCCGAAATTACAAGTTGGTGTTGCCGTCCATCTTCGTGGCCTCCTCAGGATGAGGTTGATTTTTAAAATATAACAATCTAAGGATGAGACGACCGCCTCGAAACATGGACACACGCAACTCACCGGCCTCAGCCGCGCATTCTACTTTGCATGGGGTTGTTTTCGCGATTTTTGTAGAGGCCCCTGCGGCAGGCACCGCATCGCGTCCGGGGCACCCACTTGAACTTATCCCGCCTTGCGGCAGACCAAGGGGATACCCACCTCGTGGCGGCCTGACGCCCGGCGTCGTTTTCGTCTAGGCTGCCCGCATTCGTTGTCTCACCAGGAGTTGCTTGCCATGTCATCGGGCTGGATTGTTCTCGGCATCCTCGTCATTCTCGTGCTGTTCGCGTTCGGCGCGTATAATCGGCTGGTCGCGCTCGGCCAGCGTGTCGGCCAGGCTTTTGCCGACATCGACGTGCAGCTCAAGCAGCGCCACGATTTGATCCCGAACCTGGTCGAGACCGTGAAGGGTTACGCCGCGCACGAGCGGGGCACGCTCGATGACGTGGTGAAAGCGCGGGGTGCTGCGATGTCGGCACAGGGCCCGGCGCAGGTGTCGGCCGCCGAAAACCAGCTGTCCGGCGCGCTCGGAAAACTGATCGCGCTGTCGGAGGCCTATCCGGACCTCAAGGCCAACGCCAATTTCCAGCAGCTGGCGAGCGAATTGTCCGATCTCGAGAACAAGATCGCGGCGAGCCGCCGCTTCTACAACAACGCGGTTCAGGAATACAACACCGGCATCCAGCAGATGCCGGCGGCGCTTTTCGCCGGCATGTTCGGTTTCACCAGGAAGGATTTCTTCGACCTCGGCGCCTCCAGGACCGAAGTCGAGGCCGCGCCGCAGGTGAAGTTTTGAGGCGATGATTGCCTATCGCCGTCATTCCGGGATGGTCCGAAGGACCAGACCCGGAATCTCGAGATTCCGGGTTCGCGCTTTCAGCGCGCCCCGGAATGACAGTGGTTAGCGGAAGCCCATCATGGCCGCGTACGGTCTCTACACCCACATCGCCTCGAACAAGTTTCGTTCGATGCTGCTGCTCGCAGGCCTGTTCGTGCTGGTCTACGTCATGGTCTATGCCGGCGCGCTGATCGCCGAGGTCGTGCGCAACAGCGGCGGGCCGGTCGATTATTATCTGGCGGCGGCGGCGCGCGATCTCATCACGGCGTTCCCCTATGCGACCGGCGGCGCGATCCTGTGGATCGTGATCGCCTATTTCTTCCACCAATCGATCGTCGACGCCGTGACCGGCGGCGAGGAGGTGACGCGGCAGCAGCAGCCCCGGCTCTATAATCTCCTTGAAAATCTTTGCATCTCGCGCGGCATCCCGATGCCGAAGCTGGAGATCATCGACAGCGATGCGCTCAACGCCTACACGACCGGGCTGAACCAGCGGCAATATGCCATCACCGTCACCTCGGGCCTCTTGAACGCGCTCAACGACCAGGAGGTCGAGGCGGTGCTCGGCCACGAACTCACCCATATCCGCAACGGCGACGTTCAGATGATGGTGATCGCGGTAATCATCGCCGGCGTGGTCGGCTTCTTCGCCGAACTGTTCTTCCGGACGTTCACGAATTTCGGCTATTATGGCGGTTATGGCGGCGGCTACGGTCGCGGCTCGTGGTCCTCTTCCTCATCGTCGTCCTCTTCTTCGGATGGCGATCGCAAGAGTTCCGGCGGCGGCGCCATCATCGTCATCATCATCGCGGTGGTCTTGATCGCGCTGGCCTGGCTATTGTCGCAGCTGGTACGACTGGCGCTGTCGCGCTCGCGCGAGCTGTTGGCCGATGCCGGCTCGGTCGAACTGACCAAAAACCCCGACGCCATGATCTCGGCGCTGCGCAAGATTGAGGGCCGCGGCGAGCTTCCCGGCGCCACCTCGGCGGTGATGGAATTGTGCCTCGACAACCCGCGCGAGGGGTTTCACGACCTGTTCGCAACCCATCCATCGGTCGACGCCAGGGTGCAGGCGCTGGTGAAATATGCCGGCGGACACGACCCAGGCCCGCTGGCGCTTCCGGCCGACGCGGCCGGGGACGGTCGGCCGATGGGGCCGAGCGAGGGTCAAATCCCGCCGCCCTTGCCGTCGTCCGGACCATGGGGCGATGCCAAGGACCCCGCGGGGGCCTCACAAGGCCCCTCGCCAAGCCCCTGGGGCAGTCCGCCCGCCGGCCCGTGGGGGCCGCATTAGGGATTTGGCCCGCCCGGGCGGCGTTAACGACGCCGACAGGATTAACCCTAACGGCAGTCTAATGAATTGAATTCCCCCTTGTTTCTGCCATGTTCGCGCCCAAAGCAGGCTTGCGCCGACCGGGGGACTCTCGCTATCGGTCGGAGGATTTTGAGGACATGATCCGCGGGCAGATCACCGGTTTTCCCGGAAACAGGCGGCCTGGTTTGTTAAGGGATCGTGCTGCCGGCAAAAATGGCGGGTAAGGGACGTTTATGGCGAAGCCAGTAGTGATTGTGGTGGGTGCTGACAAGGGCGGGGTCGGCAAGACCACCGTCTCGCGCACCCTGCTTGATTATTTCAGCGCCAACAATGTGCCGACCCGCGCCTTCGATACCGAGTCTCCGCGCGGCACCCTGAAGCGCTTCCACCCTGATCTCACCGAGATCGTCGACATGACGACGACCTCGGATCAGATGAAGATCTTCGACACCCTGAATGCGGCGAGCCCCTCCGTCACCGTGATCGACGTCCGCGCCGGACTGCTCTCGCCGTCGCTGGCCTCGCTGCGCGACATCGGCTTTCTCGACGCCGCCAAGTCCGGGCAGATCACCTTTGCCGTGTTCCATATACTGGGCCCGTCGATCGCCTCGCTGGACGAGATCGCCGAGACCGCAAATTTCATGGTCGGCGCGAAATATTTCCTGGTCAAGAACTTCATCAACGACACCCAGTTCTTCCAGTGGGACGAGGCGACCTACAATTCCTATTTCCACCGCATCAAGGACGCCACCGAGCTGACGATTCCGAAGCTCAACGAAATGGCCTATGAGCAGGTCGAGGTCGCCTCCGTCCCGTTCCTCAAATTCGTCGCCAACAAGGGCGTCCATGACGAGGCCGCGAACTATTCGTTCGTGCTGCGCGGCTATGTCCGGCACTGGCTGGCCAATGTCTGGAGCGAATTCGACCGCATCAAGCTGACCGACCTGGTCGGCTCGGGCAAACCGGGCGCGCGGGGCGGCGAAAAATAATTGCGGGATCGAGGGCTCCCGGGCTGGATCGGACGCGGATTTCGCCTGATATAGCTGACGATGTCCATCACGCCGGTCTTCATCATCTGCTCGCCCCGCCCGCTGGTCGGCAAGACGCTGATCGCGCGGCAGTTGAGCGAATTCCTGCTGCTGAAGCACGGCCAGGTGACGGCGTTCGACATCAACCTGAAAGAACCGTCGCTGCTGGAATTCCTGCCAGCGATCGCCGAGACCGCCGACGTCGACAACACCTTCGGCAAGATGGCGCTGATGGACCGGCTGATCGTCAATGACGGCGTCGCCAAGGTGATCGATCTCGGCTTTCACGCCTTCGACGAGTTCTTCAAGATGTCGGAAGAAATCGGCTTCATGAAGGAAGCGGCGCGGCGCGCGGTCGCGCCCATCATCCTGTTCGTCGCCGACACCGACCGCGTCTCGGCGCGCGCCTTCCCGGTCCTGAAGGAGCAGATCCCGAGGTCCGCCCTGGTCGTTGTCGACAACGAACATGTGGTGCGCGGCGAATTGCCCGAAGCCATGGCGCAGGGCCGTGTCCTGCGCATCGCCGCATTGCCGGTGTTTCTCAAGACCTATGTCGACCGCCTGACCTTCTCGTTCACCGGCTATCTGCGCAACGAGAAGGATTCATCGACCGAACTGCATCAATGGATCCGCCGGAACTACACGAGTTTTCGGGAGCTGGAGCTGAGCTTGATCCTGCTGAAGTCGTGAGCAAGAGCCGTTGTAGGCCTCTTCAGTCTTCGCGAAGAAACCATAAGTTGCAAATTCATGCTAAGGCCTTAAGTTGGGCTGGTCAGCAAGGCTAGTCCTGCGACGGAAATCGCTGATTCCATCAGACGGCAGTTCATGCAGCAAACGACGGCTTTTCCGCCTTACCTCTACAAAAATCAGGGTGCCTTCAGTGCCCGACAGCTCGAACGTCTGGCCGATGCCCGCGTAGCCGTCGCTGGACTAGGCGCCTTTGCCGGCGGTGCGGTGACGTTGGCGCAGTTGGGCATCGGCAGTGGTGCGCGCGGCTGGCTACGCATCGCCGATCCGGACGTCTTCGAGCGTCACAACGCCAATCGCCAGCTTTTCGCCACCTGTTCGCACACCGGTCACAACAAAACCGACGCCGTGGCGAGATGGATCCGCGATCTGGTGCCGGAAATTCGCCTGCAACCGTTTCGTGACGGTATCACTCTGGAAAACCTGCAGCAATTCCTCGCCGATTGCGACCTGGTGGTGGACGCCGTCGACTTCTTGCGTCCCGACGTCAAGCTTGCCCTGCACAGCTTGGCGCGGCGGTTGAAAATTCCGGTGGTGACCGGCCTGTTGGTGGGCAAAGGCGCGATCTGTTACTGCTTCACGCACGACGGGCCGGACTTCGAAGAGTTTTTCGCCGCGCCCAGCGACCCGGGCTTGCGCGAAACCTGGACCATGCCGGCCAGTCGCATCATGCCCCATACCACCTTCTTCCCCGACCAGGTCGGGCCAACGCAAAGCCAACGCAGCGCCTTGATGCACACGTTCGAAGTATTGGGCGGACGTCTGCCGATTACCAGCAACGCGCTCTCCGCTGGCACGTGCCACATGTTGTTCGACACCATGGTGACCAATCTGATTCTGGGATTGCCGGTGCCGTCGATTCCAAAGATCAGTTACTGCGACCCCTCCTCCCTATCGATGGGAATCATCGATCTGGAACCGGTGGTGCGTGAACATCGCGAGTCCATTTGGACACGCATCGCCCCGGTCTACGACGATTTTCTGATGCCTCGCTCCGGCGCTCGCACGATCTACACCGATTTGCTGGAGCGCTATCTCGGCGATCTCAAGGGCTGCGAGCGCATTCTCGAGGCAGGCGTTGGCACGGGACAAATCGCGGAGGCTCTGGCCAAACAGGGCAGCGAGGTTTTCGGCATCGATCGCAACCTGGGAATGCTGAGCCACGCCGTGCGCCGCTCTCAGAAATTGCGCAGCAGCGGGCAGGGCACGCTGGTGGTGGGCGAGGGCAATGTGGAGGAACTGTTCTTTCCCGATCAGTATTTTGACGGCTACGTTTCGAACAATGTGGTCTTCGACGCTGACATCGAGCGCACGCTGCGGGAGGCTTTCCGGGTCCTCAAACCAGGCGGCAAGCTGGCCATTTCCAGTGTTCAGATCTTTCCCAGCCTCCAGTCCTTGGGCGGCGGCGTCGAGAGGATCGTTGCACTGGGAGTCGATGAGAGCACGGTCAGGGAATTCCTGGCCTGCCAGCTGGAGATGTTTGAAGGCCGCGCCCTGCGCCACGGCGTGCAGACCCACGGCATGGACAAGGTGACCGCGATGCTGGAAGCCATTGGATTCACTGCCGTGGAGAAACAGCAGGTCGCCTATGCCGGCCTGAACTTCTACATCGTGGCGCGCAAGTGATCCGTGCAGTGCCTGGGGGTCATCTTGTTTTGGGCGGGCGGGTCCAGGGGGGATCGCTGAAATACCACCTGATGGACGCCCTGTTGGCGGAGGCCGATCTGCCCGCCGGCAGCTTGGTCGCAGATTTGTCAGCGGGGTTGGGGGCTGTGGCGCTGGCGCAGGCCGCACGCAGGCGCAAACTCTTCTGCCGGGTCTATGTGCCGGAATCGGCACCGGCCGCGGCCGTGACGACGATGCGCGAGGCTGGAGCTGACGTTCGCCTTTGTCCTCCCACCATGGATGCCCTGGCGGCTGCCCTGACCGAGCTGGCAGTGGGGCACGAGAGCAAGGAGTTCTATTGGACCAGGCAAAACTACCGGACCTGCGATGCCTATCGTGGCTTGGCCGAAGGACTGACGGTGGGGAGACCCGACCACTTGGTAGCCGGAGTGGGAACCGGATCGTCGCTGCGTTCTTTTGGAGGTTTCTTTCAGGAGCGTAACCCCGCCTTGAAGTTGCACGCCATCCTGTCCTCTGACTTGGGTGGCCTGCGCCCCCCGGGGATGACCTTGGACTTCGCCGGATTGCGGGACGTTGGATCACCGGAGGAGCTGCGTGGCGTTTTCGGCGACCGGCTGCAAACCTACACGATGAGCCGCGAGCACCACGCCGACTCCACTCAAGCCGTGCTGCACGTCATGGAGGGCTTGCAAAACGCCGTCGGAATCTCGGTCGACGGCCGCTAGCAATTGGCTGCTTCCCACGGCTTTCCTTGCAAAGCCGCTCCGGGTCTACCAACGACTTAAAGTAGATATTTCAATCCGCCACACCTAAGACATCTAATGATGTGATAGGGCATTCGGAGACCGGAGGACCCGTCTTCCGGCCAACCGACGTTCAGAGAAAGGTCACGTCATGGACTTGTCACCGAAGGCGGCCCAAGCTCGTACAGCGGGAGGCCAACTAAGCCTCCGCGAGATTTCTTGCTCTGTCGAACTGCTTCCACTGTTGCGCCTGCGCCAGCTCGTATACTCTCATCAGGGCTATCTGGACGCATCCTCACGTCGCATCGACGTCGATTGCTACGATCGTCACAGCCGCTTCGTGGGCGCCTACTATCAGGATGGCCAAGGGATCGAGGAGATGATCGGCGGGGTCCGGTTGATCCTGGCCGAAGGCGAACCCAACGGGGCAGCCCTGGACGAACTGTTAGCGCAAGAGCGTCATCCCGTCCCTGATCCACGCAAACGTGCTTATGCCGCCCAGGAGCAGATGGACTTCGACGAAGTCGTGAGTTGGTCAAGAGAGTCCGGCCGCCAGCTGGTTGAGTTCGGCCGCCTCGTCATTCATCCTGACTGGCAGAAAAGCAAATTCGGGCCACACCTGGTTTACGCCATTTACGGTCTGGCGCTGATCAACGGCATAGACTTGGGCTTGGCCCTGATTCCGTCGCGGCTGTTGGGCTTTTATGCGCGCTGTGGCTGCCGCTTGCTGGAGCGTCTGGGCTCGATCCACTACATGAAGCATGAGGTCGTTCCGATCGCGGTCGATCTGCGAGCCTTGGGGGACGGCCAAAGAGAGGCTGTGAGCGCGGCGGAAGCCATGCGAAACTCCGGCTCGTGGACCGTTCCGCTGCATGACCGTCAGGCTTCCGCGTAACCCAACGAAAATCGCTGGTGCTCTGCCGCTCAATGCCCCTCGAACGACATCAGCGTTCGCACCGGCACGTCCATCGCCCGCAATTTGGCCGCGCCGCCGAGGTCCGGCAGGTCAATGATGAAGCAGGCCGCCACCACATTGGCACCGATCTGGCGCATCAGCTTCACCGCGCCCTCGGCGGTGCCGCCGGTCGCGATCAGGTCGTCAACCAGGATCACGCGCTCGCCGGGAAGGATGGCGTCGGCATGCATTTCCATTTCGTCGAGGCCGTATTCCAGCGAATAGGCGATCCGCACCGTGGTGTGCGGCAGCTTGCCTCTTTTCCGGATCGGCACGAAGCCGGCCGAGACTTGGTGCGCCACCGCGCCGCCGAGAATGAAGCCGCGCGCCTCGATGCCGGCGACCTTGTCGATCTTGTTGCCGGCCCAGGGCTGCACCAGTTCGTCGACCGCGCGGCGAAAGGCGCGGGCGTCGCCGAGCAGCGTGGTGATGTCCCGAAACAGAATGCCCGGTTTCGGGTAGTCCGGAATGGTACGGACGGAGGCTTTCAGGTCGTTTTCAAAATTCATCGGTTTTCTCTTTTCTCCCTTTCGTCATTGCGAGCGCAGCGAAGCAATCCAGAAACACCGGGGAAGGATGGATTGCTTCGTCGCAAATGCTCCTCGCAATGACGTCCCCTCAATAGTTGACCGGCACGCCGAGCCGGAACGCGTTCTCCACGATACGTAACCCCACTTCGCCGCCGAGCGACATCAGCGATTCCGGGTGAAACTGTACCCCGCCGACCGGCAGGCTCTTGTGCTCGATCACCATGGCGACGCCGTCCTCGGTGCTCGCGGTCACGGCGAGCACCTCCGGCATGCTGTCGCGCTCGACATAGAGCGAATGATAGCGGCCGATCACGATCTCGCTGGGCAGGTTCTGCATCAGCCGCCCGCCGTTGACCTGGACCTGCGACGGCCGGCCATGCGCCGGCTGGCCGAGCTGGCCGAGTTGCCCGCCGAAATATTCGCCGATCGCCTGCACGCCGAGGCAAACGCCGAAGATCGGCAGTTTCTTGCCGAGCGCAGCGTCGATGGTTTTGGCGATTGCAAAATCCTCCGGCCGGCCCGGCCCCGGCGACAGCACCAGCAGGTCCCAGTTCTTTTGCTTGAGCATATCCAGCGCATGAACGTGCCGCACCACAGTGACGGTGGCGCCGACCTGACGGAAATAATCCGCCAGCATATGCACAAAACTGTCGTCGTGGTCGATCAGCAGCACCTGCTTGCCGCTTCCGGTGGCATCGGGTGCGAACGCCGACAGCGGTTTTGGCGGATCGCCGCGCAGCGCCTGGAACAGCGCCGCCGCCTTGACCTGGCACTCGCGGTCCTCGGCGGCAGGATCGGAATCAAACAGACAGGTGGCGCCGACCCGCACTTCGGCGAGACCGTCCTTCATCCGGATCGTGCGGATGGTCAGCCCGGTGTTGATGCTGCCGTCGAAATTGACGGCGCCGATCGCGCCGGCATACCAGCGCCGCGACGAACGTTCATGATCCTCGACGAACTGCATCGCCCACAATTTCGGGGCGCCGGTCACGGTCACCGCCCAGGCGTGGGTGAGGAACGCATCGAGCGAATCGAAACCCGGCCGCAGCATGCCCTCGACATGATCGACGGTGTGAAACAGTTTTGAATAGGTCTCGATCTGGCGCCGCGCGAGAACTTTGATCGTTCCCGGCACGCAGACGCGCGCCTTGTCGTTGCGGTCGACGTCGGTGCACATGTTGAGTTCAAATTCGTCCTTCTCCGAATTCAAGAGTTGCCGAATTTGTTCGGCATCGCCGATTGCATCGACGCCGCGCGCGATCGTGCCGGAGATCGGACAGGTCTCGACACGCCTACCGTCGGAGCGCACGAACATCTCGGGCGAGGCCGACA
Source organism: Bradyrhizobium sp. (assembly GCF_035484855.1). GTDB lineage: Bacteria > Pseudomonadota > Alphaproteobacteria > Rhizobiales > Xanthobacteraceae > Bradyrhizobium. The sequence goes on from NZ_DATHOP010000081.1 coordinate 14,444, forward strand.
CCAGGAATTCGCCGTCGCCGAGATTCATCAGCGCGCCATAGGGCGACGGATTGATCCGGCACAGCCGCTGAAATACTTCGGCAGGCGTTCGCTCGCAGGGCTCTGCGAACAATTGACCCGGCACCGCCTCGAACAGATCGCCGCGCGCGAACGCTGCGCGCGCGGTCTCCACGGTGGCCTGGTATTCGCCGGGCGCGTGATCGGAAAATCCCTGGCGCGGCGTCTTGGCGTAGACGCTTTCAGGCGTATCGCGCGGCAGGCCCTCGGTGGATTTGCCCTTCCAGGCAAAATCGTAGCTCAACATCACGCCGCGCCCGGTGGCGCGGTCATAGGCCAGCAGCCGATCGGGTACGTAGAGCACGATGTCGCGCTGGTCCTTTTCGCGGGCGCGCTTCTCGACGAGGTCCTCGATCTGGAACACGAGGTCGTAGGCGAAGGCGCCGAACAGGCCGAGCAAGGGATCGTCATTGGCGCCGAATGCGGCCACGAGATCACGCACCAGCGACATCACGCTGGCGCGGCGGGTGCGCTGATCCTCGTCGACAGGAGCTGCGGCACGCACGATATGGCCGGCAAGGCGCGAGGCGTTTTTCTCGGTGACGACGACGCAGGGCTCGCGCAAGGCATCGCCGATGAAGGCGATCAGCACATCACCGCGCGCGTTCAGGGCCTGCAAGGTAAACTCGGCCCCCCGGGTTTCCAGCCGCAGCGGCGGATCGGAAAAGCCAAGGTCAAAGCTTTCGTAGCGGCCCGGCACCGTGGTGCCCGAAGACAGCACCACGCCGGGCCGGCGGTCGAGCAGATCGATCAGGTCGTCGAGCCGGTTGGCGCCGCCGGAAAACTGTTCCACCGAGCGGGTCACCGCAAGCCCGCCACGGGTGCGGTATTCGTACCTCGCCGGCAGGGAGAAGGCTGTCCTGTTCATGGCATCCTCTTACGAAACTTGCCGAGGGAACGCCACACAGGACAAACGAAAAGGCCGTCGCGCTGCGATGACGGCCTCGAACGATTGGGGAAAATGAAATCGCACCGGCCACCTCGTTAGGAGGTGCGCCACCACAGGCGGGTATTGCGGACGACGGTGCTCATGGGCAACGTAAACACCAGGACCGGAGCGGCCGTCAAGCAGGGATTGCCGCCGTCTGGCCCAATGGATTGCCGTTTTAGGACGCATCTTTTGGTGTGAAAGGCCGAAAATATGCGTAGGATTTGGTCCCAAGACCTCAGGAAAACGGGAGGCGCGCGATGACGGTGCAGGCTCTGGGATATGCAGGTTTCGGCTCGTCCGAGCTGGAGGACTGGCGGCAGTTCGGCACCGGCCTGGTAGGCCTGCAGGCGGTGGAGCGCGGCAATTCGCTGCTGGCGTTCCGGATGGACGATCGCAAGCAGCGCATCGTCATCGACCGTTCGCTGCCGGACGGCGCGCGCTTCTTCGGCTGGGAAGTCGCCGATGCCGCGGCGCTGGAGGCGCTGGCCGCCCGGTTGGAGGCGGCCCAGATCCAGGTCACCGCCGAGCCGCAGACGCTGGCGGACGCCAGGCGTGTGCATGCCTTGATCTCGTTCAGCGATCCCGCCGGCAACCGGCTCGAGGCGTTTTACGGCCCGGAGATCGACGACACCCCGTTTCTCCCGGGCCGCTCGATCTCGGGATTCCGCACCGGTCCGCTCGGCCTTGGACATGCCGTGCTGACGGTCGAGAACATCGATCCCATGATGTCGTTCTATGTCGACGTGCTCGGCTTCGGCCTCTCCGATTACATCCTGAAACCGTTCCGCGCTTTCTTTTTTCACGTCAACGCGCGGCATCATTCGCTGGCGCTGATCGAGACCGGCAAGAACGGGATGCACCATCTGATGATGGAATTGTTTTCGCTCGACGATGTCGGCCAGTGCTACGACATCGCGCTGACACAAGAAGAGCGCGTCAGCGTCACGCTCGGCCGCCACACCAACGACCTCATGACCTCGTTCTACTGCAAGTCGCCGTCCTCCTTCATGATCGAATGCGGCTGGGGCGGCCGCGAGATCAACCCGGCGAACTGGCAACCGGTCGAGATGCATGACGGCCCGAGCCTGTGGGGCCATGAGCGGGTCTGGCTGCCGGAGAAGGACCGCGAGGTCGCGCGCGAGATGCGAATGCGCGCCGCTGCCTCCGGCCTGCGCGCCCCGGTGCAGGTGATGGAGGGGAATTACAAGCTGATGCCGGGGACATGCCCGTGGTGGGATGGGGTGAGCGAGGCTGGCGGATAGGTTTTGCTTTGGGCGAGACGATCGTCATTGCGAGCGAAGCGAAGCAATCCAAGCCGTTCGCTCTGCAAACGTATGGATCGCTTCGTCGCAAGCGCTCCTCGCGATGACGAAGCACTTCACCCCAAATGCTTCTTGAAAAACTCGGTCGCCCGGCCCCAGGCCAGTTCCGCCGACGCGCGATCGTGCACCGACAGGCGCTGCTCGTTGCCAAAACCGTGCTCGGCGTCATAGCGGAAAATCTCGAGCGACTTGCCGGCGGCCTTCATGCCCTTTTCGAAGGTGTCGACCAGGGCCGGCGTGCACCAGTCGTCCTTGGTGGCGAAATGCGCCTGCAGCGGGATTTTGACGTCTGCGGGCTTGGCCGCCTGTTCCGGCGGGATACCGTAGAACACCACGCCCGCGGCAAGCTCCGGGATTTTGGTGGCGCCGATGATGGTCACGGCGCCGCCGAGGCAGAAGCCGGTCAGCCCGACCTTGGCGCCGTTCCTGGCGAGGTATTGCGCGGCGCCGCGCACGGTCTGGGTGGTGGCGTCCATGAAGTCGAGCGAGTTCATCTCTTTTCCGGCGGCATCGGTGTCGTGATAGGGCACGACCTTGCCCTTGTAGAGATCGGGCGCCAGCGCGTCGAAGCCGGCCAGCGCGAAGCGGTCGCACATGCCCTTGATCTGGTCCTGCAGCCCCCACCATTCCTGGATCACGACCACGCCCGGCGCGTTGCCGCGCGCGGCGTTGGCGAGATAGCCACCGGCGTCCTTGCCGTCGGGACGCTTGAAGGTGATGTTGGTGCCCATGGGGATCCTCCGTGATTGTCTCGAGGGGAGATTGGCGGCTATTTTGTCCGCTGTGCGGGCGGGATGCAATCGGTTAGCGAGAGCATGATGGTCTCGCCGCACACACAATCGTCATCCTGAGGAGCGGCGTCTTCGCCGCGAAGGATGGGTCGCAAGCATCCTTCGAGGCTCGCAAGGGCTCGCGCCTCAGGATGACGGTGTGCGTGGTTTTACAAAACAAAAAAGCCCCCGTTGGGGGCTTTTTTCAAATTCACGTCATCGTCACAGAGGTCAGTGCGCGTCGGCCCAGACCTTCTTCTTGGTGAAATACATCAATCCCGCGAACAGGATCAGGAACACGAACACCTCCAGGCCCATCTGCTTGCGCGCCTCCATCTTTGGCTCGGCGGCCCACATCAGGAAGGTGGCGACGTCATGGGCGTATTGCGGCACGGTTGCCGGCGAGCCGTCGTCGAAGGTGACCTGGCCGTCGGAGAGCGGCGGCGGCATCTTGATGGCGTGGCCGGGGAAAATCTTATTGTAGTAGGAGCCGTCGGGAATGGTCACGCCGGCCGGGGGCTTGTCCTCGAAGCCGGTCAGGATTGCGACGATGTAGTTCGGGCCCTGCTCCTGGAACTGGGTGAAGAAGTCGAAGATGAACCAGGGAAAGCCGCGCTCATAGGACCGCGCTTTCGCGATCAGCGACAGATCGGGCGGCGCCGCGCCGCCATTGGCCGCGCGTGCCGCCTGCTCGTTGGGGAATGGCGGGGGGAAATAATCCGCCGGCCGGCCGGGCCGGTCGAACATCTCGCCCTGATCGTTGGGGCCATCCTTGACCTTGTATTCGGCCGCCAGCGCCGCCGCCTGCGCGTCCGAATAGCCGGGACCGCCGGGATCGGCGAGATTGCGGAACGCGATATAGTTCAGCGAATGGCAGGCCGAGCAGACTTCCTTGTAGACCTTCAAGCCGCGCTGCAACGCGCCGCGGTCGTATTTGCCGAACGGACCTGCGAACGACCATTTCTGCGAGACCGGCGTTTGATCCTCGGCGCGGGCGTTCTGCACGCTTCCCGCTAACAGGCTGCCGGCGAGCGCAAGCGCGATCACCGTGGATACCATCGGCGTGGTCTTGCTTCCGGTCTTCGCGAGGACGTCGTCTGCGATCGAATTCGGAACCGGCCGCGGCGTCTCGATCCGGCTGAGCAGCGGCAGCATGATCAGGAAATAGGCGAAGTAGCAGAAGGTCAGGATGCGGCCGGCGATCACATAGATGCCTTCCGGCGGCTGCGCGCCGAGATAGCCCAAAAGCACGCAGACCACGACAAAGATCCAGAAGAACTGCTTGGCCAGCGGACGGTATTTTGACGACCTGGTCTTCGCGGTATCGAGCCACGGCAGGAACGCCAGCAGCAGGATCGAGGAGAACATCACGACCACGCCGGCGAGCTTGTTCGGAATGCTGCGCAGCATCGCGTAGAACGGCAGGTAGTACCATTCCGGCACGATGTGCTGCGGCGTCACGCCGGGATTGGCGGGGATGTAATTGTCGGCGTCGCCGAGATAGTTCGGCATGTAGAAGATGAACCAGGCGAAGAAGATCAGGAAGCAGGAGACGCCGAACATGTCCTTGATGGTGGCGTAAGGCGTGAACGGCACGGTGTCCTTTTCGGTCTTCACCTCGACGCCGGCCGGATTGTTCTGGCCCGCGACATGCAGCGCCCAGACGTGCAGCGCCACCACGCCTGCGATCACGAACGGCAGCAAATAGTGCAGCGAGAAAAAGCGGTTCAGGGTCGGGTTGCCGACCGAATAGCCGCCCCACAACAGCGTCACGATGCTCTCGCCGAAATAGGGAATGGCCGAGAACAGATTGGTGATGACGGTGGCGCCCCAGAAACTCATCTGGCCCCACGGCAGCACATAGCCCATGAAGCCGGTCGCCATCATCAAGAGGTAGATGATGACGCCGAGGATCCACAGCACCTCGCGCGGCTCCTTGTACGAGCCGTAATAAAGGCCGCGGAACATGTGGATGTAGACGGCCAGGAAGAACATCGAGGCGCCGGAGGCGTGCATGTTGCGCAGCAGCCAGCCGTAGTTGACGTCGCGCACGATGCTTTCGACCGAGCGGAAGGCCATGGTGGCCTCGGGCGTGTAATGCATCGCCAGGATCACGCCGGTCAGGATCTGCAACCCGAGCATGAACGAGAGTATGGCGCCGAACGTCCACCAGTAATTCAGGTTGCGCGGCGTCGGATAGGCGACGAACGAGGAATGCGCAAAGCCCAGGATCGGCAGGCGCCGCTCGATCCACTTCAGGACGGGGTGGGTCGGCTGGTAGTCGGATGGTCCGCTCATGATGCGATCCCTGGGGAAGTAAAACGACGCGACGGGCTCAAGCTCTCGGATACCGATCCGCGAGGTCAGCCAATCTGGATTTTGCTGTCGGAAACGAATTGATAGGGCGGCACGGCCAGGTTGGCCGGGGCGGGTCCCTGACGAATGCGACCGGAGGAGTCGTATTGCGAGCCATGGCAGGGGCAGAAGAACCCGTCATAATTGCCCTCATAGGCGATCGGGATGCAGCCGAGATGGGTGCAGATGCCGATCACGACGAGCCAGTTATCATGGCCCTCCTTGACCCGGGACTGATCGGTCGCCGGGTCGGGCAGGCTCGCGACGGGGACGCTGCGGGCCTCGTCGACCTGCTTCTTGGTGCGGTTCATGATGTAGATCGGTTTTCCCCGCCAGAACACCTTGATGTCCTGCCCGGAGGCGATCGGTGCCAGATCGACCTCGATCGGCGCGCCGGCCGCGATCGTCGAGGCGTCCGGATTCATCTGCGAAACGAACGGCCAGAGCGAGAGCACTCCACCGACGGCGGCGGCAGCTCCGGTTGCAACAAAGAGGAAATCACGGCGTGTTGGATGATCCGCCGAAGACGCTGTCGTCACGATCCCAAACCCTTTCCCAAGCTGCAGCCGGTGGAACCGCCCCAGGCAACGCATTGACGACCCGGGGGAGGCTGCCGGCGCCCGCGACCCCCGCGGCGGCAAATGGACCGCTTTCCCCTGCCCCGGCGGGCGGAACCAGCAGTCCAGAATCGTTCTATTGGCACCCTTGCCGGACGAGCGCAAGCCCGCTATCGGCTGCCATGCGTGCAATGCACTAATTCCGCCCGGAGCGATGAATTATTTGAGAGATCGCGGGCTTGACCGAGCTACCAAAACGAAATGCAAATTGCGCTTTTCCAGCCCGACATCCCCCAGAATACCGGGACGATTCTGCGCCTCTGCGCGTGCCTCGATGTATCGGCCCATATCATCGAGCCCGCCGGTTTTCCGGTATCGGACCGGCATTTCCGCCGGACGGGAATGGATTATCTGGACCAGGTGAGCATCACGCGTCATGATTCCTGGCCAAAATTCGAGCAATGGCGCAAGCAGGGCAACTCCCGGCTGATCCTGTTCACGACCAAGGGGGTCAGTTCATATCTTGACTACCGTTTTGGCCCGGCCGACATCCTGCTGTTCGGGCGGGAATCAGCTGGTGTTCCCGACGATGTCGTCAATGCGGCGGATGCGCGGCTGGTGATCCCGATCAAGCCCCCCTTGCGCTCGCTCAACGTGGCGATGGCCGCGGCGATGGCGCTCGGCGAGGCACTGCGGCAAACAGCTTCCACAACCGGCGCAAACAGCTAGATTTCAGCAATGGACATCTCCGTGATCGAAGACCGCAAGGCGCGCGCCAGGACCTGGTTCGAGCGCCTGCGCGACGATATCTGCAGCGCGCTCGAGCAACTCGAAGACGATGCGCCGGCCTCGCTCTATGCAGGTGCCGCGGGCCGCTTCGCGCGCACGCGCTGGGACCGCACCGATCATACCGGCGAGAGCGGCGGCGGCGGGGTCATGAGCATGATGCGCGGACGGCTGTTCGAGAAGGTCGGCGTGCATTGCTCGACCGTGCATGGCGAGTTCGCCCCGGAGTTCCGGGCCCAGATTCCGGGCGCGGCCGACGACCCGCGCTTCTGGGCGTCCGGCATTTCGCTGATCGCGCATCCGCACAATCCGAACATCCCGGCCGTGCACATGAACACCCGCTTCGTCGTCACCACCAAAGCCTGGTTCGGCGGCGGTTCCGACCTGACGCCTGTGCTGGAGCGGCGCCGCACCCAGCACGACCCCGACACGGTTGCCTTTCATGCCGCGATGAAAGCCGCCTGCGGCGGACACAATGGGGTTGCCGACTACGAGAAATACAGGAAATGGTGCGACGAATATTTCTATCTGCCGCATCGCAAGGAGGCGCGCGGCATCGGCGGCATCTTCTACGACTGGCTCGACAGCGGCGACTGGGATTCCGACCTCGGCTTTACCCAGCAAGTCGGCCGCGCCCTCCTGAAGATCTATCCCGAGCTGGTCCGGCGCAATTTCGAGACGCCATGGACCGCGCAGGACCGCGAGGAACAGCTGATCCGGCGCGGACGCTATGTCGAATTCAACCTGCTGTACGATCGCGGCACCATCTTCGGCCTGAAGACCGGCGGCAATGTCGACTCCATCCTGTCGTCGATGCCCCCGGAAGTGAAATGGCCGTGACGACAATGCCACTGCCCCGCGCGATGCTGATCGACATGGACGACACCATCCTGTCGGCTTATGGGCGGCCCGAGATTGCGTGGAATATGATCACCGCCGAATTCGCCGGCGAGCTTGCGCCGGTACCATCACGACAGGCCGCCGCCGCGATCCTGACGTTCGCACGAAATTTCTGGGCAACGGCCGAACCGGCGTGGCGATTAAAGCTCGAGGAAGCGCGGCGCGTATCGGTGAAGGGCGGCTTTGCCGCGCTGGCCGCGAACGGCCATCCTCCCCTGCCCGACGATCTCGCGATCCGCATCGCTGACCGTTTCACTACCTATCGCGAGGAGGAGATGTTCGTGTTCCCCGGCGCGCATGACGCGATCGACGCGCTGAAGGCGCGCGGCGTGAAGCTCGCGCTGGTCACCAACGGCGCGGCCGGAACCCAGCGCGCCAAGGTCGAACGCTTCGCGCTCGCGCACCGCTTCGATCATATCCAGATCGAAGGCGAGCATGGCTTTGGCAAGCCGGACGAGCGCGCCTATCGGCACGCCATGCAGGCGCTTGGCGTCACCGCGTCCGAGACCTGGATGGTCGGCGACAATCTGGAATGGGAAGTCGAGGTGCCGCAACGCCTCGGCATCTATGCGATCTGGATCGACGTCCACGGCGAAGGTCTGCCGGCGCAATCTACGGTCAAGCCGGATCGCATCATCCGTTCGCTGACCGAGTTGCTGCCGGGTGAAGCAGCATGAAGGCTTTGCCGAGGCAAGGCTCGGCCCGGTTCGCGGTCCCAACCAAAAATATCGAAAACAACCCCATGCAAAGTAGCAGGCCGGGGCGCCGGGATGGACGATGCCAGCGACTGCATTTGACACGTCGGGCAAATCAGCGGCACTGATTTAGGGTGCGGAGACACGCGTGAATTCACTTCACCTCTCCCACCTTTTTGCGGGGGTCAAAGACGTTGGTCAACGTCCGCTTTGGTGCGGATTTCGGACTCAAGTCCGACATCGCATCACGTCCAAAAAGTGCCATGAACAGACGTGAAGTGTCCGCCATCTTCAACCCGTAGAAAGATTAAATAGTGTCCTCAAGCCAAAACCAACCCAAAAGGCCAGCGCGGCGGCGAACATGCCTATACAGAAAGTTCCAAATCCCGATAGCCACCACGTCGTCAGAGACCAACGGCTCTTGATGGCCCCGATAGCGAAGAAAACCATGCCAGTTGCGGCAACGCACGGGATCAGCCCGCCCGCCCAGAGATTAAGTCACAAGCGGGACCAAACCGCATAATGTGAACGCAGCAAACGTGCTGAGCGCTGCCAATGCCGGAGACTTCGGGGTCGGAGCAAGACCGTATTCTTCCACCACCATAGTCTTTGCCCAGCGGGATTCATCTGCTGTGATTACATCGACTATTGCCTCCAGGTTATCGCCCGAGAAGCCCTTGCCACCGAAGATCTGCCTGATCTCCTCCCGCTCGCCATCCGGAACAACGGCTATGTGCTTGCGCTCGACAGCTAGCAGACGATTATAATCATCCCGCTCGGCCTGAGTGCCGCTGTAATTGCCCGCCGCCATGGCGAACCCGTCGGCGACAAGATTGGCCAGGCCAAGAACAAGCACGACCTGTGAGGACAAGTCAGCGCCGACCACACTTGCGACTACAGCAAAAGTGGTCACGACTCCGTCTATCCCCCCGTAGATCCAGTCACGAAGATAGCTAATGCCGGGGTCCCGCGCGAGCCGGGCGCGAATTTCTTCTTTCGTGTGACTATGCTCCAGCTCAATCTCCACGTACCGCCCCCTTGATCGTATATTTTGAGGTCCGAACATCGCCAAAAGCGCAGTACGCCGCGGCCCTCTCGCTTCTTTAACGGTCTGACAAATTCTCCTGTACGCGTTTGATCCAGGTCAAGCTACTCGGGCAGTCGTTGCCTGCGATTTTGTGATTCGGTCGACAGACCTTTACTTCGCAGACCTACGAATCCTTCGCTTAGACTCGCCTGCGCTTGGCGGTGTCGAGCGCAAGGAACACCCGACTGGAAACAAGCCCCCTCCATCGGGAGTTCTTATTAGGCGGCCTCAGCTGCCCCAGCGCCGCGGCCGTTTCTTTTTGGCTGAGCGACTCGCGAACCGTTGAACGTACCACCCCATCGTGAATGATTGAGCAGCATAGCCGAGCGGTTCCACAGGGAAGGATGTTGTTCCGGTATGTCAGGCACCCCGGGCAATCCTCTCCGGGTCCGCCTCTATCTGTCGCGCACGTAGTTGGGGTTGAACCGGCAAACCGGAGAGGCATATTCGGAGATGGCCGATAAGTCCCGCCCACGCCTTCTTGACGTTAATGTCCGCGCCCTCCAACCAGATCGGTGGGAGTGGCAGGTTAGCGACGCCGGCGTTCCCCTTGCTCAAGGATTCGAGGCCACTCGCGAAACCACTCAAATCAAGGGTGATGACGCCCTGTTTCTTTTGCTATCCAAAGGTACGTGGTGACCGCGTCCGGGTGATACCAAAGATGTGTGGCACATTGGCGGACCTTTAAGCGATGGTGTGAGTTGAAGCCTTGACTGGGACGATCGGAAGCCAGGAGCTTGGCTGTGAGCGCAATTCCTCTTCACCTTCAAAGACGCTTCGAGCAGAGATGGGCGACCAGATTTGTCCCGCCGGTTGCGTCGGTCGCGCCCAAAAGCACCAGCTTGAAACGCCGCGTTCGCAATTCGCCGTTGCCGGCAACAGCCGAACAAAAGCCCGCCGGGTTGAGTTCAGTGGGCTCGCGATCTGCACCTAGTACCCCGTTTTGTACCCCGTTTTCTTAGAAAGTGAGTCGTAATTCAAGGTGTAGACTGCGGACAGCTAAGATTTTCAATCCAATGGTCGCGGGTTGTCATCGTTATGCACCGAGTCCCGAAACGTTCCTATGTCGTTAGGGCGGCACTACGGGAGAACAAAAGGGACCCGTCGTGATCGGATCAAACAAAACCCCGTCCGAAAGGGGGGCATCGAGGCGGGGCAAGTTCCAGCGCGCTTGTCAGCGTCATAAAGCCACGAGAGGTGCCGCAGTTTAGGCAGGCTTCGCTTTGCGGCTGATCCCTTCGCGCTCCGCGATGACGGTCTGATAGAGCCCGATGAAACGTGTGCGCTTGCTCCAGCGGAAGTCCGTAGCGCTCGATCCAGCGAGCTCTTGAATCTCGCCTGACCACATTGCGAGGGCGAACGGCTCAAGCCAAGCAAAAACCCGTTTCATCACCGGCTTAAGGGGATGCCAACGATGCGGCCGGTGGTAATCGACGAAGATCGCTTTGCCGCCCCGCCGCACTAAGCCCAGCATGGCTTTTACGACCTGCACCTTCACGTCGTCCGGCACTTCGTGAAGTAGAAAAAAGCAGGCGACTGCGTCAAATTCCCCTCGTTCCGGATCGACCGCATTGCCGCATGCCACCTGAACTTGCGACAGACCTGCGAGTTTCTGCCGGGTTAAAGTGACCTGGAGCGGAGCAATATCGCGGACCTCGAGACGGCCATGCCGACCGATCTGCTCGGCGAGTTGACGGGAGAAGCTGCCATAGACCGCGGCCGGCTGAAAGATGCGATCACCCGGCTTCACCGCAGTCAGGACATCCCGGATCAACCGCTGCGCATTTCCCCAGAGAATGGCCTGGACCACGACCTGGCGATCCAGGAATCCGGTTAGCCAGGGCGTGAGGTAGGCCCAGGCATAAACGTCACGGAGATAGTCGGGTATCGGATTCGCGGTCAGCGGTGATGAGGATAGGTCGAGCAAGGCCTTTCCCCCAGGACGAGCGGAATGGGTTGCCAGGTCGGTCAAAAGCCGATGGCCAGCAGCAACGAGGCGGTCACCAGCGTCAGCAGGCCTGCGACGCCATACGTCACGAGGCGCAACAGCCGCGGCTTGCCGGCGCGCATATCCTTGAGGGTTAGAAACATACGTTCGGCCCCGTGCCAAACGAACAAGGCGATCACCGCCAAAACCACCAGCTTTCCGAGCGGGTGACGCGCGAAGGCGAGCACATGGGGAAAATCGCCGAAGGTTGCCGGCAATCCCCAGCCATGCGGGATCATGAATCCGGTTAGGATGATCAGTGCCGGGCCGAACAGTGCCGACAACATGCCGCCGGCACCGAACAGTAGCCAGAAGACCGGCGCAGCGGACCGTTTCGGCGCCGTGTGATTAATGGGTCTCAAGACATGGCCCCTATGGCGACGACGACAACCAGCAGAGCGGCAGAACAGACCAAGGCAATCAGCAGCCCCATCGCGGTCACTTGTCGCTGCGGCAGTTGCCGGCCTCGCAGGATCAGCTTCGGCATGGTTTTGGGCAGGATCTCGAACCAGGTCACCACGTGCCAAAGCACCGCGGCGAGCAGAACCGCATGGACCACGAAGGACCAATCGCTGGCGAGGATCCGCCGGTAGACCGCATAGGCGTCCTGCCCCCGCCACAGGCAGAACAGACCCACCAGCAGGATCGCGCCATACACCGCGACGGCGACCCCGGACAGTTCCCGCACGGTATAGGCGCGATAGGGCTTATGAGCCCACCAATGGCGCGGCTGCAGGCGATGGAACGGGCGTCGCTCGCTCATGGCTGTTCTCGCCGAACATAACGCAAGAAGAAATCAAGCGCGCTGTTGGTCTTGTTCTGATTGATGGCGTTGGCTGGGTCGACCTGTTTTGGACAGACCTCGGAGCAGACGCCAACCGCGGTGCAGGCCCATACCCCGTCTTCCCCGTGGATCCGGTCCAGCCGGAATTGTTGTCCGCCATCGCGCGAGTCACCATTATATCGTTGCAGCAGGGCCATTGCGCCAGGACCGATGAAATCGGGATTAGCTCCGAACTGTGGACAGGCGGCATAGCACAACATGCAATTGATGCAGTCGCTGAAGGATTCATACGATGTCATTTGCGCGGGTGTCTGCAGATAGGTGCCGTCCTCGATCGGCTTCGGCACCTTTGGCATGAGGTAGGGATAGATGCTCTCGATCTTCTTGACGAAATCGCCCACGGTCACCACAAGGTCGCGCTCGATCGGGAAATTCTGCAGCGGCTCGATGACTGCGGCGTTGGGGGTGAGGTCGCGGACAAAGGTATTGCAGGCCAGTTTCGGCTCGCCATTAATCATCATGCCGCAGCTGCCGCAGATCGCCATACGGCACGACCAACGGAACGACAGGCTGCCATCCTGCGTATCCTTGATGGATTGCAACGCCTGCAGAACCGACATGTCATCGGTGTAGGGCACGCGATAGCTGACAAAGACCGGCTCGGCATCCGAAGCGGGGCGGTAGCGCAGCACGCGCAGTTCGATGGTCTTCGAACTGGCAATGGTATCAGACATGCGCAGGATCCTTAGGGGCTGGTGGACGCCCGCCCTTTGGGGACACGTCCTTGCTTGCGGCCTCTTCGTGCTCGCCCAGCGCACCATAAGCGCGCTGACCCGGAGGCGACTTGGTGATGGTTACCGGCGCGTAAGTGATATGGGGAGTGTCGGCACTCCGATAATGTGCGAGGCTGTGACGCAGGAAATTGGCATCGTCGCGCTGCTCGAAACCGTCCAGACGCTGGTGAGCACCGCGGGATTCGGTGCGTGCCAAACCCGAATGTGCCATCGCCTGAGCAACGTCCAGCTGGAAGCCGAGTTCTATGGCCGTGATCCAATCGGTGTTCCAGGCGCGCGACTTGTCTTCCAGCGTGATCCCTGCATAGCGCTTTCGAAGTTCCGCCAACGTGTCGCAGGTGTTTTGCATCTCCGGTCCAAGCCGATAGATGCCGCAGCCCTTTTCCATGCTGGCTCCCATCTCGGCCCGCAGCACTGCATGGCGCTCGCCGGCGCCTTTCTGGTCCAGCAACGCCAACGCCTTGGCCGCCACGTCAGCCGCCTGGTCCGATCGGCGGGCGGCCGAGCTGCCCCGCGCAAATAGGGCTGCCTGCTCGCCGGCAACACGGCCGAATACGGAGAGCTCGGCGAGCGAGTTTGATCCCAGCCGGTTGGCACCATGGATGCCGACACTGGAGCATTCGCCGGCGGCAAACAAACCGGCAAGCGGCGAGGCGGTGCGGATATCCACCAAGATGCCGCCCATCGTGTAATGCACAGCGGGACGCACCGGAATCGGCATTGTCGTCGCGTCGACACCCATGAATTGTTTGGCCAGATCGCAGATCAGGGGCAGCCGTTCCTTGATCCGGGCGCTCCCGATGTGGCGCAGATCAAGCAACACCGCTTCGCCCTGCGGCGTGGTGAGAGTACGACCCTTGCGCTGCTCGTGCCAAAACGCCTGACTCAGACGGTCGCGCGGTCCCAGCTCCATGTATTTGTTACGTGGCTTAGCCTCGGCTGGCCCCAACCCGTAGTCCTGCAGGTAACGATTGCCATCCTTGTTGAGGAGGAACGCGCCTTCGCCGCGGCACGCCTCGGTGATCAGAATGCCGGTGCCGGGCAGGCAGGTCGGATGGTACTGAACGAATTCCATGTCACGTAGCGGCACGCCGTGTCGGTAGGCCAAAGCCATGCCGTCACCGGTAACGATGCCGCCATTGGTATTTTGCCGGAACACCCGGCCGGCACCGCCAGTCGCAATCACTACGGCGCGGGCATGGATGGCGGCGAATTCACCGGTGGAAAGCGAGAGCACCACCGCACCCTGGGCGCGGCCGTCTTCGGTCAATAGATCGACGCAGAAATGTTCGTCGAAGCGTCTGATAGAGGGGAACCTAGTGGAGGTCTGGAACAAGGTGTGAAGAATATGGAAGCCGCTGCGATCGGCGGCGAACCACGTGCGCTCGATTTTCATCCCGCCAAATGCGCGAACGTTAATGTGGCCATCCGGCTTGCGGCTCCACGGGCAACCCCAATGCTCGAGCTGCACCATTTCCGGCGTGCAATGTTCGACGAAATATTCGACGACGTCCTGTTCGCACAGCCAGTCGCCGCCTGCGACGGTGTCATTGAAGTGGTTGTCGAGGCTATCATGGTCCTGCACCACGCCGGCCGAGCCGCCTTCCGCCGCAACCGTGTGGCTGCGCATTGGATAGACCTTGGAGACCAGGGCGATAGTCGACTCCGGAGCGGACTGCGCGGCGGCGATCGCGGCCCGCAGGCCGGCGCCGCCAGCGCCGAGGATCAGGATGTCGGCATCAAAATGGTCCATCGTGGTCCGCTCAGATCAGAAAAAGCGAGATCGGCACGCCGACCAGCAGGAGAACGACCGCTGGCAGGCGTGATTTCCATCCGCTGGATGTCAACTCGTGACAGTCAGAACTTCGCCGCGGCGTTCTGGACTGAAGCGAATGATGACGACGATTGCAACCGCGATAACGCCTGCCACCACCGCGAGCGCGAAACTATAATTGTCGCCCGAAGACTCGGCGAGCTTGGCTTGGAACGGTCCATTGTAGGAAGCGAGGAAATTGCCGGCTTGATAGACGAAGCCCGGCAAGGTCGCGCGCACCGCGCCCGGCGAGATTTCATTCAGATGCGCCGGAATAACGCCCCAGGCGCCTTGCACACTGATCTGCATAACGAAGGCGCCGAGCGCCAGCATGAACGGGGTCGATGAATAGGCCCAAAGCGGCAGAGCCGGGAGCGCGATGAGCGCGGCGACGGTGATGGCGTTGACCCGGCCGATTTTCTCCGAAACGAAGCCGAAGAACAGGCCGCCGACGATCGCGCCGAGGTTGGCCACGATCGTAATCCAGCTGACGGTTGCGCTATCGAACGCATGCTGCTTTTGCAGGAATGTCGGATAGAGGTCTTGTGTGCCATGGCTGAACAGATTGAAGCACATCATCAACACGACCGCATAGAGTGCGACGCCCCAATTCGAGCGCAGCGTTTCCATCAGTTTAGGCTTAGGGGCGTCCTTTCTTTCGGCAAAGGCCGGAGATTCCGGTACATGCGCGCGAATAAAAAGGACTATGAGCGCGGGTAGTACGCTGAGGAGGAACATCGCGCGCCAGCCTATGGTGAAATCGCCGATATTCGCTTTATATAAAAGGCCATAGGCGATCGAGGCGAGCAGATAACCAAAGGGATAACCACATTGCAAAATGCCAGAAACGAAGCCCCGCGCTTGTGGCGGAATTGCTTCCATTGCAAGTGCGCTACCGAGACCCCACTCGCCACCCATCGCTATTCCAAACAAGGCGCGCAGCGCTAGAAAGGCCCACAGAGTTGGCGCAAAGGCGGCAAGAGCGCCGATGACAGAGTAGGAGACGATGTCCAGCATAAGAATTGGCTTGCGCCCGAAACGATCGCCGAGGCGGCCGAAAATGAATGCGCCGATGAAGCGCATGGCGAGTGTAAGAAAAACCGCGTAAGCGACGTCTGAAACCTTGACGTCGAACTCCTTAGCGATGTCTCCCAACAAGAAGACGAGCAGAAAGAAATCAAAAGCATCGAGCATCCAGCCCAGGAATGCGGCGAGAACGGTCTTCTTTTGAGTGCTCGTTAAAATGACGACTACTCGTCCCAAGTCTTCCATAAATGGTCGCCCATTTCGGCGTCAGATTGCGTGCCGAGGGCTGGGCGGCGGTGGATAATCATGGCGCATTAAGAGGCCGCCTTACTGGTCAATAGTGCTCAGTTCTGGAAATAGGATGCCCCGGCGCACTGCGGCTCCCACCTCGAGGCTAATATTCGATCAGCATCAACCGCGAGCGCCGGTTGCTTGGAGGCTGCTGATGTCCGAGTTGGGTTCATTTGCGTCATTTTGACCGTGGTCCGGCCACTTCCGGTCTACCCCGATCAACGGACTTCATCAGACCGACCCGGTTGGTCCGTTTGGTGCCAATAGGCGCCATGCCCTCGCATTTGAAATAAAAGAGGCCGCCAACTGAACCCGGTCGTTTCCAGGCTCTCTGACCTCATACCCGCGTAACGGCTTCGCCGTTATCGCTGGAGGAGCAAGCCATCGCCCCAAGGGCGATGGCTTGCGTCTCGAAGGATGGCGGCTTGCACGGCCATCGCCCGCGGCCATCCTTCGAGACGCATCGCTCATGCGATGCTCCTCAGGATGAGGTTCGGGGACGATGCCGATATGAGTCGAACGTCGAAATCGTTGAACTAGAACAAACTCCGCAGCGCCGACGATATCATCACCACGCCGCCTATGATGACGGCGACGTCGAGGATCGCGGTGTGGATATGCACCGGCATGCGTTCGACGAAGGCTCGCGCGAAAAACGCTCCCGGAAACGAGATCGCACCGATCAGGAGTGCGAAGGCGAGCACCTGCGCGGTGACCACGCCGGCCAGGCCAAACACCGAAATCTTGATCAGGCTGGTGACGACCGAGATCACGGCGTCGGTGGCGATCACCGCGGCGCCTTGAAGCCCCGCCGCCATCAGCAGCGACAACAGGATCACGCCGGAGCCCGAGGTGCCGCCGACCACGACGCCGTATCCGACCGCGCCGAGACCAAGCCCGGTATCGCCGATCCTGATATCGCGGCGCCTGGCCAGGCGGCGCAGCGGCACGCTCGATATCAGCATGGCGCCGATCACCAGCGCCGCGCCGGAATTCGTCAGCCGCGTATAGCCGTAGGCGCCGAGCGCGGTCGAAAGCGCGCCCGCCACGATGACGATCACCGCGCGACGGCGGTCGGCATAGCGCAGATAGGCGGCCATGCGGCTGAGATTGGTGAAGATCGCCGAAATGGCGATGATCGGCACCACCGGTTCTGCGCCGATCAAGGGCACCAGCACCAGCGGCATCAGCGCGCCGGTGCCGTAGCCGGCGAGCCCGCCGATGACGGAGGCAAACAGCGCCACGCCCGCGACCAGCAGGAGTTGCAACAGCGAGATATCGGCAAAGCCCGAAAGGATATTCACGGCCGGATGTCGCGCGTGTATCGCGTTACGGCCTGATCGGCAATGGCCTTCAGCGCGGCCTCATCGAGCGGAAATTCCGCCGCGAGCCAGGCGTCTTCGGCGAGCGCCAGCACTTGCCCGAGCGCCGGGCTTTCGGCCATGCCGCGCGCGATGAAATCGGCGGCCTTCAGCGGAAATTTCGGCGCGCTCCAGCGCTCCGGCAAGGTCGCAAGCATTTGCCACCGCGCGCCATCGCCGTCGCCGCCGGCCCGCGCCCAGGCCAGCATCAGCCGGTCGCGATAGCGCTCCGCACCGAGCCGGTAGAGCCTGCGCCGCGCGGTCGCCTCGTCCATTCCGGCGAGCCGCCACCAGCGATGGCCCATCGAATCCAGCGCGCGGGCCTCGGCATTGCTCAGCCGCATCCGTGCCGCGAGGCGTCTCGCATCCTCGGTGACGGCGACCGCGAGCGCGCCGAGCCTTCGAACCGGGTCCGGCTTCAGTCCCATCCGCCGCTCGGCTGCGACCATCGCCGCAAACGGCCCGGTATAGGCGACGCCGCCGAGGATCGTCTGCAGCAAGCCGCCATCCGCCATCGCGATGGTCGCGCCGGCCGCGCCATCGGCGATCATCAGCTTCATCATCTCCATGCGCACCCGTTCGGCGGACAAAGTGGCAAGGCCGGCGCGCGCGGCGATACAGGCGAGATAGCCGGCGCGATCGGGCTCGCCCGCGCCGAAGGCGGCATGGATGCGAAAGAACCTGAGGATGCGCAAATAGTCCTCGGCGATCCGCTGGGCAGCGTCGCCGATGAAGCGCACGCGTTTGCCGGCAATGTCCGCAAGCCCGCCGACGTAATCGTATATGGCGCCATCGGCGTCGACCGACAGGCCGTTGATGGTGAAGTCGCGCCGCTCGGCATCGACGACCCAGTCGCGGCCGAACGCCACCTTGGCCTTGCGCCCGAACGTCTCGGTATCCTCGCGCAGGGTCGTGACCTCGAACGGCTGCGCGTCGAGCACCAGCGTCACGGTGCCATGCTCGATGCCGGTCGGCACGCTCTTGATGCCCGCGGCCCTGGCACGGCGGACCACTTCGGTGGGCGGCGCGGTGGTCGCGATATCGATGTCGCCGATCGGAATCCCGAGCAGCGCGTTGCGGACCGCGCCGCCGACCACGCGCGCCTCCTCGCCGTCGCCGTTCAGGAGTTTCAGCACGCGGGCGGACGGACCGGATCTGAGCCAGGGCGCGTCCAGCACCCGCGCGTCGCTCATTTTTCAACTCCGGGAACGAATTTGCCATTCACGATGTGCGCCGGAACGTAGGTCGAATTCGGCGACGCGCCGGAAAATTCCGCGAGCAGGACGAGACTGGCGATCACCAGCAGCAGCGCGCCGATCAAGAGTTTGGCGATGACATGCAGCGGCCACGACGACTGCACGATCAGCCCGGAACGGGTCGCCAGCAGGAACAGCACATAGACCGCGAACGGGCTCAGGAAAACCAGGACCTCGGTGAGGGCCGGACGGATCATGACAGGCAGATCCGCTCGTACAGCACCCGCAGGATTCCCGCGGTCGCGCCCCAGATATAGCGTTCCGCGAACGGCATCGCGTAGTAGGAGCGCTCCATGCCGCGAAATTCCCGCGTGTGCGTCTGATGATTGGCCGGGTCCATCAGGAACGCCAGCGGCACCTCGAAGGCGTCATCGACTTCCGCTTTGCTGATGAGCAGCTCGAAGCCCGGCCGCACCCGCGCCACCGTCGGCAGGATGCGAAACCCGAAACTGGTGCCGTAGAGATCGAGATAGCCGATCGGCTCGATGAACTCGCGTTTCAATCCGACCTCTTCCTCGGCCTCGCGCAGCGCGGCGGCGAGCGGTGAGGCATCGGTGGCGTCGATCTTGCCGCCGGGAAAGGAAATCTGGCCGGCATGCTCGTTGAGCTGGGCCGAGCGCTGCGTCAGCAGTACGGTCGGCTGCGGACGGTCGACCACCGGAATCAAGACCGCGGCGGGGCGAACCGGCTGCTCGCGCGCGACGATCTCCAGCATGCGGTCGTTGCCGCGATCGCCGCTCCTCGGGATGATGTTGGGGTCGACGAGACCGGGCGGGACGTCGAAATTGAGCCGCGCGCGGGCGCGGGCGAAAAATTCCGCCGCGCTGATCGCAGCCGGATCGGTCTTCAGCATCGGTCCGTTCAAAGCGCGCCCCTCACCTGCTCCGCATCGGCCATTGCAAAAAACTCCCCGCCCGATGCGACGCCGAACATCCTGGCACCATCGACCACCCGCTCCTCGCCCATGTCAACCAGATCGTAGTAGAGCGCGCGGGTAACCTTGGCCCACAGGTCGGCGCGAACGTGGAGATACGGCGTCAATCCGCCGTCGGCGGCCGCCTCGAAGCGCAGGCGGTGGGCGGCGTCGCACGTCACCCAGTCGTCGACATTGGTCCGGAAGGAAAGCAGAGGGCCGCGATCATCGCTTTCCCTGACCATCTCGACCGCGAGGAACGGCGCATCGTCGACGCGGATGCCGACCTTCTCCACCGGTGTCACGAGAAAGTGCTTGCCGTCCTCGCGCTTGAGGATGGTCGAAAACAATCGCACCAGCGCCGGCCTTCCGATTGGCGTGCCCAGGTAAAACCACGTACCATCGCTGGCGATTCGCATGTCGAGATCGCCGCAGAACGGCGGATTCCACAGATGCACCGGGGGCAGCCCCTTTCCGGCAACGCTGTCGTTCGCAGCGTCCTTGGCGGCAGCCGTCAGCCCTTCAAGGCCTTGTTGCGTGGTCTGCCCTTGCTTCGCCATGGTTTGCCCTGACTCTGACCGCCGAAAATTGGCACGATTGGTGCAAGTCTTCGACGTGTGTCCTCGACGAGTTCCGCCCGTAATATAACGGATCAAGTCGCCACATCGTGATGCCGTTCATACCCCGAAATGCCGATAATGTGGGGATAGTTTAATTCAACAAATACATGGCCTTCGCATAAGTTTAGCATGGGGTTCATGGCAGGACGACGCAATCGGCGGCGTCCAAGACGAGCTTGAAGTCGAAGGATCGGGTCGAAGGAGAACTCATCAATGGCTGGCGCAGAAGGTGTCGAAAAACTCGAGGACGTGATCGTCCGCTCGGCAGAACAGGTCGCCGGACAAATCCGCGCCGCCAAGGATGCGGTCTCCACCGTCATCTTCGGCCAGGACCGGGTGATTGAAAATACCCTGGTGACGATCCTGTCCGGCGGTCACGCGCTTCTGATCGGCGTGCCCGGTCTTGCCAAGACCAAACTGGTCGAGACGCTCGGCATCACGCTCGGGCTCGATGCCAAGCGCATCCAGTTCACCCCCGACCTGATGCCGTCGGACATTCTCGGCGCCGAGGTGCTGGACGAGAGCAGTTCGGGCAAGCGCTCGTTCCGTTTCATCTCGGGTCCGGTGTTCGCGCAATTGCTGATGGCCGACGAAATCAACCGCGCCAGCCCGCGCACCCAGTCGGCGCTGCTGCAGGCGATGCAGGAACAGCACATCACGGTTGCCGGCGCGCGCCACGATCTGCCGAAACCGTTTCACGTGCTGGCGACGCAAAATCCGCTGGAGCAGGAAGGCACCTACCCGCTGCCGGAGGCGCAGCTCGATCGCTTCCTGATGGAGATCGACGTCGACTATCCGGATCGCGACGCCGAGCGGCGCATCCTGTTCGAGACCACCGGCGCCGAGGAGACGCTGGCCAAGGCCGCGATGAACGCCGACATTCTCATCTCGGCGCAGCGGCTGGTGCGACGGCTGCCGGTCGGCGATTCCGTGGTCGAGGCGATCTTGACGCTGGTGCGCTCGGCCAGACCGGGCCCCGAGGGCGGCGAAGCCGGCAAGCTGATCGCCTGGGGACCGGGACCGCGCGCCAGCCAGTCGCTGATGCTGGCGGTCCGCGCCCGCGCTTTGCTCGACGGGCGGCTGGCGCCGTCGATCGACGACGTGCTCGATCTCGCCGAGCCCGTGCTCAAGCACCGCATGGCGCTGACCTTCTCCGCGCGCGCCGAGGGCCGCACCATTCCCGACGTGATCAAACAGTTGAAAACGCGGATCGGTTGATGGCCGCAGAAACCAAGCACGCCGCCCAGGAGATCACCGCAATCCGGCGTGCCGATGGTGAGAGCCGGACGCTGGCGGCAACGCTGCCGCGTCTCGTGCTCGAGGCCCGCCGCATCGCCGCCAACGTGATCCATGGCCTGCACGGACGACGGCGCGCCGGCGCCGGCGAAAGTTTCTGGCAATACCGCCGCTTCGTCTCCGGCGAACCGTCGCAGAGCGTCGACTGGCGGCGCTCGGCGCGCGACGATCATCTCTATGTCCGCGAGCAGGAATGGGAAGCCGCCCATACGGTCTGGCTTTGGCCGGACCGTTCGCCGTCGATGGCGTTCGCCTCGAAGCAGTCGCGCGACAGCAAGCTGGAACGCGCGCTGATCGTGACGTTTGCGCTCGCCGAACTGCTGGTCGCCGGCGGCGAACGCGTCGGCATCCCCGGCCTGATGAATCCGACCGCGAGCCGCAGCGTGATCGACAAGATGGCGCAGGCGATGCTGCATGACGATGCCGCACGGCTGAGCCTGCCGCCGTCGTTTGTGCCCTCGGCGCTGGCCGAGGTTGTGGTGCTGTCGGATTTCTGGTCGCCGATATCGGAGATCAGGACCATGCTGGCCGGACTGTCCGCATCGGGCGCGCACGGCACGCTGATCCAGATCGTCGATCCCGCCGAAGAAAGCTTTCCTTATTCCGGCCGGATCGAATTCGTCGAGCCCGAAGGCGGCGGCATCATCACCGCCGGCCGCGCCGAGAAATGGGCCGGCGATTATGTGGCGCGGGTGGCGCTGCATCGCGACCAGATCCGCGCCGAGACCGACAAGCTCGACTGGCTGTTCTCGACCCATACCACCAGCCGCTCGGCGGCCGAACTGCTGTTGTTCCTGCATTCCGGCATGATGGTAGCCAAGGGCAGCGCGCGCACCTCAACCGTCAAAGCGGGGCGAAGCGCATGATCGCCGGTCTTCCGCTTTCCTTTGCCGAACCGATGTTGCTGCTCGGCCTGTTGAGCCTGCCGGTGCTGTGGTGGGTGTTGCGGGTGATGCCGCCGCGGCCGCGGCGCATCGAATTCCCGCCGACGCGATTGTTGTTCGACATCGCACCGAAAGAGGAAACCCCGGCGCGCACGCCGTGGTGGCTCACCGCCTTGCGCCTGGCCGCGGCTGCGCTGGTGATCCTGGCGGCGGCGGGGCCGATCTGGAATCCGCAAACCGGTGTTGCCGGCTCGCGCGCGCCGCTTCTGATCCTGCTCGATGACGGCTGGAGCGCTGCCTCGAGTTGGGATGCCAGGATCAAGGCTGCCGACGAACTGATCGCCAACGCCGACAACGACCGGCGCGGCGTAGCCCTGGTACCGCTGTCCGAGCCCGCCCGCGACGTCACCATCATGCCGGGCGGCACCGCGCGCGTGGCGTTGCGCCAGCTGGTGCCAAAACCCTATTCGATCGAGCGGGTCGAAACCCTGCCCACAATCGAGCGTTTCCTTAAAATGACCGGCGACTGCGAGATCGCCTGGCTGACCGACGGTGTCGATACCGGGCGCGGGCCGGAATTCCTGGAGGGCCTCAACAAGACCATCGGGGATCGGACCTTGACGATTTTCGAAGGCGGCACGCCGCCGCCGCTGGCGCTGGCGGCGGCCGAAAATGCCGCCGCGAAGATGACGGTAAAGGTGCTGCGCGCCGATGGCGGCATTGAAGCCGGCGTGGTGCGCGCGCTCGACCAGAAGGGTTCGCCGATCGGCGATGCCCGCTACAGCTTTGCCCCGGGCGAGCGCGAGACCGAAGCCGCCTTCGATCTTCCGGTCGAGTTGCGCAACGATATCGCGCGGCTCGAGATTTCCGGCGAACGATCGGCCGGCGCGGTGCAGCTGCTCGACAAGCGCTGGCGCAGGCGCGCGATCGGCGTGGTCTCCGGATCGAGCACCGATACAGCGCAGCCGCTGTTGGCCTCGACGTTCTATCTGACCCGGGCGCTGGCGCCGTTCGCCGATGTGCGGCTCGGCGACAAGGGCGCGCCGCAGCAGGTGATCACGCAATTCCTCGACCAGAAGCTGCCGATGATGGTGCTGGCCGATGTCGGCACGCTGTCGCCGGAAATCCGCGAACGGCTGACCGCGTGGATCGAGCAGGGCGGCGTGCTGGTGCGCTTTGCCGGACCGCGGCTGGCGCAGGCCGATGACGACCTGGTGCCGGTCAAACTGCGCCGCGGCGGCCGCAGCCTCGGCGGCAGCCTGACCTGGGAAAAGCCGCAGCATCTCGCAGCCTTCGCCGCCGATCAGCCGTTCGCCGGCATCGCGGTGCCGGGCGACGTCACCGTCAACCGCCAGGTGCTGGCCGAGCCGGATGCGGTACTGGCGACGAAAAGCTGGGCCTCGCTGGAAGACGGCACCCCGCTCGTGACCGGCGAACACCGCGGCAAGGGCATGGTGATCCTGTTTCACGTCAGCGCCGACATGCGCTGGTCCGACCTGCCGATGTCCGGCACTTTCGTGGAGATGCTGAGAAGGATCGTCGACATGTCCGGCTACACCGCCAAACCGGGCCCCGGCGTCGCCACCCAGGCCAGCACCGAGACGGTGGCGCCGCTGCACACGCTCGACGGTTTCGGCGCGTTCGGACCGCCGCCCTCGACCGCAAAACCGCTGGCGGCCGATTTCCGCGACCGGGCGAACCCGGAGCATCCGCCCGGATTCTATGGCCCCGCCGACGGTCCGCTCGCGGTCAACACGCTGGCCGCTGCCGATCGCATCGCGCCGCTCAATACTGCCTCCTTGCGCGCCCGGCGCGCCAGCTACACCAATGCCGAGCCGCGGGACCTGCGCGGAATCCTGCTGTCGGCGGCGCTGGCACTGTTCCTGATTGACGCCGTCGTGGTGGCGATGCTCGGCGGCGGCATCGCGGCGCTGCTGCGGCGGCGCGCGGTGCCGGCCGCACTGGCGCTGATGTTGTCGGTGATGGCCTTCGCACCCTCGCCATCGCATGCCGACGACAAGGACGATTTCGCGATGCAGGCCACCTCGCAGACGAGGCTCGCCTATGTCGTCACCGGCAATGCCGACGTGGATTCCATCGTCAAGGCCGGCATGGCCGGACTGACCCTGTTCCTCGCGCAGCGCACGGCGCTGGAAGCCGGCGATCCCGTCGGCGTCGATCCCGCACATGACGAACTGGCGTTCTTCCCGCTGATCTACTGGCCGGTCGTGCCGGGGGCCGCAAAACCGCCGCAGGACGCCATCAACCGCATCGACGCCTACATGAAACAGGGCGGCACCGTGCTGTTCGACACCCGCGACGCCATCGATGCGCCGCCGGGAGACAACGGCGCGTCGCAGACGCCGGGCATGGTGGCGCTGCGCGAGCTGTTGTCCTCGCTCGACGTTCCCGAACTGGAGCCGGTGCCGCGCGAGCACGTCCTGACCAAAACCTTCTATCTGCTGCGCGATTTTCCCGGCCGTTTCAACACCGGCCAGACCTGGGTCGAGGCGTTGCCGCGCGGCGAGGACGATGAGGATTCCTCGCGGCCGGCGCGCGGCGGCGACGGCGTCTCGCCGATCATCATCACCTCGAACGATCTCGCCGGCGCCTGGGCGATGCGCCCCGACGGACAGCCGATGCTGCCGCTGACGCCGGGCGAACCGCGACAGCGCGAATTCGCCTTCCGCGCCGGCGTCAACATCGTGATGTACACGCTGACCGGCAACTACAAGGCCGACCAGGTGCACGCGCCCGCGCTGATCGAACGGCTCGGGCAATAGGATCGCGACATGCAGTACGGTATCGCGTTCACGCCGCTGGTTCCGAGCTTCGTCCTGTGGCTGGGGCTCGCCGCCATCGCGGTGATCGCCGTCCTGTTGCTGCTCGGACGCGCGCGCGGTGCAGTGATCCGCGTCACCGCGCTGGCGCTGATCCTGCTGGCGCTGGCCAATCCGTCGTTCACCCGCGAGGACCGCGAGCCGCTGTCGTCGGTCGCCGCCGTCGTGATCGACAAGAGCCCGAGCCAGAATTTCGGCAACCGCACCCGCGAGACCGAACAGGCCCGCGAAGCCCTGGTCGACAGCCTGAAGAAGATCAAGGGGCTGGAAGTGCGGGTGGTCGAGGCCGGCCAGGCCGATGGCGAGACCGACGGCACCAAATTGTTCGGCGCGCTGTCTTCCGCATTGTCCGACGTTCCCGTCGATCGCGTCGCCGGCGCGTTCCTGATCACCGACGGGCGGGTGCACGACATTCCCGCCAACGCCGCAGCGCTGGGCTTCCAGGCCCCGGTGCATGCGCTGATCACCGGACGCAGCAACGAACGTGACCGCCGCATCGCGATATCAGCCGCGCCCCGCTTCGGCATCGTCGGCCAGCCCCAGACCATCACCTACCGGCTCGACGATCAGGGCGTCAGCGGCGACCGCGCCAAGGTCACGGTGCGCCGTGACGGCGAAGTGATCAACGAACGCACCGTGCTGAGCGGCCAGACCGTCAATGTCGACATCGACATCAAGCATTCCGGACCCAACATCGTCGAGATCGAGGCCTCTCCGCTGGAAAACGAACTGACGCCGGTCAACAACCGCGCCGTGGTCGCAATCGACGGCGTGCGCGACAAATTGCGGGTGCTGCTGGTGTCGGGCGAGCCGCATTCCGGCGAACGCACCTGGCGCAACCTGCTGAAATCCGACCCCAGCGTCGATCTCGTGCATTTCACGATCCTGCGCCCGCCGGAGAAACAGGACGGCACGCCGATCAACGAATTGTCGCTGATCGCGTTTCCGACCCGCGAATTGTTCCAGCAGAAGATCAACGAATTCCAGCTGATCATCTTCGACCGCTACGCCCGCCAGGGCGTGCTGCCGATCGCCTATTTCGACAATATCGCCCGTTATGTGCGCTCCGGCGGCGCGGTGCTGGTGTCCGCCGGTCCCGATTACGCGTCGAACACCAGCATCTGGCGCACGCCGCTGGATTCGGTGCTGCCGGCCGAACCCGTCGGCGTCACCGAGAAGCCCTATTACGCGCATCTGAGCGATGCCGGAAAGCGCCATCCGGTGACGCGCGGGCTGGAAGGATCGAGCTTTGAGCCGCCGCACTGGAGCCGGTTCTTCCGCACCGTCGACACCCGCAACGCGACCAGCCCGCCCTTGATGACGGGCGCCGACGGCAAGCCGTTGCTGCTGCTGTCGCGCTTTGGCGAGGGCCGTGTCGCGCTGCTGTTATCCGACCACATCTGGCTGTGGGCGCGCGGCTATGAAGGCGGCGGACCGCATCTCGATCTGTTGCGGCGGATGTCGCACTGGCTGATGCAGCAGCCCGATCTCGACGAGGAGGCGCTGCGCCTGCAGGTCCAGGGCCACGATCTCGTGGTGCTGCGCCAGACCATGGCCGACAGCGTCGCGCCGGTGACGGTAACCTCTCCGACGGGGGCAACGCGCGAAGTGACGCTCAGCGAAAGCGAGCCGGGGACCTGGCGCTCGACCATCCCTGCCGGCGAACTCGGCCTCTGGCAGGCCAGCGACGGCACGCTGAAGGCGCTGATCAATGTCGGCCCGACCAATCCGAAGGAATTTTCCGAAGTCACTTCCACCACCGACCTGCTCAAGCCGCTGACGCAGGCCAGCGGCGGCGACACCAGGCGCATCGCCGACGGCTCCGGTGTCGAGCTTCCGCGCATCGTGCCGGTGCGTTCATCCAGCGTGTTCCACGGCGACGGCTGGATGGGCGTGCGGATGCGCGATGCCAGCATCGTCAAGGGCGTCGGCGTGCTGCCGATGTTCGCCGGGCTGATCGGGTTGCTGCTGCTGCTCGGCGCGTTCGCGGCCACCTGGCTGCGCGAGGGACGCTGATCGCGGCCCACGCCGCGGCGTTGCGCGAATCACACAGCGCTTGCGAATTTTCGAGCGGGACGGACGGACTACGGTTGACATCCAGCGCAGACGCTTGCGATGTTATAGTGTAACGTCGCAAGCGGTCGAAATGCCTCGGCCTCCCGGCGCAAGGTGCAACGCTGCATGAAGTGGTTCCGATCGAACATCAGACATGGTTCGCGCGCGGCGCTCGTTGCGCTGGCGATCCAGTTTGCACTTTCGTTCGGACATTTCCACGGGGTCGCCGCGCACGCCGCGCCGGTTATTGCCTCGGTCCAGCAGCAATCGCCGTCATCCAGCCCCGATTCAGACCAGCAGCCGGGCGACACCTGCGCGATCTGCGCCGTCATGGCGATGGCGAACACGGTGCTGTTTGCGACGCCTCCGCTGCTGCTGCTGCCGCAGGCGATCGAATTTCTGCGCCTGACCACCGACGCCGAGTTCGTCCATCTGAACGCCGTTCGCGTCGCCTTTCAGCCCCGCGCTCCCCCGACTTCCTGACCTCGATCGGTTCGTGATTCCCTTGGGGACCGCCGCGCCGCGCGTGGCGGGGCACCGATGGATCAGACGAAATCAGTCCGCCTGACGTCGGCGGCAGGCGCTTTCCTCATTCGTCGACGACGAATACGGCGGCGGCTTTATCAGGATCGGGACAATGCCGGTATCCTCGAAACGAATGTTGGCCAGCTACGGTGCGGCCTGTCTGATGCTGTGCGGCATCGAAACGGCGCGGTCGCAGACGCCCAATCCTGTGCCTGCGCCCGAAGCCACGGCGACGCCTGCACCTGCACCACCGGCGGCCCCGGCGCCGGCGCCCGCCGCAAGCGGCCCCAAAATGCTCCCGGAGGTCGAGGTCACGGCACCGCGAACCGCGAAGCCGCGCCCTCCCAAGACGCGCGTAACTGCCGGGCGCCCGCGCGAGGAGCCCGGCGCACCGCCGCCGGTCTCGCCGGCGGCGCAGCTCGCCGGAAAATCCAGCGTGTTCGATCAGGCGCGGAGCAATCTGTTCACGACCAATGGAACGACCTCCGACACCATCAGCCACCAAACCATCCAGGATCTGCCTGGGGGCGATGCCGCGCCGGTCGAGAAAGTGCTGCTGCAGGCGCCG
The DNA here is from genome assembly GCF_035484855.1 of Bradyrhizobium sp. Taxonomy (GTDB): domain Bacteria; phylum Pseudomonadota; class Alphaproteobacteria; order Rhizobiales; family Xanthobacteraceae; genus Bradyrhizobium. The sequence continues at coordinate 42,917 of NZ_DATHOP010000081.1, forward strand.
GGAGTCTCGCAGGATTCCGCCGCCAGCGGCTCGCTGCATGTCCGCAACGATCATGCCAACGTGCAATACCGGATCAACGGGATCATGCTGCCCGACGGCGTCACCGGCTTCGGCAGCATCTTCGACACCAGTTTCATCGGCACCATGACACTGGTCACCGGCGCGCTGCCGGCCGAATACGGGCTGCGCACGGTGGGCCTGGTCGACATGACCACCCGCAGCGACATTTTCAACAACAGCGGCAGCGTCGGCATTTACGGCGGCAGCCACGGCACCATTACGCCGAGCTTCGAATATGGCGGCACGTTCGGCAGCAATTGCCCCGCAACGCCCGCGACCACGCCAACCTATGTCAAGGCACCGGCCGCGTCCGCGGATTGCTTTGCCGGCGTCCAGTACTATTTCACCGGCCGCTACCTGCAGACCACGCTGGGACTTGAGCCCCCGACGGGGGCGTACAACGCGATCCACGATTTCTCCCAGCAGGAAAAAGGCTTTGCCTACATGTCCGCGTTCATCGACCCGACCACCCGGGTCAGCCTGATCGCCGGCACCTCGAACAACAATTTTCAGATTCCCAACAACCCCGGTCAACCGATCGGAACGCTCGGAAACCCGCCGGTCACCAGCGCCTTCGGCATCAACAGCTTCAATTCAGCGCAGCTCAACGAAAACCAGTGGGAGGTCACTCACTTCGGCGTGCTGTCGGTGCAGAAATCCTACGAGGGTTTCGACGGGCAATTGTCCTATTTCACCCGCTACAACAACCTGCACTACCTGCCGGATCCGGTCGGCGATCTCCTGCTGAACGGCATCGCCTCGACCATCACCCGCACCTCCTTCACCAACGGCATCCAGGGCGACGGTTCGTACCAGATCAATTCGGCCCATACGATCCGCGCCGGCTTCAGCGTCAGCGGCGAACAGGCCTTCGTCGGCAATACCTCGCTGGTCGAGCCGTGCATGGTCTGCGACGGCAGCGACAATGGTGCGCCGGAGTCGATCACCGACAATGTCTCGAAGCTCGGCGTGCTGATGGGGGTCTACGCCCAGGACGAGTGGAAGCTGACCAACCAGTTCACCATCAATGCCGGCCTGCGCTTCGACCAGATGTATCAATTCGTCAGCGCCAACCAGCTCAGCCCGCGGTTGAGTGCGACCTACAAGCCGTTCGAGAACACCACGTTCCATGCCGGCTATGCCCGCTACTTTACGCCGCCGACGCTGGTGGAGGCGGCTCCCGCCAATATCGGCTTGTTTGCCAACACGACGGGCGCGCCGAATGCCGGTCAGGCCAACGATCCCGTCCAGCCGGAGCGCTCGCATTATTTCGACGCCGGCGTCGATCAGAAGATTCCGTTGGGATGCACCGCGTCATCGCCAAAGGACTGCTCCAGCCTCGAGCTCGGCGTCGATGCCTACTATAAAATCGCGACCGACCTCATCGACAATGGCCTTTTCGGCCAAGCCCTGGTGCTGAGCGCATTCAACTATGCCAACGGATACAACGAAGGCATCGAATTCCACGCCAAGTACAACAGCGGCAACTTCCAGGCCTATGCCAACGTCGCCGTGGCTCAGCAGCGAGCGAGCCAGGTGGTGTCGAACCAGTACCTGTTCAACAACACCACGCCGCTCGCGGACCTCGGCGGCCTGACCGAGTTTCAGTACATCCAGACGCACTTCGTCTATACCGACCACAATCAGTTCGTCACTGCCTCGGCGGGCGCGCTCTATCAGTTCTGCGGCGGCCGGCCGGCGACGGTCGCGGAAACGTTCGGAACCGGCGGGAATTGGTGGTGCGGCACCAAACTCAGCGCCGACATGATCTACGGCAGCGGCCTGCGGGCCGGCGACGCCAATATCGGCACGGTGCCGGCCTACACGCAGGTCAATGTCGGCATCAAGCGCGAATTCCTGCTGCCCAACGATCCCCTGCCGATGACGGTTCGCTTCGACGTCGTCAACCTGTTCGACGAGATCTACGAGATCAGGGATGGTTCGGGCATCGGCGTGTTCGCGCCGCAATTCGGGCCGCGCCGCGGCTTCTTCCTTGGCATCTCGAAAAAAATATGAGCTGCGCAAGGTCCGGCCACCGGGACCGTTGGCATCGGTTGCTTCATCTATTGTCGGCTGCAGCGGCGCTCGCCTTCAGCGCAGGCGCGGCGCAGGCCCATCCGCACGTCTGGGTTACCGCGGCGAGCGAACTGATCTATGCGCCGAACGGCTCGGTTACGGCGATCCGGCACGCCTGGACGTTCGACGACATGTTCTCCGCCTATGCCTTGCAGGGGACGGTCGCAAAAAAGAAAGGCGCCTATACCCGTGAAGAACTGGCGCCGCTGGCGCAGACCAATATGGAATCGCTGAAAGCGTACGGTTTCTTCACCTTCACCAAGGTCGAGGGAATAAAACAGAAATTTCGCAATCCGACCGACTACTTTCTCGACTACCACGATGGCACGCTGGTGCTCCACTTCACGCTTCCGTTCGCGGCGCCGATCACGACCAGGCAGCTCGTGGTCGAGATCTTCGACCCCTCCTATTTCGTCGATTTTTCGCTGCAAAAGCAGGATCCGGTTCGCCTGGTCGGCGCGCCCGCCGCTTGCACCGCCGCAGTCCAGCGTCCCAGCGACGGCACGGCCGCGGCCCAGAAGCTCAGCGAAGACACCTTTCTCAATGGCGTGAACGCCAATTACGGGGCGATGTTCGCCAACAGGATCACGGTGGATTGTCCTTGAGGATCACGAATATGAAAAAGAACCGACAGATCGCGTTGAGTTGCCTGGCGATCGCTTTGGCCGGTCTGGCAATCGACGGCGCCCTGCATGACGCGCTGGCGCAAAATCCGTTTGGCGGCCCGCCCGCGGCGCCCGATGCACAGGTGGGTGGCATCGTCGGCTGGCTGCTGATGAAGCAATCGGAATTCTACCGCGAGATGTCGTCCACCATTCGCGCCGCCAAGGCCGACGGCAGCGCGGTCTGGACGCTGCTGGCGATTTCGTTCGCCTACGGCATATTCCACGCCGCGGGCCCGGGCCACGGCAAGACGGTGATCTCGTCGTATCTGGTCGCCAACGAAGAGACCGCGCGACGCGGTATCGTGCTGTCGTTCGTCTCAGCGATGATGCAATCGCTGATCGCGGTGCTGATCGTCGGGATCGGTGCCTGGCTGCTCAACGTCACCGCGAAAACCATGTGCGGCGCCGAGCGCGTGATCGAGATCGCCAGCTACACGCTGATCGCGGCCTTCGGCGTCCGGCTGGTCTGGAGCAAGGGCGCCGGCTTCATCCGGGCGTTGCGATCGTCCTGGCGAAGGGCCGGCCCGCAACTGGCGCCCGTTCTCGCGCATGCGGCGTCACCTCGTCTCAATCACAGGCAACTCTCGCACGATCACGGCGATCACGGGCATCATCATCATCATCATCACGACCATGCCCCTGCGCACGCAACTGTCGTTTGTGAGCATGTGCCTGAACACGGCAATGCCGCGCATCACGATCATCGCCACATCCATGACGCGCATTGCGGACATTCCCATGGTCCCGAGCCCGTGCAACTTGCCGGTCCCGGCGGCTGGCGGCGAGGTTTCAGCGCGGTTCTCACCGTCGGCATCCGGCCATGTTCGGGGGCCATTCTGGTTCTGGTGTTCGCTTTGGCGCAGGGGCTGTTCTGGGCCGGCGTCGCCGCCACCTTCGTCATGGGGCTCGGCACCGCTATCACCGTTGCAACCATCGCCGTCATCGCGGTCTCGGCAAAAGGGCTGGCGCGGCGGCTGACTGCCGGCCGCGAGGGTAGCGGTGCGCTGCTGATGCGCGGGGTCGAGTTCGGGGCCGCCGGACTAGTGCTGCTGTTTGGCGTTGGATTGTTGCTGGGCTACGTCGCCGCCGAGCGCGTGACCTGCTTCTGAGAAGCGGACGCTATCGCGCCATGCTCCAGTCCGGTCGAATCGCGCCGGACACGTCGGTAAATGCGCCGGCGGCGAGTTCCGCCACCAGCAGCCGGCTGTAGTCGACCGGTCCCGGCATGCTCGCGCGTCCCTTCGGGATTAGTTTGAAGCCGACGCGGCTGTAATAGGCTTCGTCGCCGACCAGCAGCACCAGGCGATGGCCTTTTGCCTTCGCATCCTTCAGCGCGCGATCCAGGAGCGCACGGCCGACGCCGCGGCCGCGGAACGGCGGCTCGACGGTCAAAGGCCCCAGCAGCAGAGCCCTGGTGTCGCCGATCAGAACCGGCAATTGGCGCACCGAACCCACCAGCAGCGTGCCGATCCAGGCCGTGAACGACAGCTCGAGCAGATGATCGACATGCTCGCGGAGCCGGTAGGCGCTCAGCACGAAACGGCCGGGCCCGAAGGTGCGCTCATGCAGGCGTTCGATCGCCTGCGCGTCATTGGCGGTCTCGGCCAATATGGTGAGAGAGAGGTCGCTCATGACGCGCGGGATAGCATCTGGCGGCGGCGCGGTCCATCGTCGCAGTCCCGCCAAATCCCGAACCGCCTCAGTTCCTGTTGATGGGGGGTTGCGACAGATAGGCCAAGAGCTTCATCTCGCGGCGTCCGCGCGTCACGGTATCGAGCACCAGCCCCGATGACACCGACAACACCGCCACGATCATCAGGCCCATCGACAGAACCGCGGTCGGCAGGCGGGGAACGAGACCTTCCTCGAGGTAGGTGACAATGACGGGAATCGCGAGCCCGACCGAAACCAGCATCAGGAAGATGCCGATGGCCGTGAAAAAGCGCAACGGCTTCTCCGACCGGTAGAGTTTCAGGATGGTGCCGAGAATCCGGAAACCGTCGCGCCAGGTGTTGAGCTTGCTGAACGATCCCTCCGGCCGGGCGTAATACGGCGTCTCAACCTCGGCGACCGGCAGCGCCAGCTCGAGCGCATGCACGGTCAGCTCGGTCTCGATCTCGAAGCCGTCCGACAGCACCGGAAAGGATTTGACGAAGCGGCGCGAGAACACGCGGTAGCCGGAGAGAATATCCTTGAAGTCCTGGCCGAAAACCGACGACAGAAAGCTGGTCAGCATCCAGTTGCCGGTGCGGTGGCCGGGCCGGTAGGCGGCCTGGACCTGATCGACGCGGAAGCCCACCACCATGTCGAGATGATCCGAGTTCAGCCGGTCGATCATGCGCGGCGCGCTGGCCGCGTCATAGGTCGCATCGCCGTCGACCAGCACATAGATATCGGCATCGACGTCGGCGAACATGCGCCGAACCACATGGCCCTTGCCCTGGTGGCGCTCGCTGCGCACCTCGGCGCCGGCCTCGCGCGCGACCGCGATGGTACGGTCAGACGAATTGTTGTCGTAGACGAAGATTTCAGCCGTCGGCAGGGCTTTACGAAAATCCGCGACGACGGTCGCGACCGCGGCTTCCTCGTTGAAGCACGGCACCAGGACCGCAATCCGCATCGTCGGTGTCGTCATCGCTGCAACGCCTGTCCGGCCACATTTGTCGACTCAATAGTCCATACCATGGTCAGGCGCTTGCCGCCTGCCCGGCACCGGCGCCATCCACCGCTTCCGCCGGCTGCGTCAGCCAGGCAAACAACAGACTCCACATCGAAAGCATGGCGATGGGTATCGTGTAATAAGGCGTGACGACCGGATGGCTCAGGAAGAAAGCGAGATTGATCGCAAGATTGCCCGCGGTGACGAGCGCGACCTGTCTCGCGCCGCTGCCCCGGCCCGCGACCAGCAGCAAGGCGGCGGTCCCCGCTATCGCCAGCAGCAGCAGGACGGATTGGGTGTCTGCGAGGTAGCTCCGGATGATCCCGAGACTGAACT
>NZ_DATHOP010000082.1:0-37160 GCF_035484855.1 Bradyrhizobium sp.
GGCAGGGGAATCGCATATGGGTTTTCACCGGCTATTGCATTGGAAGGCAAGACGGATTCTGAAGATGACTCCCGGATTATGGAGGGGGTCGAATGCGGAAGTTCAAGAAGGCCTTTGGGCGGTTGCCGGATCCGCGGGCGGACAATGCCAGGCACGATCTGCTGGAAGTGCTTGTCGTGGCGCTGGCGGCGATGCTGTGCGGGGCGGAGTCGTGCGCGGACATGGCGGACTTCGGACAGTCGAAAGAGGGTCTGTTGCGGCTCTTCCTTCGTCTGGACCACGGTATCCCGAGCCACGATACATTCAGCCGGGTGTTCCGCCTGCTCGAGCCGCGAGCCTTCGAGCGCGCATTCCGTCGCTTCATGGCGGCCTTTGCCAAGGCCAATGGCTTCAAACTCACCGGGGTGGTGGCCGTCGACGGCAAGGCATTGCGCGGGGCCTACAAACGCGGCGGAAAGGCGACGCCGCTGCACCTGGTCAACGTCTTTGCGGTGGATGCCCGCATGGCCTTGGCTCAGCAAAAGGCATCTGGTCGCAACGAGACGGCGGGCGCGTTGGAGGTGCTGGAGCTTCTGTCGCTGGAAGGCTGCATCGTTACCGCCGATGCGCTGCATTGTACCCGCGCGTTTGCGGCTGCGGTGCGCAAGCGCGGCGGCGACTATGTTCTGGCGATCAAAGCCAACCGTGGGCGCCTGTTCACCGCGGTTACCCAACAGTTTGCGCGATCGGGCAAGCGCAGTACCGCCGAGCAGATCGAGCCTTCCACCCACGATCGGCGCGAAGCGCGCCGCGCCACCGTCATGCGCAATACCCGCTTGGCCGACCTCTATGGCTTCCCTGGCGCCGTTGCGGTGGGACGCGTCACCTCGCGCAAACGCCTGCGGGGGCAGCGCGCCGACGCGCCCTTCGTGCGTTACTATGTCCTGTCCAAATACATGTCTCCCAAACGGCTGCTCCACGTCACCCGCAGCCATTGGGGCATCGAGAACCAGCTCCATTGGGTGCTCGATGTCCATTTCGCCGAGGACGCCAACCGCTCGCGCTGCGACCATGCTCCGGAGAACCTCGCCACCATGCGCAGGCTCGCCCTCAACATCCTGCGAACTCACCCAGATCGAGCCTCCCTGCGGCGAAAAATCAAACGCGCCGGATGGGATAACGCCTTCCTCATGGCTGCTCTCAGCCATATGCGATAGCCCTGCTATAACCGGGGCGACGATTTTGGCGTTGAGTGCGTCGCCCTCGCCATCGGCCTGGAGCCGGGTGCCAGTCCCCTGCACAATGTCGTCGCCGCAGCGCGCCCGCTGGCGGCGGCGCCGACATTGTGCGCGCCGCTGGCTGCCGCCGTGACGCATGCGCCTGATGTCACCTGGCTTCCCTATTTCCGCTACTGGCATGGCTACCGGATCGTGATCGACCCGCTGATCGCATGGCTGCCGCTCAAGGCCGTGCGGCTGGTCATGCTGCTCGGACTGATCGCCGCGCTGACATTCTTCTCGGTCGAAACCACATGGCTCGCCGGCCGGTCGGCGGCGCTGGCGATGGTCGTGCCGATCGTGGTGCTGACCGACATCTGGTACATGTGGATCATCACCTCGGATTCCCTCAGCACCATCTTCATCCTGGGCGGCGCCGGCTGGTTTGCCCGCAGCCTCCGCAACGGCGCCAGCGACCACGCGCTGATCCTGTCCGCGGCCGTGATGGGCAGCGTGTTCAACTACATCGACTTCCTGCTCAATCCGCCGTGGCAGCCGATGCTGCTCGCCTTCCTGCTGCTGGCCGCGCCGCCGCGCAAGATCGACCGTCAGCGGCTGCTCACATGCGTAGCCGTGCTGGCCGCGTGGTCCCTCGGATATGCGCTGACCTGGGTCTCGAGGTGGCTCGTCGCCGCGGCGCTCATGCCCGACGGCCTCGCCGTTCTGCGCGACGTCGTCGAGGTCGTCCGATATCGCATCGACGGGGATTACGAGCAGGTCGTCAGTCATCGTTTGCTGGCACCGTCGGCGCGAGCGCTTGCCGTCATCGTCTGGCAGGTCTGGCACACCGATTGGGCCGCCGTGCTGGCGATGTTGACGCCGGTGCTGTTGCCCGCGCACGCGATCTCGCCGCGACGGTTTGCCGCGCTGGCGCTGCCTGCCGCCATCCCTTTTGCGTGGTTCGAGATCATGAGCAACCACACCCAAATCCATGCCGCGATCGTGTGCCGGCCGATCGCCTCTTCCGTCGGCATTGTGCTGGCGGCCTGGATCCTGGCGGGCCGCGAGCGCGATCCGTTGACGAACTGAGCACGGCTCGCCAAGGATTGTCCCATGACCACGACCAAACTCGACCTCACCGGGCTCAAATGTCCGCTGCCGGCGCTGAAGACGCGCAAGGCGCTGAAGTCGGTCAAGCCGGGCGACCTGCTGGAAGTTCACTGCACCGATCCGCTGTCGGTGATCGACATCCCGAATCTGATCCGGGAAACCGGCGACAAGGTCGAGATATCAGAGCGCACGGATGAACGAATCGTGTTCCTGATCGAGAAGGCGAATAGCCGGATCGAGAAGCCGAATGCTTAGCGCCGCGCGTGGAACCGGCCTGAAACGGTGGAAATCGCTACCTTTGGCCTATCGACACCGGGCGCGCCTTCTGCCCCAATTGTGCACCTCTGCAGGGGGCGGAGCGCTGAGTCGTCGCGGTGACAAAGAGACGCAATCCTGGGTAGAGGTACCGCCCAGGGCCCGGGTGATCGCGGCGGGCGGCATAATCGGCCCCCTCAGGCGTTGAAGTCTCGCTGGCGCGCCGCGATCCCGGCTCGCGCGGCAATGGTGCGGAGCAGCAACGCCAATGCTTGCGCGCCGCGAGCGAACTTAAGATAACTGGATCGTGGATAGCAGACATGCCCGGCACGGGCGGCTGTAGGGGAGGACTAAATGGCTTTCTTTTCGTTTCTTGATCGCGAACACACGGTCGCCGAGCCCGGCTACAGCCGCTGGATGGTGCCACCGGCCGCGCTCTGCATCCATTTGTGCATCGGACAGGCTTACGCCTTCAGCGTGTTCAATCTGCCGATGACCAAACTGATCGGGATCACCAAGTCGGCTCCCGACGACTGGAAGCTGACCGATCTTGGCTGGATATTCTCCATCGCCATCGTCGTGCTCGGACTCTCGGCCGCGATCATGGGCCGCTGGGTCGAGGAAGGCGGACCGCGGCGCGCGATGTTCACCGCGGGCCTGTGCTTCGGCGGCGGCTTCCTGGTTTCGGCGCTCGGCGTCTACCTCCACAACCTCTGGATCGTCTATCTCGGTTATGGCCTGATCGGCGGCTGCGGCCTCGGCCTCGGTTACATCTCGCCGGTGTCGACCCTGATCAAATGGTTCCCGGATCGTCCGGGCATGGCCACCGGCATGGCGATCATGGGCTTCGGCGGCGCCGCCTTCATTGCCTCGCCGTTGTCGGTCTGGCTAATGGCGAAATTCTCGACGCCGACCCATGTCGGCGTTGCCGAGACCTTCATCGTGCTGGGCGTCGTCTATTTCTGCTTCATGATGGTCGGGGCCGCGATCGTTCGCGTGCCGGCTCCGGGCTGGAAGCCTGAAGGCTATACCCCGCCCGTGGTCGAGCAGAAGCTGATCACCAACAAGCACGTCTACGTCTACGACGCGATCAAGACGCCGCAGTTCTGGCTGATCTGGTGGGTGCTCTGCCTCAACGTCACCGCCGGCATCGGCGTGCTCGGACAGGCTTCGGCGATGAGCCAGGAAATGTTCCCGGGCAAGGTTTCGGCGGTCGCCGCCGCCGGCTTTGTCGGTCTGCTGAGCCTGTTCAACATGGCCGGGCGCTTCATCTGGGCATCGACCTCCGACGTCATCGGCCGCAAGAACACCTATTTCTGCTTCTTCGCGCTCGGCACCGTGCTGTACTGCCTGGTGCCGTGGACCGGTTCGATCGGCAGCGTTGCGCTGTTCGTGTTGTGCTTCGTCATCATCATGAGCATGTATGGCGGCGGCTTCGCCACCGTGCCGGCCTATCTCAGGGATATGTTCGGCACCCGCTATGTCGGCGCCATCCATGGCTGGCTGATTACGGCCTGGTCGGCGGCGGGCGTGTTCGGTCCGGTGCTGGTGAACTACATCCGCGAGTACCAGATCGACCACGGCGTGCCCAAGGCGCAGGCCTACAACACCACCATGTACATCATGGCCGGATTGCTGGTGATCGGCTTCATCTGCAACTCGATGATCAAGGCGGTCAGCGCGCGTTATCACATGAGCGATACCGATTCGCGCGCGCACGATGCGACGGCCGCAAGCGCCGTCCAGCCGTCCGCGGCGCGGGCCTGAGGGAGAACGACAATGGCAACACAGACCGATGGCTCGATGAAGGTGAAACTCATCCTCGCTTGGGGATTCGTTGGTATTCCGCTGGCGTGGGGGGTCGTTCAAACCCTCACCAATGCAATGAAGCTGTTCCAGTAGGTACCGCGTCCGGCGCTGGCCAGGACGTTCAAATGCGTTGCAGCGCACAATTGCAGGTCGAGGCAGGATGGCGAAGGCCGCTCTGCCTCGATACCTGTCAGCATATCCTCACATAGCATTCCCTCTTGGCATCTGGCATGCCACGAACTAGAGTTGCACTGCTGGCGGGTGAAAACGAGCGATTTCAATGAGTCATGATGTGCAACAGGTCCGCTCGTTCGAACATCCCGGCGAGGGCCGCAAGCGCGCCAAATCGACTCCCAAGGGACGCCAGGTCGACCCAAAGGCCGCCGAGGAAATCGCAGCCCTGCTCGGCGAGGCGCCGCGGCGGCGCGACCTGTTGACCGAATATCTGCACCTGATCCAGGACAAATATCGCCAGATTTCCGCCGCCCACCTCGCAGCGCTCGCCGACGAGATGAAGCTTGCGTTCGCGGAAGTGTTCGAGACCGCAACCTTCTATGCGCATTTCGACGTGGTGAAGGAGGGCGAGGCGAATATTCCGCCGCTGACCATCCGCGTCTGCGACTCGCTGACCTGCGCGATGCTGGGCGCGGAAAAATTGCTTGCCGAATTGCAGGACCAAGCCGGCCCCGCCATTCGCGTGGTGCGCGCGCCCTGCGTCGGCCGCTGCGACACCGCGCCGGCTGCCGAGGTCGGTCACAATTTTATCGATCACGCGACGGTCGCAAATGTGCTGGCGGCGGCGAAGGGCGGGGATATCCATGCCCATCTGCCAAACTATGTCGATTACGACGCCTATGTGAAAGGCGGCGGCTATGCGCTGCTCAATCGCCTGCGCTCGGGCGAACTGAAAAAGGAAGACCTGCTGAAGGCGCTCGACGACGCCTCCTTGCGCGGTCTCGGCGGCGCGGGCTTTCCGACGGGGCGAAAATGGCGCGCGGTGCTGGGGGAGCCCGGACCGCGGCTGATGGCGGTCAATGGCGACGAGGGCGAGCCCGGCACCTTCAAGGACCGCTATTATCTGGAAACCGATCCGCATCGTTTTCTCGAGGGCACGCTGATCGGCGCGCATATCGTCGAAGCGCCCGAGATTTACATCTACATCCGCGACGAATATCCGGCGTGCCGCGAAATCCTCGAGCGCGAAATTGAAAAATTGCCGCCCGGCGGCCCAAAGCTGCACATGCGCCGCGGCGCCGGCGCCTATATTTGCGGGGAGGAATCTTCGCTCTTGGAAAGCATCGAAGGCAAGCGCGGGCTGCCGCGGCACAAGCCGCCTTACCCGTTCCAGGTCGGGCTGTTCGGCCTGCCGACCCTGATCAACAACATCGAGACGCTGTGGTGGGTGCGCGACATCGTCGAGAAGGGCGCGGAGTGGTGGAAGAGCCATGGCCGCAACGACCGCCACGGCCTGCGCAGTTTTTCGGTATCGGGGCGGGTGAAAAATCCCGGCATGAAGCTCGCGCCGGCCGGCATCAGCGTGCGCGAATTGATCGACGAATTCTGCGGCGGTATGGCCGACGGCCATAAATTCCACGCTTACCTGCCGGGCGGCGCGTCGGGCGGTATCCTGCCGGCCTCGATGGACGACATTCCGCTCGATTTCGGCACGCTGGAAAAATACGGCTGTTTTATCGGTTCGGCCGCGGTCATCATCCTGTCCGAACAGGACAGCGTGAAGGGCGCGGCGCTGAACCTGATGAAATTCTTCGAGGACGAGAGCTGCGGCCAATGCACGCCCTGCCGCGTCGGCACCCAAAAGGCGGCGCTGTTGATGCAAAAGCCGGTCTGGGACCGGCAATTGCTCGACGAATTGAGCCAGGCGATGCGCGATGCCTCGATCTGCGGCCTCGGCCAGGCGGCCTCGAATCCGCTGACCACAGTCATTAAATACTTTCCGGACGAGTTCCTTCCCAAGGAAGCTGCCGAATGACAAAAATCCAGTTCGAACTCGACGGTAAGCAGGTCGAGGCGGTGAACGGCGAGACCATCTGGCAGGTCGCAAAGCGCGGGGGCCATGAGATCCCGCATCTGTGCTATTCGCCAGCGCCGGATTATCGGCCCGACGGCAATTGCCGCGCCTGCATGGTGGAGATCGAGGGCGAGCGGGTGCTGGCGGCCTCCTGCAAGCGCACGCCGAGCGTCGGCATGAAGGTGAAATCGGCAAGCCCCCGCGCGGTCGCGGCGCAGAAGATGGTGATGGAGCTTCTGGTCGCCGACCAGCCGGCGCGCGAAACCTCGCATGATCCGGATTCGAAATTCTGGCACTGGGCCGAAAAGGTCGAAGTGACCGAAAGCCGCTTCCCCGCCGCCGAGCGCTGGCAGGGCGATGTCAGCCATCCGGCGATGCGGGTCAATCTCGATGCCTGCATCCAGTGCGGGCTGTGCGTGCGCGCCTGCCGCGAGGTCCAGGTCAACGACGTCATCGGCATGGCCTACCGCAGCCACGAATCCAAGATCGTGTTCGACTTCGACGACCCGATGGGGGAATCGACCTGTGTCGCCTGCGGCGAATGCGTGCAGGCCTGCCCGACCGGCGCGCTGATGCCCGCCGTGATGCTCGACGACAAGCAGACCCGCGTCACCTATCCGGACAGAGAAGTGGATTCGCTCTGCCCCTATTGCGGCGTCGGCTGCCAGGTCACCTATCAGGTCAAGGACGAGAAAGTGATCTATGCCGAGGGCCGCGACGGCCCGGCCAACCACAACCGGCTTTGCGTCAAGGGCCGGTTCGGCTTCGACTATATCCATCACCCCAATCGGCTGAAGAAGCCGCTAGTGCGGCTGCCCAACGTCAAGAAGGACCCCAACGACCAGGTCGATCCGGCCAATCCGTTCACGCATTTCCGCGAAGCGTCCTGGGAAGAAGCGCTCGACATCGCCGCCAAGGGGCTGGTCAAAATTCGCGATACCAAGGGCGTCAAGGCGCTCGCCGGTTTCGGTTCGGCCAAGGGCTCCAACGAGGAAGCCTATCTCTTCCAAAAACTGGTGCGCACCGGTTTTGGCTCCAACAATGTGGATCACTGCACGCGGCTGTGCCATGCCTCCTCGGTCGCGGCGCTGTTCGAATGCCTGAGCTCGGGCGCGGTGTCGGCGCCGTTCGCGGCTGCCATGGACGCCGATGTCATCATCGTGATCGGCGCCAACCCGACGGTGAACCATCCAGTCGCGGCGACCTTCATCAAGAACGCGGCCCAGAAGGGCGCCAAGCTGATCGTGATCGATCCGCGCGGGCAGGGATTGTCGCGCCATGCCACCAAGCACCTCGCCTTCAAGCCCGGCAGCGATGTCGCGCTGTTGAACGCGATGATCAACACCATCATCACCGAAGGCCTCACCGACGAGCAATATATCGCCGGCTATACCGAGGGCTTTGACGATCTCAAGGCGCGCATCACTGAATTCACGCCGGAGAAGATGGAGCCGATCTGTGGCATCCCGGCCGAGACGATCCGCGAGGTGGCGCGGATGTACGCGCGGGCCAAGGCTTCGATCATCTTCTGGGGCATGGGCATCAGCCAGCATGTGCACGGCACCGACAACGCGCGCTGCCTGATTGCGCTCGCGCTGATCACCGGCCAGGTCGGCCGTCCCGGCACCGGCCTGCATCCGCTGCGCGGCCAGAACAACGTGCAGGGCGCTTCCGACGCCGGCCTGATCCCGATGTTCCTGCCCGATTACCAGACGGTCGGTCGCACCGATTTGCGCGAGCCGTTCGAGAAACTCTGGCATCAGGACCTCGATCCGGTGCGCGGACTGACAGTCGTGGAGATCATGACTGCGATCCACAAGGGCGAAATCACCGGCATGTATATCGAGGGCGAAAATCCCGCGATGTCCGATCCCGATTTGCAGCATGCGCGCGAGGCCTTGGCAAAGCTCGAGCATCTGGTGGTGCAGGACCTGTTCGTCACCGAGACCGCGTTCCATGCCGACGTCATCCTGCCGGCCTCGGCATTCGCGGAAAAGTCCGGCTCCTTCACCAACACCGACCGCCGCGTGCAGCTGGCGCGCGAGGTGATAAAACCGCCGGGCGAAGCAAAGCAAGATCTCTGGATCATCCAGGAAATCGCAAAGCGCATGGGCCTGCCCTGGAACTACAGCGGCCCGGCCGACGTCTTCACCGAGATGACGCAGGTGATGCCGTCGCTGAACAACATCACCTGGGAGCGGCTGGTGCGCGAGGGCGCGGTGACTTATCCGGTCGACGATCCCCATAAACCCGGCAACGAGATCATCTTCACCACGGGCTATCCGACCGAGAGCGGCCGCGGCAAGATCGTCCCTGCGCGCGTGCTGCCGCCGGACGAATTGCCTGATGACGACTATCCGATGGTGTTGTCGACGGGCCGCGTGCTGGAGCACTGGCACACCGGCTCGATGACGCGGCGCTCGCATGTGCTCGACCAGATCGAGCCGGAGGCAGTCGCCTTCATGTCGCCGAAGGACATGCGGCGAATGAAGGTATGGCCCGGCGATCTGGTGCGGCTGGAAACCCGCCGCGGGGCGGTGGAGATAAAAGTGCGCTCCGACCGCGACGTGCCGGAGAACATGGTGTTCATGCCGTTCTGCTACGCGGAAGCCGCCGCCAATCTGTTGACCAACCCGGCGCTCGATCCGTTCGGCAAGATCCCCGAATTCAAGTTCTGCGCGGTGAGGGCCGAAAAGGCGGAAATCCGCACAGCCGCAGAGTGAGGGCAGTGATGACCGTCGCCGAAGGCAATCTTGTGCGATGAATCAGCTCTGTTGAGACATTCCCGATTTTGCGACGGTGCTTCAGAGCCGCATCGGCGAAGGGAAATCAATGTTGAAGACGGTGGTTGGCCTGACGTTGATGTTTCGCGTTGGAAGCGCCGTCAAGGCGAAGAAAGAACTGCAGCGCACAGAAGAACTCCTCAACCAAAAGCTATGCGTGGGCAAATGCGAGCGCTATTGGAAGATTCCAGAACTGTGGACCTGCGATGCCTCCATGGATTTCGAAGCGCTCTCGGAAGCGGAGCAGATTGCCGGCTGCCTGATACGCGCTAATCGGCTGGCATACGGGTGGTACGTACTGGGGCCACACTTTCGGCCAGACGGCAGCCTTGAGAGCTTCGGAGGTATCTTCGATCGCCGGCACCAAGCGGCTCAGATCCAAAGCCTGGATTGGGCGCATTTCCAGGTAATTTGACGCTGGTGCGCCAGTCGAGCGTCATGGGCCGAGGCCCGTACGGCGGCGGAGTGAACGCCGCCGTTAGTCGAACCTGACTGCCGTCGTATTCGCGCCGCAGACCAGCACGGCAACGCGCTCACCCGGAGCCGGCGCGTATTTTCCAGATAGCAGCGCGCCGAAGGCGGCGGCTCCGCCGGGCTCGGCCACGACGCGTACCTTGTCCCATAGCGCCAGCTGCGCCGCGCGGATGTCGTCGTCGGTGACCAGCACCACGCGCTCGACATAGGCCTGCGCGATCGGAAACATGATGTTGCCGACGCGCTTCGGCGCCAGCGAGTCGGCCGCAATGCCGTCGGTCTCGGCGTCGACCGGCTCGCCTGCCTTGAGCGCGCGCCACAGCGTCGGCGAGCCCTCCGGCTCGACCGCAATGATCCTGATCCGGCCGCGAAACCACGCCGCGATGCCTCCGATCAATCCGCCGCCGCCGACGGCGACCAGGAGCGTGTCGATGTCGGGCAGATCGGCGTCCACCTCGCAGCCGACGGTGCCCTGTCCGAGCAGGGTTTCGGGCTGGTCGAACGCATGCACGGCAAGCGCGCCGGACTCCCTGACGAACGCCTGGCTCGCCGTCAGCGCGTCGTCATAGCGCTCACCCGCAACCACCAGCTTGGCCGCGTAGCTCTTGATGCGTTCGACCTTCGATGGCGAAGTGACATTAGGCAGGAAGATGGTCGCGGGAACGCCGAGCCGCATGGCGGCATAGGCCACCGCCGTGCCATGATTGCCGCCGGACGCCGCCACCACGCCGGATGGCGGGATCGCTCGCGTCAGCAGGTTCGCAAACGCGCCGCGCGCCTTGAACGAGCCCGAATGCTGCAGGCATTCGAGTTTCAGCGCGACCGGCCTCGGCTCGCGGCCGAATTCCGCCAGGTCGACGCGGACGACCGGGGTGTGGCGGACATGCGGCCGGATCAGCCGCTCGGTTTCGGCAATACGATCGGGGGTGATCGAAGTGTCCAACGGCATCGGGCACTCCAGCGGAGTTGACATCCAATTAGGTAATTAGCATATTAACGAAATGAATACAACCGATGTCATCAAGGCTCTCGCCAATGAGCGGCGGCTCATGATCCTTGACTGGCTGAAGGATCCCCGCGCCCATTTCTCGCCGCAGGTGGACGGCGATCTGGTCAACGATGGCGTCTGCGCGCTGCTGCTTGCCGAAAAACTCGGGATCACCCAGGCGACCCTGAGCGAACACATGCGGGTGCTGGTCCAAGCCGAACTGGTGGTGCCGAAACGCATCAAGCAGTGGACATTCTACCGCCGCGACGAGGCCCGCATCCGCGCGGTCAAGGCCGGTCTGCTGGCCACGCTCTGAGCGGCCGACGGCTTGATTCGGCGCAGCGCTCAGTTCTTGCCGCTCGCCGCGGCTGGCTGCTGCGCACTCTTGATCTGCACGAGGGCGGATTCGGCCCGCGCGAGGTTTTCCAATAGCCGCTGGCTGGTGAGCACCAGGAAGTAATAGCCGAATTGCGGGTTCTGGAAGTAGATCTCGAGCAGTTTTTCGTAGGTGATGGTCAGGACGTGCCCGTCCTCGATGCATTCGATGGTCGCGGTCCGGCGGTTGTCGGGCGTCAGGAATCCAAGTTCGCCCATCAGCCGTCCCGGCGGAACTTCAAGGCCAAATTCAGTGACCAGGAACGTGCCGGTGACGGTCAGCAGCATTTCGTTCGCGACATCGTCCTTTTTGAACAGAACATCGCCCTTGCGATATTTGCGCTCGGTCATGAACGGCTTGAGCCATTCCATCGAGGTGTCGCCCTTCGTCGCGTTGCGCGCCTTCTTGACGAGAACGAGCATTTGACGGAGGCGATACGCATTGATGGGGACCATCAGGAGATACAGCAGAAAGGTCGTGATGGCTCCGGTGAGCGCGCCAAAGATGGCGAAGAATGCGCAACCGATCATGTTCGCGACCCGCAGCGGCACCATGGTCTGCGTCAACAGGGTGGCGACAAAGAAGATCGCGCCCACCAGGGCAAACATGTTGGCCAGGGTGATGTTGTGCAGAAAGATTTCCAGCAGGCGATTGTAGATCGCGTCATAGGTGACGTTGTTGGGATCGAGACCCATTTGAACCAGGATCTTCGCGATCCTGAGATTATCCGCCGCCGCGTCGAGAATGCGGTCTAGCGTGGTGGACATGTCTGCGCTGCTTGGCATGTTCGGCTTCGCCGCTTGGTTTGGCTAATGGGTCTGGATGGCGGTAACGGGATATTCAAGTTGGAGACTTGATAGGGCCGCATGTCAAATGAAGACACCGGCCACAGCCAGATAAAGCCCAAACCGATTGCCGGCAACCGTGGCGGGCGCGCGACCGCCCTGTTTCCGGGCTGAAAACGGCGCGGAAACGAAAGTATAATTTATGTCAAACGCTTCGCAGCGCGGCCGGGGTTTGGTGCCCCGGGCGGCAGCGTCAATGATGAATGAGCCGCGGAAGGTAGACGGCGATCTTCAGCGCCATGACAGCAGCCAAGGCCATCCCCGCCGTCAGCACCACCAGCAGGGATACGAAAAACCGCTTGATCGTCGCCAAATAGGACCCCGACGCGTCGGCGCCGGCCAGGGACCGGCTCTGCGGAGCGCGGAGAGGCCGTCCAGACGGACGGCCGGTGTGAGCTAGCATGGTCATGTCGGAAATCCGTTTTGCTCTCGGGTGTTGCGAATGCCGGCGGCGCGGCGTCTGGCGCCGTCACGCGGCCGCTCGGTTCACAGGACCTGAAGGTCTTTCCGCCAGCTTTTGACCGCTCCCGCGGTGTTGCCGATCAAGGCCGCGGCTCGCTGCCGAAGCCGCTGCGCCAGCCGCAATCCCCAGCCGAGCCGCGCGACCAGCGGATTGCCGCGGTTTTCCAGGTCGAGTTCGAACCTCTCGGACGGATAGATCGTCGCGCACCCGGCTGGCCGGCTGTTGCTTCGAGCAAAGGACAGTGCGGAGCTTTCAAGCAGGAAAATCCCGCCGGTGCGCCCGCCGACGTCGCGCGCGACCCAAAAGCCTTCGCTGTTGCGGCCGATGAAGAATGCCGGAATCGCCTCGTTGACGATGCCGGGATCGAGCGGCTGAAATGGCGCGGGCGCGGCTGCCGGCTGGCCGATGTGGCCCGCCTGACGTGAAGCATTGAAAGCGATCGCAGCCATGACGGCCTCCTCACGAATCCTGTCGGGATTATTTGCCCTTCAGGCCATAGGAATGCGAGATGGACGCGGATTGCCTCTCATAGGCGCGATATAAAAATCCGCGAGGAGCGATCCGCTCGCGCGCCATTATGCCGCTTCTATGAGAGGGCGCGGCCAGCCGTCTCGATTTCCTATGCGGCCATCTGCATGTTCGCGACAACGCCCGCGAAGGTGGGCTGAGGCGCGTGGAGACCGACATGCGACAGTTCTATTTCATCACCGCAGCTTTCGCTTCGCTGTTGCGCAGCGCCGCCGGCTCGCTCCTGACCTTCCTCGGCCCGTCCTGGGATGGCCCGCGCAGGAAATACCGCCCGGAAGCGCATTACATGCGCGGCCCCGGGCCGAAATGGCGCGAGAAGCATTTGCTCGATCGCGCATCCGCCGGCGGCGCCTGAGCCCTACGCCTTGATGGCGGCGTCCCTGCTCCGGCGCGGCCCGCGCCAGCTCGCGCCGGGACAGACGAGATCCTCGTCGCCGATCGCCGTGATCGCGCCTCTCACCTCGGCTTTCGCCGCTTCATCCAGTTCGACGATCGGCAGGCGCGTGTACGCCCGCATGAAGCCGAGCAGGTGCAGGACATATTTCAGCGCAGCCGGGCTCTCTTTGGCGAGCGCGGCGGTCAGTGCAGCATGCCGGTTCTGCAGATATCGCGCGGTCTGCAACCGTCCCTCCCGGTAGCTCGAAAAGATCGCCTGGCATAAATCCGGCGTGACATTCGAAACCTGCGAGATGCAGCCATCGCCACCATTGGCGATGTAAGCGAGCGGGGCAGCGTCGTCGCCGGACATCAACCGAAACCCCGGCGGCAGCGACGCGCGCAGGCGCATCGGACGCAAGACGTCGCCCGTACCGTCCCGCAGGCCGATGAACTCCGCAGATTGCGCGAGCCGCACCAGCGTGTCGTCGGCCAGTTCACGAACGGTGCGGGAAGGAATGTCGTGCAGAATGATGGGTAGCCGGGTCGAGGCGGCGATCGCCTGAAAATGCGCAAAAATGCCGGCCTGCATCGGCTTGTTGTAATAGGGCACGACGGAGAGCACCGCATCGGCGCCGGCCGCTTCCGCGCGGCGCGTGTACTCGATGGCGTGGCTGGTCGAATTGGATCCCGCGCCGGCAATGACGCGGACACGGCCGTGCGCGACTTCGACGGCGGTGCGGATGATACTGTCATGCTCGGCCGGCGTCAGCGTCGAGGATTCGCCGGCGGTTTCGCCGACCACGATCGCCGAGGTGCCTGCCTCGATCTGGCGCTCGCAGAGTCTTGCGAAGGCCGCAAGATCGAGTTGGTCTTGCCTATCGAAGGGCGTGGGAAGATCCGGGATGTAGCCCGAAAGCCAAAGGGTGGGATGTGGGTGTGGTTTCATCTGATGTCACGCGGCCTTTTCCATCTGGCCGAAACCCTGCCGATAGGCCGATAGCACGAGGCCCTGCTGGCACCTGACGCCGGCCTCGATCCGAAAGCCCATCTGCTCCAGCCGATTGCGGATCTTCAGGCAGACCCCGCTCTCGCGCGAGTCGATGAGGACGGCGATCGCCGCATTGGTGCAGAGAAATGGCGATATCCCGGCCAGCGCCGCCTCGATGGCCGCGGGGGCGCCTTGCTCGGTGACCAGGCCGACGGTGTGCTGTCCCCTGGCAGTCCTGCAGGTCGCGGGCGTCGCCACGCGGATGAAGCCGCGCCGTCGCAGCGCAAGATGGAGTTCCTCGCTGTCGCTGCCGGCGACGATGGCGCGATGCTGATGGGACAGCCGGGTCAGTTCGATCATGGTATCGACGACCTGCTCCCGGCTCGAAACGCAATGGGGCTGCAGCATCTCTGTTTCCCGGGTGATGGAAGTTGGGTTCGTCAGGCGGCGCGCGGGGCGGCCGTTACCGGGGATTGATCGCGGAAGGGGAACTTGCCACCCATGTCGAGTTCGATTTCGCAGGGCAGTTCGACGATGGTCTCAAGGTGATGGCCGTTCTCGAACAGCGCGTATTTGAGGGCTTGTGCCCGATTAACGAACAGGCCGCCATAGAGGCCGTTCTGCTCCTGGGCGACCCAGTTGCCGCGCCTATTCTTGCCGATGAAGACGATGGTAGATGCAGAGCTACACGAGGGAGGTTCGACGAGCTTCACGTTGGTAATCCTTCCGGTAGATAAGGTGCGCGCTCCCGACGGAGACGGCGTCACTCATGTGCGCAATATCTTCTCGGGCGGATATGAATTCGAGGGCGACGGGCCTGCGATCTCATAGCCGCCGCATAAGGCCGCGCCGATCGTCTCAAACCGGGACGAAGTGATTGAAGGCGCTGACCAGGAAAAACAAGGCGGCGTAGGCGACCGTCTCGTCCCAATGATTGAGAACCGTGCCAAACGGCGCCTCGCGCCATATCGTTGCGATGACGGCGCAAAGAACGACGGACATCGACAGCAACGCGGCAAGACCCTTGCCGAAGCCGATGCTGGCAAACGCCGCGAAGATCACCAGGATGCTGATTCGCAGGCAAAAGCGAACGAGCACCTTTGTCGATCTCAATCCTTGCGATGGATTTGGCAGTTGCGCCAACTCAAGTCTCCGGTATTTGCGTCGCGGGGGATGCCTTACGCGAAATTTTCGCAGCAGAACGGCGTGCAGATCAGGTCTGCGCCGCGCGGCACATTCGGGACGCTGGTCCGGCTTGCCGGCCCGCCGATGCGTTGCGCCTCGACGAAGGCGCTGAGAACGGCAAGCGGCAAATCCTCATGATGGGCCTCGATCGCCTGATCGAGCCAATCGGGAAGTTCGCGCGCGCGCGACAGCGCGCAATGCCATTCGCCTTCGTCATAGGCGATGCGGCGAACCTGCCATTGCGGCAGCTCGAGATCGATCAGTGCCAGCGCCGCGTCGAGCCAGGCACCCGATCCGATCCATCGCTCGATCCGGATCGTCTTCTCGTCCGGCCTCAGGGGCGGGAAGCGTCTGCAGGTCTCGCCGATGACGTCCCGCAGGATGTCCGCCGTCACCGAATGCGCGTCGCGCAGTCGATCGTCCAGTTCAATGGAATCGAGGTGTGTCGAAAGTGTCATGGCTTTGCCTACCGGAGTCGTGCCCCGCATTCTGCAAGATGGACAAAGCGCTATTTGAAAACGAGATGACCTCAGGTGTCGAAAAATAAGATGGCTATAAGTGCGATGCCCGGCGTTTCACGGGACCGTGAATTGCGAGCACCGAGCGCCGTCCCTTTATGAGATTCCTATAACATTGCCGTAGCGGTCGCCTCGAAAACCTATGCGCTGGGTGGCACTTCGGAGCCACTGAATTGCGGGCGAGGCCGGGATCGCCATTCGATCCTCCGATTGTCGCAATTGGCCCGCCAGGAAAATGCGCGGACGTTGCGCAATGAAACAAGCACGGCAAGGAGCATCTCATGCTGGACGTCCTCATGCTGGCCCTGGGCCTCGGCTTCTTCGTTTTGGCGATCGCTTACACCTACGCCTGCGAACGGCTTTGAGGAGAACGGCCATGATCTTCGATTACTCGCTCGCCGCCATCGTCTCCGCCGGCCTGCTGTTTTACCTGACCTACGCCCTGCTGCGGCCCGAGCGGTTCTGACCGCGTCGCGCATCGATCACGCCTAACCCAAAGGCATAACGACCATGACCGCCATCGGCTGGATTCAAATTGTTCTTTACTGCGCCATCATCGTCGCCCTCGTAAAGCCGCTCGGCGGGTATATGACGCGCGTCTTCAGTGGCGAGCGCACCTTGCTGTCGCCGGTGCTGCGGCCGGTCGAGGCCGGCATCTACTGGATCGGCGGCGTCGACGAGAGGCGCGAGCAGCACTGGCTGACCTATACGGTCGCCATGCTGCTGTTCCATGTCGGCGGCTTCCTCATCATCTACGGCGTGATGCGCCTGCAGGCCTTGCTGCCGTTCAATCCGGCGGAGCAATCCGCCGTCGCCGAGGACCTGTCCTTCAACACCGCGATCAGCTTCATCACCAACACCAACTGGCAGAATTACGGCGGCGAGAGCACGCTGTCCTATCTGGTGCAGATGCTCGGCCTGACGCACCAGAATTTCCTGTCGGCGGCGACCGGCATCGCGCTCGCCGTGGCGCTGATCCGCGGCTTCTCCCGCTCCTCGATGCGCACCATCGGCAATTTCTGGGTCGATGTGACGCGCTGCACCCTCTATGTGCTGCTGCCGATCTGCATCGTCTACACCCTGTTCCTGGTCTGGCAGGGGATGCCGCAGACGCTCGGCGCCTATGTCGATGCCACCACGCTGGAAGGCGCCAAGCAGACCATCGCGGTCGGTCCGGTCGCCTCCCAGGTCGCGATCAAGATGCTCGGCACCAATGGCGGCGGCTTCTTCAATGCCAATGCCGCCCATCCGTTCGAGAATCCGACCGCGCTGTCGAATTTCGTGCAGATGATCTCGATCTTCGCCATTGGAGCTGCGCTCACCAACGTGTTCGGCCGCATGGTCGGCAACCAGAAACAGGGTTGGGCGGTGCTGGCCGTGATGGGCGTGCTGTTCATCGCCGGCGTCGTCGTCACCTATTGGGCGGAAGCTGATGGAACCACCGCGATGCATGCGCTTGGCCTGACCGGCGGCAACATGGAAGGCAAGGAAGTCCGCTTCGGCATCGTCGGCTCGGCGCTGTTCGCGGTCATCACCACGGCGGCGTCCTGCGGCGCCGTCAACGCCATGCATGACAGCTTTACCGCACTCGGCGGCATGATCCCGCTGATCAACATCCAGCTCGGCGAGATCATCGTCGGCGGCGTCGGCTCCGGGCTCTACGGCATGCTGATCTTCGTCATCATCTCGATCTTCGTCGCTGGCCTGATGGTGGGCCGCACCCCCGAATATGTCGGCAAGAAGATCGAGTCCCGCGAGGTCAAGATGGCGATGCTGGCGATCCTGGTGCTGCCGCTGATGTATCTCGGCTGGACCGCGGTCGGCATCGTCTACCCGCCGGCGGTCGCCTCGATGGCCAATGCCGGCCCGCATGGCTTCACCGAGGTGCTCTATGCCTATACGTCCGCGACCGGCAACAACGGCTCGGCCTTCGCCGGCCTCTCCGGCAATACCTTCTTCTACAATCTGACATTGGCGAGCGCCATGTTCGTCGGCCGCTTCTTCATGATGGTGCCGGCGATGGCGATCGCGGGCTCGCTCGCCGGCAAGAAGTCGATTCCGCCGTCGGCCGGCACCTTGCCGACCACCGGCGGCCTGTTCGTCGGCCTCGTCGTCGGCGTCATCCTGATCATCGGCGGCCTGACCTTCTTCCCGGCGCTGGCGCTTGGGCCGATCGTCGAGCACCTCGCGATGACCGCGGGCAACCTGTTCTGATCGAACGCAATTCGGAGTTACGTCCATGGAAGTCATGAAATTGCAGAAGCAGAAGCCGGTGTCGGCGATGCTCGATCCGAAGATCGTGCTGCCCGCGATCGGCTCGTCGTTCCGCAAGCTCGACCCGCGGGTGATGATCAAGAGCCCGGTGATGTTCGTGGTCGAGGTGGTGGCCGCGCTGACCACGGTGATCTTCGTTCGCGATCTGGTGACCGGCGGGGCAAACCTCGGCTTCACCTTCCAGATCATCCTGTGGCTGTGGTTCACGGTGCTGTTCGCCAATTTCGCCGAGGCGGTGGCCGAAGGCCGCGGCAAGGCGCAGGCCGAATCGCTGCGGAAAACCCGCACCGAGAGCCAGGCCAAGCTGTTGACCGGCTCCGACAAGACCTATCGCCTGGTGTCCGGCACCAGCCTCAAGGTCGGCGATGTCGTGCTGGTGGAAGCCGGCGACAACATCCCCTCCGACGGCGAGGTGATCGAGGGCGTCGCTTCCGTCAACGAGGCTGCGATTACGGGCGAATCCGCGCCCGTGATCCGCGAATCCGGCGGCGACCGGTCGGCCGTGACCGGCGGCACGCAGGTATTGTCCGACTGGATCCGCGTCCGCATTACCGCAGCCCAGGGCTCGACCTTCATCGACCGCATGATCCGCCTGGTCGAGGGCGCCGAGCGGCAGAAGACTCCGAACGAGATCGCGCTCAACATCTTGCTCGCGGGCCTCACCATCATCTTCGTGTTCGCGACCGTCACCATCCCGAGCTATGCGTCCTATGCCGGCGGCTCGATTTCGGTCGTGATCCTGGTCGCGCTGTTCGTGACGCTGATCCCGACCACCATCGGCGCGCTGCTATCGGCGATCGGCATCGCCGGCATGGACCGGCTGGTACGCTTCAATGTGCTGGCGATGTCGGGCCGTGCTGTGGAAGCCGCCGGCGACGTCGATACGCTTCTGCTCGACAAGACCGGCACCATCACGCTCGGCAACCGGCAAGCCACCGCGTTTCGGCCCGTCCGCGGCGTCACCGAGCAGGAGCTGGCGGATGCCGCCCAACTCGCCTCGCTCGCCGACGAGACCCCGGAGGGCCGCTCGATCGTCGTGCTGGCCAAGGAGAAATACGGCATCCGTGGCCGTGACATGGCGGAGCTCAACGCGACCTTCATCCCCTTCACCGCGCAGACCCGGATGAGCGGCGTCGATGCCGGCGCCTCCTCGGTCCGCAAGGGCGCGGTCGATGCTATCCTGAACTATGTCGGGGGCGGGACGCAAACCGTGGCGTCCGGAAACACCGCCCGCGCCATCCAGCCCGCGATGTACTCCGACATCGCCCGCGAAATCCAGGCGATTGCGGACGAGATCTCCAAGGCCGGCGGTACGCCGCTCGCCGTCGCCAAGGACCGCCGTCTGCTTGGCGTCGTGCAGCTCAAGGACATAGTCAAGGGCGGCATTCGCGAGCGCTTCGCTGAGCTCCGCCGTATGGGCATTCGCACCGTGATGATCACCGGCGACAACCCGATGACCGCGGCCGCGATCGCGGCCGAAGCCGGCGTCGACGATTTCCTGGCGCAGGCAACGCCGGAGGACAAACTGAAACTGATCCGCGACGAGCAGGCCAAGGGCAAGCTGGTGGCGATGTGCGGCGACGGCACCAATGACGCGCCGGCACTGGCGCAGGCCGACGTTGGCGTTGCCATGAACACCGGCACGCAAGCCGCCCGCGAGGCCGGCAACATGGTCGACCTCGATTCCAACCCGACGAAACTGATCGAGGTGGTCGAGATCGGCAAGCAGCTGTTGATGACCCGCGGCGCGCTGACCACGTTCTCGATCGCCAACGACGTCGCGAAATATTTCGCCATCATCCCGGCGATGTTCCTGGCGTTCTATCCGCAGCTCGCCGTGCTCAACATCATGCATCTGGCGAGCCCGCAAAGCGCCATCCTGTCGGCGATCATCTTCAACGCGCTGATCATCATCGCGCTGATTCCGCTGGCCTTGAAGGGCGTGGCCTATCGCGCCATCGGCGCCGGCGCGCTGCTGCGCCGCAACCTGATGATCTACGGCGTCGGGGGCATCATCATTCCGTTCATCGGCATCAAGGCGATCGATATGGTCGTCGCCACTTTGCATCTGGTCTAACACGGTCATTTGCGATGAGCGCAGCAACCCATACGCAGTCATTCCGGGGCGATGCGAAGCATCGAACCCGGAATCTCGAGATTCCGGGTCTGGTGCTAGCGCACCATCCCGGAATGACGAACCTGGGATTGCTTCGCTTCGCTCGCAATGACGGAAGAAATACTGGAGACACGTCATGTTGAAAGAAATTCGCCCCGCCATTCTGGTTCTCGTCATCCTGACGCTGATCACAGGCCTTGCCTATCCGCTGGCCATGACGGCGATCGCCGGCGTGATCTTCCCGAACCAGGCGCAAGGCAGCCTGATCGAGCGCGACGGCAAGGTCGTCGGCTCGGCGCTGATCGGACAGGAATTCAAGGACGATAAATATTTCCATGGCCGGCCCTCGGCGACGACGGCACCGGATCCGGCGGATTCCACCAAGACCGTGCCCGCGCCGTACAACGCCGCGAATTCCGGCGGCTCCAACCTCGGTCCGACCAGCAAGGCGCTGGCCGACCGGCTCAAGGAGGACGTCGACAGGCTGAAGGCGGAGAATCCCGATGCCGCCGTTCCGGTCGACCTTGTCACTACGTCGGCCAGCGGCCTCGATCCGGATATCTCGCCGGAGGCCGCGCTGTTTCAGGTGCCGCGCGTTGCGAAAGCGCGCAACATGCCGGAAGAGCGGGTCCGCCAGCTGGTCACGGACAGCATCCAGGGCCGTCTTGCCGGGTTGCTCGGCGAGCCCCGGGTCAACGTATTGGCGCTGAACCTCGCGCTGGACCGGGCCACGACGAAATAGCATATGCGTGGGCCGGGCTAGAGGGATTATCCAGGCTGGGCTTGAGGACTATACTGTCACAATGGCCCAGCCCCGCCGCGATCCCGAACAACGCCCCTCGCCGGAAGCCCTGCTGGAAGCGGCCCGGCGCGAGGACAGCCGTGTCGGTCGCCTGAAAATCTTCGTCGGCGCCGCCCCCGGCGTCGGCAAGACCTATGAAATGCTGCAGAGCGCGCACGCCAAACTGAAGGCCGGCGCCGACGTGGTGGTCGGGGCGGTCGAGACCCATGGCCGGGCGGAGACCCAGGCGCTGCTGGAGGGTCTCGAAATTCTCCCGCGCAAGCGGCTCGAATACAAGGACCAGATTCTCGAGGAGATGGACCTCGACGCGCTGATCGCGCGCCATCCGCAGATCGCGTTGGTCGACGAACTCGCCCACACCAACGCGCCCGGCAGCCGTCATCCGAAACGCTATCTCGACGTCGAGGAACTGCTGTCGCGGGGCATCGACGTCTATACCGCGGTCAATATCCAGCATATCGAGAGCCTCAACGACGTGGTGGCGCAGATCACCCATGTGCGGGTGCGCGAGACGGTGCCGGATTCGGTGTTCGACCGGGCGGATGCGATCGAACTGATCGACCTCACGCCGGATGACCTGATCCAGCGCCTGAAGGAAGGCAAGGTCTACGTCCCCAAGCAGGCCGAGCGCGCGCTCGAGCACTATTTCTCGCCGGGCAATCTGACCGCGCTGCGCGAACTGGCGCTGCGGCGCACCGCCGAGCGGGTCGACGAGCAGCTTCTCAACCACATGCAGGCCAACGCCATCGCCGGCCCCTGGGCGGCCGGCGAGCGCATCCTGGTTTGCGTCAGCGAGGACCCGCGCTCGGCGGGTCTGGTGCGTCACACCAAGCGGCTGGCGGACCGGCTGCATGCGCCCTGGACCGCCGTCAGCATCGAGACCCGGCGCAGCCTGCAATTGACCGACGAGGAGCGCGACCGGCTCGCCGACACCTTGCGGCTGGCGGAGGCGCTGGGCGGCGAGGCGCTGACCATTCCGGCCGTCGAGCGCCGGATCGCGGATGATCTCATCAACTTCGCTCACGCCAACAACGTCACCCAGATCATCATCGGCAAGTCGACGCGCTCGCGCTGGTTCGAACTGACGCGCGGCTCGGTGGTGCACGATCTGGTGCGGCGCGCCGGCAATATCAGCGTCAACGTGATCGCCGGCGAGGAGCTCGCGGCCGAGCCCGTGCCAAAGAAGACCGTGCGCACGGCGGTGCGGCCGGAGCCGTTCGACCCACGGCCCTATCTGATGGCGCTGGTCATCGTCGCAGTCGGCCTCGGCGCCGCAGCCCTTATCCAGCCATTGTTCGGCATCGAGAATGTCGATCTCGTGTTCCTCACCGCCGTGGTCGGGGTTGCGGTGCGCTACGGCTTGTGGCCGTCCATGCTGGCCAGCGTCGCGGCCTCGCTGTGCTACAATTTCTTCTTCCTGCCGCCGGTCTATACCTTCACCATCACCGACCCGACCAATGTCGCCGCGTTCTTTTTCTTCATGCTGATCGCGTTATTGGTTTCCAACGTCGCGGCCCGCGTGCGCACCCAGGCCGATTCCGCGATCGGCCGGGTGCGGACCACGGAATCGCTTTACGCCTTCAGCCGCAAGCTCGCGGGCACCGCGACGCTCGACGATGTGTTGTGGGCGACTGCCTACCAGACCGCGCTTATGCTGAAGGTGCGCGTGGTGCTGTTGTTGCCCGAGGAGGGCGTTCTCACCGTGAAGACCGGCTATCCGCCGGAGGACGAACTGGACAAGGCCGATCTCGCCGCCGCCAATTGGGCCTGGAGCCACGACCGCCCGGCCGGACGCGGCTCCGATACGCTGCCCGGCGCCAAGCGGCTATTCCTGCCGATGCGGACCGGGCGCGGACCGATCGGCGTCGTCGGCATCGACGACGACAAGACCGGGCCGCTGCTCACGCCCGACCAGCGCCGCCTGCTCGATGCGCTGATGGATCAGGGGGCGCTGGCGATCGAGCGGGTGCTGCTGGTCGAGGACATGGATCGCGTCAAGCGCACGGTAGAGTCCGACCGCTTGCGCTCGGCATTGCTGACCTCGATCTCGCATGACCTGAAGACGCCGCTTGCCTCGGTTCTGGGCGCCGCCTCCACCATGCGCGATCTCTCCCGTGATTTAAGCGAAACTGAAAAGCGCGATCTGCTGGCAACCGTGATCGACGAGTCCGAACGGCTCAACCGCTTCATCGCCAACCTGCTCGACATGACCAAGCTGGAGAGCGGCGCCGTCGTGCCGAATACCGCGCGGCACGATATCGACGAGATCGTCGGCAGCGCGCTGCGGCGTGCCGGCAAGATCCTGGCGCATCACAAGGTCTCGCTCGAGCTTGCGGCCGACCTGCCGATGCTCGAACTCGACGCGGTGCTGTTCGAACAGGCGCTCTTCAACCTCTTGGACAACGCCGCCAAATATGCGCCCGCCGATTCCACGATATCGATCAGGACGTCGCGGAATACAAATTGGGTCACCCTGCAGGTGATCGACGAAGGCAACGGCATTCCGCAGTCCGAACTTGAAAGCGTATTCGACAAGTTCTATCGCGCGCAAAAGGGCGACCACGTCCGCCCCGGCACCGGCCTCGGGCTCGCGATCGCCCGCGGCTTCGTCGAGGCGATGCATGGCACCATTGCCGCCGACAACCGCGCCGACCGCAGCGGCGCCGTGCTGACGATCCGGCTGCCGATCCCGGCCGCGTCACACGCCTTGGATACCGCCGCATGAGCACCACCGCAATCAAGGTCCTGGTCATCGACGACGAGCCGCCGATCCGCAAATTGCTGCGGATGGGCTTGAGTACGCAAGGTTACGATATCCTGGAGGCCTCCAACGGCAAGATCGGGCTCGAATTGCTGGCCGAAAATCCCGCCCTCGTCATCCTCGACCTCGGCCTGCCGGATATCCAGGGCCACGAACTGCTGCGCATGATCCGCGGCCGCAACGACAGCGTCCCGGTCATCGTGCTGTCGAGCCGCGGCGACGAGGCCGGAAAGGTCCAGGCGCTCGATCTCGGCGCCGACGATTACCTGACAAAACCGTTCGGGATGGACGAACTGCTCGCCCGCATGCGCGCGGCGTTGCGCCATCAGCTGCAGGTCCATGGCGAGCGTCCGGTGTTTCGCACCGGCGATCTCGCCGTTGATCTGGTCCGCCGCATCGTCAAGGTGGGCGAGAAGGAAGTCAAACTCTCGCCGAAAGAATATGAATTGTTGCGCGTGCTGGTGCAGCATGCCGGCAAGGTGTTGACCCACCGGTTTCTGCTGAAGGAGCTGTGGGACGAGTTGACGGATGCGCAATATCTGCGGGTCTATGTGCGCCAGCTCCGGCAGAAGATCGAACTCGATCCGGAACGCCCGCAATTCGTGCTGACCGAGACCGGGATCGGCTACCGGCTGCGCGCGCCGGACTAGACCGCCAAATCCGTGTAGCATCCGGGACCAGACCCATGCATTCGACGATTCGCGCCTCCGGAACGTCCATGAAAATCTCCGACCTGCTCTCACCTGCGGACGTCATGATCGACGTTCGAGCCTCGAACAAGCGCCAGCTCTTGCAGGAGCTCTCGGCGAAGGCCGCTGGCAGCGCCGGCCTTGCCGCGGATCTGGTCGCTTCCGCGCTCTCGAAGCGGGAAGAACTGGGGTCGACGGGAATCGGCAAGGGCGTGGCCATTCCGCACGCCCGGCTGAAGGAATTGCAGCGGCCAGTTGGATTGCTTGCGAAACTGAAGCAGGGAATCGAATTCGACGCTATCGACGGGCAAAGGGTCGACATCGTGTTCGTGCTGCTGTTGCCGGCGGCCGCGGAGAATGACGCGCTCGGCGCGCTGGCCTCGGTGGCGCGGATATTGCGATCGCCGGAGAACCTCGCTCGCTTGCGGGCCGCGAAAGATGGCTCCGAGTTGTTCGCGGCGGCGGGCTGAGCGCACGCAACGCTGAACGCCGATTGGACCGCAAGTTCAAGACGGGAACCATCCTTGCTCGCGACGATTATTTTCCCGCAACCGGGAGAACTCGCATGGCACGCAAATATTCGAAAAAGGCCTCCGCCCAGGTCGAACGCGCGATGAAGAAGCGCAAGGCCGGCACCTTGAAGAGCGGCCGCTCGGGACGAAAGGTGAAGAGCCGCAAGCAGGCAATCGCGATCGGCCTGTCCGAGGCGCGGGCCGAAGGTGACAAGGTCCCGAAGAAACGGAAGACGGCCAAGAAGCGCAAAGCCGGCTGAGGATGTAGGCTTCACGCGCGGCCCCTGGGTTCGCGCGGACGGCCAGGATAAGGCCTCGCGGGAGGATTCATCCCGCCTTGCGCGCTCGCGCCACTGAACGATGCGCCTTTTTCGCAGGCCGCCGCATGGTTCGACGGGCCGGTGAATGGCGCTTCGCCGACGCCTTTCCCTTCAAGCTCTGTTTCAGCGCGTCCATCAGGTTGATGACATTGCTCGACCGCTCCTCCGATACGGCCGTCTTGACCGGTTTGCCGGCGGCCTTGCGCTTGACCAGGGTTTTCAGGGCGGTCTCGTATTCGTCCTTGAACTTGCCGGGATCGAAATGCGCAGCCTTGGTGTCGAGGATGTGGCTCGCCAGATCGATCATGTCCTTCGAGATCTTAGGGCTTTTGATGCCGTCGAAATATTCGTCCTCGTCACGTATCTCGTAGGGGTATCGCAAGGTGATGCCGAGCAGCCCTCTGCCGCGCGGCTCAAGTGCGATGACATGCTCGCGGTTGGTCAGCACGATGCGCGCCAGCGCCACGCGGTCCTTGTTCTTCATGGCGTCGCGGATCACGGCGAAGGCGTCAAGCCCGACCTTGCCGTCGGGGACGATGTAATAGGGGTGATTGAGGTAACGCTCGTCGATCTCTTCTTTCGGCACGAAGCTGTCGATGTCGATGGTGTGGTTACTTTCGATCTGGACCGCCTCAAGCTCCTCCTTGTCGATTTCGACATATTCGCCCTTCTTCAATTCGTAGCCGCGCGCCTTGTCCTCGCCTTCGACCACATCGCCGGTCTCGGCATCGACCATCTGCTGCTTCAGGCGGTTGCCGGTCTCCCGGTTGATCATGTGGAAGCGGGTTTTGTCCGACGCGGTCGTGGCCGGGTAGAGCAGGACCGGGCAGGACACGAGGGAAAGCTTCAGGGACCCTTTCCAATAGGCGCGGGTGGCCATTACAATCTCCTGGCTGGGTCTTGCGGCTGATATCCGGGAACTTCAACGGCTGCCAGTGGTTTCGGTTCCGGGTGCTCGCTGCCGTGCGGCGCCGGTCTTTCATTTGCGTGGGATTACTCCGTGGCCCTCAAGAAGCTCACCACCTACCGCAAGAAACGCGATTTCGAGAAAACCGCGGAGCCGAGCGGCGACGCCAAGGTCGCGCCGTCGAAGCAGCGGCGGTTCGTGATCCAGAAGCATGCGGCGACGCGCCTGCATTACGATCTCAGGCTCGAATTCGACGGCGTCTTCAAGTCCTGGGCGGTGACCAAGGGTCCCTCGCTCGATCCGCGCGACAAGCGGCTGGCCGTCGAGGTGGAGGACCATCCGCTCGACTATGGCGATTTCGAAGGCACCATACCGAAGGGCGAATATGGCGGCGGCACGGTGATGCTGTGGGACCGCGGCTACTGGGACTCCGACGATCCCGAAAAGGGATTCAAGAAGGGCGACCTGAAATTCACGTTGCACGGCGACAAGCTGCACGGCAGTTGGGTGCTGGTGCGGATGCGCTGGGATCGCGATGGCGGCAAGCGGACCAACTGGTTGCTGATCAAGCACCGCGACGAATACGCCAAGGAAGGCAACGCCAACGACATCCTGGACGAGGACAAATCGGTCGCCTCGGGGCGGACCATGGAGCAGATCGCCGCCGGCAAGGGCAGAGTGCCGAAACCGTTCATGCTGGCGAAGTCGAAGCGCGCCAGCGCGGACGCGGTCTGGCATTCGAACCGCGGCGACGACGTCATCTCCTACGCGCCACCGGCAAAGGAGATCGGGGGAAAAAAGGTCGCGGCGGTGCCGGATTTCATCGCGCCCGAGCTTTGCACCGCGGTCGATCGCCCGCCCAGCGGCGAGGGCTGGTGCCACGAGATCAAGTTCGACGGCTATCGCGTACAATTGCGCGTCGAGGCCGGCAAGGCCCGGCTCAAGACCCGCAAGGGGCTCGACTGGACCGACAAGTTCAAGGCCATCGCCAGGGAGGGCAGTTTGCTGCCCGACGCGCTGATCGATGGCGAGATCGTCGCCCTCGATCATAGCGGCACGCCGGATTTCTCCACGCTGCAGGCGGCGATTTCCGACGGCAAGACCGACGATCTCATCTTCTATGCGTTCGATCTGTTGTTTGCCGATGGATTGGATCTGCGCCGGCTGCCGCTGCGCGAGCGCAAGGCCCGACTAAAGGAATTGCTGGAGACGCGAGCGAACGGCAAAGCCAGGTCAATCCGCTATGTCGAGCATTTCGAGGCCGATGGTGATGCCGTCCTGCAATCGGCCCGCAAGTTGTCGCTGGAGGGCATCGTTTCGAAGAAGCTCGCCTCGCCCTACCGCTCCGGCCGATCCGAGAACTGGACCAAGGCCAAGCTCCGCGCCGGACAAGAGGTCGTGCTGGGCGGCTGGAAGACCACGGGCGGCAAATTCCGCTCGCTGATGGCGGGCGTGCATCGCGGCGATCATCTGGCCTTTGTCGGCATGGTCGGCACCGGATTTGGCCAGGACACGGTGCGCCGGATCATGCCGGCGCTGAAGGCCAATGCCTCGGACAAGAGCCCGTTCGGCGGCAAGGACGCGCCGCGCAAGACCCCCGACGTGCATTGGCTGAAGCCCGAACTCGTCGCCGAGATTGAATTCGCGGGCTTTACCGATGACGGCAACATCCGGCAGGCCGCGTTCAAGGGTTTGCGTCAGGACAAGCCGGCCAGTGAGGTGCAGGCGGAGGAACCGGTCATGACCAAAGTCGCCAAGCCTCTTGCCAGGAAAGCCGTGATATCGAGCAAGCCGCGGTCGACGGCAGCGGCGAACAAATCCGCCGAGGTGATGGGCGTGGTCATCTCGAAGCCCGACAAGGAGCTGTGGCCGGACGGCCGTGACGGCAAGGGCGTGACGAAACTCGATCTCGCCCGCTATTTCGAGGCGGTCGGCGGCTGGATGATCGGCTATCTGAAGGGCCGGCCCTGTTCGGTGGTGCGGGCCCCCGACGGCATCGACGGCGAGAAATTCTTCCAGCGCCATGCGATGCCCGGCACCTCCAGCCTGCTTGAGCTCGTCAAGGTCTCGGGCGACCGCAAGGCTTATTTGCAGATCGATCGCGTCGAGGGGCTTGCCGCGGTCGCGCAGGCCGGCGGTCTCGAACTGCATCCCTGGAATTGCGCGCCGTTCGCACCCGACGTGCCGGGCCGGCTGGTGTTCGATCTCGATCCCGCGCCGGAAGTGGAATTCGCCGATGTCATCGAGGCTGCCAAGGACATGCGACAGCATCTCGACGCGCTCGGCATGGAAAGCTTTTGCAAGACCACCGGCGGTAAGGGGCTTCACGTGGTGACGCCATTGGCCTATGGCGCGAAAGACAAGGTGACCTGGAAGGAAGCCAAGGCTTTTGCGCAGCGCGTCTGCCAGTGGATGGCCAATGAGGCCCCCGAGCGCTATCTGCTCAACATGTCGAAGAAGTTGCGTAAAGGAAAGATCTTCCTCGATTATCTGCGTAACGACCGCATGGCGACCGCGGTCGCGGTGCTGTCACCGCGGGCGCGCGAGGGCGCCACCGTCTCGATGCCGCTGACCTGGTCGCAGATCCGCGGCGACCTCGATCCCAAACGCTACACCGTCCGCACGGTGCCGGCACTGCTTGCGAAGAGCAAGGCGTGGCAGGGTTTTGACGAGACGGCGTCATCGATCAAGGCGGCGATGAAGAAGCTGGAGAAAAAGTAGGGTGGGCAAAGCGAAGCGTGCCCACCCTCGTCGACACAGCGCGGAGCTTCCGGTTTGTTGGTGGGCACGGCACAAGCGCGCCTTTGCCCACCCTACGGTTCACAGGCCTCAAAGCCTTCCGAGCAGCAGCAGGATCAGGAGAATGACGATGACGAGCCCGAGGCCGCCGCCGCCGTAATAGCCGGTGCCGTAGAACGGACCGCCGCCAATGCCGCTGAAGCCGCCGAGCAAGGCGATCACGAGAATGATCAGGATGATTGTTCCGATAGACATTTAGCGTTTCCTCCGGCCCGGCAGTTGGCACCTGTTGCTCTGCCCTCGACCGAAAAAACGAACGGGAACCCCGAAGGTTCCATCATCCTCCGGCTGTTATTTGGCTCCTCTTTTCCCGGGATGAATCGCGACTACATGCGTACTGCCGCCGGGAGATGAAAAATGTCCGCGCCTCTGATCGTATCAATACCGCATCGGCTCGGCCGCGAAGAGGCGACACGCCGCCTCAAGGCGGGCCTTGCGCGCGCCGCCTCCAGCATTCCCGTGCTGCAGGTCGACGAGGAGCGATGGGAAAGCGATCGCATGATGTTCCGCGTTCGCGCGCTGGGGCAGGCGGCCTCGGGCCATCTCGACGTTGCCGACGATCATGTCCGGGTCGAAGTCGTACTGCCCTGGCTGTTGCAGCGATTTGCGGAAGTGGCGCAAGCGGCGATCAAACATCGCGGCCAACTGCTGCTGACCAAACGGAGCTGAGCGAACAGCATCGATCTATCGCGCTGCACAAACGTTATCGATCTGTCGCGCTGCAGCAATGAGGCAGTGAAAAACTTTTACCGATCGTAAGCTTGCCGGTAACGAATCTCGGGGAGGATCAGGCTTGCGCGGGGAAGGGAACCGAACTTTTTGAGTCGGCACGATAACCGCCAGGCCGCCCGGCCGTCGATCCCGGGCGGCTTTTACGTTCTACCCGCGCGCCAAGCGACTCCGCTTCCGCTTTGCCGCTCCCTGCGATCTCGCCTTCAGGACTGCGGCTGGTAAATGATGAAACAAGGCGGAAAGCGGCAGCTGTCCGGCTTCGCTGGTCACGCCTTCCACGGAATAGCCGCTCACATTGATCGTCGCGTCATAGAGCTCGCCGCGCGGCCAGACCCGGCCGCCTTGCGAGAATCCAGCGAATGATTTTGCCACGACGACGATCGCGGCATCGCGGCCATGGCGCCGCGCAAAGGCGATGACGTGGTCGCGGTGGGGCCCGCTGACTTCCAGCGGCTCGTAATCGCCGTGAGTGAACACCTCGGCGAGCTCGGTGCGGACCTTCAGCAGGTGCGCCGTCCATGCCAATTTCAGATGACCGTCCGGCCAGTTCGTCGCGAATGCTTCCCAGTCCGGCGTTTCGCTTGCCGCCAGCGCGGCCGCGCGCGCGGCAAAATCCACCGGCCGGCGGTTGTCGGGATCGACCAGCGACAGGTCCCAGAACTCGGTGCCCTGATAGAAGTCGGGCACGCCGGGGATCGTGGCTTTCAAGGTGATCTGGCTCAGGGAATCGAGCGCGCCCAATAGCGCGAGCCGTTGCGCCAGCGTATCCAGCGAATTGAGAAAATCAGCCGAGAGCGCGGGATCCAGAATCCGCGCGATGAAGGCCTGCAATCCCGCCTCATAGGTCTCGTTGGGATTGAGCCAGCTGGTCTCCTGCTTGCCCTCGCGCGCCGCCTTCAGGGCGTAGGCCTGCATCCGCTGCGGAAAATCATCGTCGCGTTCGCCCAGCGGCCAGGCGCCGAGTAGCGCCTGATACAGCATGTATTCGAAGGTCGCGGACGGCGCCCGCATCCCGTCTTGCACGACATGCGCGGCGTTCAGCACCTTCCAGCGCGCCACCGCGCTGGTCCATTCGCCGGGAATTTCCGTCAGCGCGATCAATCGGGCGCGGGCGTCCTCGCCGCGCTTGGTATCGTGCGTCGCCGTCGCTGTCATGCCGTGCGGCCATTGCTTGGCGCGAAGCTTCATGGCCGCATGAAAGGCCTCGACCGAAAGCGCCTTCGCCGACGGATCGCCGCCGACCTCGTTGAGCGCGAGCAGGCGGTGGTAGCGATAGAACGCGGTATCCTCGAGCGACTTCGCCATCACGGGACCGGTGAACTGCTGCAGCTTCAGGGCGAAGCGGCGCACGCGCGGCGGGCTGTGCGATGCGCGGCCGGGCTTGATCAGGTCCATGGTCAGGGTATCGCGCAGGAAATCGAAGATGCCGTCGTCGGCGGCGAACCAGTCGGTGCGCGCCTTCGCGATCGTCTCTGAAATCAGCTCACGGTCGTGCGCCGTCGGTCCCGCCGAGGCAAGGTAAGTGCGATAGACCGGGAAATGCAGGATGTAGAGTTCGAGCGCCTGCCGCAGGCTGTCGGCGGAATAGTCGCGGGTCGAGTAATGCCCGGCGGCGATGCGCGCGAGCAATCGCCGCAGCACCGTGAACTCGCTGGTCAACAGCGTCTCCAGCACCCGACGCTTGGCTTCCCGCAGCACCGGTTCGAGCCGCGGCGGCGTATTGCTGATCTGCCGCCACACCTCGTCGAGCGGATCGAGGCCGCGGCCGTCCAGCAGCACCTGGGTGATGGCATTCAACCATTCGTAGCCGGTGGTGCCGTGAACGCCGGCAAAGGCCTGCAGCGCTTCGTGTTCCCCGAGAATTTTTTCGACCGCCATGTAGAACGGCCCGGCATCGTTGCCACGCGCGTCGCGGATCAGGCGGCGCAGGCGCTGAAAATATTGCGCGGGATCGCGCAGGCCGTCGATGTGATCGAGCCGCAGGCCCTGCAGCTTGCCGTCCGCGATCAGGGTTTTGACCAGGCGATGAATGGCGGCGAAGGTGCCGGCATCCTCGACCCGCAAACCCGCCAGCGAATTGACGTCGAAGAACCGCCGGTAGTTGATGTCGCTGGAAGCGAGCCGCCAATGCCCGAGCCGGTAATGCTGGCGTTCCAGCAGGTGATGCAGCGCGAGCGTCTGCGCGGGGCGGTCGGGTCCGGCGCGATAGGCGGAAAGCCCGCGCGCGATGGTCTCGTCGCTTCCCGCGATGTCTCCGAGTTCGGCCTTGAACGCGGGTGCTTCCTTGCGATTGGGGTGATGCAAGCCGGCGTAGCGCGAGGCCAATTCGAGGATGCGCTTTCCCGTCGTGCCAACCTCCGCGTCAGCTTCCCGGACGATGGACCGCAAAATCTCGCTGTAGCGCCCGGGCGAGATCGGCAGCCGGTGTTCGAAATACCACGCCGAGAAACTGCCTTCGCGCATATCGAAGCGCAGCTCGATCTCGCCCTTCTCCAGCGCTTCGCCGTAGGACGAGCCGAGGATCGGCAGCAGCACGCCGCCGCGGGCGCGGTAGGGCATCAGTTCCCAGTCGATGTCGAAGGAAGCCGCGTGCGGCGATGCGGGGCCCCATTCCAGTACGTCGAGCCACCAGGGATTGTCGGCGAAGTGCACACCGACATGGTTGGGGACGAAATCGAGAATGAGACCGAGGCCGTTCGCTTTCAGCGCCCGGCTCAGTCGCTCGAAACCCGCTTCGCCGCCGAGTTCGGGATTGAACTCGGCGTGATCGACGATGTCGTAGCCATGCGTCGAACCCTTGCGCGCCTTCATGAAGGGCGACGCATAGAGATGCGTGATGCCGAGCGCCCTCAGATAGGGGACGATGGCAGCGGCCGCGTCGAAATCGAAACTCGCCGTGAGCTGGACGCGGTAGGTTGCGATGGGAATGGCGGCACGCATCAGCGCGCTCCGAGATACCAGGCCACCGACCAGGGCGGCATGACATCGCGGGCCTCGCCGCCCCAGATCGCACTGCCGCCCGCTTTGCCTGATTTGCGCGCTATCGCGGCATTCGACAGATTGGCCACCAGCCGCAGCATCGCGCCCTCGCCCATGCGCCAGCTCGCGGTCAGCAAGCCGTGGTCGCCCGCTTCGGCTTTGCCGAACGTTGCGCCCGCAAGTCTCGGCGTGATCTCCTTGTGGCGGATCGTGAGCAACTGCTGCACCAACGCGAGCCGCTTTCGGCCGTCCGCGGTGCTGCGCGCGTCCCAATCGAGCACGGCCGCTCGGAACGTGGCCGGCGCAAGCGGGTCGGGCACCTCGTCGCCGTATTTGGCATAGGCCCAGGCGTACTCCCTGCGCCTTCCTGCGCGGACCGCGTTCGCCAGATCGCCCGCGAAATCGCAGAAGAAGGGAAACGGCGCCCTGGAACCCCATTCCTCGCCCATGAACAGCATCGGCGTCATCGGCGCCAGCAAGGTGACCGCAAGCGCTGCTTCGATCGCCTTGGGATCGGCGATGCTCTCCAGCCGATCGCCCAACGCGCGGTTGCCGATCTGGTCGTGATTCTGCAGGAAATTGACGAAAGCCGAGGGCGCGAGGTCGCCGCTCGCCTCGCCGCGCAGCTTGCCGCCCCAGAAGGGCGCGGCTTCGCCCTGGTAGACGAAGCCCGACGCAAGCGCGCGTGCCAGATCGCCCCGCGGCGAAGTCTGGTAGTCGCCGTAATAGCCCTGGGATTCGCCGGTCAGCATGACGTGCCACACGTGGTGGTAATCGTCATTCCATTGCCCGCGATATTTGCCGTGCAGCGGTTCTTGCGCCGGATCGAGCAGGCTGGCGCGGTTGTCGCCGTTTTCCAGCACGAGATGGATGTGCCGGCCGGTGGTTTCCGCGAGTTGGCCAACCGCAAGGCTGAGATCGTGCAGGATCGGGATTTCGCCGGCCTCGACGATGGTATTGACCGCGTCGAGCCGAAGCCCGTCGAAGCGGTAGTCGCGCAACCAATGAAGCGCGTTTTCGATCGCGAAGGCGCGCACCTCGCGCACGCGGTAATCAATCGCACTGCCCCACGGCGTGTGGGCGTTCGTGAAGAAATCCGGCGCGTAGCGGCCGAGATAATTTCCCTCGGGCCCGAAGTGATTATAGACCACGTCGAGAAACACCGTCAGCCCGCGCAGATGCGCCTCGTCGATCAGGGTCTTGAGATCGTCGGGCCGGCCGTAGGCGCTGTCAGGCGCGTACCATAGCACGCCGTCATAGCCCCAGCCGCGTTCACCCGCGAAATCCGCCAGCGGCATCAATTCGAGCACGGTGATGCCGGTTTTCACCAGGTGATCGAGCTTTTCGATCATGGCGCGGTAAGTGCCTTCCTCCGTGAAGGTGCCGACATGGGTCTCGATCAGCACGGTGTCCTGCCACGGCCGCCCGCGCCAGTCCGCGGCGCGCCAGCGGTAGCTGGTGTGATCGATCACTTCGCTCGGGCCCGAGACGTCCTCGGGCTGAAAGGCGGAGGCCGGATCGGGCACGTCGATGTCGTCGTCGATGCGGAATTTGTAGCGCGCACCGGCCGTGACATCAGGCACCTCGGCCGAGAACCAGCCGTCTTCGCCGCGCCGCATCGATACGGACTTCGCCAGCAACAGGTCGACGCGCTTCGCCGCCGGCGCCCACAGCCGAAACAGTGCGCCGCCGGCCGTCAGCCTGGGGCCGAATTGCCGATCGTTCATGCCGAACCCGCAAAGGCGAGGACCGAGCGAGGAGGGGCCTTGATCTCGCTTCCCGACGCGAAGTCCGCGGCCTCCTGCTTAACGTTCGCGGTATTCAATAGTTGCTGCCAGCTCTTGTATTCCGGCATCTTCGGCAGCTTGAACGTGATCTCCTCGGGGGCGGCGTTAAGCACGATGAAGATCGCAGCGCCGCCCTGTTCGGCCGGGCCGAGCACATAAGCGAGAAAGCGGCCTTCGGGGAATTTCCAGTCTTCGTCCTTCATGTCCTCGGCGGCCGGCGTCAGCCACAGCACGCCATAAGTACCGTCGGCGCGGCGGCCGTCGAGCCAGCGATGCGAACGGATCTGCGGAAAGCGCCGTCGTATCTCGGTCATGTGGCCGACGAAATCGGTGAGGTCGTCGCCCTCGCGGCCAAGCCGTTCCCAGCCGACCCAGCCGACGTCATTGTCCTGGCAATAGGCGTTGTTGTTGCCGCCTTGCGAATTGCCGACCTCGTCGCCGGCCAAAATCAGCGGCAGGCCCTGCGCCAGCAACAGGCACGCCAGCTGGTTTTTCCGTAGCTGGCGGCGAAGCGCCGCGATCGCGGGATCGTCGGTCGGACCCTCATGGCCGCAATTGTTGCTGTGATTGTCGTTGGAGCCGTCGCGATTGTCCTCGCCATTGGCTTCATTGTGCTTCTGGTTGTAGCTGAACAGGTCGGCCAGCGTGAAACCGTCATGCACGGTGACGTGATTGATGCTGGCGCGCGGCGTGCGGCCGTCGTGGTTGAACAGGTCGGATGAAGCGGTCATGCGGCTCGACACCTCGCCGATCAGGCTGCCTTCGCCGCTCCAGTAGCGTCGCATCGCGCTGCGATAGCGGTCGTTCCATTCCGACCATTGCGAGGGAAACCCGCCGACCTGATAGCCGCCCATGCCGAGATCCCAGGGTTCGGCGACGAGTTTTACCGACGCCAGCACCGGGTCCTGCCGAATCGCGGTGAGGAAGCCGGAATTGCGGTCAAAACCGTTCGGTCCACGCGCCAGCGTGGTGGCGAGATCGAAGCGGAAGCCGTCGACGTGGCAGATTTCGACCCAGTAGCGCAGCGAATCCATCACCATCTGCAGCACGCGCGGATGGGTGAGGTTGACCGAGCTGCCGCAGCCGGTGAAATCGTCGTAGAACCGCGGATTGTCCGGCTTCAGCCAGTAATAGGAGGCGTTGTCGATGCCGCGGAAGGAGAGCGTCGGGCCCAGATGGTCGCCCTCGGCGGTGTGATTGTAGACGACGTCGAGCATCACCTCGATGCCGGCGTCGTGCAGCCGCGCCACCGTGGTGCGGAAAGCATCGAGCGGATTGTCCTGCGCATAGCGCGGCTCCGGGGCAAAAAACGACAGCGTATTGTAGCCCCAGTAGTTCACCAGCTTCTTTTCGACCAGGATCCGGTCGTCGATCAGGCCATGGATCGGCAACAGCTCGATGGTAGTGACGCCGAGCCGTTTAAGATGATCGATCATCGCCGGCGACGACAGGCCGCCATAGGTGCCGCGCAGGTTCGGCGGCACGTCTTCGCGCCGCACGGTCAGGCCCTTGACGTGCGCCTCATAGATGATGGTGTCTTCCCAGGGAATATTGGGCCGCATCTCGCGGCGGCCCCAGTTGAAGGTCTCGTCGACCACGACGGCCTTGGGCATGCCGCGCGCATTGTCACGACGGTCGAACGAAAGGTCCTCGCGGGCGCTGCCGGTGCGATAGGCGAAATGCGCATCGCTCCAGACCAGCCGTCCGGCCAGCCGCCTTGCATAGGGATCGAGCAAGAGCTTGTTGGCGTTGAAGCGGTGGCCGTGCTCGGGCTCATAGGGGCCGTGAACGCGATAGCCATAGAGTTGTCCGGGCGACACGTCGTTCAGATAACCGTGCCAGACGTCTTCGCTGCGTTCGGGTAGTTCGATGCGTTCGAGTTCGCGCCGGCCCTGGCCGTCGAACAGGCAGAGCTCGACCTTCTGCGCGTTGGCGGAGAACAGCGCAAAGTTGGTGCCCCGGCCGTCCCAGCTTGCACCGAGCCGCGAGAACGTTCCGGCGGTCAATCGCATGCGTCAGCTTTCCGGTACGAGAAAAATGGCGGCCAGGGGCGGGATGGAAAGATTGAGCTCGGGCACGAGGCCTTCCAACGTATGGACTTCGCCGACGTTCCCGACATTGCTGCCGCCATAATGCGCGGAATCCGAGTTGAGAACCTCGCGCCACTTGCCGGTGAACGGCACCCGGACACGGTAGTTGTAATATACATTCGGGGAAAAGTTGATGACCACGAGGCAGCGCGCGCGGGCATCGTTGCCCTTGCGGATCCAGGCGAACACGTTGCCCGCGGCGTCGTAGTTGACGATCCATTCGAAGCCGGACTGATCGCAATCCATCTCGTGCAGCGCGGGCAACGACCGGTACAGCCGGTTGAGGTCGCGGATCAGGTTCTGGATGCCGGAATGGTTTTTCTGTTCCAGCAGATGCCAGTCGAGCGAGCGGTCATGGCTCCACTC
Source organism: Bradyrhizobium sp. (assembly GCF_035484855.1). Lineage (GTDB taxonomy): Bacteria > Pseudomonadota > Alphaproteobacteria > Rhizobiales > Xanthobacteraceae > Bradyrhizobium. The sequence goes on from NZ_DATHOP010000082.1 coordinate 37,060, forward strand.
ACGCTCCTGGCCGAATTCGCAGCCCATGAACATCAGCTTCTTGCCGGGGTGGGCGTACATGAAGCTGTAATAGGCGCGCAGATTGGCAAAGCGCTGCCACT
>NZ_DATHOP010000083.1:0-29136 GCF_035484855.1 Bradyrhizobium sp.
CCGCCCGCGGATCCGGCAACCGCCCAAAGGCCTTCTTGAACTTCCGCATTCGACCCCCTCCATAATCCGGGAGTCATCTTCAGAATCCGTCTTGCCTTCCAATGCAATAGCCGGTGAAAACCCATATGCGATTCCCCTGCCCGCAAGCGGGAGAGGTGGCGCCGAGCACGTGGCTGCAGGTGATTCTAAATTCATAGATGGCGCTACGCCTCCAGGTGACGCCCGGGAAACATCTGCCGGACCAGGCCACCGACACTTCCGAACAGCACCGAAGCGACATAAAGCCCCGCCGCCACCAGGATGATCGCAGGCCCCGAGGGCACCTTGGTCTGGAACGACAGCACCAGCCCCGCATAGCCCGAGACGACGGCGCTTGCGACCGCGATGCAGATCATGCCGGTGATGTCGCGCGACCAGAATCTCGCGATGCCGGCGGGCAATATCATCAGCCCGACCGCAAGGAGTGTGCCGAGTGCCTGAAAGCCGTTGACGAGGTTGATGACGACGAGCGCGAGAAACAGCAGATGCGACGGCGCGCCGGCGCGGCTCACGGTGCGCAGGAATACAGGATCGACGCTCTCGATCACCAGCGGGCGAAAGATCACCGCCAGCACCAATAGCGTGATGGTGGCGTTGGCCGCGATCACCAGCAGCGTCGCATCGTCCATCGCCAGGATGTTGCCGAACAGCACGTGCAGCAGATCGATGTTGGTGCCCTTGATCGAGACGATGGTGACGCCGAGCGCCAGCGACACCAGGTAGAAGGTGGCAAGCGAAGCGTCCTCCTTCAGCCCGGTCGAGCGCGATACGGCACCGGCGAGAATCGCCACCGCAAAGCCCGCGATCAATCCGCCCGATGTCATCGCGAACAGATTGAGGCCGGACACGAGGAAGCCGATCGCAGCGCCCGGCAGGATCGCATGCGCCATCGCGTCGCCGACCAGGCTCATCCGCCGCAGCATCAGGAACACCCCGATCGGCGCGCCGCCGAGCGCCAGCGCGATCACGGCGGCGAGCGCGCGGCGCATGAATTCGAATTCGGTGAAGGGCGCGATCAGCGCGTCGTACATCATCAGGCGGCCTGTGACGGCAGGTCGTCGACGGCGCAGGCCTCGGCAGTCTCGTCGAAGGCCTCGCACATCCGCCGGGCCTCGAGCAGATTTTCCGCGGTCAATACTTCGGCGGTGGCGCCCCAGGCCACCGGCGTCCGCGCCAGCAGCAGGGTTTCCGGAAAATTCGCGCGCACCAGATCCATGTCGTGCAGCGCTGCCAGCACCGTGCGTTTCTCGGCGTGCCAGCGCCGCACCAGATCAAGCAGATCGGCCGAGGTTTTTGCGTCGATGGCGTTGAAGGGCTCGTCCAGCACGATCAGGCGCGCGTCCTGCAACAGCACGCGGGCAAACAGCATGCGCTGCATCTGCCCGCCGGACAGCGTGCCGATGGCGCGATTCTCGAACCCGTTGAGGCCGACGGAAGCGAGCGCGTTGGCGATCCTGTCGCGCGCACCTCTGCTCATGCCGCCGAAGAAGCCGACACTGCGCCACAGCCCGGTGCCGACGAAATCGTAGACCGAAATCGGAAAGCTGCGGTCGATATCGACCGTCTGCGGCAAATAGGCGATATCCCTGATATCGAGACCGCCGGTTTCGATCGCGCCCGAAAGCGGCTTCAGGATGCCGACCAGCCCGCGAAACAGCGTCGACTTGCCGGCGCCATTGGGCCCGACCACCGCCAGCAGCGCGCCGGACGCCACCTCGCCGTCGAGGTGATGCACGGCCGGATGCCGATCATAGCCCAGCGTGACGTCGCGGAATTTGATCTGCGCGGCCATGCTCATCTCATCGAAAGCCACACGATGCCCCACAAGACGGCGGAGACCGCGACCGCAGCGGCGAACCGCGCCACCACGGTCATGCGCAGGATCGACCACGGCGCGGCCTGCGCCGGATGCGGTGACGCGAGGCCGTGGCTATGGACATGCACGTGGCCATGGGGGTGGCCGTGATCGTGGCTGTGGGAGTGGGGACCATCCATCGAAAAATGTTATATTATAACATTACGGATGTCTACCAATGCGGGCGCTGCGGGCCGGGGCGACAGGCGGTGTGGCGAACACTGTCACTGCCGTGCATCTCGCCTCCCTCACGAGCTTAGCGGGTCGGCGCGAACGCCATCAAAGTGTCATTGCCGGGCTTGACCCGGCAATCCATCCGCTTCGAAAAAGTTTCTTGCGAAGATGATGGATGCCCGGGTCAAGCCCGGGCATGACGAGTGTGTTTTGCGGACACACCGCCGCGATCTCGCCGCATGCTTTTTTGCGCGAGGTATTCCTTTATTCCCGCCCTCCAAACAGAGGGCGCAGGGAATGCCGGGCGGCCGATGCGCCCGATAGTCGTGTGTGCAATGGTAGTGGGTAGAGCGCACACACGTTAGCAGGTCACACCGGAATCACCCGGCATTCCCCACGCAATGGTTTTACGGCTGCTACGTGCTCGCCCCGGTGCTCCGGGCTTGTTGGCCACCGTCGCCCGCGTTCCTTAACGCGAACTTGACACCAGCGTCGGGGTGCCAGAACCACACGATTTCTCCGTCCGCCTCGGATGCCCTTCGTCTTGAAGCACCCTCAGCGTCCACCGCATCCCGCCCCGCGTTTAGTGACGATCGCGAAACGCCCCTCGTCGTGGGGCGGGACGGAACGTAATATAGGATAATCCGAATATTCGGTAAAGCAGAATATTTTTGCCGAGAGGGCTTGACAAGCAGGCCGGATAAGGTCTTTGGGACGTGGGTGATTTGCCCGACGAGGCACAAAGTACGTAGCCCGGATGGAGCGAAGCGCAATCCGGGGAAAAGGCTATGGCGGTCCGATGACCACGGATTGCGCTTCGCTCCATCCGGGCTACGCTTGCTATGAGCTGCGCACCTGGAGTCCGGCAGATGAAGAACAAGAAAGTCGTGGTCGCGGGCGCAACCGGGCTGGTGGGAAGCGCCGCCTTGCGGCACTTCGGCGCGTCAGGGGATTGCGAAGTCGTCGCACTATCGCGCCGAAAGCCGCGCGATCTCCATGGTGCCAGCCATGTTCAGGCCGACCTGACGGATGCCGCGCAATGTGCCCGCGCCGCTCCTCAATTGCTGGGCGCCACCCATCTCGTCTATGCCGCGCTTTATGAGGTGCCGAACCTGGTCGACGGCTGGCGCGACGAGAGCCAGATCAGAATCAACGACCGGATGCTGCGCAATTTGATGGCGGTGCTCGAACCGGCGGCGCCCGCGCTTGCGCATGTCGCGCTGCTGCAGGGCACCAAGGCCTATGGCGTCCAGGTCCGCCCGTTGAAGGTTCCTGCGCGGGAAGGCCGCTCGGAGATGTATGAGCAGCCGAATTTCTATTGGGCGGCGCAGGAGAATTTTTTGCGCGAATTGCAGCACGGCAAGGCCTGGCACTGGAGCATCCTGCGGCCGGTCCTGATCGTGGGCCTGGCGATGGGCGGCGCCATGGATCTGATCCCCCCGCTCGGCGTCTATGCCGCCATGCTGCGCGAACAGGGCCGCCCTCTCGACTATCCCGGCGGCGCGGCGCGGGTGTCGCAGGCGGTCGATGTCGACCTGCTGGCGCGCGCGATTGCCTGGGCCGGCGAGGCTGATGCCGCCCGCAACGAGGCGTTCAACGTCACCAATGGCGACGTGTTCACCTGGGAGAATGTGTGGCCGGCGATTGCAGACGCGCTGGACATGAAGCCGGGCGAAGCGGTCCCGCTGTCGCTGGCGCAAAGCTGGCCGCAATGGATCGCGCCCTGGGAGGCGCTGCGGCGCAAGCACGGTTTGATCTCACCCGGCCTTGAGGCGTTCGTCGGCCTGTCGTTTCAATATGCCGACTACAGCATGCGCCATGGCCAGGCCACACAGGGCCCGCCCTCGATCGTCTCGACCGTCAAGATCAACCAGGCCGGTTTTACCGAGATGATGGACACCGAGGACATGTTTCGAAAATGGTTTCGCTCGGCACGCGCGAGCCGCTTGCTGCCGTGAAGCGGTGACCCGGGCGAGGCCGTGGCGCGCCAAGCATAGCTGCCTTCGGCACCGAAAAATTTCCCGAAATTGACGGTGGAAAGATTGTCGCGGTTCCACTAAGATACTGGAAATTCTTAACAAAATTAAGATTTTGGGTCCATGAACCCTATTGCGCGGCGCGCGTTCTAAGCGTATATAACAATTCACCTCGTGGAGCCCTGCTAGACTATCTAGGGACCGCGAGCCTACCAAAGGGCTCCTGAGGGGGCCCTTTCTATTTGGGGGGTCTTCTGGTGAAGCGCGCCGCCGTATTCGTGGATGCGGGATATCTCTTCGCCCAAGGCAGCGTCGCCTTAACTGGTAGCAAAAAGGCCCGATCCCTTCTCGAACTAAACGAGAGGCTCGCAATCGCCGCGCTGAAGGCCCTTGTAGATCAGAAGGCCGGGCACTGCGAGTTGCTCCGAATTTATTGGTATGATGGAGCTAGCTATCGCGGCCCCACTTTGGAGCAAGACAAACTTGCGCAACTCGACAATGTAAAGCTCCGTCTTGGCCTATTGAATAGTGTCGGCGAACAAAAAGGCGTAGATTCTTTAATCGTAACCGACCTTATCGAATTGGCGCGCTTAGGCGCGATCTGCGATGCAATTCTGCTTTCTGGAGATGAGGACGTTAGAGTCGGCGTTCAGATTGCACAAAACTACGGCGTCCGCGTGCATCTTCTTGGGATAGAGCCAGCCAGGGCCTCCCAGTCTAAGGCCCTTTTACAAGAGGCCGATACGACGAGCGTTTGGGATAAGGCCCTCGTATCAACATTTTTATCTGTGCGCCCCATCGTAACGTCGACAGCGACTCTTGGAACGAGCGCCGGACCCGCTAGTACTGTCGGGATTGTCGTCGAAACGACGGGCGGCGTTTCAAAAATAACCGAAATAGCTACTGCCTTAGTAGCATCCTTAAGCGACGAGGAAGTTAAGGGCGTCTATGCCTTTTGGGAAACCGAACGCGGCGTTCCAAGGGAGTTCGATGGAAAACTGTTGGGCAAGTGCAGGGATGAATTGGGCCGCGATTTAGCGCTCAGGGAGCGGCGAGAGGCAAGAGAGGCATTTGGCGCGGCCGTGAAAGCAAAGGGGCCTGCCCCAGCTTAAATTCCAAACTGAATACCACCCTCCAAGGAATGATGAGGCAGCGCGATTTTGCCAGCCGGGCAACGCGATGGTCGAACCAACCACAAACGACGAGGCGCCACCGTCAGGCAGCCGCCGGCTCGCTACCCAAAATCTCCGCCAATGCCGACAACAGCGCCTCGATTTGCGCATCGGTACCGACGGTGATCCGCAGATAGTCGGAGATGCGCGGCGCGGCAAAATGGCGGACGATCACGGCGCGCTCGCGCAGTGCGGCGGCAAGCCGCGCGCCCTGCTGCGCCGGATGACGGGCGAAGACGAAATTGGCGCATGACGGCAGCACGTCGAAGCCGAGCCGCTGCAGTCCGAGGGTGAGCCGCTCGCGGGCTTCGATGACGCGCGCGCGGGCCTGCTGAAACCAGGCCTCGTCCGCAAGCGAAGCGATGGCGCCGGCCTGGGCGGGCCGGCCGAGCGGATAGGAATTGAAACTGTCCTTGACCCGGGTGAGCGCCTCGATCAGGCCGGCGTCGCCGATCGCATAGCCGACCCGCAAGCCCGCCAGCGACCGGGATTTCGACATGGTCTGAACGACCAGGAGGTTCGGATGCGAGGCAACCAGCGGGATCGCGGTCTCGGCGCCGAAATCGACATAGGCCTCGTCGATCACGACGGGAGCGTCGGGATGCTGCTCCAGCAGCGTCGCGATCTCCGCCCGTGACAGCGCAATCCCCGTCGGCGCGTTCGGATTGGGCAGGACCAGCGCGCCGGCCGGCCGTAGGTAGTCGGCGATGCGGATCTGCATGGCCGCATCGAGCGGCACCGTCTCGTAGGCGATGCCGAACAGGCGGCAGTAGACCGGATAGAAACTATAGGTGATGTCCGGGAACAGCAGCGGCGCATCGTGCTTCAGCAGAGCGGCGAAGGCGTGCGCCAGCACCTCGTCCGAGCCGTTGCCGACGAACACCTGCTCTGGCCGCACCTGATGGTAGCTGGCCAGGGCGGCCCGCAGCGCTGACGCCTGCGGGTCCGGATAGAGCCGCAGCGCATCGGTTGCCTCGCCGTGGATCGCCTCCAGCACGCGCGGCGAAGGACCAATCGGATTTTCATTGGTGTTGAGCTTGACCAGCTCCGCCATGCGCGGCTGCTCGCCCGGCACATAGGGCTTCAAGTCGTGCGTCAAGCGGCTCCAGAAACGGCTCATTTCTTTATCCAGGTCTCATTGCAACGGCGGCGCGGCGAATGGAGACCGCGCAATCGCTGCCAGCCCGCAAGGTATTACGGCTTGCCGACCGCCATCGCAATCGCGGCGGCCAGGAACGGAAACGGCAGCGACACCGCGGCACGAAACCAGACGAAGCGCGCCGGCATGAAGGGGATTTCCCACAGCAACAGCCGCTGGAAGGCGAACAGCGCCCAGGCGATGACATAGGCGATCACCTGCGGCGGGCCGCCGCCGGCCTTCAGCGCCACAGCTCCAATGGAGAAGCCGACCACCGGGCCGCCCGGGGTGGCGGCGCCCGCGATCACGGCGGTGAGCACGCCGAGCCAGCCGCTATTTGGCCCCAGCCAGCCGGTGATGATTTCCTGCGGGATCACGGCGGCGATATAGCCCGAGCCGATCACGCCCAGCGCGATCCGCGGCACGATCCGCACGAAATCCATGGAGCCTTCGCGCAGCGAGGCGGTCAGGATGTTCGGGCCACGCTGGAACGCGATGAATCCGACGGCTGCGACCGAACCCCACAGGATGATGTCGATGAGTAGCGCCGCGCTCATTCGACCGCGCCCTTCGCCGGATACATCCTGACATAGACGAAGCGCCCGAGCGCGCCTGCCAGGACCGGCAGCGGCAGCGAGATCAGCACCCGCCATAGCGTGAAGTCGGTGCCCATGATCGGCAATTCCCAGGCCACCGCGCGGCCATAGCCGATCAGGGTCCAGCTCACGACCATCGAAATGGTGGCGCCGAAATCGGCGCCGACCGTGAGCAATGCGCTCGCCACCGGATAGGCGGTGAAGGGACCGCCCGGCAGGATCGCGCCGAACGCGGTGCCGATCAAAAGGCCCTTCAGGCCCGATTGCGGACCGAGCGAGCGCGACACCTTTTCGTGCGGCAATATTTCCGCGATGAAGGCCCCTAGCAGGCAGCCCGCCAGCACGCGCGGCAGGATGCCGCCGAACAGCCAGAGATCGTGGTTCAAAATTTCGGTGACGCCCTGATGCCGTCGCGCCTGTAGACCAGGGCCGCGCTGACCGCGACCAATACGCCGATCATGATCATCGACCAGCCGACGGGTTTTCGGATGTGCCCGGGACGCGGTTCGCCGTCCGCGGCGGCGGGCGCCGGGTCTTTCAGGGGGATTTCTGTCAAGGCAATGGGTCTGGGACGCGGTGGCGGTTCGAACCTGCTTAGTCGCGCGGATTGGGCGATGCAAACGGAAGTGTGACGAAATCCATGCGCGCCTCGGTGAGGCCCATGCGCTCGTCAGTCATTCCGGGGCGATGCGCTAGCATCGAACCCGGAATCTCGAGATTCCGGGTCTGGTCCTTCGGACCATCCCGGAATGACGGCGTGCAATGACGGAGTGCGCTGTCAGAGCTTCGAGAACATTTCGTCGACATGCTCCCAGTTGATCAGGTGATCGCAAAACGCCTTCAGATAGTCGGGGCGGCGGTTGCGATAATCGATGTAGTAGGAGTGCTCCCAGACGTCGCAGCCGAGGATCGGCGTGCCGCCATGGACCAGCGGGCTCTCGCCATTGGCCGTCTTGGTGATTTCCAGCTTGCCGCCCTTCATCGTCAGCCAGCACCAGCCCGAGCCGAACTGGCCGACGCCGGCGGCGGCGAAATCGGTCTTGAATTTTTCGAGGCCGCCGAGGTCCTCGGTGATCTTCTTTTCCAGCCGGCCAGGCAATTTGCTGCCGCCGCCATTGGGCTTCATCCATTGCCAGAAATGCAGATGGTTGTAGTGCTGGCCGGCATTGTTGAAAACGGCGGCATTCTTGCCGAACGAAGCCTTGACGATCTCCTCCAGGGACTTGCCCTCGAATTCAGTCCCCTTGATCGCGTTGTTGCCGTTGGTGACGTAGGCCTGGTGATGCTTGTCGTGGTGATATTCCAGCGTTTCCTTGGACATATGAGGTGCAAGGGCGTCATAGGCGTAAGGCAGGGGGGGAAGCGTAAAGGTCATGGGGTGATGTCCGAAATGATGGGAGAATTGGCTTAACGGGGACCCTTATAGAAGGTTCCATCGCGCTTAAACACCGCATTTTCGCGGGGCAGGCCGTCCCGCCGACGGCACGGGCCATTTGCAAACCATCGCATCCTGCAATTAAATCAGGGATCGCCGGGAATTCCGATCACGAACGTCTGGGGGGTGAAGATGGCAATCCGACTGATCCGTAGCCTTGCGGCCATTGCCGCTTTGATGGCGCTATCGCCTGTCTCAGGCGATGCGGCGACCATGATCCGCGCGAAATTCATCGTCGACGGGCTTGCGAACTGCCAGCAACCCGCGCTGCAGAACTTTGCCGTTCGTATCGAGGGCTCGGGCGAGCTCGCCACCGACCGCACCGCGAACCTCAGCTTGAGCTCATCCTTCGGCGGACGGGAAAACTATACGGGCAAGCTTGGCGGCAAGCCAAGCGAGGCACTGGGCGGCTCGGCCTCCGTGCGTGTCGTCAACAGGCACACATTGCAGGCGGTGCGAGAATACCCCAACAACCTGGTTCTCGTGTACATGACCGTGATCGGCAATTCCTGCAGCCTGCGGGTCGAGAACCGGCTCAAGCCGGGTAGACGTCAATACTCCTTCACCAGCAATATGGGCGTGGCCCTTTGCTCGAAGCCGCGCGTGACACACGCGGAATGCACGCCTTATTGAGCCGCCGATGAGCGAGCGTCCGGTGCACCAGCCGGCGCTTCACTCGCAGACCGAGGCACCGTTGTAGACGAAACACCTGCCGCCGTGCCCGGCGGGCGAGCGCCGCTCGCGATGGGCCACGACTTTCGGCGCGCGCTCGGGACGCGGGCGGCAGGTGCCGTTCGGGCCCAGCACTTGATCGCTGTCGCAGGTGATCTTGACGCAGCGATCGCCGTCGGCGCGGAAGCCGCGGTCGCAATCGAGCGGACAGACCCGCCCGGCCCTCGCCTTCACCGCATCGAGCGCATCGAGGCTGGCGAGCTTGACGTCGAATTTGGTGCCGGCGTGGTCGTTGAACGACGACAGCGCCTTTCGGGCCGCCGCATTCCATTCACTGTCGATGTCGCCGGTCTTGCAGCCGACGCGCCGCAACTCGGATTGCAACAGCCGGGGAAGGTCTTGCGCGGGGGCGGTGGATCTCGCCGCCTCCGGCGCGGCCGGCGGCGTCAGCTCCGCAACGACGGGAGCTGCCGGTTCGGCGGGCTTGTCAGCCTTCGCCGGCGGCGACTGGGCGATTTTTGCCTCTTCAAGCTTTTTGGCCTGCTCGGCTTCAACCTTGGCTTTTTCGGCCGCCAGGCGCTCGGCTTCGGCTGCCTTCGAGGCCGCAGCGGCCCTGGCCTGCTCGCTGGCCCTGGCACCTTCGGCGGCAAGTCTTGCCTGCTCGTCCGCCGCGGCATGGGCTTTTTCGGTCGCAGCCACCTGGGCCGCCTCGGCGGCAAGCTTGTTGCGCTGGGCCTTGGCCAGATCGGTATAGAAGCCCGTGGGATGCGCGGCGACGAAGGAATCCCAGGCTTCCCTCGTGCCGACGCGTTCGGCGAGTTCATAGTCGCGGCGGATCTCGGTGTTGGCGTTGCCGCCGGCGGGGAGCGGCGCCGAGGGCGCCGGCACCAGCGTCACGTCGTTGCCGCCGAGCGAATTCGTGGTGTACGGCTCCTGCTGGTTACCGGTCGCGCTCATCACGTCGTCGCGGACATAGCCGAAGGCCTTTCGGATATCGAGGCCGGGCGTGGTCAGGTGCTTGATAAGCGCCGCCGAAAACGGGCTGTTCTTTCCGTCGCCGTCGAGCGCGGTCGAGCCCTCCTTCGCGGCAAAGGCGATGAACGTATTCGGCTTGTTGGCCTCGACGCCGACGAGGCCCCGCCCGACCGAACGCGAGGCCAGCGTCCGCTTCATCTTCTTGGCGAAGGGATTGTCGCGGCAGGCGTCGAGGATCACGAGCCGCAGATGCGTGGCGGGCTCGACCGCCAGCAGGATGCGGTTCAGCGAAACGGCTTCGTCTTCGGCATCGGCGTCGCGTTCCAGCACGGCGTCGACGGGAACGACATAGTTGCTGCCGTCGACCTCGAGCCCATGGCCGGCGAAATAGACTACCGCGATATCGGCGCCCCGCGCCTTGTCGCCGAAATCGCGCAGCGCGCGGCGCATCTCCTGCGATTTGAGGTCGCGGCGCGAATCGATCACATCGAAATCCGCCCGCTTGAACATCTCGGTGATGGCGGCGGCATCATTGGCGGGATTGGTCAACGCGGGGGCGTTCTGGTAGTTCGAGTTGCCGATCACCAGCGCCACGCGCTTGGCGGCCATGGCGGACGGACTGGCAAAGCAGATTGCCAACAGAGCAGCTACCAGGGCGGCGAGCCGGCGCATCGATATTCCCAGATCCAGAACGGCGAAAATCATATCATTTGTCGTTATGACAGCAAGGCGGTTCAACTCTGATCTGTGATCAAGGTCACCAACCAAATGCTGTTTCCAATGGCGTGCCCCGGATGCTGCGCAGCACGCCGCGCTTGCGGCGTGGTGCGCTGCTGATTCGGGGTCCAGACTGCGTTTTTTGGGTCCCGCCTCTGCGGCGTATCGCCGAAGAGGCGCTGCACCGCGTCCGGGACAAGTGTCGTGAGGGTGGAATGAGCATCGAAATCGAAGTGCTGAACGGCGACGCATCGTGGCCGCTGGCAGAGCCATTGTTCAATGCGATCTGGCCGCCGCATGTGGTGGAAAAGCTGCCCTGGGGCCGCTTCACCACCGCCTATCCGGAATGGCGGGTGCTGCTTCAGGCCGATCCGGAGGGCGTCGTCTGCCATGTCGGGGTCCAGCGCCGCGACGTCAAATGGAACGGCCGCAAGATGCGGGCCGGCGGCATCGGCGGCGTCCTGACCCACGAGGGGTTTCGGCGCCGCGGCTATGCCAGCCTTGCCCTCAATGCCGCGATTCAATTCTTGAGGGACGAAGGCTCGATCGATTTCGCGCTGCTGTTTTGCGAGCCGCACAACGTGGCATTCTATGTGGGCCGCGGCTGGAAGCCGTTCGAGGGCGAGATTTTCTGCGATCAGCCCGAGGGGCGGATTCGCTACGACGCCACGGCGCCCTACGTCTTCGACATCAGGCGCGCGCCGCAGCGGGGCACCATCGACCTCTGCGGGCTGCCGTGGTGAGCCCTGCGGCCGTTGGTTTTGCGGTGGGGCAAATGAGCGCGGCAGGGCTGATCCGGCATTGCACGAATGGAATTTGCTGCTAAGCAGGCGCGCTTTTTGGGGGACGCGATGGCGCGCAGAACAGGATTTGTTTTCATGATTTTGGCGGCGTTGCTGGTCCCGCCGGCGGCGCACGCGCAGGAGAGCGGCGAGGCAAGCGGTACCTGGCTGACGCAAGCGGGCGATGCCAAGGTGCGCGTCAGCCGATGCGGCGGCGGCATTTGCGGCGTCGTGGTGTGGCTGCGAGACCCGATCAATCCAGCGACCGGCAAACCCCAGGTCGATGACAAGAACCCCAATCCGGCACTCGCCAGACGCCCGATGATCGGGCTGCCGCTGTTCATGGGCATGCGTCCATCGGGCCCGAACAGATGGTCAGGCCAGATCTACAACGCCGATGACGGCAACAGCTATGCCAGCAACGTTTCGGTGGCGGGTCCGGATGCGCTGCGGGTCGAAGGCTGCGTCGGCGCGCTGTGCGGCGGCGAGACCTGGACGCGGGCCGAGCGGTGACGCCAGATTAGTCTGGAGTTGACAGCAGCCATCGATCGCTCATCCCTCTCCTCGGGGCAAGGCGCAGTGCCAGCGCTCCCTCGCCCCGCTCTTGCGGGGAGAGGGCTGGGGTGAGGGGCTGTCTCGGCATCGAGACTCGCTGAGAGTCCCCTCACCCGAAATTCGCTACCGCGAATTTCGACCTCTCCCCGCAAGCGGGGAGAGGTGATATGGGTCCTCAATTCGTCTTCGCCACCCTTGGCGGCGTCGCGGTGGTGATGAACGATGTCGCTTCCAGCATCGCGGGGCCGAGCGGCGTCGGGATCTTCATCCAGAACGGCACCAGGATGCGGGTTCCGGCCACAGGCGCGAACGCGATCTCGATGTTGCGCTGGGCGGTGAGATACCTGATCACGGCGCGGTCGGGGATATAGCCTGCGACCGGCGAGAAGTAGATCGCGCAGACCACGACCGGGCCAAAATAGCCGTGCTCGGCCTTCACCGTTTCCATGCGCTTGAAATCGAGCTTCAGGTCATAGCGCATGCGGCCGTCGAACACCGCAGCCCCGGTGTGGCAGGCCTCGGGCGTGAGCGGGTCTGATGTGCCGGGCACGCGCAGCATCGATCCCGTCATCGGATCGTAGACGCTGTGGCGATGCGCCTCGGTGATCGGGATACGGTCCGGATCGACCGGCGGCTCCGGCTCGATGCCGTATTCCTTCACGTTGCCGTTCGACAGCACCATGTGGATGGCTTCGGACTTCTTCGACGTCGTGGTGGAGGCGGAATAATTGGTCGAGACCAGCGCGCCGTTGACGACGCGGCCCTGGGCGGCGCCGGTTCCCGAGCCGTTGGAGAGCGTCTTGAGCAGGCCCGAGGTGCCGCCGGAGGCCGCGGCGGAAAACTGGTCCTCGCCGATGTCGATGGTCCAGGCGCCCTTGCCGACGGGAATGCCCGCCAGCGTCGCCTCATATTGCGCCTCCAGATGCCCCTGCGCCAAAGCCGCCTGCGGCGCCAGCCACCACAGAGCCAGCGCGCCCGAAAGCGCCCGCAGCACCGCCTTGGCCGGAAGCGGTGGGATCATGCTCTGCGTGGTCACCAGGGGACGGTCCATCGATACGCGCGTTGGGTAAATCATTTAAGCAGAAATAGCCCGCAGGCAACGGACAGAAGCGGCTTTGGTGAACTTGCGAAAACCAAACCCGCCAAAACGCACGGAACCCTCCATTTCGCCGCGGAATGCGCCGTTTATATGATCGGCAGCCGCCTCAAACGCCCGTGAAACCTCGGTTTTCAGGCCCGGTTTTTGCCGCAAAACCTTGACGCCCCGGGCATCCCGCCCTATAGGTCCGCCGCTCCCTAGAGGACCAAAATTTTGAACCCCCAAGCGCGAAAGCGCGCCGTGGGGAAGGCAGAGGATTTATCGAGATGTCGCGGCGCTGCGAACTGACGGCCAAGGGTCCGCAAGTGGGCCACACGGTCAGCCACTCCAACATCAAGACCAAGCGGCGCTTCCTGCCGAACCTGTGCAACGTCACCTTCATCTCCGACGTGCTGGGCCGGAACGTCCGCCTGCGCGTCTCCACCAACGCCATCAAGAGCGTCGACCACAATGGCGGGCTGGACGCGTTTTTGATCAAGGCGAAGGCCGGCGTGCTGTCGCCGCGCGCGCTGGATTTGAAGCGCGCGATCGAGAAGAAGAAGGCTGCGCCAGCGGCGGAGAAGAAAGCGGGCTGAGGCGGGGAACACAGCGCCTGCGGCAGGGGCCACTACAAAAAACGCGAAAACAACCCCATGCAAAGTAGAATGCCGGGCTGGCGCCGCGTCCGGGCCCGAGACGGGAATGGTCCGTCGTGGTACCCTCAACCCAATCCCATCTCGCTGCAGGGATTAGAGCTTTTGGATGGCCGGGTCGAAAGACCCGGCTGTTTTTGTTTTGGGACTCCATCAGCCGTTGACAGGCTCTGATGTAGCCGCCTTCGAAATGTGCTAGAATTCCAGCATGAGTAGTCGAAAGAATTCCCCCGACAAAACCAAGATTTCCGGATTTGTGATCGGCCGCGAGCGCTTCTCAAAAATCAGCGCGGTCGAAGGTATCGAACTCTCCGCCGCCATGAAAAAGCGCATCAGCGATTCCGATCGCAAGGGGCTAACGGCCAAGCAACGCCGTGCGGCGATTATTCACGCGCACCGAGGCGGTTGAGCGCTTGTAGCTAAGTTGATCAAACGTCTAGAATGATCGCAGATCGAGCCTAGAGAAAAGGCGTCGCCGAAAGGTGAGAACCATGAGCGCGAGAGTATTTCTTTCTCTATCCTTCGTCGACGCAAATTCGTCTCCGAGGTGCGCCAAAGATTGCCTACCGGGCTTGCCTATTTTTACCAAAAGAGTTTCGAAAACGGCAAACGTCTGCTGGAGGAAATGGAGCGCACCGTCCAAGACGCGCTTGTTTTTGTTTTATTTGCTTCAAAGATCGGGCAGCAATCGCCGTGGGTGGGCTTCGAAATAGATCAGGCTAGGCTGCAGCAAATACAAAAGAAAAATCATCGGATATTGGTATTTCCAACTGACCGCGAAGTAGGATTATCGGACCTACCGGAATGGCTCCGCAGCCATTGGATCGCGCGCGCTGGCTGGTCTGCGCCCGACATAGCGCGGTACATCACAGGCGTCCTCCTTGAACCAAATGTTGGCGTGTCTCCTGGAGCTGTCCGTGTTATCGGCCGCGGAAAAACCCTCGATAGGTTAGAGCAAATCGCAGCCGATAATTACGCGCGAACGCGCGTCAGCCCTAACGTGTATTTTTTAACTGGCTTTCGGGGTATTGGGAGAAGAACGTTTGCATCCTACTACATTCGCAATGCTTTGGCCGCTGATGCGAATCTAGCGTTCGGCCCAACCTTGCCACTCTCTGCCTCAGCGGACCTTGTCGATCTTTTTCAGGCGCTCAGAACCGAAATTACGCCGGTGCTTCCAGCGGATGTCGCTCTTAAGGAAAGACAGGCCTTCGAAAATCTTTCGCTAGATACGCAGATCGCCGAAATTATCCGACTCATCCGGCATTTCAGCACACTGGGCCAGGCAGTTACGTTTGTGTCTGCGGGCGGCTTTTTTGAAGACAGAGGCGACCCAAAAGAGTGGGTGATCCCACTGTTATCGGGTGTACCGAACACAGCAACGATTTTCTTAATCAGCAATCGTCAGATACCGCCTGAAGTTATCCAATCAATCGGCAATGTAGTTCAGATGCGCATCGAGGAACTTGATGATAAGGATATTCGCGCATTGATGATTCGAACGGCCGAACGTTTGAGGGTGCAGAACTTCTCTGTCTCGGACGAGCTTGTGCGTGCCATAGGCGGTCACGCTGACGTCGCAAATGCGGCGGTAAGATTGTCCGCCATCAAGGGCGTTCACATTCTCGAACGCGATCCTCGTCAGCTATTCAACATTCAAACAACTATTCTCGGCGAGAATATCGAAGGCAATGCGCTAACGGAGCCACAAAAGAAGATTCTTTCATTGTTGAGTTGGGTGCCCGGGCTAAATGGGGACCTGTTAGAAAAAGTTCTGATATCGGACGGCCTGACATCTGAGGAATTTATAATATCCATCGAGAACCTGATTCTTGGTTGTCTCGTGGTGGCGACAGGGTCGAGCTTCTCTATCTCGCCCGCGATTCGTTTCGTGTTCCGTCGATTCAATATAACGCCTCCGACACTCTTGAAGAAATTCTCTCAGCAGCTTTCGCGGGAATGGAAAGCGGCCGAAACAAAAGGAGAATTCAGAAATGATTTGTTCGAGGCGTTTGTATTCATGCACGCTCTCGAAGGCGCCGCCTTGCCACCCGAATTACTTCCGCTCCTCACGCCGGGCACTCTCGTTGACGTCCTGCGTGAAAACTATGCTCGCGGGAAGGACGATCCAAAAATACTCGAGCAAGTTATCCGTTGGGGCAAGCTCTCAGATCAAATGAAGATGAGTGAGGCGACACGAGAAGAGGTCTTGTCCACGGTCGCACGCGCAAATATTAGGCTAGGGAAATATTCCGACGCGGATAAAATCATTAATGCCATGAGTTCGAAGGGGTATCGCTCTGTTCCTTTTCTCCGCGGGCACTCTTTCCGAAGGCAACGTAACTATGCGAAAGCGATTGATCTCTTAGTCGAGGCAACAAGAGACAGAAAATTAAACCGATCCGCAGTGCACGAGCTAGCTCTCGCATATAAGAAATCTGGCAGACTAAATGAACTGCGGAAGCTTTTGACTAAACATGAAGAATTGATACGCGATAGTGCCATGTTCGCCGACTTCCAAATTGGCGTTGATCTCGCGCGAAACGATCTGGTAGCCGCGGAACAGGCGATAAACCGGTTGCGAAGAATGCCAGACGACACGGGCCAGTCGGATCTTCGGCTTGCCCAATTACTTATGAGGCGCCAGAATTTCAAGGAAGCAAACCAATTGCTAACGCGTCTAATAGGTAGAGATGGATCTGACAATCTTCGGATAAGGTCGATAAGGGCTGTTTGCGCTGCGCGAGATGGCGATTTTAAGATGGCACAGCAGGACATTGATTTCGTCAGCGAATTTCCCGCCTGGAGTGATGCTTTGGCGCATCTTAAAGCTAGCCTCCTTATTGAGCAAAAGCGCCCTGGCGAGGCTCGCAAATTACTCGACGCAATCGCTACCAAGGGTCCGGAAGAATGGATCCTATTTGCGCGCGCTTTGGATAGTGAGGCAGATCTACCGGATACGCTATTGGTTGACGCACAGGAACTTAGACGAAGGGCGGCGGAAATTCGAGCCCAATACAACTTTGCATTAGAGTACGATTTTGCCGAATCGTGAGTTCGAGCGAGAATAGAACTATATAAGAATCCGGGTGGGGCCATCGCGTTTTTGACGACATATCTGTCTCCCAGAGGGGCCCGGCGCAGCCGTTCCAAGGCCTAACCCTTCGGGGTGAGCTTCGTACGTCCAAGGGGAGAACTGGGCATGGAGCGCGAAAAGGCCCGCAAAGTAGGGCCTGGCAATCGCGACGCTGGGTCTGCTGCTTGCGACCCTTGCATCCAATTCCCCCGCCCTCGCCCAATCCGGCAGCGTCGGTGGCTCGGTCGGCCCCAGCGAAAAAACAATCTCCGGCGAGCGAAGTGCCGTAGAGCCGGCCCCGCCGCCGCCACCTCCTGCAACCCCCGCGCGGCGGACGGAGACACATCCTGGTCCCCGAACTGCAGCATCCAAGGAAGCCCCGGCCGGGAACTCGCGCTGCCAGATGCTGCTCGGCTCCTGGTCGTTCTCGAACGGAGTCGGCGTCAGGTTCAAGCCGGGCGGCGGACTGTCGTCCACGACCGGCGATGGCGGCACATGGAGCTGCGACAACGGCATGGTCGCGGCGCACCGGCCGCACTGGACCGACCACTATCTGGTGTCGTCCGACGGCGCCCACATCACCGGCAACAGCGGCCTGCTCAATGCGGCGCTGACCGCCACCAAGAATTGAGGTTGCCTTCCCGGCCCACTGGCTCAGAAAGCCTTCGGCAGTCCAGCCTGACGCAGGATCGCATTGGCAGTGTGGCGGCTCGGGATGCCGACTGGTACCGCGAAGTTACGCTTGGTGATCGGACTGTGCCAAATTTCGTGGCTGCCGCGTCCTTGCCGGACCATCGTGCAGCCGGCGGCGCGCAGCAAATCCCGCAATTCGCGATCGAACTGCGGCGCCATTCAGCCTGTGACCGGTTCGGCTTCGCGTAACGCGGTGATCTGCAGGAACAGAGAATCCGGCGCAATGTCGGGGTGATTGTCTGGCAGCAAATCGAGCGCCATCGCGGAAATCTTGTCCAGCAATTCGTCGAGCGTCGGTGCGTCGGCGGCAGCCGGAATGTCGTCGCAATGCCCGCTCCAGACCGACGCTTCCTGGTCCCAGGCTGCGGAAATCGTGAAAATGACAGGTCTCGACATCACCGCTCCTTGTTGCCGCGACGTGCTTCACGATCGCGGGATTCCAATCTGACTATACCACAAATCCGTGGCGACGGCCATTCGGCAAAAGTGCGGCGCTGACCGCCACCAAGAATTGATGCCCCCCGTCCCCCGTCCATACTAGATGCTGTGGATCGTAAATTATTTTCGAAAATACGTAAATAGCGCTTGCGGCCGACCCGAATCACTTCTATATTTCGCGCTGTCCCGCCCCACCAAAGGGGCGTTGCGCAACGTCAACAACGCGGGGCGGGATGCGGTGGACGTGAGGAAGTGCTTTCGACGAGGGCGTTTTGTTGCGGACGGTGAAGTCGTGTGGGCCTGGCACCCCGACGCTAGTGTCAAGTTCTTGAGAAGCAAGCTTCTCGGGGATGACGGTGGCTAACAAGCCCGGTACGCCGGGGCGAGCACGAAGTAATCCGTAAACCATTGCGTGGGGAATGCCGGGTGATTCCGGTGTGACCTGACTAACGTGTGTGCGTTTTTTACTACCCATTGCACACACGGCTATCGGGCGCATGGAGCGCCCGGCATTCCCTGCGCCCTTTGTTTGGAGGGCGGGAATAAATGGATACCTCGCGCAAAAAATGCATGCGGCGAGATCGCGAAGTTGTGGCTGTTAGGCACACTTGTCATGCCCGGGCTTGACCCGGGCATCCATCTATCTTCGCAAGAAGCCCTTTCGAAGAAAGATGGATCACCGGGTCAAGCCCGGTGATGACGAGGGTGGCAAAGCTTGACATTGCCGCCACGGCCCAACATCAAGCCGCAAACCCCGCCTTGCGCAGCAACGGAGACCGCCATTGAAGATCGTCGACCTCAGCCGCGAGCTCTATCACAAGACGCCGACCTATCCCGGCCATCCGCCGATCATCCATGGCGTCTGGACCACGCATGAGGAATCCTACGCTGCGTCGGGCAATGTGCACGGGCTGTCCTCGATGTTCATCTCGATGCCCGACCACGCCGGCACCCATATCGATGCTTTCAGGCATTTTGACAAATCGGGCGCGCCGATATCAGAATATCCGCTCGAAAACTGCATCGTGCCCGGCATCTGCATCGACCTGCGCCATATCGCGGCGCGCGCCGAGATCACGCCTGACGATCTCGCGGCCGCGGTGAAGGCCGCGGGCGTGGAGGTGCCGAAGGGCGGCACGGTGCTGCTCTGCACCGGCCATCACGCCCGCACCTTTCCGCGCAAGGAATATGCAAGCGACAATTCCGGCGTCAACGTCGCCGCCACGCAGTGGCTGGCGGCGCAGGGCGTGGTGCATTTCGGCATCGATTCGATGCGGCCGGGGCCTGAGGGCAAGGTCAATTTGCTGGTGCACAAGGCCTGCTTCGACCTCGGCATCACCCACATCGAAAGCCTGTGCAACCTGGAAGCGCTGCTCGGCGAGGGCCCGTTCACCTTCATCGGCCTGCCGATGAAATGGCGCGACGGCACGGGCTCGCCGATCCGCGCGGTGGCGGTGTTCGGGATGCACTTCTCCCTCGCCCCGCCCTTCGCGGGGAGAGGGTCGGCGTGAGGGGCTCTCTCAACATCGGGACTCGCTGAGAGTCCCCCTCACCCGGCGCTTCGCGCCGACCTCTCCCCGCAAGCGGGGCGAGGTAAGAAGGCTACACCTCGATGCCCAACAGCTTCGCAGCCGTCCGGCCGAGGATGTCGGCCTTGTCGTCGTCGCTGAGCGAAATGGAGGCGAAGATGTGGTCGACCGGCTGCAGCTGCCAGGGGAAGGGATAGTCGCTGCCGAGCACGATCTGGCCCGCGCCGACTTGCGCGGCGAGATGACGGAGCGCCTCGGGCGTGAAGACGAGCGAGTCGAAATAGATCTGCTTGAGGTACTCGGTCGGCTGCTTCTGCAGCTTGATGTCCGGATTGCAGCTCGCGGGACTGACCAGGCAAACGTGGTCCGAACGGTCGGCGTAGGACGGCAGGAAACCGCCGCCATGGGCGGCGATCAGCTTCAATCTGGGGAAGCGATCGAAGGTGCCCTCGAAGATCATGTGCGACAGCGCGATCGTGGTCTCGACGGGATAGGAGATCGCATTGGAGAGCCAGCCGTTGCCAGCGACCTGCTTGTCGAGTTCGGGAATGCCCTGCGGATGAATGAACAGGGGAACACCGAGCTCTTCCGCCCTGGCCCAGACGGGATGGAATCTGGCGTCGGAGAACGGCACGCCATCGACATTGCCGCCGATCGCGGCGCCCTTCAGCCCCTGCTTCCTGATCGCGGTCTCCAGTTCCGTCACCGCCAGATCCGGCGCCTGCAGGGTCAGCGAGGCAAAGCCCGCGAAACGGTCGGGCTTCGAGGCGCACAATTCGGCGAGCTTCTCGTTCTGCAGCTTGACGACCTGGCCGGCGAGTTCGCGGTCGGCCTTGTACCAGTTGGGATTGATCGACAGCACCTCGAGATCGACGGCCTGCGAGTCCATCGCGGCGAGCCGCTTGTCCATCGCGATGACGACCTCCTCCCTGCCCAAGACGGGCGGCCGCGGCGGCCCCGGCGGCGGCCCGAGCAGCCTGGAAGCCTCAGGGATCACGCAATGGGCGTGCACGTCGATGGTCTTGACCCGCTTGCCGGCGACCATCACCGGGAGCTTGTGCGGCGCGGCCGCGCTTTGCGCATGCGCACTGCGCAGCATGCCGCAGCTGCAGAAGGCGACGCCGGTAGCGGCCGCGGTGCCCTTCAGAAAATCACGGCGTGTGGTCATGACAATGCCTCCCTGGCGTTTTCTTGCCGACGCGGAATCTGTCCGGCCGGATTGAGACGCAGCGTAGGGCATGGCGCATGCGACCACCAGTGCGCTTCACGAGCAATGCCTGTGCTGACGCACCCCCACCCGACCCGGCTTCGCCCAACCGCCTTCGTCCGAAGGCGGACTTCGGCGGTCAGGAGGCTGCGCCGGGCCACCCTCCCCACCGCTCACGCGGGGGAGGGATGAGCGTCGGCTCACGCGGCCTTGCCGAACTCGGCGCCGAGATGCTTCAGCCGCGGCATCACCTCGTGTCGCAAGAGGCTCAGCGAATGATGCCAGGCTTCCGGCTTGTGCTTGTAGTCGAAGCCGAACACCAAGAGCACGCCGAAGCCGCCGACCTCGCGATAGATGGTCTCGATTTTCTCGGCCACCGTTGCCGGCGAACCGACGACCCAGTTGCGGCGGGCGCAATAGTCCACGGTGACGTCGCTATCAGGCACGTCAGGGGCGTGCTTGAGATAATCCTTGAAACCGAAATGGCCGAGCAACGGCAGAAAATACTCGCCCATCATCCGGCCCATCATGTCCCCTGCGGAAAGCTTCCAGGCTTCCTCGTCGGTATCGGCGACGAACACCTCGCGCACCAGCCGCCAGTCCTGCCGGCTCGGCTTGCGCCCGGTCTTGGCCGCGCCCACCTCCACCGAATCCCAGTGGCTGCCGACATAGGCGGGATTCAAGTTGAGGCTCATCGGGATGAAGCCGCGCTCGCCGGCAAGCTTCAGGGTGTCCGAGTTCTTGGAGAGGCCGGCGACCCCGATCGGCGGATGCGGCGCCTGCTTCGGCAGGATGTGCGGTTTGAGGAAATCGAACATGGTGTCGGGCTTGCTCACCGTCCAGAACTTGCCCGTGTAGGTCCAGGGCGCAGCTTCAGTCCACATCTTCAGGATGATCTCCAGCGCCTCGCGGGTCATGTCGCGGTTCTGCCCACTCATGCCGTCGACATTGAACATCGCCCAGTCGCTCGGCAGGCCGCTGGCGGCGACGCCGAAATTCAACCGACCGTCGGAGAGGTGGTCGAGCATCGCCACGCGGTTGGCGAGTTCGGCGGGATGGTGATAGGGCAAGAGGAAGCCGCCGGGGCCGAGCCGGATGTTCTTCGTCTCCCGCAACGCCTGGGCGACTAGCAGGTCCGGCGAAGGATGCGGCTCCCAGGGCGCGGTATGATGCTCGCCGATCCAGGCCTCCTGGTAGCCGAGTTCGTCGAGCCAGCGCAGCGTCTGCAGGTCCCAGTCGTGGCCCTCCTTCAATCCGCACTCCGGAGGATGCGAGGGCATCGAGAAATATCCGAGTTCCATGGGGTTTCCTCTCGTTCGTCTTGCTTTGCCGGCGCGTCGTTGCATGCGCGCCGGCCATCAGAATAGCACGAGAGCGACCGGCAATCACGGGTAGAGCCAAGGCCGAAATGTGGCGCGACCGTTCGAAACGAACTTGTGATAGGCGGATTGCGCCGCGCGGCATCCCGGCTAGGGTGGCCGCCTCACCGCCCCATAAAACAATTCGGCAGCCCACCAGAGGAAGACGCCATGAAACGACTGATGATCCTGAACGGCCCCAACCTGAACCTGCTGGGGGTGCGCGAGCCGCACATCTACGGCACCACGACGTTGGCGCAAATCAAGGAGGACTGCGAAAAGCATGCGAAGCAGCTCGGGTTGGAGATATCCTTTCACCAGTCGAACCACGAAGGCGAGATCGTCGACTGGATCCAGTCGGCGAGGCAGACCGCCGACGCCATCATCATCAATCCGGCCGCCTATTCCTTCACGTCAATCGCCATCATCGACGCGATCAAGGCGTTCGAGGGACCGGTGCTCGAGGTGCACATTTCCAATATTCACGCGCGCGACGAACTGCACCGGCATTCCAAGATTTCATCGGCCGCCACCGCCGTCATCTGCGGATTGGGGCCATATGGCTACATCGCCGCGATGCACGCCGTGGCCCAGATGGCGAAGAAATAGCTCGTCATGCCCGGGCAAAAGCGCGAAGACGCGCTTCGCGCTTTTGCCCGGCCATGACGAAGACAGCGATGAAGCCCTCAAAGAATGCACTACGGCGTCACCGGGTATCCCTGCGGCAGGGCGATGCCCTTGTCGCCGGCCACCTTGCGCAAGGTTTCGGGGTGATCGGAGATGATCCCGTCCACGCCGAGGTCGATCATCCGCGCGATGTCCTCGGGCTTGTTCACGGTCCACACCACGACCTGGAGCCCCAGACTGTGGGACTCCGAAATCAGCGCCGCATTGACGTCGCCGAAATAGGGCGACCAGATCGCGCCTCCCGCGGCCTTGATCGCGCGGGGAAGCGAGCCGCCGTGGTCGACCGGGTCGAAACCCGCGGTCCACACGGAAGGCTTATCCAGAAAAACCGTCGCCCCCGCTCCCTTCTGTTGCGTCAGATAGACCGTCGGGATCGCGGGCGCGAGTTTCTCGACCAACCGCAAGGTCCGCCAGTCAAAGGATTGAATCGTGACGCGATCGCTGAATTTCTCCGCGGCAAGAAGATCGAGCAGCAGCGCGACGAAACGCTCAGGCTCCGGCGACTCTTCCGGATGGTTCGGGTCGATCTTGGTTTCGATATTAAGCCGCACGTGGCTGTCGCCGGATTTGCGTACCAGCCGAAACACCTGCCTGAGCGTCGGAATCCGCGTGCCCGGCACTGCGTGCTGGTCGGGAAATTGTGCCGCGTAGGCACTGCCCGGACGGATCTGTCCGACGTCGTATTTCCAGACCTGCTCCAGCGACAGTTGGACGAAGGGAATTCCCGGCGGCGCGATGTAGACGCCGTCGGGGCCGCGCGCGAGGTCCGGATTGAGGCCGCGCTCATGGGAGACGACGAGCACGCTGTCGCGGGTGACCCCGACATCCAGCTCCAGCGTGTCGACGCCCATCGAAAGCGCGTTGGCGAACGACGGCAGCGTGTTTTCGGGAAACAGCGCTCGCCCGCCGCGATGGGCCTCAATGTCAAACGCCATGACCTGCCCGTTCATGAGGAGCGCAAAGGCGGCAGCGATCGCGAGGCGACGGACGATTGCCATGACGATGCTCCAGCCCGAACACCGATGCTATCTTGCCCCGAACGTGGTCGCGCCGAACAGCGCCTTTTGCGTGGAGGGTTGCGAGCGCCAGTATTGCGGCGGGGCGTAGACCTCGCCGCCGAGTTCGGCGGCGGCGTGCCAGCCCCAGCGCGGGTCGTACAGCATGCCGCGGGCGAGCGCGACCATGTCGGCCTTGCCGGAGGCGACGATGTCCTCGGCCTGTTTCGGCTCGGTGATCAATCCGACCGCCATGGTGGTGACGCCGGTCGCCTCCTTGATGCCTTGCGCGAGCGGCACCTGATAACCGGGGCCAAGCGGAATCTTCTGCTTCGGCGACACGCCGCCGGAGGACGCATCGATCCAGTCGACGCCGCGCTTCCTCAATTCTTTTGCGTATTCGATGGTCTGCGCCAGATCCCAGCCGCCATCGACCCAGTCGGTCGCGGACACCTTGACGCCGACCGGCTTCTCCGCAGGGAACGCCGCGCGGATCGCGTCGAACACTTCCAGCGGATAACGCATCCGGTTTTGCAAGCTGCCGCCATATTGGTCGGTGCGCTGGTTGGAAATCGGCGACAGGAATTGATGCAGGAGATAGCCGTGCGCGCTATGCAGTTCGAGGGCATCGATACCGAGCCGCTCGGCGCGCTTCGCCGCGCCAATGAAAGCGTCGCGCACGCGCGCCAGTCCCTGCGCGTCGAGCGCGTGCGGCGGCGTCTCGCCTTCCTTGTGCGGGATCGCGGAAGGCCCCTCCGTCTGCCAGCCGCCTTGGCCGATCGGTATCTGCTGCCCGCCGTCCCACGGTCTGGCGCTCGACCCCTTGCGGCCGGCATGGGCGAGCTGCATCGCCACCGCTGTCTTCGAATGCTTGCGCACCGAAGCCAGGATCGGCTTCAGCGCCGCTTCGGTCGCGTCATTCCACAGGCCGAGGCAGCCGGGGGTGATGCGGCCGGTCGCCTCCACATGGGTGGCCTCGATGCAGAACATCGCCGCGCCTGAAAGCGAAAGCATGTTGATGTGGGTGAAATGCCAGTCATTGGCCGCGCCGTTGTCGGCCGAATACTGGCACATCGGCGCCACCATGATGCGATTGGGAAGCGCAAGGCCGCGCAGCTTGATCGGGGAAAACAGGGCGCTCATGATGGGGGATGTCCAGAGATGGGAGGAAGCAACGTCGTCACTCAATTTAGTTAGCCGCCGCGCATTCCTCAACCCAAGGGGATCGTCATGGCGGGGCATGCTCACCGTCCCTGCTCTCGCAGAACGATTTCACTCCACCAGCGCGAATTGCAGCAACAACGTGCGCTGGATCAGCGAAAAGTTATCGTCGGACACCATGGTCAGCACGGTGTCGCCCTCCGGCGTGACGTGGGCGTCGATGCCCTCCATGTTGTCGATCTCCTGGCCGAGATCGGCGTCGAAGATCGAGGGGCCGTCGACCACCGCACCGGGCATGATCGAATTGAGCGCGATGCGGCGGATGCGGATGCCGATGCCCGCGAGCAGCGAGAACTTCCGCTCCAGCAGCAGAAGCTCGCCGGAGGGCAACAGCACGGCGTCGCTGACGTCGAAACTTTCCGTGCGACGAACGCTGAATTGTCCCGGCGTCGGCCCGCCGACCAGGAATGCGATCAGGTTGCCCTGCGGGTCGAGGCCGCGCTCGGAGATCGCGATCAGCGTACCTGCGAGCGCAAAACCCTTCGGCACGAAGACCAGCGCTTCCAGCCCCTTGTTGAAGGGCAGCTTCTTCACCGCCGGCGGCATCGGAAACTCCTCGCCGCGCGAACGCGTGAAACCTTTGCTGAAATCGAAGCGCAGCACCTTGTTGACGCGTTCGAGGCCGATATAGACAATCGAGCCATCGAGCGCGATCGATTCCGAATCGAACATTCCGTGCGCGGTGATCGGCCGGCCGTCGGGCCCCAGCATCGGCGCGGCCTCGACGTCGTCGAGCCCGGTCATCGCGCGGCCGGAATAAACGATGCGGCCGGTGAACCAGCTGCCCTTGTCGCTGAAGGAAATGAAGCGCTCGCCTTTGGCGTCGAGCCGCAAGCCCGACAACCCGCCAAACCCCTGAAAGGCGGAGGTCAGGACCAGCCCGCTGCGATATTCGAGCTTGCCGAACCGCACACGGGAATGGTCGCTGTTGTCGAACGACGGCAGCGGCCGCGCCCTGACCTCGATCGAGGCGGGAGTTGCGACATAGTGTTCGTCCGGCGGAAGCGGTTTCGGCGGCGGCTGGGTCGCGAGCTGCGCCCGCGAGCCGGCGGGCAGCGCCAGCGTCGAAAGCCCTGCCGCCGTCGTTCCCAGGAATCGGCGGCGGCTGAAGGTTTCGCGCATTCTCTTAGGAATGCAATTTGCGCCGCGGGCCGGAGGCCGCCGGCGCCGCCCCGTGGGTCTCGCTGAACAGCTCGGCGAGCTTTTCGGTGATGGCGCCGCCGAGTTCTTCGGCATCGACGATGGTGACCGCGCGCCGATAATAGCGCGTGACGTCGTGGCCGATGCCGATCGCGATCAGTTCGACCGGCGAGCGGGTCTCGATCTCCTCGATGACGTAGCGCAGATGGCGCTCCAGGTAATTGCCGGGATTGACCGACAGCGTGGAGTCGTCGACCGGCGCGCCGTCGGAAATCATCATCAATATCTTGCGCTGTTCGGAACGGCCGAGCAGCCGTTTGTGCGCCCAGTCGAGCGCCTCGCCGTCGATGTTCTCCTTCAGCAGTCCCTCGCGCATCATCAGGCCGAGATTCTTGCGCGCACGCCGCCACGGCGCATCGGCGGGCTTGTAGATGATGTGCCGGAGATCGTTGAGGCGACCGGGGTTGGGCGGCTTGCCGGCGGCAAGCCACGCCTCGCGCGACTGCCCACCCTTCCAGGCGCGCGTGGTGAAGCCCAAGATTTCCACCTTGACGCCGCAGCGCTCCAGCGTCCGCGCCAGGATATCCGCACACGTTGCGGCGACCGTGATGGGACGGCCGCGCATCGAACCGGAATTGTCGAGCAGCAGCGTCACCACAGTATCGCGGAAGGTCGCTTCCTTCTCATGCATGAAAGACAGCGGATGATAGGGATCGGTCACCACGCGCGACAGCCGCGCGGGATCCAGAATGCCTTCCTCGAGATCGAACTCCCAGGCGCGATTCTGCTGCGCCATCAGGCGGCGCTGCAGGCGATTGGCGAGGCGGGCCACGATGCCCTGCAGATGCGCGAGCTGCTTATCGAGGTAGGAACGCAGCCGCTCGAGCTCGTCATGGTCGCAGAGGTCTTCCGCCGCGATCACCTCGTCGAATTTCGGCGCGAAGGCGTGATATTCCGGCCCGCGCGGCTCGTTGGCGCCGCGCGAATTCGGCCGCGTCGCTTCGCCCGGGGTCTCGTCGTCGCCGAGTTCGCCGTCATCGAAGGTATCCGACGTCGAGGCCTGCGCGCTTTCCATGGCGCTTTCCGACATTTCGTCGGTAGAGGCCTGCGCCTGGTCGGCGCTCATCTCCTGCGCGGCGTCGGAATCGGGCGAGCCCTCGGCGCCGGACTGGTCGTTCTCGCCGTCGCGATTTTCGTCCTGGTTCTCGTCGTCGTCGGCATCGGCATTGCGGTCGTCGCCGAGTTCCAGCGCGGTGAGCAGATCATGCACCGCATCGCCGAATTTCGCCTGATCCTCCGCGAGCCGGTCGAGCCGGTCGAGCCGCGTACCGATCTTGTCTTCGAGCAGCGGGCGCCAGAGGTCGACCATCTTGCGGGCGGCGGCCGGCGGCGCCAGCCCGGTCAGCCGTTCGCGCACAAGCATGGCGAGCGCATCGGACAACGGCGCGTCGGCGCGGTCGGTGATCTCGTCGAACTTGCCGCGATGGAAATGATCGTCGAGCATCGCGGTGAGGTTCTTGGCGACGCCCGCCATCCGCCGCGAGCCGAGCGCCTCGACGCGGGCCTGCTCGACCGCCTCGAACACGCCGCGCGCCTGCGGATTGCCCGGCATCAGCTTGCGGTGAACTTTCGGATCGTGGCAGGCGAGCTTCAGCGCGATCGAATCGGCGTGGCCGCGCACGATGGCCGCGTCGCGCTTGGTCATCTTGCGCGCCGGCTCCGGCAATCGTGCCTTGCCCGGCGCCAAGCCCGGCCGTTCGGCGGCGAAGGTCACTTCGAGCTCCGGTTTCTTCGCGATCGCGCGCAGGCAGGCGGTGACCGCGCGCTTGAACGGCTCGGTCGGCGCCTCCTTGGATCCGGTGCGGAATTTCTGGTTGGATGTGCTCATAGCGATTTTGTGAACCAATGGCGCGTCACGCCTTCAGGATAACCCTCGATCGAACCGAATTCCTTGTAGCCGCACGTTCGGTAGAAACCCGGCGCCTGAAAACTCATGGTGTCCACATAAGACCGCGTGGCCCCGAAGCGTTTGGCTTCCTGTTCGATCGCCCGTATCAACTTTGTCCCATGATCCTTGCCGCGAAGCTTCTGCTCGATCCAGAACAACTGGATGAACAGCACCGTGGTCCAGACCTCCCCGACGATCCCGCCGACGATCTTGTCGCCTTCACGTAACGAGACGGCGAAGCGCTTGTATTTCTGCTTCCCCATCTTCTCGGTGTTGTAGCGGATCAGTCCGCCGAGCACCGCGCGCTTGGTCTTTCCAATCGTGCGCTCGACGGAAATCGCCGGCATCGCGTCAGCTCATCGCCACGTTCACCGATGACTCCGCGAGCTCGACGTTGAAGCAGCGCTGATAGAATTCAGCCACCAGCGGTCGCTCCAGCTCGTCGCACTTGTTGAGGAAGGTGACGCGGAACGCAAAGCCGATGTCGCCGAAGATCTCGGCGTTTTCCGCCCACATGATCACCGTGCGCGGGCTCATCACCGTCGACAGGTCGCCATTGGCGAACGCGTTGCGGGTGAGGTCGGCCAGCCGCACCATCTTGTTGACGATGTCGCGGCCCTCTTGCGTCCGATAGTGGTGCGCCTTCGCCAGCACGATCTCGACCTCCTCGTCATGGGCGAGGTAGTTCAGCGTGGTGACGATCGACCAGCGGTCCATCTGGCCCTGGTTGATCTGCTGGGTGCCGTGATAGAGGCCCGAGGTGTCGCCGAGACCGACGGTGTTGGCGGTCGAGAACAGACGGAACGCCGGATGCGGCTTGATCACCTTGTTCTGATCCAACAGCGTCAGGCGGCCGGAGACTTCCAGCACGCGCTGGATCACGAACATCACGTCGGGGCGGCCGGCATCGTACTCGTCGAACACCAGCGCCGTCGGCGTCTGCAGCGCCCACGGCAGCAGGCCCTCGCGGAATTCCGTCACCTGCTTGCCGTCGCGCAGCACGATCGCATCCTTGCCGATCAGGTCG
>NZ_DATHOP010000084.1:0-5097 GCF_035484855.1 Bradyrhizobium sp.
AGCGCGCCGATCGAGGTGTTGGTGGAAACGCCGTACAGCACCAGGATGATCGAGGGCGGCACCAGGATGCCGAGCGCGCCCGATGTCGAGATCACGCCGACGCCGAAACGCTTGGGATAACCGTGCTCGACCATCGCCGGCATCATGATCGATCCGATCGCAACCACCGTGGCAACGCTGGAGCCGGAGATGGCGGCGAACATCGCGCAGGCCGCGACGCCGGCAAGGCCGAGCCCGCCCGGCAGATGGCCGACCAGCGACGTCGTAAACGCGATCATCCGCCGCGCAACGCCTCCGCGGGTCAGGAAGGTGCCGGCGAGAATGAAGAACGGGATCGCCATGATGCCGAAATTGTCGAGGCCGGAAAACAGTTTCAGGCCGACGCTTTCGATCGGCACTTCCGTCATCGTGAACAAAAACGTCAAGACGGTGAGGCCGAGCGAAATCGAGATCGGCATGCCCGTCAGCATCAGTGCAAACAGCAGTCCGAAAATGAGAGCGGCGCTCATTACGCTTCTCCCATCGCGATCGGCGCGTCCTTGGACACCTCGATGCCGTCGACGTTGGTCGCGTCGTGATGCGGCAATTCGTCGGTCCAGAAGTAATGCCAGCACACCTGAAGGAAGCGGAAGCACATCAAGTAGGAGCCGAGCGGAATGCAGCCGTAGACGATCCAGCTCGGAATCTCGAGGTCGGGCGAGACCTGGTCGGTATTCATCAGCTCGAAGACGAACTTCGCCCCCATGGTGCCGACGATGGCGGTGAACAGCGCGCCGCCGAGCAGCCCAAACAGGATGACGCCCTTGCGCCAGTGGTCATTGAGCCGCTTGATCAGCACGTCGACGCCGACATGGATGCCGGTGCGCACGCCATAGGCGGCGCCGAACTTCGCCATCCAGATGAACATGTAGATGCAGAGTTCCTGCGACCAGGCGAGGTTGATCCAGAACAGGTACGGATAAAGCACGGGCACATCGACGAGAAAACGATGCACCACGGTGACGAAGGTGATCAGCGTCGCCGCGCCCATCAGGCTCGCGATGATGATCTCCTCGAGCCGGTCGAGAATGCGTAGAAACATTTAACTTGCCCCCGTCATGGCCAGACAATTTGAGGCCACGCTCTTTGGTCTTGCCCCACCTCACCCGCTTGCCGCTTCTTATCCCTCCCCCTTGCGGGGAGGGTCGGCGAGCTCAAAAGCGCTCTTGCGCTTCATAGCGAGCCGGGGTGGGGGTCTACAAACATCACTCCGATCGTCCGTTTCAACCCTGACGCCCCCACCCGACCGTTGCTTCGCAACGGCCACCCTCCCCACGCTTACGCGGGGGAGGGATAAGAGCGCATCTGGTTGTCGTGGCTGACCGCCTCAATTCATCGGGCTGCGGCCCGTCTCCTTCAGGAATTCGTCAATCAAGGGCTGACCGACGCGTGAGGCCACATCCTTGTAGACCGGCATCATCGCCTTGCGCATCGCCTCGTCCTGCTCAGGCGTCAGCGTCACGATCTCGGTCTTGCCGGCCTTCTTGATCTCTTCCAGCGCGTCGTCGTTTTCCTTGGCCGACTGGTTGTTGCCGTAGTCGGTGGCTTCCTTCATCGCTTTGGCGCAGGCGTCGCGAACATCAGCCGGCAGACCGTCCCAGAACTTCTTGTTCACGACCACGACATAGCCGATATAGCCGTGGGTGGTGACGGTGGCGTATTTCTGCACCTCATGCATTTTCTGGGTGTACATGTTCGACCAGGTGTTCTCCTGGCCATCGACCACGCCGGTTTGCAGCGCCTGATAGACATCGGAGAACGCCATCACCTGCGGGATCGCACCTAACGTGCGGAACTGCGCTTCCAGCACCTTCGAGGACTGGATGCGGAATTTCAGGCCCTTGTAGTCGGCAGGCGCGACCAGTCTCTTGTTGGCGGACATTTCCTTGAAACCGTTGTCCCAGTAGGCAAGACCGGTCATGCCCTTGGCATCGAGCAGCTTGAGCAACCGGGCGCCGAGCGCGCCATCGGTGACTTTGCGCAGTGTCTTCAGGTCGGGCAGGATGTAAGGCAGGTCGAACACCTCGAACTCGCGGATCCCGATCGGACCGAATTTGGAATTCGAGGGCGCCAGCATCTGCACCGCGCCGAGCTGCAGGGCTTCGAGCTCTTCCTTGTCCTTGTACAGCGTCGAGTTCGGATAGACTTCGACCTTGACCTTGCCGCCGGTATATTTTTCCGCCAGTTCCTTGAATTTTTCGGCGGCCTTGCCCTTGGGCGTATCGGCGGCGACGACGTGACTGAATTTGAGGAC
Source organism: Bradyrhizobium sp. (assembly GCF_035484855.1). GTDB lineage: Bacteria > Pseudomonadota > Alphaproteobacteria > Rhizobiales > Xanthobacteraceae > Bradyrhizobium. Next base: position 2,294 of record NZ_DATHOP010000084.1, read on the forward strand.
GATCGGCGACTGCGCCGAAGCCGGTCCGACCAAAGCCAATGCCGCGATCGATGCCGCAGCCAGGATCAATTTACGCATGTAACCTCCCGCGTATTAGTGGAGCGCGGAGCCCCTGCCCCGACACTCAAATCCAGCGGCACCAATACAGAGAAGCGGTGCCAATTGCCATTGCCCTTTTAGACCCGTCTGGAACAGGCTTTGCGGGCTTGCTGCAGTGCAAAACGCGGCGCCGAGAGCGCCGCGTTTTGGGTCTTCGATCGTCATTCCGGGGCGATGCGAAGCATCGAACCCGGAATCTCGAGATTCCGGGTTCGCGCTACGCGCGCCCCGGAATGACGGCAGAACGGATCACCCCGCCGCCGCCGCGGGCACGTCGCGCTGGCGCTTCATGACGATCTTGTTGAGCGCGCCGAGATAGGCTTTGGCCGAGGCCACCAGCGTGTCGGGATCGGCGGCACGCGCGGTCATCGAGCGGCCCTCATGGGCGAGCCGCACCGACACTTCGGCCTGCGCGTCGGTGCCTTCGGTGACGGCATGGACCTGGTAGAGTTCCAGCTTGGCCTCATGCGGCACCAGCAATTTGATGCAGTTGAAGACGGCGTCGACCGGCCCGTTGCCCTCGGCTTCCTCGATCCTGATCTGGCCGTCGACATCGAGCTTCATGGTGGCGCGCTGCGGACCGTGGGTGCCCGCGATCACCGTCAGCGAGGCCAGCTTGATGCGGTCATGGGAGGCGGCGATCTCCTGGTCGACCAGCGCCTCGATGTCCTCGTCATAGATGTCCTTCTTGCGGTCGGCGAGCGCCTTCATCCGCACGAAGGCGTCTTCCAGCTGGTTGGCGCCGAGCTTGTAGCCCATCTCCTCCAGCTTGTGCACGAAGGCGTGCCGTCCGGAATGCTTGCCGAGCACCAGCGAGGACTGCTTCAGGCCGACCATTTCGGGCCGCATGATCTCGTAGGTCGAGGCGTCCTTCAGCACGCCGTCCTGATGGATGCCGCTTTCATGCGCGAAGGCGTTACGGCCGACGATCGCCTTGTTGTACTGCACCGGGAACGAGGTTGCCGCCGACACCAGTTTCGAGGCCCGGGTCAGCTGCGTGGTGTCGATCTTGTTCCACCACGGGAACTTGTCGTTGCGCACATTGATCGCCATCACGACTTCTTCGAGCGCGGCATTGCCGGCCCGCTCGCCGATGCCGTTGACGGTGCATTCGATCTGCCGCGCGCCGCCGGCGATGCCGGCCAGCGAGTTGGCCACCGCCATGCCGAGGTCGTTGTGGCAATGCACCGAAAATACCGCCTTGTCGGAATTCGGCACCCGCTCGATCAGGGTGCGCATGAAGGCGGTGTATTCCTCAGGCACCGTATAGCCGACAGTGTCGGGAATGTTCACCGTGGTGGCGCCGGCCTTGATCACGGCCTCGACGATGCGGCAGAGGAAATCCATCTCGCTGCGGGTGCCGTCTTCCGCCGACCATTCGACGTCGTCGATGTGGTTGCGGGCGCGGGTGACGTTGGCGACCGAGGTTTCCAGCACCTGCTCCGGCGTCATGTTGAGTTTCACCCGCATATGCAGCGGCGAGGTCGCGATCACCGTGTGGACCCGGCCGCGTTTGGCGAATTTCACCGCTTCGGCGCAGCGGTCGATATCCTTCGGATGCGCGCGCGCCAGGCCGGCGATCACGGCGTTCTTGGAGCGCCGCGCGATCTCGCTGACGGCCTGGAAATCGCCTTCCGAGGTGATCGGGAAACCGGCCTCGATGACGTCGACGCCCATGTCGTCGAGCATTTCGGCGACCTCGAGCTTCTCCTCGAAACTCATGGTGGCGCCGGGGCACTGTTCGCCGTCGCGCAAGGTGGTGTCGAATATGATGACGCGGTCCTTTTCGGACTTGTTGACGGTGGCCATTTCGAAAATTCCTTCAAGATGATGCGCGGCTGTCTGCGCGCGGATGGGTCTGGTGATCTCGCGCAACCCCTGAGTGCCCAGGCTCAAAAAGCCCAGACGGCCCTCAGGGGCAGATAAGAAGCAGCAGCCCGCCGAGACGCCGGGTGGGCAAGGACGCAGCCGGGATCGCCAAGGGATCGGCGGCGATGGCCGCTTTCCCCCGAACTCCGAACATTTGGCTGCGAATCAGCATTGCCAGACCCTTTGGAAGCCCGATTCTCGGCCAAAACCATTGACGGTTCGTTGCCGGAGAGGCGCTTCCGTATTCGTTCTAGACGACAAATGCGGGCCGCGGCAATGCCAAAAGTGAGTCAGTCGGGCTGACATAGTTTGCGTGGGGCCGCCGACACCGTCAGTGCGGGCCGACGGGCCGCACGAAGCGTCGCCCCATATTCCGATGTCATTGCCCGGCTCGACAGGGCAACCCGGTAAGCCGCTGCTTCTCGATCCAATCACTGGCCTCTTTGGAATACTGGATCACCCGCTTGCGCGGGTGATGACAAGTGAGATCGTCATTGCGAGCGAAGCGAAGCAATCCATCTTTTCTTTCTCGTTGCAGCATGGATTGCTTCGCTGCGCTCGCAATGACGTGGAGACATAGGTTCGCATTCTCGCCGCCTGCATTTTTTGCGCGAGGCATCCTTTTAGTCCCGCCCCCCAGTCAAAGGGCGCAGGGAATGCCGGGCGCTCGATGCACCCGCAGCCTCGCGTACGATAAAAAACAAAGTACACGAGTGTAGTCACCACAGGTCACACCGGTATCACCCGGCATTCCCCACGCAATGGTTTTAACGGCTGCTACGTGCTCGCCCCGGTGCTTCGGGCTTGTTGGCCACCGTCGCCCGCGTGCCTTAACG
>NZ_DATHOP010000085.1:0-31231 GCF_035484855.1 Bradyrhizobium sp.
CTGCACTTCGCGGGTACGGTCGCCACCGGGCTCAGGCGTCAGCGAGATGCGGATGGTGTCGCCGATGCCCTGCTGAAGCAGGATGCCGAGCGCGGCAGACGACGCCACGATGCCCTTGGTGCCCATGCCGGCCTCGGTGAGGCCGAGATGGATCGCATAATCCGAGCGGCTCGCGAGATCCTGATAGACCGCGATCAAATCCTGCACGGCCGACACCTTGGCCGACAGGATGATGCGGTTCTTGGGCATGCCGAGCTCTTCGGCGCGCGCGGCCGAGAGCAGCGCCGACTGCACCATGGCTTCGCGCGTCACCGCGCGGGCGTCGCGCGGATTGGCCGAGGCCGTGTTCTCGTCCATCAGTCTGGTGAGCAGCTCCTGGTCGAGCGAGCCCCAGTTGGCGCCGATGCGGACCGGCTTGCCGTTCTTGTTGGCGATCTCGATGATGTCGGCGAACTGCGTATCGCGCTTGTCCTTGAAGCCGACATTGCCGGGATTGATGCGGTATTTGTCGAGCGCTTCGGCGCAGGCCGGATATTCGGCGAGCAGCTTGTGGCCGATATAATGGAAATCGCCGATCAAGGGCGTGGTGATGCCGCGCTTGCGCAGGCCATCGCGGATATGTGGAACCGCGGCTGCGGCCTCGTCGCGGTCGACCGTGATGCGCACCAGTTCGGAACCGGCGCGCGATAGCGCCGCGACCTGCGCGATGGTGCCCTCGACATCGGCGGTATCGGTGTTGGTCATCGACTGCACCACGATCGGGGCGCCGCCGCCGACGGCGACATTGCCGACCATGACCTGGGTGGTTTTATGCCGGGCGCTGGGGCCGGCGACGTCGTCGTGAGGTGGTTTGATGGGTTTGTTCATGGGGCCATCGAATATCAGGTTTTGGTGACATTCACCAAGGGGGTCGGCAAGCGGCAGACCCTCCTATCGCGAGGGCCACCTTGGGGACCGGCGGATGGTAATTTTTCTATCATCGTTTCAATGGCTTATCCCGACCGGTCAAAATCCCGGCCGCGATGTGCCTGCCCGCTATATCGGACTGGAATGGCGGGATTAAAGGTCCGGCGCCGATGGTCACTCCCTTTTCATCCGGCATCCTCCGCCATAGCATCCCACCCAAAATTTCAGGGGGACCATCCAATGGCGGAGCGCGGCGGACTCATCAGCACAGTGGAACTTGCCGGCATCCTCGCGGCGCCGAACCTGCGGCTGTTCGATTGTACCACCTATCTGGAACCCACGCCCGAGGGCAGCGACGTTCCCTATATCGCGGTTCCCGGGCGCGCGAGTTTTGAGGCCGGCCATATTCCGGGCGCCGACTTCCTGGATTTGCAGGGCGAGTTTTCCGACGAAACCACCCCGCTTCGCTTCATGATGCCGTCGGTCGCGCAACTCGAAGCCGCCTTCAGCCGCCATGGCGTCGGCCCGGACAGCCGCGTCGTGCTCTACAGCATCGGCACGGCGATGTGGGCCACGCGATTCTGGTGGATGCTGAGATCGATCGGCTTCGACGGCGCTGTGGTGCTCGATGGCGGCCTCGACAAGTGGAAGGCCGAGGGCCGCGCCATCGAAACCGGGCCGGCGAAAGGATATCCGCCGGCGATTTTCACCGCAAAACCCAGAGCCGGCTATTTCGTCGGCAAGGCCGACGTGCTTGCGGCGCGCGCCGACCGCAATACCGTCATCGTCAACGCGCTCGGGCCGCAATTCCACCGGGGCCTGGAGCCGAGCCGCTACGGCCGGCGGGGGCGGATTCCCGGCAGTGTCAACGTGCCGGCGGCGACGCTATCAGATGCGCAGAGCAAGGCCTTCGTTCCGCTCGCGGAGGCCGAAAAGAAGTTTGCCGCGCAGGGCATTGCGAAAGACAAGTGCGTGGTGGCCTATTGCGGCGGCGGCATTTCGGCCACCATCGATCTGTTCCAGCTCCATCGGCTCGGCTACGACAACCTCACCCTTTACGACGGCTCGATGGGCGAGTGGGCGAAGGATGCCTCGCTGCCGATCGAGACGGATTGAAATTACGCCGGCACGTTCGGATCAGGCACAACTTGGGACCCCGTGACTTCGGGCCGGTTCACCAGATAAAGCCCCGCGATCACCAGCAGCGCTGCGGCGCCGAAGGCCAGGGTCAGCGTATCGTGCATGATGAAATAACTCGCGACCACGCCGAACAGCGGGGTGATGAAGGTGAAGGCCGACAATTTGCTGGCGGAGTAGGTTTTCACCAGTGCAAACCACAGCGTAAACGTCAGTCCCACCACCCATACGGACTGATAGGCAATCAACGACACGGACAACATTGCGGGACGATGGGTGATCGTCTCACCGGAAATCAAGGCCGCCAGCCCCAGGATCGGAACCGACAGCGCCACCTGGTAGCCGAGCGCCTTTTCCGGCGCGGCGTTGCGCAGGCGCGTGCCCTTCGCAATCAAGGTGGTCGCCGCCCACAGCGCGCCGCCGGCCACGATCAGGAGATCGCCGAGCAGCACGCTCGCATCGACATTGGGTTGCGGCACCCCGATCGCGAGCGCGACGCCGGCAAAGCTCAGGGCCAGTCCGCCCCATTGCGAACCGCGCAGCCGCTCGCCGAGGAACTGATAGGAGCCAAGCGCGACGAAGAACGGCGCGGTGTAGAGAAACACCACCGCGCGCGAGGCCGTTGTGAGCCGCAGGCCCTGATAGATCATCACGAATTCGATGCCGAACAGGACGCCGGCGAACAGGCCGGCGCCAAGCGTGCCGTCGGAAGCGAACATCTTCACCCCCCGCAGCCGCGCCATCAACAGCAGCACCGGCAATGCACCCACCGAGCGGATCGTGGCCTGCAGCATCGGCGGAATGTCCGGCAGCACCAGTTTGACGGCGATCTGATTAAAACCCCAACTGACGCAGAGCATCAGCATCAGCGCGACCGCGACCGGACTGAGCGGACGCCCGGCCGATGAACTCCCTTCATTCGATGACATGCAACCTCGTTGTCCGGCTTGCCACCGTGTTGGTTATTTCTGGCAATGCGCGCAGGTGCCGGCGATCTCAACCACCGACAGCTTTGGAACAAAGCCCGACGCGCGGGCCGCCGCATTGAGGCTCTGCGCTACGGGCGCCGCCGGAATTTCCCCGACCGAGCCACAGTCGTCGCAGATCAAAAACGCCACCATCGCCGCCGCGTCATGGTCGTGCGCGCAGGCGAGATACGCATTGCGGCTTTCGATGCGGTGGACGAGGCCGTTCTGCATCAAAAAATCGAGCGCGCGATACACCGTGATCGGCGCCGGCCGCGGCATCGATTTCGCGAGTTCGTCGATCACCTCATAGGCGCCGAGCGGCCGGTGGCTGGACAACAACGCCTGCAGCACCTGGCGGCGGATCGGCGTGAATTTCTGCGACCTTTGCTGGCAGACCCGCTCGGCGTGCGCGATCGCGTCCGCGGCGCAGCGGCCATGGTCGTGATCGGGCGGAGGAAAGGTAGGTCTGGCAGCGGTCATTGCGAACGTCATGTAACGCGGCTGGGCCGATCCGTCTAATCGGGACCTGGAATATTTGCAGTGCAGCATGCTGCGGTACTTTTCGCAGGCGATCGGGGATGCTGCCGGCTTTTCCCTGGATCACGCGGATCAGCCATGTTCCCCGGGCGGGGCTGCCCTTCCGTCAACATGCCATCAAAAAATCATAAGCTAGCTTATTATATCCAAAGCTTATGGAGGCAACCCCCGATGTCCCGCGGTCCCGTGGATATGAACTTCCTGTTTACGCTTGGCGAATTGCAGCGGCTGGTCCGTGCCTATGCCGACAAGCAAGCCGCGCGCTACGGCATCACCCGTGCCCAATGGGCGGTGCTGGCCAAGGTCGAACGCACCGAGGGGATGAAGCAGACGGAACTCGCCGAGGAAATGGAGATGCAGCCGATCACGCTGACGCGGCTGATCGACAAGCTTTGCGACAATGGGTGGATCGAACGCCGCGGCGACGAAACCGACCGCCGCGTCAACCGGCTTCATCTGCGCAAGGCCGCCCGGCCGCTGCTCGGCAAACTGAGCGGGCTGCGCTCGGAACTGACCGCGACCGCGCTCGAGGGCATCGATCCCGCCGATGCCCACCGCCTGCTCGACCAGCTCGAGGCTATCAAGGAAAACGTGCGCAACGCCATCCAGGGCGCGCCCGCGGAACCGCCGAGGAAAGAACAGCGCTATGGCTGAACCGGTATTGAAATTTCCGCCCGAGCAGAAGGGCAACCCGCCGGCCGCGCCGCGGGTGAAGATATCAGCCGAGCCGCGCCGCCGGCTGATGGCCGGCATGCGGCGTTATCGCCGCACGCTGCTGCTGGTCGTGCTGCCGCTGGTGGCTGTCATCGCCGGCCTGACCTTCTATCTCAACGGCGGCCGTTACGTGACCACCGACGACGCCTATGTCGGGGCGCAAAAGATCCTGATCACGCCCGACGTTGCAGGCAAGATCATCACGATCGCGGTCAAGGAAGGCCAACAGGTCGCGACCGGCGACGTCATGTTCCAGATCGACCCGGTGCCGTACCAGTTCGCCCTGGCGCAGGCCCGCGCCAAGCTCGACGATGCCAAATCGAGCCACGACAATCTGATTGCGAATATCAAGCTCTTCGACCAGACCATCGACATCGTGAACGCCGGAATCGCGCTGAAGCAGCGCGACGTCGATCGCAAGACCGCGCTGGTGAAGAACAGTTTTGGCTCGCAGCTCGACCTCGACAACTCTTCGGCCGCTTTGGTCACCGCGCAGGCGCAGCTGCAGTTCGTCAGGCAGCAACGATCGACCGCGCTCAATCAGCTGCTCGGCAACCCCGATTTGCCGCTCGAGCAGTTTCCGACCTACCAGCAAGCCAAGGCCGCGCTCGACGACGCGCAGCGCAACCTCAATTTGACCACGGTGCGCGCGCCGATGAACGGCATCGCGACGCAAGTCGACCAGATCCAGCTCGGCCGCTTCATTCCCGCGGGCATGCCGGTGTTCTCCGTCATCGACGTCGCGAGCCCCTGGGTCGACGCCAATCCGAAAGAATCCGATTTCACCTATGTCGCGGTCGGACAACCCGTCACCATCGACGTCGACGCCTTCCCCGATCATGTCTTCAAGGGCACGGTCGGGTCGCTCAGCCCCGGCACCGGCGCGCAATTCGCGATCCTGCCGCCGCAGAACGCCACCGGCAACTTCGTCAAGGTGGTGCAGCGCGTGCCGGTGCGGATCTATTTCGACAAGAACGACAAATACGTTCAGAAGCTGAAATCCGGCATGAGCGCCTACACCTCGATCGATACCAACCATCGCCGTTCGCTGGCGGCCCTGTTCGGCTTCACGCCGGCCGTGGCCGCGAAAGAGGACGAGTAGTGCCATGAGCACCGCGGCCGCGGCACCGATCGCCGTTCCCGGCCTGCGCCGGAACATGGTGACGATCTGCGCCATGACCGCGACCATCATGCAGGCGCTGGACACCACCATCGCCAATGTCGCGCTGCCCTATATGCAGGGCTCGCTGTCGGCCTCGCAGGACCAGATCAACTGGGTCCTGACCTCCTACATCGTCGCCGCCGCCATCATGACCGCGCCGGTCGGCTGGATCGCCAACCGGTTCGGGCGCAAACGCATCTTCATCCTCTGCTCCGGCGGCTTCACCGTGGCCTCCGTGCTGTGCGGGCTGGCGCAGGACATCAACCAGATGGTGCTGTTCCGCCTGCTGCAGGGCGTGTTCGGCGCGGCGCTGGTGCCGCTGTCGCAGGCGGTGATGCTCGACAGCTACGCGCTGCATGAGCGGGCGAAGGCGATGTCGATCTGGGGCATGGGCGTGATGATGGGCCCGATCATGGGCCCGTCGCTCGGGGCCTGGCTGACCGAGACCTATTCCTGGCACTGGGTGTTCTTCGTCAATTTGCCGTTCGGCTTCTTCACCGTGCTCGGCCTGCTGGTGTTCATGGACGAGACGAAAAAGAACCTCGAATTGCGTTTCGACTGGTTCGGCTTCTCCGCGCTTGCGATCGGCATCGGTTCGCTGCAGGTCGCGCTCGACCGCGGCGAGCAGCTCGGCTGGCTGGAATCCAACGAGATCATCGCCGAATTCATCGTCTCGGCCGCTGGCTTCTACTATTTCTTCGCGCATTCGCTGACGACGTCAAAGCCGTTCATCCAGTTTGCGATCTTCAAGGACAAGAATTTCGTCGGCGGCTGCGTGTTCATGGCGGTGATGGGGCTCGTGCTGTTTTCGACCATGGCGCTGTCGTCACCCTATTTGCAGAACGTGATCGGCTATCCGATCATCAGCGCGGGACTATTGCTGGCGAGCCGCGGCTGCGGCACGTTCGTGGCGATGATGCTGGTCGGCCGGATGCTGCGCTACATCGAGGCGCGCACGCTGATCGTCGCCGGCCTCGGCCTGACCGCGCTTTCGCTGTTCTACATGACCGGCTGGACCGACCAGACCAGCGGCTCCGAAATCGTCAGCGTGACCATCGTGCAGGGCTTTGGCTTCGGCCTGGTGTTCGTGCCGCTCTCCACGGTGGCGTTCCTGACGCTGCCCAATCATCTGCGCACCGACGGCACCTCGATGCTGACCCTGATGCGCAATGTCGCCAGTTCGATCGGCATTTCCGTCGTGATCGCGGAACTGACCGAAGGCGGGCGGCGCGTCTACGCGGTGCTGAACGAACACGTCACCCCGTTCAACCATGCGATGCAGATGCCCGACGTCCGCAACATGATCGACATGAACACCGACTTCGGCCGCGCCATGGCCGATGCGATGATCGCCGTACAGGCGCAGATCATCGCGTTTTCGCAGGACTACCAGATGGTGATGCTGTTCACGCTGTGCGCGATCCCGCTGGCGATCATGATCGGCTCGACCCGGGCGGCGCTGCGCAAGCAGTCGCTGGCGCCGGAACACGCGGTGATCGATTAGAGCGTTTTCGAGCGAAGTGGTCACCGGCTCGCGTGAAGAAAACGCGTCAAAACAAGAATCTGGAGTCCCGTTTCGATTCCATCGAAACGAAAAGGCTCTAGCGACCCGCGATGGACCCGCGGCGGCGCCTCATCGCGTCATGCGCTCAATCGAGCAGGGCGCGACAGCCAAGATCGTCAATGGCCATGAAAATCCGCTCCAGATTGTTCCACCAGATCACCGGCGGGATGCCGGCCGCCCATTGCCACACCGGTGTCGTGCTGCGCAACAGCACCGACAGGCGGTAATCGTCCTCCAGTGCATCGCGATCATAACCGGCGACGCCATGCGCCTGCAGCGTCTCATGGTAGTGGTCCAGCAGCGGCCGTTCGAATTGCCGCCGGCGGTCGGGGTACCAGTGCATGGCCATCATGTAGGCGAGGTCGCTGGTGGCGACATCGATATGCCAGCTGTCCCAGTCAAAAAACCTGGCGCCGGCGCCTTCGCCATCGCGCGGCAACTGGCAATTCCATACATGTGCGTCGCCGTGAACGATGGTGACATTGCGATGCGAGAGGTAGCGTTGCCTGAGGCGGGGTGCCGCGTCGAGCAATCGATGATAGAGCTCGCGTCGCTCGAGTGGAATACAATCGCCGAACCGATCGTTGAAGCGGGCAAGATGATCCGACAAGGTGCGTCGGCTTCGGTCAAGCGTATCGGCGTCGACCCATGTTCCAGCGGAGACGCCGAGGCCCGGATCGTCCCACCATTTTGCGTGCACGCGCGCCAGCAATTCCACGATCGTCCTGCATTGATCCGACGTCGGCGGCACCGGCCAGGTCGTGGCGGTCACGTGGGTTGCGGTAAGGTCTTCAAGCAACAGACGCCACTCGTTCGTTTCCGCGTTCCAATCGGCGTCGTAGCATTGTGGAACGATACCCGCCGGCATGCGCGGGGCAATTTGGGTATAGAACGCAACTTCCTGGCGCCCGGCGACCCACGAAGGATCCATTCGATCGCTGCGCGCAGTCTTCAGGAACAACGACGGCGGCGCACCGGAGGCATCGCCTTCGTAAGCCAGTTTCAATCGCACGATATGCGACAGGATCGTGTCGTGCGGATTTTCCGGTTCGACGGACCGGACGCGGCCGTTAGCGAGCGCGCCGGCCTTGCGCAGAACGGCCGTCAAATACTCGGCATCCGCCGCCGGCGGCAGCATGATCATCGGCGATCCCTGAGAGGCGGCCCCAGCGTGTCATACTCGGGTCTGACCCACCCAGGCAATGCCGCCGTGCCAGCTCACCCGACATTACATTGCGCAAGCTTCACTTGGCGTCGAGCTGCTGCTCCAGATCATGCAGCACCTGGTAGCACGGCAGCACCTGGGCGACGCTCGCGTTCGGCTCGCGGCCCTCGGCAATGGCGGCGAAGAACTCGCGATCCTGCAGCTCGATCCCGTTCATCGACACGTCGACCTTGGAGACGTCGATCTTCTCTTCCTTGCCGTTGAAGAGGTCGTCATAGCGCGCGATGTAGGTGCCGGTGTCGCCGATGTAGCGAAAAAAAGTACCGAGCGGACCGTCATTGTTGAACGAGAGGCTGAGCGTGCAGATCGCGCCGCTTTCGGTCTTGAGCTGGATCGACATGTCCATCGCAATCCCGAGCGTCGGGTGGATCGGTCCCTGCACCGCGTTGGCTTTGACGATCGGCGAGCGCGCCTGGTAGGCGAACAGGTCCACGGTGTGGGCGGCGTGGTGCCACAGCAAATGATCGGTCCAGCTGCGCGGCTGGCCCAGCGCGTTCATGTTGGTGCGGCGAAAGAAGAAGGTCTGCACGTCCATCTGCTGGATGTTGAAGTCGCCGGCGACGATCTTGTTGCGAACCCATTGATGGCTGGGGTTGAAGCGGCGGGTGTGGCCGCACATCGCGACCAGCCCGCTTCTCTTCTGCAAATCGACGACGGCCTGCGCGTCGGCAAGCGAATCGGCGAGCGGAATCTCGACCTGCACATGCTTGCCGGCCTTCAGGCAGGCGATCGACTGCGATGCATGCATCTGCGTCGGCGTGCACAGGATCACAGCATCGACCTCCTTGATCGCGAGACTGTCGGCGAGGTCGGTCGAGGCATGCGCGATGCCGTATTTGGCGGCGACTTCCTTGGTCGGCTCCAGCCTGCGGCCGACCAGCGACACTACCTCGACGCCATCGATGTTCTTGATGCCGTCGAGATGCCGGATGCCGAAGGCGCCGGCACCGGCGAGCGCGACTTTGATGATCTTGGTCACGTCAGTTGTTCTCCAGAATCAGATGGCCCACGGCGGTGTTGCTCGCCGGCACGTGATAGAAGCGGTGCCGGACGGTCGGCGCCTTGCCGCCATTGACGTCCTCCATGGCGCCGCGGGCGATCAACCACATCACCAGTTCAATGCCTTCGCTGCCGGCCTCGCGGACATAGTCGATATGGGGCACGGCGGCGAGCTTTTCCGGCTCGGCAATCAGGCGATCGAGGAAGGCCTTGTCCCACTCCTTGTTGATCAGCCCGGCGCGCGGCCCCTGCAACTGGTGGCTCATGCCGCCGGTGCCCCAGATCTGCACGTTGAGCGGCTCGTCGTAGGATTCAATCGCCTTGCGGATCGCCTTGCCGAGCATGAAGCAGCGCCGCCCGGAGGGCGCCGGGTACTGCACAACGTTGACGGCAAACGGGATCACCGGGCAGGGCCACGCCTGCGGCTGACCGCACATCAGGCTCATCGGCACCGTGAGGCCGTGGTCGACATCCATCTTGTTGACGATGGTGAGATCGAAATCGTCCTGGATCACCGACTGCGCGATGTGGCCCGCCAGCTTCGGATGGCCGATCAGCTTGGGCACCGGGCGCGGGCCCCAGCCCTCGTCGGCGACCGCGAATTCGGGCGCGGTGCCGATCGCAAAAGTCGGGATGATATCGAGGCTGAAGGCGTTGGCGTGATCGTTGTAGACCAGGAAAATGACGTCCGGCTTCTGGTCCTTCATCCATTGCTTGGAGAATTCGTAACCGCTGAAGACCTGCTGCCAGTAGGGCTCGCCGGTCTTGCCGAGGTCGAGCGCCGCGCCCACGGCCGGAATATGCGAGGTATAAACGCTCGCGGAAATATGGGCCATCACTTCTTCTCCCCGGTGTAGCGGTTGCCTTCGATCGAGCGGCCGCCGCCGACCATCATGTTGCGGTATGCCTCTTCGCTCATCCCGGTCATGCTGCCGGCCATCTGCTGAAAGCTCTTGCCGTCGGTGGCGCCGATCTTGGCGAGGAAATAGATGTTGCCGCCGAGCTCGATGCAGCGATTGAGGTCGCGCGCCAGCACGGCCTGCTTCTGCTCCTCGCTCATCGGCCATTCGTCGAGATAGGCGCGCTCATTGGCCTTGAAGCGCGCGCGGTTCTCGGCCTTCATCAGCGACATGCAGAACTGGTTCAGGTGGTAGCCGAGGCGCGACATGTCGGCGTCGAAGATGGTGGTGCCGGGGACATCGGTATAGGGTTTGTCGAGTGACATGGGACTGCCTCCTCAGGATTGTTCGGGCCAGTACAGCCGCATCGGGTTGTCGACCAGGAGCTTGTGCTGCAGTTCGGACGTGGCCGCGATGTGCGGGATGAAATCGACCAGCAGACCGTCGTCCGGCATGTGGTCTTTCAAGTTGGGGTGTGGCCAGTCGGTTCCCCAGAGCACGCGATCGGGAAAAGTTTCGACGATGCGCCGCGCGAACGGAACGACGTCCCGGTAGGCGCTCTGTTCGCCGTTCAGCGCGCGCGGGCCCGCAATCGAGATCCGTTCCGGGCAAGTGACCTTGGACCAGACGTTCGGATGCTCCCGCATGAATTTCACGAACAGCTCGAATTCCGGCCCGTCGACCGGCTTGGTGACATCGGGCCGGCCCATATGGTCGACCACGATCACGGTCGGCAGCGCGGTGAAGAAATCCCACAATTCCGGCAAATCCACCGCTTCAAAATAGATCACGACGTGCCAGCCCAGTTTCTCGATGCGGCCGGCGATCTCGATCAATTCCTCCCGGGGCGTGAAATCGACCAGGCGCTTGACGAAGTTGAAACGCACCCCGCGCACGCCGGCTTCATGCATCGCACGCAGTTCGGCGTCACTGACGCTGCGCTTGACGGTGGCGACACCGCGCGCTTGGCCTGCGGAATGGACCAGCGCGTCGACCATCGCGCGATTGTCGGCGCCGTGGCAGGTGGCCTGCACTACGACGTTGCGGGCAAAACCGAGGTGATCGCGCAGCGCATAGAGCTGCTGGCGGGAGGCGTCGCAGGGGGTATATTTGCGCTCGGGCGCGTAGGGATACTCGGCGCCCGGACCAAACACATGGCAATGCGCGTCCACCGCGCCGGCCGGCAGCTTGAACCGCGGCTTTGAGGGGCCGGCGTACCAGTCCAGCCAACCGGGCGTCTTCTGAAATTCCATCGTTGCGTCTCGCGTCCCTGACATGGCGTCAATCGATGTATCTGAGGCCGGCCTTCGCCAGCGGCTCGCGCATCTTGTACATGTCCAGCCCCAGCACGCCAGCCGCGAGCTTGGCGCGCTTCTCGCCTTCATTGGCCTCGCGCGCCTCGGCTGCGTCCGCGACCTGCTGGGCTAAGCCTGCGGGAACGATGACGACGCCGTCGGCGTCGGCGATGACGGCGTCACCGGGGTTGACCAGCGCACCGGCGCAGACCACCGGAATATTCACCGAGCCGAGCGTCGCCTTCACCGTGCCCTTGGCGCTGATCGCCGTGGAAAACACCGGGAATTGCATTTCCGTCAAATCCCTGACGTCACGCACGCCGCCGTCGATGACGAGGCCCTTTGCGCCGCGGGCGCGAAAACTGGTTGCCAAGAGATCGCCGAAGAAGCCGTCGGTATTTTCCGCGGTGCAGGCCGCAACCACGACGTCGCCGGGCTGCAACTGCTCGGCCACCACATGCATCATCCAGTTGTCGCCCGGCTGCAGCAGCACGGTGACCGCGGGGCCGCAGGCCTGCGCGCTCGGATAGATCGGCCGCATATAGGGAAGCATCAGGCCGACGCGGCCCATTGCCTCGTGAATGGTGGCAACGCCAAAGCGCGACAGCTTTTCGACCGCCGCCTTGTCGGCGCGGACGATGTTGCGCCTGACGATGCCGAGGTCGTTCAGCGGCATGTTCATGTTACTTGCCTTTCGCTTTCAGCGCCGCATCGAGGCGCGGGAACACCCGCCGTGCATTGCCTTCATAGACCTTCTTCTTGTCGGCCGGGCTCAGCATCGTCGTGGCCTCGATGTAGCGCTTGGTATCGTCATAAGGGAAGCCGGTTTCCGGGTCGATGCCGCGCACCGCGCCGATCATCTCGCTGGCGAACAGGATGTTGTCGACCGGGATCACCTTGGTCAGCAGGTCGATGCCGGGCTGATGATAGACGCAGGTGTCGAAGAAGATGTTCTTCAGGAGATGATCCTTCAAGAGCGGCTTCTTCATCTCCTGCGCCAGCCCGCGGAAGCGGCCCCAGTGATACGGCACCGCGCCGCCGCCATGCGGGATCAGGAACCTCAATGTCGGAAAATCCTTGAACAAGTCCGAGGTCAGGCACTGCATGAAGGCGGTGGTATCGGCGTTCAGATAATGCGCGCCGGTGGTGTGAAAGCAGGCATTGCAGCTGGTCGAGACGTGGATCATCGCGGGGATGTCGAGCTCCACCATCTTTTCATAGATCGGGTACCATTGCCGGTCCGACAGCGGCGGCGAGGTCCAGTGCCCGCCCGACGGGTCGGGGTTGAGGTTGATGCCGACGAAGCCGTATTCCCTGATGCATTTCTCCATCTCGGGAATGCAGGTTTTGGGATCGACGCCCGGCGACTGCGGCAGCATCGCGGCGCCGATGAAGCTGTCGGGGAACAGCCGGCCGACCCGCGCGCAAAGCTCGTTGCAAATCGCAGCCCAGGTCGAGGATACCTCGAAGTCGCCGATATGGTGCGCCATGAAGCTGGCGCGCGGGCTGAAGATGGTGAGGTCGCTGCCCCGCTCCTGCATCTTCTTGAGCTGGTTGTCGATGATGCTCTCGCGCAGTTCGTCGTCGCTGATCTTGAGCTCACTGACCCTGGGCTTGACCGAGGGATCCTTGATGCCCGCGATCTGCCGGTTGCGCCAGTCCTCAAGCGCCTTCGGCGCGGTGGTGTAGTGGCCGTGTACGTCGATGATCATTGATTTTCCTTAAAGCCATGCGCGATGGGTTTTGGAGGGTCGCGCCGTGATCCCTGGCCTGATGTCCATTGCTCGCCATCGGGAGCGCCGTCGCGCGACCGGTTGGCTCGCAGATGACGTCCGCGTCTTCCGTTAGTTCAATTTCTCGATCGCCATCGCCACGCCCTGGCCGACCCCGACGCACATGGTGGCGAGCGCGCGCTTTCCGCCGCGCTTTTCCATGCCGTGCACCGCGGTCATCGCGAGCCGGGCGCCGCTCATGCCGAGCGGGTGGCCGAGCGCAATGGCGCCGCCATGCGGGTTGACGAAATCGGCGTCCTCCTTGACCCCCAATTGCCGCAGGCAGGCGATGCCCTGGCTGGCAAAGGCCTCATTGAGCTCGATCAAGTCGAAGTCGCTGATCTTCAGGCCGAGCCGCTCCATCAGCTTGCGCGTCGCCGGCACCGGACCGATGCCCATGATCCGCGGCGGTACCGCAGCCGAGGCGAGGCCCAGGATTCGCGCGCGCGGCGTTAGCCCATGTTTCTTTACCGCGGCTTCGGAGGCCAGGATCATCGCGGCCGCGCCGTCATTGACGCCCGACGCATTGCCGGCGGTGACCGTACCGGGATTGCGCACGATCGGCTTCAGCTTGGAAAGCCCCTCGAGCGTGGTTTCCGGGCGCGGATACTCGTCCTTGTCGACGGTAGTGGGTCCGGCCTTGCCGCCGGGCACCGAGAGCGGCGCGATCTCCTCGGCGAAATAGCCCGACGCAATTGCCGCGCCGGCGCGCTGCTGCGAGCGGATCGCGAAGGCGTCCTGGTCGGCGCGCGAAACCTGAAACTCCTCGGCGACGTTCTCGCCGGTTTCCGGCATGGCGTCGACGCCGTATTGCGCCTTCATCAGTGGATTGATGAAGCGCCAGCCGATGGTAGTGTCGAAAATCTCGGCCGAACGCGAAAATGCTTCCGCGGCCTTCCCCATCACGAACGGCGCCCGCGTCATCGATTCGACGCCGCCCGCAATCGCGAAATCAATCTCGCCGGCTCGGATCGCCCGGCCCGCCGCGCCGACTGCGTCAAGCCCGGAGGCGCAGAGCCGGTTCAGCGTCTGACCGGGAACCGTCTCCGGCAAGCCCGCCAGCAATAGCGCCATCCGCGCCACATTGCGGTTGTCCTCGCCGGCCTGGTTGGCGCAGCCGAAATAGACCTCGTCGACGGCGGACCAGTCGAGCTTCGGATGGCGCGCCATCAGCGCCTTGATGGGCGCCGCCGCCAGGTCGTCGGCACGCACTTTTGCCAGCGCACCGCCAAAACGGCCGATCGGGGTTCTCACGGCGTCGCAAAGGAATACATCGCCCATTTTTTCTCTCCCTGAATGCCGTGTTTTGGCGCCAGCCGGCCCGAATGATGGCGAGTTTTAGGAGCGCCGGTGCGGCAGGTCAATTGAGGCTTGCCTTGCAGCGCCGCATTGCCCGAGGTCCGCCATGCCCACAGATTGTGCGGCGGGCCGCGAGGGCGTGGAAAACAGCAATTGCCGGACCAAAGCGATAGGATCGGGCGCAGGAATTTTGTAGTTTGCGCATCCCATGACGATCCAGCAATCCATTCCCGTTCCACCCGACGCCGCGCCGGCGGCAGACGCCGCGCGCGTCACGCCGATGATGGAACAATATCTCGAGATCAAGGCCGCCCATCCCGGGCTCTTGCTGTTCTACCGGATGGGCGACTTCTACGAACTGTTCTTCGAGGACGCCGAGATCGCCTCGAAAACGCTCGGCATCGTCCTGACCAAACGCGGCAAGCATCAGGGGCTGGATATCCCGATGTGCGGCGTGCCGGTGGAACGCTCGGAAGACTATCTGCACCGACTGATCGCCGCCGGCCATCGCGTCGCGGTCTGCGAGCAGACCGAGAATCCGGCTGCGGCGCGGGCACGCGGCAACAAGAGCGTGGTGAGCCGCGGCGTGGTGCGGCTGGTCACCCCGGGCACGCTGACCGAAGACACGCTTTTGGACGCTCGCGCCAACAATTACCTGCTGGCCATCGCGCGTGCCCGCGCCTCCAGCGGAGGCGACCGCATCGGGCTCGCCTGGATCGACATTTCGACGTCTGAATTCATCGTCACTGAATGTGGAACGAGTGAACTCGCGGCGACATTGGCGCGGATCAATCCCAACGAGGTCATCGTCACCGACGCGCTCTATGGCGATCCCGAATTGGGACCGGTCTTGCGCGAATTGCCGGCGGTGACGCCGCTTCCCCGCGATTATTTCGACAGCGCCACATCAGAGCGCCGGCTATGCGATTATTTCGCGGTCGCGACCATGGACGGTCTCTCCGCGATGTCGCGGCTGGAAGCAACTGCTGCCGCCGCCGCCGTCACCTATATCGACCGCACCCAGGTCGGAAAGCGTCCGCCGCTGTCGCCGCCATCGCGCGAGGCCAGCGGCGCCACCATGGCGATCGATCCGGCGACCCGCGCCAATCTCGAACTGACACGGACGCTGGCCGGCGAGCGGCGCGGCTCGCTGCTCGATGCGATCGACTGCACGGTCACATCAGCCGGCTCGCGGCTGCTGGCGCAGCGGCTGGCTGCGCCGCTCACCGACAGTGCTGCCATCGCGCGGCGCCTCGATGCGATCGGGGCCTTCACAGCCGACAGCGCGGTGCGCGACGAGGTCAGGACCACATTGCGCGCCGCACCCGACATGTCGCGCGCGCTGGCACGGTTGTCGGTCGGACGCGGCGGTCCGCGCGACCTTGCGGGATTGCGCGACGGCATCCTCGCCGCGGACCAGGCGCTGGCGCAACTGGCCCGGCTTGACGATCCGCCGGCTGAAATCGCCGCCGTGATGGAGGCGCTGCGCCGTCCCTCGCGTGATCTGGCGCGCGAATTCGAGCGCGCGTTGTCCGAGCAATTGCCGTTGATCAAGCGCGATGGCGGTTTCGTCCGCGAGGGGTATGAGGCCGCGCTCGACGAGTCGCGCAGTCTGCGTGACGCTTCCCGTCTCGTGGTCGCCGCGATGCAGGCGCGCTATGCCGACGCGACTTCCATCAAGGGCCTCAAGATCCGGCACAACAACGTGCTCGGCTATTTCGTCGAGGTCACCGCCCAACACGGCGACAAATTGATGGCGCCGCCGCTGAACGCAACCTTCATTCATCGCCAGACGCTGGCCGGCCAGGTGCGTTTCACTACCTCGGAGCTCGGCGAGATCGAGGCCAAGATCGCCAATGCCGGCGACCGCGCGCTCGGGCTGGAACTGGAAATCTTCGAGCGCCTCTGCGCGCTCGCGATCGCGGCCAGCGACGATCTGCGCGCCGCTGCGCGCGCCTTTGCGGTTCTCGACGTCGCCACCGCGCTGGCCAAGCTCGCGGTCGACGACAATTACGTGCGGCCCGAGGTCGACGGCTCGCTGACCTTTGCGATCGAAGGCGGCCGGCATCCGGTGGTCGAACAGGCGCTGAAGCGCGATGGCCAGCCCTTCATCGCCAATGCCTGCGATTTGTCACCGGTACCCCCACCCTACCCTCCCCCGCAAGCGGGGGAGGGTAGGGTGGGGGCGGGCCAGATCTGGCTGATCACCGGCCCCAATATGGCCGGCAAATCGACCTTCCTGCGCCAGAACGCGCTGATCGCGCTATTGGCGCAGATCGGCAGTTTCGTGCCGGCGGCACGCGCTCGGATCGGCATCGTCGACCGGCTGTTCTCGCGCGTCGGCGCCGCCGACGACCTCGCGCGCGGCCGCTCCACCTTCATGGTGGAGATGGTGGAAACCGCCGTGATCCTCAACCAGGCCAGCGAGCGCTCGCTGGTCATCCTCGACGAGATCGGCCGCGGCACGGCCACCTTCGACGGGCTGTCGATCGCCTGGGCCGCGATCGAGCACCTGCACGAGAGCAACCGCTGCCGCGCGCTATTCGCGACGCATTATCACGAACTGACCGCGCTGTCGGCAAAGCTGCCGCGGCTGTTCAATGCCACCGTGCGGGTCAAGGAATGGCAGGGCGACGTGGTGTTTTTGCACGAGGTGCTGCCGGGCTCGGCCGACCGCTCCTATGGCATCCAGGTCGCAAAGCTCGCCGGCCTCCCCGCTCCGGTGATCGCGCGCGCCAAATCGGTGCTGGCCAAGCTCGAAGCGCAGGACCGCGGCCAGACCGCACGCGCGCTCGCCGACGACTTGCCGCTGTTCGCGGTGCCCTCGCGCGCCGCGGCGGAACCCGCGCCGCCAAGCGAGGCGGAAAAGCTGGTCGAAGCCGTGAGGGCGCTGCATCCCGACGAGATGTCGCCGCGCGAAGCGCTGGAGGCGTTGTATGCGCTGAAGGCGAAACTGCCGAAGCAGTGAAACTTCGTAGCCCGGATGGAGCGCAGCGCAATCCGGGACTCCTGCCGTATGCTTCCCGGATTACGCAAGCGCTCCATCCGGGCTACGAGTGCGTGAGCCTTCGCCGTCCGTTCCACCACAACGCCAAATTCCAGCTCACGCAGGTCAGAAGCGCCAGACAGAGCCCCGCCGCCGAGCCGAACCGCAGCGCCGCGACATGCAGCACCGCGATCCCGATACCGAAACCCATCATGCCCCAGCCGCCATTGGCGACCACCGCCGCGGTCGGCTTGCCGCCGATGCGCGGGTGCAGGATCAGCATCATGCTGGAGAACACCAGCGGAAACAGCGCCAGCACGCCGCTCACATAAGGACCGACCCAGCCCGACAGTGTCACGACGGTGGCGACGAGGGTCGCGACCAGCGAGGCGCGTAGCGGGATGTCGTACCAGCGCCGCGTGATCAGCGGCATCCTGACATGCTGGAAGCGTTTTAAGAGCGGCAGGCAGATCGCAAACGTGACCGCGTTGACAATGAGGCCGCCGGTGAGCGTCCACTGAAACCACCGCGACGCTGCGGCGAGCGTGATCCACACCACGGCCGCACAACCCCAGCTGACCAGCGCGCCGTGGCGCTGCGCCAGCACGACATAGGTCAAGGCGAGCCAGATCGTGGCGGCGTTGATCGGCAGGCTCGCCAGCGCGCCATTGGCGATGAATGCCGCATCATGATCGAGCGCGAGGAATACGTAGGAGGGACCGGCCGAAATCGGCAGGGTCGCGATCAATGCACCGATCACCGGCCCGGAACGCTCGGTGATGATCGAAGCCGACACGACGAACGCCGCGGTGACCGCCATCCGCAGCGCCAGCGTCAGGAAAAAAACGAGATCGGGGGACATGGAAACCGTCGTCATCCTGAGGTGCCCGCGCAACGCGCGGGCCTCGAAGGATGGGCCACCAAGGGGCCCTTCGAGGCTCGCTTCGCTCGCACCTCAGGGTGACGGCGCGGAGGTATTGGCTGCGATACGTCTCACACCCGGTGCATCGTCACCGAAACCTTCGGGCCGTTCTTGATGGTCTGGTAGACCACGCAATAACGCTCGGTGAGCTTCAGAAGCAGATCGAGTTTCTCCTGCGGCGCATCGGTGTCGACGTCGAAGCGCAGCCGGATTTCGGCGAAACCGACCGGCGCCTCCTTGTCGACGCCGAGCGTGCCGCGGAAGTCGAGATCGCCCTCGGCGGTGACATTGCCAGACTTCAGCGGAATTTCGACCGCGGTCGCGACCGATTTCAAGGTCACCCCGGCGCAGGCGACCAGCGCTTCCAGCAGCATGTCGCCGGAGCACAGCTCAAGGCCGGAGCCGCCGGTCGCCGGGTGCAGGCCGGCCACCGCCAGCGCGCGACCGGTCTCGACCTTGCAGGCGATGCCTTCGTTCTCGATCGAGCCCCTGGCTTTCAGCGTGATGACGGCCGACTTCGGATCGGATTTATAGCGCTCCTTGATCGGAGCCTGCGTGGCGCGGAGTTCGGCGGCGTCCATTTTCTTTCTCTCCCGGATATTATTGCGCGTCCGATGTAATGGCTCTGGCTGCGGATGTCACCACCACATCGCCTCGCCTGCGGTCGATTTCGGGTCGGCGTCCGAAAGGCTCCGGTCGAGCGAGCGATCGAGCGCGGTCAACACGCGCCGCTTGAAATTGTCGAACAGCGGCGATTGGCGGTCGCGCGGCCGCGCCAGGTTGACCTTGATCTCCTCGAACAGCCGGCCCGGCCGCGGCCGCATCACCAAGACGCGGTCGGCCAGCACTACGGCCTCGTCGACGTCGTGGGTGACCAGCACGAGCGTCGGCCGCGTATCGGCCCAGAGGTCGAGCAGGTGATCCTGCAGATCGCGCCGCGTGAAGGCATCCAGCGCCGAGAAGGGCTCGTCGAGCAACAGCACTTCCGGCTGCGGCACCAGCGCCCGCGCGATCGCCACGCGCTGCGCCTGTCCGCCCGACAATTCGCGCGGCCAGGCGTTGGCCTTGTCGACAAGCCCGACGCGGGCCAGCGCGCGGGCGACCTTGTCGCGGCGCAGGGCCGCCGGCAGCTCCGAAAGCCCGAACCCGATATTGTCGGCGACGCTGAGCCACGGCAGCAGCCGCGGTTCCTGGAAGATGATGCCGATTTTCGCATGCGGCGCGGATATCGTGATGTCGTCGAGCGTCACCGTGCCCGAGGTGGCGCCGTCGAGGCCGGCGATGGCGCGCAGCAGCGTCGACTTGCCACAGCCGGAGCCGCCGATGATGGCGACGATCTCGCCGAGCCGGATGTCGGCGGAAAAACGCTCCAGCGCGTGGACGCCGTTGGGATAGATTTTTCCCAGTCGATCGAGCACCAGCATCAGGCCGCTCCACTTCTCGCGCCGAAGGCATCCTGCCAGCGCAGCAATGGCGCGCTGGCGATTTCGATCAGCCAGTCGGAGGTCTTGCCCAAAATGGCGAAGATCACGATCGCCGCCAGGATCTGCGCAGGCTTGCCCAGTTGCTGGCCGTCGAGCAAGAGATAGCCTAAGCCCTCCGACGCGCCCATGAGCTCGGCGGCGACCACGAACATCCAGCCGAGTCCCAGGCCGACACGCAACGCGACGACATAGGCCGGCAACACCGCAGGCAGCAGAATGCGCCGGATCATCGCCGGTCCGGAAAGGCGGAAAGTGCGTCCGACCTCGACGATCTTGCGATCAACCGACAGGATCGCGCCCATCACGCCGAGATAGACCGGGAAAAATACTCCGATCGCAATCAGCGCAATCTTCGATGTCTCGAAAATTCCGAGCCACAGGATGAACAGCGGCACCCAGGCGAGCGAGGGGATCGCGCGCAGCGCCTGCACGGTCGGATCGAGCAGCCTTCGCGCCAGCCCCCAATAGCCGGAGATCGCGCCGAGCAGCGTGCCGGCGGCGACGCCAAGGCCAAAGCCGGCCGCGACGCGGCTCAAGGTGGCCACGATGTGGCGCAGCAACTCGCCGGTCTTCGCCAATTCGGCGAGGGTAGCGAAGATTTTTGAGGGCGGCGGCACCAGCCGTCCGCTGGAGAGCCCGAGCCAGACGATGATTTCCCACGCCAGCGCAAGGCTGACCGGCAGCAACAGCCCGAGCGCCGGCCGCGCGAAGCGCCGCAGCCGGCCTGCGGGCGCGGGCTGCGCGATCGCATCGGTCCGTTCAAGCGCGGGCAGTTCGATCGTCATGGCCATAGCAGAACCGCGTCTCGCGGAAGATTGCAAGTTGGCGAATGGGACGATCTGAGCCCTCCCATTCGTCATGGCCGGGCTCGTCCCGGCCATCCACGTCTTCGCGCTGCGTCAAGAAAGACGTGGATGCCGGGCATGACGACGATTGAGTTTAGACGCCGCCTCCTTCAATTCGTCGGTAGGGGCACCTGGTCGTCGATCAGCGCGTCGAGTGTCGCTTTCACATCGACCTTGGGATCGATCACGCCGGCCTGCTGCAGCGCCAGTCCCGCAGCCAGAATCGATTCGCGCTGCGGCGCGCCGATCCGGCTGGAGGTCAGATCGGTGCGCTCCTTGAGCTGCTTGTCGACGACGGCGTCGGACAATTTTGTCACCGCGATGAAGGTCTTTTTCAGCTCGTCGTAATTCGCCAGCGAATATTTGCGCGCGTCCTCGTAGGTGGCGAGCACGCGGCGGACGATATCGGGATGATCTTTCAGGAATTCCTCGCGCACATTGAGGATGCCCCAGGTGTTGGCGTCGGCATTCCTGTAGAACAGTTTTGCGCCGTCCTCGATCTCCGCCTGCGCCATCATCGGGTCGAGCCCGGCCCAGGCGTCGACGTCGCCGCGAATCAGCGCGGTCTTGCCGTCGGCGTGCTGCAGCAGCACCGGCGTGATGTCCTTTTCGCTCAGGCCGGCGCCGAGCAGCGCACGGACCAGGAAGATGTGCGGATCGGTGCCGCGCGTCACCGCGACACGCTTGCCCCTGAGGTCGGCGACATTAGAGATTTTGGAATCCTTGGTCGTCACCAGTGCCGTCCATTCGGGGCGCGAATAGACATAGATCGACTTGATCGGGTTGCCGTTGATCTTCGCCACCAGCGCCGCCGAGCCCGCCGTGGAGCCGAAATCGATCGATCCGGCATTGAGGAATTCCAGCGCCTTGTTGGAACCGGCCGACTGCACCCAGACGATGGAAATTCCATCCTTGGCGAATTCCTTCTCCAGCAATCCCTTTTGCTTCAGGATCATCGACACCGGATTGTAGGTCGCCCAATCCAGATGGATTTCCTTGAGCGCGTCCGCGGCGAAGGCGGCGCCGGGAGCAAGCGTCGCAACCGCGATGATCGCAGCCAAGGCGCGGCGTGAAATCTTGAGCATCGTCAATGTCCCCCCATATCGGAACGATCAAAGCAGATTGCAGCGAAGCGTCAACGCGACCGGCGCTTCCAGCCTTCCGTAACCCCTTCCCACTATAGAAAACCTCGTTTCAGTTCAATGAGTTAAACGTCGGGCGTCAATGAGAAAATCTGCACACCCGATCCCTAGCGCCGAGAACAGCCTTGCTCAAAGCAAGCGGAATCCAGCATGGATGGACTGTCATCCAACAATGTCCCGTGACAGCGTCGATGCCGTCCGATATCGGGATAGCTCATGGACAGCGTCGTGACCCAAACCCGGCCCGTGGCCGACGAGCGTTTCGACACCGCGCGGATCGCGGCGGCGGTCGACGCGCTCGCCGAAAAACATGCCGGGCGCGAGGATTTGTTCCGCGCCGCCACCGCGCAACTGTTGAAGGCCGAGATGATCGCGGCGCGGGCCACCGCGCAGGCCGTGCTGCTCAGGGATCGCCACGGCCGGCGCTGCGCCGAGCGGCTGTGTTTCGTGCAGGACGAAATCATCCGCATCCTGTTCGCGGCCGCCACGCGGCATCTGTATCACTCGCCGATCCCCTCCGGCGCCGAGCGTATGGCGGTGGTCGCCACCGGCGGCTATGGCCGCGGCCTGATGGCCCCCGAATCCGACATCGACCTGTTGTTCATCCTGCCCTACAAGCAGACCGCCTGGGGCGAGCAGGTCGCCGAAGCCATCCTCTATTGCCTGTGGGACATGGGGCTGAAGGTCGGCCACGCCACCCGCTCGGTCGACGAATCGATCCGGCAGGCGCGCGGCGACATGACGATCCGCACCGCGATCCTCGAAACACGGTTCCTGACCGGCGACAAGCCGCTCTATGACGAGCTGGTCGAGCGCTTCGACCGGGAAGTCGTGCAGGGCACCGCGGCCGAATTCGTCACCGCCAAGCTCGCCGAGCGCGAGGAACGCCATCGCCGCGCCGGGCAGTCGCGCTATCTGGTCGAGCCCAATGTCAAGGACGGCAAGGGCGGATTGCGCGACCTGCACACGCTGTTCTGGATCGCAAAATATGTCTACCGCGTGCGCGAGACCGATGAGTTGCTGGAACGCGGCGTATTCGACGCGCAGGAATACCGCACCTTCCGCCGCTGCGCCGATTTCCTGTGGTCGGTCCGCTGCAACATCCATTTCTTCTCCGGCCGCGCCGAAGAGCGGCTGTCGTTCGACATGCAGCGGGAGATCGCGATCCGGCTCGGCTATACCTCGCATCCCGGCATGCAGGATGTCGAACGCTTCATGAAGCACTACTTCCTGGTCGCGAAAGACGTCGGCGACCTCACCGCGATCCTGTGCGCCAAGCTGGAGGACCAGCAGGCCAAGCCCGCGCCGGTGCTGAGCCGGATGATGGCGCGGTTGCGGCCGAGCACGGTGCGACGGCGCGTGCCGGACAGCGACGATTTCATCGTCGACAACAACCGCATCAACCTCGCCGCGCCCGACGTGTTCAAGCACGACCCGGTCAATCTGATAAGAATCTTCCGGCTGGCGCAGAAGAACAACCTGGCCTTCCATCCGGACGCCATGCGCACGGTGACGCGGTCCCTGAAACTGGTCAACACGCAACTGCGCGACGATCCCGAAGCCAACCGGCTGTTCATGGAGATCCTGACCTCCAACGATGCCGAAATCGTGCTGCGGCGCATGAACGAGACCGGTGTACTCGGCCATTTCATCCGCGCCTTCGGCAAGATCGTGTCGATGATGCAGTTCAACATGTACCACCACTACACGGTGGACGAGCATCTGTTGCGCTGCGTCGGCTATCTGCAGGAGATCGAACGCGGCGGCAATGACGAGTTCATCGTCGCCAGCGACCTGATGCGCAAGATCCGCCCCGAGCACCGCGCGGTGATCTACATCACCACGCTGCTGCATGACATCGCCAAGGGCCGCCCCGAGGATCATTCGATTGCCGGCGCCAAGGTGGCGCGGCGGCTGTGCCCGCGGCTCGGCTTTTCCGCCGCCGACACCGAACTGGTGGCCTGGCTGATCGAGCAGCATCTGACCATGTCGACGGTGGCGCAGTCGCGCGATCTCTCCGACCGCAAGACCATCGAGAATTTCGCCGCCGTGGTGCAATCGGTCGAGCAGATGAAGCTGTTGACGATCCTGACCACTGCCGACATCAGGGGCGTCGGCCCCGGCGTCTGGAACGGCTGGAAGGCGCAGCTGCTGCGCACGCTGTACTACGAAACCGAGCCGGTGCTGACCGGCGGCTTCTCCGAGGTCAATCGTGCCAAGCGCATCGCCGCCGCACAGGCGGAGTTTCGCGCAGCGTTCACGGAGTGGCCGGAAGCCGAACTCAACTCCTATGTCGGCCGGCACTATCCGGCCTACTGGCTCAAGGTCGAGCTGCCGCGCAAGATCCGCCAGGCCCGCTTCATTCGTGCCAGCGAGCAGGCGGCCCACAAGCTCGCGATCAATGTCGGCTTCGACGAGACGCGGGGCGTCACCGAACTGACCATCTGGGCGGCCGACCACCCCTGGCTGCTGTCGATCATCGCCGGCGCCTGCGCCTCGGCCGGCGCCAACATCGTCGACGCCCAGATCTACACCACCACCGACGGCCGCGCGCTCGACACCATCGCGATATCGCGGGAATACGACCGCGACGAGGACGAGGCACGGCGCGCGACGCGAATCGGCGAGATGATCGAGGACGTGCTGGAAGGCAAGCTGCGGTTGCCCGAAGTGGTGGCGAGGCGCGCCGCAGCCCGCGGCAAGGCGCGGCCGTTCGTGGTCGAGCCGGAGGTCATCATCAACAACCAATGGTCGGACCGTTACACCGTGATCGAGGTGTCCGGCCTCGACCGCCCTGGCCTGTTGTACGAACTGACCACCGCGATCTCGAAGCTCAACCTCAATATCGCCTCGGCCCATGTCGCGACCTTCGGCGAGCGCGCCCGCGACGTGTTCTACGTCACCGATTTGCTCGGCGCGCAGATCAACGCGCCCACGCGACAGGCCGCGATCAAGAGCGCGCTGGTCCATCTGCTCGCCAACGACGCGGCCGTCGCGGCGTAATGTCAAAGGCTGTGAGACTTCCCCGCAACGTCCGGGCGGTCGTGTTCGATATGGACGGGCTGCTCTTCGACACTGAAGCACTGTACCGGGATGCAACAATGGCCACCGCAGCGGACGGCGGTCACGATATATCGCTTCCCTTCTATCTAACCACGATAGGAACGCCGCTTGAGGCAACCCGCATGGCTTTCGTTGCGCGTTGCGGACAAGGGTTCGATTTCGACATCTTCTGGACCAAGGTGAAAGAGCGGTTCGACGAGATGACGCGATCGCAACTCCGCCTGAAGGCAGGCGTCGTCGAGCTGCTCGATTTTCTGGATGATGCCGGGCTACCGCGCGCGATTGCCACATCTTCGCGCCATGAGGATGCGCAGCACCACCTCGGCTTCCATAAGCTCACCGAGCGATTCGAAGAAATTGTTGCGCATGGCGACTATTCGCGCGGCAAGCCGCATCCCGAGCCGTTTTTGAAAGCCGCCGAACGCCTCGGCGTCGAGCCGGAATTGTGCGTCGCGCTCGAAGACTCCTACCACGGCGTCCGAGCCGCGTCCGGAGCGGGAATGATGACCATCATGGTGCCGGACCTGTTCCCGGCTACGACCGAGATGGAGGATTTGTGCGTGTGCATCGCCAAGAATCTCCATGAAGTCCGTACCCTGATCAGATCGCAACCAATCGCCTAGAACCTCGTGATCGGCTGCAGCGCTTCGCCGGTACCGAGCGCGCGCAGCGGGGCGGTGTCGCAATAGACCGTCTCCTCGGCGATCTTGCCGTTCCGGATGCGGAATTTGTCGACGCCGCGCCAGCTGAAGCGTTGGCCATTGACGATGCGGGTGGTCTGCCACTCGACGATCACGACGTCGCCGCGTGAGGTCCAGTCCAGCAATTGCCAGACGAAGTCCGGCGCGGCCTGTGTCTGCACCTCGAGCAGGCGATCGAGTTCGCTGCCCTTCACCGTCCGGCCGACCATCGGCGTTTTCAGCAAGCCTTCCGGATGCCAAAGTTCCAGAAACGCCTTGCCGTCGCGCGCCGCCCATGCGGCCGCAAACCGGGTCACGAAATCCTGAATTTCCGCGTCGGTCATCTGGTGTCTCCATGTTGAATATGAGGAGACGCTTAAGCGCATCGACACCGCCCGTCTGGCGATTAACGGACGTGACGTTTTGGAATTCGTCATTGCGAGGAGCGAAGCGACGAAGCAATCCATCCTTGCTTGCGGCTCGATGGATTGCTTCGCTCCGCTCGCAATGACGGCTCCTAAATCGCCACCCCTTCGTGCTGCAGCAGCCAGCGCTTGCGCGCGAGCCCGCCGCCATATTTGACCAGCGAGCCGTTGCTGCCGATCAGCCGATGACAGGGCAGCACGACGCTGATCGGATTGGCGCCGTTGGCGTGGCCGACCGCGCGCATGGCGTTCGGCGCGTCGAGTTTCAACGCCAGCGCGCCGTAGCTCATCGTGGTCCCGGCCGGAATGTTCGGCAATGCGTGCCAGACCTTTTGCTGGAACGGCGTGCCGGCGACGCGCCATTTGATCGCGTTCAGGGCAGCGAGATCGCCTTTGAAATATCGCTTCAGTGCCGAGAGCGTGTCCCTTGGGGCCTTCGCCGCATTCAGGACCACGGAGCCGTATTGGCGCCGCAACAGTTGGCGCATCCGGGGCTCAAAATCCTCCCAGTCCAGCGCACGCAGAGCGCCTTCGGCATCGGTGACGAGCAGCGCCGTGCCGATCGGCGTTTCCAGGCGGTCGAGACCGAAGATTTCAGGCAGCTTCGCGTTCATGGGCGACCGGCGATGGCACCGGATGCGGGATGCAAGCGGCCCATAGATGCTGCGCGGCATAGGCTCGCCACGGCCGCCAGCGCTCGGAGCGCGACAGCAATGCGGCGGGCGACGGACGAAGGCCATCAGCGTCCGCCATCGCGCGCAGCAATCCGATGTCGGCGGCGGGAAATGCGTCGGGTTCGCGCAGCTCGCGCATCGCGATGTATTGCGCGGTCCATTCGCCGATCCCCGGCAGCGCCCGCAATTTTGCGACCGTCTCCTCGAGGCTCGCGCTTCGGCTGAAGATGGCGGGGTCGGCGGCAATGGCTGATGCCAGCGACGTCACCGCCATCGCGCGGGCCCTGGGCATGCCGAGGCCGGCGAGGTCGGCGCCGGCAACTCGTGCGGGCGACGGAAACAAGTGGCTGAGACCCTCGCCATCCCGCAGCCCCGCGGGCAGCGGCGCGCCATAGGCCGCCACCAGCTTGCCGAGCAATTTGATTGCCGCCGGCACCGTGATCTGCTGGCCGAAGATCGCGCGCACCGCAAGCTCGAAACCGTCCCAGGCGCCGGGCACGCGCAAGCCCGGCCGGGCCGCGACCAACGGCGCCAGCACCGGGTCGAGCGCCAGATGCGCGCCGATCAAGTCGGGATCGGCGGCGAGATCGAACACCCGCCGCACCCGCGCGATCAGTTGCGGCAGCGCCGCCATATCCGGAAATCGAATCGAGACGTCGACACGGTTTTTGTCCGCAGGCGTGACACTGATGACGCCGCTGTTGTCGCCGACCGCGATCGTGCGCCGATAGACGTTCCCCGAAACCATCTCGACGCCGGGAATGGCGCGCGCCGCGAGATACGACAGCATCGCGTCCCAGTCATAGGGCGGCCGATAGGCGAGACGCACCGACAGCGCACCGGCCTCGCGCCGGGTCCTGTCGCGGACACGCCGCAGGCTCGCCGGCGGACGTCCGAACATCTCGAGAAAGGTCTCGTTGAAGCGGCGGACGCTGTTGAAGCCCGAGGCCAGCGCGACCTCGGCCATCGGCAGCGAAGTCTCGTGGATCAGTTGCTTGGCGAGCAGCACCCGCCGCGTCTGCGCCACCGCGATCGGCGAGGCCCCGACATGCCGGTGAAACAGCCGCCGCAACTGCCGCGCGCCGACGCCGAGGCGATTGGCGAGGCCTTCGACATTGGCGCCATCGAGGCCGCCGGCCTCGATCAGCGCGAGCGCGCGGGATACCGTGTTGCCGGTGCCACGCCAGAAAGCGAGATCGGGCGAGGTTTCCGGGCGGCAGCGCAGGCAGGGACGGAGTCCCGCCTCCTGGGCCGCGGCGGCGGACGGATAGAACGACACATTCTCGAATTTCGGCGTGCGCGCCGGGCAGATCGGCCGGCAATAGATGCCGGTGGTTTTCACGCCGACGAACAGCCTGCCGTCGAAACGGGCGTCGCGGGTCGAAATCGCGCGGTAGCAGGCGGTGCGGTCCATATCCATCGGCAAATCATGGTTCATTGCCAGCCGCTTGTCTCGCGGTTTTCGGACATCGTCAGTCCGCAAAAATCAGACAGGTGGTGGTGCCATGGGCAAGCAGCCGCCCTTTGCTATCGGTGATCCGCCCCTCGGCGGTTCCGACGCGCCGACCCCGGGTCAGCACGGTGCCTTCGGCCGTGATCACTCCCGTCTCGGGCGTGATCGGCCGCAATAGCGAAATCTTGAATTCGAGCGTGGTCGAGCCAAAACCCTTTTCGAGGGTCGACTAACAGCCAGTCCCATGCAGCTGTCGAGCAACGTGGCCGAGAAGCCGCCATGCACGGTGCCGGCCGGATTGAGATGGCTGTCGTTCGGCCGCGCGGTGATGACGACCCGGCCGCTCGCCGCCTCGGTGATATCATAGCCCAGTGTCCGGGCGATCGTATTGAGCGGCAGCGTCCCGTCGGCGAGCCCCTGGACGAATTCCAGTCCGCTCATTTCGCTGCGCCGCTCGGCGCTGACGGTGCCATAGGTCTTGCTTGCGATGTCCATGCCGGCAATATCGTCCATTGGGGCAGGCCTGTCTCGCGGTTTCCGGACGTCGTCAGGGCGACCGAGGCTTCGATCAAGAACCTTCGCGCGGCGCCGCGCGCGACATGCTAGCGTGGGCCGACAAGCCTGCTCGGGGGAACGCCGCATGATCTGGATCGCCAATGTCCTGGTGACGCTGGTCGCCGCGCTGCATGTCTACTTTCTGGTTCTGGAGATGTTTCTCTGGACCAAACCGCTGGGGCTGAAGACGTTTCACAACACGCCCGAAAAGGCCGCCGATTCGTCCGTGCTGGCCGCCAATCAAGGCCTCTATAACGGCTTTCTCGCCGCCGGCCTGCTCTGGGGGCTGCTGCACGGCAATCCCGGCTTTTCGTTCCAGATCAAGACGTTCTTCCTGCTGTGCGTCATCGTTGCCGGCGTCTATGGCGCCGCCACCGTCAGCCGCAGGATTCTGTATATCCAGGCGGCGCCCGCCGCGCTTGCCTTGATCCTGCTCTGGCTGGCGTGATTTCGTTCTCCCTATTTCCCCGCCCCAACTTGCATTGGCCCGCCCCTTCCCCCACACTCGCGCCAACGATGGCGTGCCGTTACAGCCGGACCAGACCATCGGAAAAATCATCCACATGAGGGAACGCAGCGACATGAGGAATGGGATTTTTCATCTGCTCACCGGGACCGCGGTTGCGATCGCGCTGTCGGCATCGCCGGCATCGGCACAGAAGAAATACGACACCGGCGCGACCGACACCGAGATCAAGATCGGCCAGACGGTGCCGTTCTCCGGCCCGGCCTCTGCCTACGCCACGATCGGCAGGACCCAGGCCGCTTATATGAAGATGATCAACGATCAGGGCGGCATCAACGGCCGCAAAATCAACCTGATCCAGTATGACGATTCCTACAGCCCGCCGAAGGCCGTCGAACAGGTGCGCAAGCTGGTCGAGGACGACGAGGTGCTGTCCACCTTCCAACTCCTCGGCACGCCCTCGAATGCCGCCGTGCAGAAATACCTCAACGCCAAGAAAGTCCCGCAGCTGCTCGCCGGGACCGGCGCATCCAAATTCACCGACCCGAAGAATTTTCCCTGGACCATGGGATTCAACCCGAACTATTTCGTCGAGGGCCGCATCTACGGCCAGTACATTATGAAGACCTATCCGAACGCCAAGGTCGGCATCCTCTACCAGAACGACGATCTGGGTAAGGATTACCTGAACGGCATCAAGGCCGGCCTCGGCGAGAAGGCCGCGACGATGGTGGTTGCGGAGGCGTCCTACGAGGTGGCCGATCCGACCATCGATTCCCAGATCCTCAAGATCAAGGCCGCCGGCGCCGACGTGTTCTTCAGCGCGTCGACCCCGAAACAGGCGGCCCAGGCGATCAAGAAGATCAGTGAGCTCGACTGGCACCCGGTGCACATCCTCGACATCAACGCCTCCTCGGTCGGCGCGGTGATGAAGCCGGCGGGGCTGGAGGCTTCCAAGGGCGTGATCAGCGTCAATTACATCAAGGACCCGCTCGACCCGACCTGGAAGGACGACGCCGGCATGAAGAAGTATCTCGACTTCATGGCGAAGTATTATCCGGAGGGCGACAAGACTTCGATCTTCAACACCTACGGCTATACCACCTCGCAGATGCTGATGCAGGTGCTCAAGCAATGCGGCGACGATCTCACCCGCGAGAACGTCATGAAGCAGGCGACCTCGCTGAAGAACGTCGTGCTCGACCTGGCGCTGCCCGGCATCGTCGCCAACACCTCGCCGACCGACTATCGCGTCAACAAGCAGCTGCAGATGATGAAGTTCGACGGCGAGCGCTGGCAGCTGTTCGGCCCGATCATCGAGGATACCGGCGCCGCCGGGTGACATCGGCGCCTGGTCGGACTGAATCGTCACGGCAAAACGACGTCATGCCCGGGCAGAAGCGCGAAGCGCGTCTTCGCGCTAGATGTCCCGGGCATCCACGTCTCTGCCGGCCAGGGCATGATGGGACGGATTTGAATCGATTCGCCGTGAGCGCGAAGCGCCAGCGATCCGGTGCTCCGGGGCGCAGCCGCAGGGCCTTACCAAAAAATCGCAAAACAACCCCATGCAAAGGAGAAGATCCCGACTTGCAGACCTGGTGTGGTCTCGCGTCCGGGCTTGAGAAAATGGTCCGTCGTCGCGACCCTGAGCCCATCCCGCTCTGGCCGGCCTGACTTCGTTCACCTTATCCCCCCACCATCGTCTTGCAATGCGGGATGGCTTCATCCAGTATCGCCATAGCGATGGCGTTCAGCGCGGCTGGACAGGACCATCGGAAAAAATCACCCACATGAGGAACGCAGCGATATGAGGAACGGCATTTTTCATCTGCTCACCGGGACCGCGGTTGCGATCGCGCTGTCGGCATCGCCGGCATCGGCACAGAAGAAATACGACACCGGCGCGACCGATACCGAGATCAAGATCGGCCAGACCAATCCGTTCAGCGGCCCGGCTTCCGCCTATGCCACCATCGGCAAGACCCAGGCCGCCTATATCAAGATGATCAACGACCAGGGCGGCGTGAACGGCCGCAAGATCAACCTGATCCAGTATGAC
>NZ_DATHOP010000086.1:0-81873 GCF_035484855.1 Bradyrhizobium sp.
AAAGGCGCATTCTTGTGGACGTTCATCTGGTCTCTCCCTGGAACATTGAAGCTTCGCAACCTCAGTTTCCTCGGTTCAGACCAGATGGACAACCTCCTGAAAGACCACATCTAGCGCGAACCTCAGATGTGCAATGGCACATCTGAGTTCGCCCGTTTCACGAGCGCTGGAATGACAGCTGGATGATCAGCGCTTGTCGGGCCCTTCGCGTACGGCGATCTGTTCGACCAGTTCGACGATGCTGCGCCGGAGCTTGGCGTCGTTGATGCGGGTGAAAGCGCGGGTCAGCGCCAGGCCCTCGGAGGTCGCCAGGAAATCGGAGACATAGGCCGGTGAAGTGCCCTCGCTAAAGCCTTCGGCGCTGGCGGTGCCGCTCGGACCTCCCTCGAACAGGAACGAGACCGGGACCTGGAGAATTTCGGAGATCTGCTGGATGCGGCTGGCGCCGACCCGGTTGGTGCCCTTTTCGTATTTCTGTACCTGCTGGAAGGTAAGGCCCAGCGCTTCACCGAGCTTCTCCTGACTCATCCCCAGCATGATGCGGCGCATGCGCACACGACTGCCGACATATTTGTCAACAGGGTTGGGCGCTTTGGTCGACATCTCCAACACTCCTCGGGAAGCTCTTTCGGATGAGGCAAAGCGAATTATGCCTCAGGCGCCTATACCGTCAAATCCTGCTCGGAAGCGTCGGGGAGGAATGCAGACAATTTGAGCAACGAACTGACTGGACCTTGTCTCGACTTGCGGGACAGAATGCTAACTCCGCGGTCGGTCTGTCAACTCTGGATTTCCGGCCGCCGATATTTCCGGCGGTTATCCGAAACCAATTATGAAAGAAGTTTCAGCCGACCCGCTTCGTGACTCTGCGTCGAAGCGTGAAAAGCAGACCCGCGGCGATCATGATCGCGGCAGGAATGTCGCCGCTGCGCGCGTAAATGGTCGGCGCGATCGCCGCTGGCAGGCCGGAATCCAGCACGCCCTCGACACCGAGGCCGAGCCGCGCGACAATTCGTCCCATCGGATCGATAACCGCTGAAATGCCGGTGTTTGCTGCACGAACCAGCGGCAAGCCTTCCTCGATCGCGAGCAGGCGTGCCTGCTGCAGATGCTGGTAGGGACCGGTCGAGATTCCAAACCAGCCGTCATTGGTCAGGTTGACGATCCAGCCCGGACGATCGTCGCTCGCCGCAACGTCGCCGGGAAAAATCGCTTCGTAGCAAATCAAGGGTAGCACGCGCGGTGCATTTGGCATCGCCAGCGTGTGGCGCCGCGTGCCTGGAATGAATCCACCCTGAACCTTGGTGAGTTGTTCGAAGCCCAGCTTTTCCATCCAGTCCTGGAACGGCAGATACTCGCCGAACGGCACCAGATGCAACTTGTCGTAGACCGACAGCACGCTGCCGTCATGATCGATGACGTAGATTGAATTATAGGCGCGCGTGATCCTTGCTCCGGGCGGCAAATCCGGCGCGCGCACCGAGCCGGTGATCAGGACGGTGCCCTTGGGCAACAGCTCGGCGATCTGCGCCATCGCATCCGGTTCGCGCGTCAGGAAAAACGGGAACGCCGATTCCGGCCAAATCAGGATGCTGGCGTCGCGCACGCCGGTCGACTCCGGCCCGGAAGCGCGATCGGACAGCGTGAGATATTTTTGCATCACCTCCGCCTTGGCGGAGTAGTTGAAGCGCGCATCCTGCTGCAGGTCGGGCTGCATGATCCGCAGCCTGACCTTGGCGACAACAGAGGTCGGCTGCAGAGCGAGGCGGACGCCGCCGAAAATACCCATCGCCACCAGCATCGCCATTGCCGAAACCGGCACGATCCAGGGCTTGCGTCCGCGCGAGGTGCCATCGATCAGCACCGCCGGGCTTGCGAAGATGGCGACGCTCAGGAATGTCAGGCCCCACAGGCCGATCAGCGAGGCCGTCTGCGCCAGCGCCAGCGGCTCGCTCAGCGCGTAGCCGAACGCATTCCAGGGAAAGCCGGTCAGCACATGACCGCGCAGCCATTCGCCGATCGTCAGGCTTGCGGCCAGTGCGATCACCCTCGAGGCGTCCCTCGGCCAGATCAGGCGCGCCAGCGCGAAGCCGAACGCGGTGAACAGCGCGAGATAAGCGGGCAGGCCGAGCACCGCGAACGGCGTCAACCAGGCGAAGGTCGATGCATCGACGAAAAAAGCGTAGCCGATCCAGTACAGCCCCGGCACGAAATAGCCGAGCCCGAACCACCAGCCGGCCATCGCCGCCGCCGGGACACCGCGCAGCCGGCCGGCGCCGGCGCCGTCGATCAGCCAGACCATCACCGGAAATGTTGCGAACAGCACCGGCCAGGCATTGAACGGCGCCATCGCCAGCGCCGACAGCGCTCCGGCGACCAGCGCGATGGCGGCGCGCTTCCATCCCCAGGCCAGGATGATCGCAAGCGCGAGCGCGCGGAGTTTGGCTGCCGGGA
Source organism: Bradyrhizobium sp. (assembly GCF_035484855.1). GTDB lineage: Bacteria > Pseudomonadota > Alphaproteobacteria > Rhizobiales > Xanthobacteraceae > Bradyrhizobium. The sequence continues at coordinate 2,455 of NZ_DATHOP010000086.1, forward strand.
TCACGTCGAGCCGGCTCCGTCGCCGGACGGCGGGCTCGCATTGTCGTTGGCTTGCGCGGGGCCGGTCTCGGGAGTTGCCTCGCGGCGCCGGCTTTCGCGCGGGCCGCGGGCGGGCGGACGCTCCTTGCGGGTGGCGATGCGCAGCCGCTTGACGCGCCGCGGGTCGGCGTCGAGTACTTCGATTTCGTAGTTGCCGGGGCCGGAAATCACTTCGCCGCGCACCGGCAGCCGGCCGACATGGGTGACCAGATAGCCGCCCAGCGTCTCGACTTCCTCACCGGCCTCGCCGGTGACGAAATCCTCGCCGATCACCGAGCGGACGTCGTCGAGGCTGGCGCGCGCATCGGCGATGAAGGAACCATCCGCCTGCCGCACGATCGCCGGCGGCTCGTCGCTGTCATGCTCGTCGTCGATCTCGCCGACGATCTGTTCGACGATGTCCTCGATCGACACCAGCCCGTCGGTGCCGCCATATTCGTCCACCACCAGCGCCAAGTGGATGCGCGAGGCCTGCATCTGCGCCAACAGGTCGATCGCCCGCATCGAGGGCGGCACGAACAGCAGTTTTCGAATGATGTTGGCCTCCGACAGCGGCAGCGCCAGGTCGACCGCGCGCAGATCGAGGCCGGCGGGGAAGTTTCTCTTGCGTTTGCTCTTGCTCTTGCCGGTCTCGGAAACGTGCGCCCGTGCGGTCATGAAGGCCAGCAGATCGCGGATGTGAACGATACCCTCGGGATCGTCGAGGGTTTCGTTGTAGACCACGAGCCGCGAATGCGCCGCGCTCTCGAACAGGCTCATCAATTCGCCGAGCGGAATGTCGCGCTTGACCGCGATGATGTCGGCGCGGTGGATCATGACGTCGGCGATGCGGCGCTCGTGCAGGGAAAGGATATTGCGCAGCATGGTGCGCTCGGTCGCCGAAAAGCCGACTTCGTCCGGCGTCGAGGCATCGAGCACGACCTGCAGATCGTCGCGCACCGATCCCGGTTTCCATCCGAACAGCGTGCGGATCGCCCGCGTCAGCCAGTTTTCCGCGACCGGACGCATGACCTCGTTCGGCTGCACGACGGCCGGCAGGTTGCGCACATTGCGCGGATTGTCGTGGGTCGGTTCGGAATCCGCCATCTCAGTCCGTCCGCTCCCGATTGCCATAGGGGTCGGGAATGCCGAGTTCGGCCAGGATATCGGCTTCGAGTGCTTCCATGGCCTCGGCGTCGGCGTCGTTTTCATGATCGTAGCCGATCAGATGCAGGAAACCATGCACCGCCAGATGGCTGAGATGATGATCGAACGGCTTTTGCTCCTCGTCGGCTTCCTTGCGGATCGTCTCATAGGCAATCGCGATGTCGCCGAGCATGCGCGGCGGGTCGCCGGGACCAGTGGGGCCGGTCGGCGGCAGGGCCGGGAACGACAGCACGTTGGTCGGCTTGTCGATACCGCGCCAGTTCAGGTTCAGCGTCCGGATCCCGGTGTCGTCGGTCAGCATGACCGCGAGTTCGGCCTCGCCGGTATCGGCGTCGACCATCTCGGCGGCGGCCGCGATCGCGCGCTGGATCACGGCCTCGGCGTCGGGCTCGGACTGCCAGCCGTCGGCGACGACGAGAACCTCGGTCATGGGAAGGGCAAATCGCGCCATGGTTCCGGAATTTCTGTTGCGCCCCGAAATCGCTTCCGGTGCGCCTCTCGCGGCGGATTTCGGCATCAAGGCTTGCGAGTTGCCGGCCGCTGCGGCAATCCTTCATAGGCCGCGACGATCCGCGCCACCAGTTCATGGCGGATCACGTCTTCGGCCGTGAATTTCACCTGCGCGATGCCCTCGACGCCGTCGAGCAGTTTGGCTGCCTCCGCAAGGCCGGAGGTCTGGCCGTTCGGCAGATCGACCTGCGAGGGATCGCCGGTGATGATCATGCGGCTGTTCTCGCCGAGCCGGGTCAAAAACATCTTCATCTGCATCGAAGTGGTGTTCTGCGCCTCGTCCAGGATGATGACGGCGTTGGTGAGCGTCCGGCCGCGCATGAAGGCGAGCGGCGCGATCTCGATTTCGCCGGCCTGCAGCGCGCGTTCGACGATCCGGGAATCCATCAAATCGTACAGCGCGTCATAGATCGGCCGCAGGTAGGGATCGACCTTCTCGCGCAAATCGCCGGGCAAAAAGCCCAGCCGCTCGCCGGCTTCGACCGCGGGCCGCGACAGGATGATGCGGTCGACTTCCTTGCGCTCGAACAATTGCGCGGCGTGCGCCACTGCGAGCCAGGTCTTGCCGGTGCCGGCCGGACCGATGCCGAACACCATCTCGTGGCGCTTCAGCGCGCGAATATAGGAATCCTGCGCGGCGGTGCGCGCCCGCACCGGGCGCTTGCGCAAATTGATGGTCTCGAACGCCGATTTCGCGGTCTTGGAGTCGAATTCGAACAGCGAGCCCTGTGCGATCACGGCGCGGATCGCGCCCTCGACGTCGCCCTGCGCCAAATCCTGCCCCTTGATGGCTTGCGCGTAGAGCGTCTCCAGCACGCGGCGGGCGGCATCACAGCCGTCGCGCGATCCGGCGATCGAAATGTGATTGCCGCGGGAATCGACCACGACGCCAAGCCGGCGTTCGATCAGCGCCAGGTTCTGCCCATAGGGTCCGACCAGCGCCGAGGCCCCCCTGTTGTCATCGAAGTCGATGACGACCTGCGTTTCCGGCGGAATTTGCATCTCACGGTCGACTTTGCGGCTGGGAGCGAGCGAAGGCGAATCCGATGCGCTTTTTGGCAAGGGTTCAGGTTCCCATTCTTGTTTGAGAAGAATCGCTGGCTTGAGGAAATGTCGTTGGAGCCGATGTGATCGCGGCAGAAGCCATCTGCGAAGCAGAGGGCGCGAGCCGGCCAAGCAGGCTGTAGCGCTCGAGGCTTTCGATTTGAACCGGCAAGACCCGGCCGATGATATCGGGCGTGGCCATCACATGCGCGGGCTGCAGATAGGCGGTGCGGCCGACGATCTGGCCGGGCTTGCGGGCCGGACGCTCGAACAGCACGTCGACAGTGTTGCCAATCGCCGCCCGATTGAAGGCCGATTGCTGGCTGTCGATCAATTCCTGGAGCCGCACCAATCGCTCGTCCATTTCCTCAGCTGAAACCATCTCCCGCATGTCCGCCGCCGGCGTTCCCGGCCGCGGCGAATATTTGAACGAATAGGCGCCAGCGTATCCGATTTGCATGACAAGCGCGAGGGTGGCCTGAAAATCTTCCCGGCTCTCGCCGGGGAAGCCGACGATAAAATCCGATGAAAATGCAATATCTTGGCGCACGGCGCGAAATCGGTCGATGACGGCCCGGTAATCGTCCGTGGTATGCCTGCGGTTCATGGCCGCGAGAATCCGGTCGGAACCGGATTGCACCGGCAAATGCACGAACGGCATCAGCGCCGGCAAATCGCGATGCGCCGCGATCAGGCTGTCGTCGACGTCGCGGGGATGGCTGGTCGAATAGCGCAGGCGGAGGATGCCGGGAATTTCGGCAAGGCGATGCAGCAGGGCGCCGAGCGTCCAGATCAGGCCGTCGGGGCCTTCGCCGTGATAGGCGTTGACGTTCTGTCCAATCAGCGTGATTTCGCGCACGCCGTGCTCGGCGAGCCGCCGCACGTCGTCGACGATCCGGGCCACGGGTCGCGACACTTCGGCACCGCGCGTGTACGGCACCACGCAGAAGGTGCAGAACTTGTCGCAGCCCTCCTGCACGGTGACGAAGGCGGAAATGCCGCGCGCGCGGATCGCCTCCGGCCTCGGCGCGGGCAAGAATCCGAATTTGTCCTTGATCGGGAATTCGGTCTCCAGCGCGCGGCCGTGGCGCTTCGCATCCGCCAGCAATTGCGGCAAATGGTGATAGCTTTGCGGACCGACCACGACATCGACCACAGGGGCGCGGCGGATGATTTCCGCGCCTTCCGCCTGCGCGACGCAGCCGGCCACCGCGATATTCATGGTCCGGCCACCTCTCGCGGCTTCGTCCTTGATCGCGCGCAGCCGCCCCAGCTCCGAATAGACCTTCTCGGAGGCCTTTTCGCGGATGTGACAGGTATTGAGGATCACCAGATCCGCGTCGTTGACCTCTGCGGTCTCGACAAAGCCTTCACCCGCCAGCGTGTCCACCATGCGCTGCGCATCGTAGACGTTCATCTGGCAGCCATAGGACTTGATATGCAGCTTGCGCGGCGGTTTCATGGAACCTGAATGCTGTGCGGAGGTGGCGCGATTGCGGCGTCCGGCTCAAATATAGGCTAAAGGGGCGAAAATCCAGCGTCCGGTGGCGTCATTCCGGGGCGATGCGTCAGCATCGAACCCGGAATCTCGAGATTCCCCGATGTGCAATTGCACATCTGAGGTTCGCGCTTCGCGCGCCCCGGAATGACGGTCAGGATCAGGATTTATCGTCTTCCAGGGGAACGCAGTAGAGCTCCAGCCGGTGATCGACCAGTCTGTAGCCGAGCTTGCGGGCGATTTCGGCCTGCAGCTTTTCGATCTCTTCATTGGTGAATTCGATCACCTTGCCGTCGCGCAAATTGATCAGGTGGTCGTGATGGCTGTCGCGCATCTGCTCGTAGCGCGCGCGGCCTTCGCGAAAATCGTGACGTTCGATGATGCCGGCATCCTCAAACAGTTTGACCGTGCGATAAACCGTCGAGATCGAGATCTTGTCGTCGACTGCGACGCAGCGGCGATACAGTTCCTCGACGTCGGGATGGTCGGCGGCCTCCGCCAGCACGCGGGCGATGACACGGCGCTGTTCGGTCATGCGCATGCCGGTGGCGGCGCAGCGGGCTTCGATGCCGGAGGCTTTCAGCGCGGGCGTGGATTTCAGTGCGGTCATCGGTCTTGCCTTGGGTAACAGCGCAAATCCGCCAGCTTCTTGCGCGTCCTGTTGTGCCACCGCGCGGCGGCTAGGACAAGTCGCGGCGCATCAGAAGCGCGTTCAATTGTTCTCCATCGGCCTGCCGGTAATAGCGCTCGCGGCGGCCGGCGACGGTAAATCCGGCCCGGTCGTAAAGCCGCCGCGCCGGCCGATTATTTTCCTCGACCTCCAGAAACACGGTGCGCACGCCGCGGCCGGCGAGGTGGCCGAGATGCGTCAGCAAGAGGTTGCGGGACAGGCCGCGTCCGCGCTGGCTGGCCGCCACCGCGATCGAAAGAATCTCGGCTTCGTCCGCCGCCATCCGCGACACCGCGAAGCCGATGGTCTTGCGTCCCAGCCGCAGCCGATGCACCAGCGTGTTGCGCTCGGTCAGCATGGTCTCGAATTCGCCCTCGCCCCAGCCGCGGTGAAACGAAGCGCCATGCAGCTGCGCGAGGGACGCTGCGTCGCGGAGCGTCGCCGGCTCGACCGCCGCGGTGCCGCCGCTCCACAGTCCGGACAGCCACGCGATCATGACGGGGAAGGCTGCGCGGCTTTCTGCAGCGGATCCTTTGATGGCTTGGCATCGGGCGCGCGCAGATAGAATGGCCGCGCCGGCGCGGTATTCGGGCTGACCGCGGCTCCGAGCCACGCCACCCAGGCGATATCGGGCGCGGCTTGCGCGTCGACCTTGAAGGGGGGCAGTGCATCCGCCGGCCAGCGCTGGCCGAGCAAAGCTGCGGCGTTGCCGACCAGATATGCTGCGCCGAACCGCGCCGCACCGAGCGCCTCTTCGATCGGGCCGACGCGCGGCCGGATCAGCGAACTGCCGTCGCCGCTCACCGCCTGGAAATAGACCTGGTCATGCCGGGCATCGATGGCCGAGATCACCGGATGCTTGCCGCTCTCGCTGACGATGGGCGCGGCATAGGCCGTCAGCGTGGTGACGCCGACCACCGGCTTGCCCGCGGCGAGCGCAATGCCGCGCGCGGCGGAAAGTCCGACCCGCAAGCCCGTGAAGCTGCCGGGACCGGTGGTCACCGCGATGCGGTCGAGCGCGGCGAAGCCGATGCCGGCCTGCTTGATGACGCGGGCGATCAGCGGCATCAGCGCTTCGGCGTGGCCGCGCTTCATGGCTTCCGATTGCTGCGCGATCAGCTTGCCGGCGTCGGTATCGAGCACGCCGGCGGCGCAGGCATCCAGCGCGGTGTCGATGGCGAGGATCAGCATGGGGGGCGGGCGAATGGCGAGGGGCGAGTGGCGAATAGAAGGCTGGGATCAACTTCCATTCGCCATTCGCTATTCGCCACTCGCCGCTCCCCTCAAATCGGCCGGACTTCGACCACGTCGGGCACGAAATGCCGCAGCAGGTTCTGGATGCCGTGCTGCAGCGTCGCGGTCGACGAGGGGCAGCCCGCGCACGAACCCTTCATGTTGAGATAGACGATACCATCCTTGAAGCCGCGGAAGGTGATGTCGCCGCCGTCATTGGCGACCGCCGGGCGCACCCGCGTCTCGATCAGGTCCTTGATCATCTCGACCGTCTCGGCGTCGGCCTCGCTGAAGAATTCGTCGCGCTCGTCGGCGTCCTCGTCGCTTCCGACGGTTCCGTCGGCCAACAGCGGCGCGCCCGACATGTAATGTTCCATGATGGCGCCGAGGATGGCGGGCTTCAAATGCTGCCAGTCGCTCTCGTCCTTGGTCACGGTGACGAAATCGGAGCCGTAGAACACGCTGGTGACGCCTTGCACCGCGAACAGTTTTTCGGCGAGCGGCGAACGACTCGCGGCCTCGCGGTTGGCGAATTCCATGGTGCCGCCGTCGAGCACGATGCGGCCGGGAATGAATTTCAGGGTGGCGGGATTGGGGGTGGCTTCGGTCTGGATGAACATGGCTTTCTCCGGCGTCGCCGGTTCAAGGCCGGCGCGTGGGTGATGCCATAGCAGATGGCGACTGCGGATGCACGGTCAAGGGGCTCGGAGCAGGGTTTCGCAGCGGTATCAAGGGCCTGCGCCCGCCTCGGCCTAGGACAGGGCGTCGATATCGGCGTCGCTGAGGTCGCCGGGCACGATGGTGACGGGAATCGGGAACGAGCCGACGGTATTGGCCATGATGGTGATCAGCGGTCCCGGGCCTTCCGGCCCGGGATTGGCGGCCAGCACCAGCTTGGCGATATCGGCATCCTTGTCGATGACGTCGAGCATCTGCTCGATCGCGTCGCCCTCGCGGATCACGCGCTCCGGCGTGATCGCGGCGATGCCGTTGGCGCGGCCGGCGGCGCGATCGAGCGCGGCATTGGCTTCGTCATGCGCCTCGGCGCGCATCACCTCGGCGACCCCGAGCCATTGCTGGTTTTGGTCCTCGGTCTCGATGATGCGCAGCATCACCACGCCGCCGCCGGCGCGGATCGCCCAGCGGCTGGCGTAGTAGACCGCGCGATCCCATTCCGCGGTGTCGTCAACGATGACCAGGCATTTCGGCTTGTGACCGGCCTGGTAGCTTCGTCGCTGGGTGCTCATGCATGTCCCGTGCTGCGCCAGCTTGCATGCTGCCACGGCGCAGCCATGTCAGACAAGCGGCTGTGCGCTGTTCTTGATTTCGCGGCGATGGGAATTCTCCCCCTCCAGGGGAGGGTGAATACCGTCACCGCTTGCGGACGAAACCGACGATGTCCTTGGTCGCCTTCATGGTCTCGGCGGCGATGGCGCGGGCGCGGTCGGCGCCGTCGATCAGGATCGCATCGACATGACCGGGGTCGGCGACCAGCCGCTTCATCTCGGAGGCGATCGGCGACAATCTTGCCACGCAGAGTTCGACCAGCGCGTTCTTGAAACTGGAGAACTGCCCGCCGCCGAATTCCCGCAGCACCTCGGCCTTGGTCCTCTCAGCCAGCGCGGCGTAGATGCCGACCAGATTGTCGGCTTCGGGGCGCATCTCCAGCCCCTTCTCCTCCGACGGCAATGGCTCCGGATCGGTCTTCGCCTTGCGGATTTTTTGCGCGATGGTGTCGGCGTCGTCGGTGAGATTGATCCGCGAATTGTCGGAGGCGTCCGATTTCGACATTTTCTTGGTGCCGTCGCGCAATGACATCACCCGCGTCGCCGGCCCCGTGATCAAGGGCTCGGGCAACGGAAAGAACATGCCATCGTTGAAACCGTGACGGCTGATCGAGTCGCCAAAGTCGTTGTTGAACTTCTGCGCGATGTCGCGTGACAGTTCGAGGTGCTGCTTCTGATCCTCGCCGACCGGCACATGGGTGGCGCGATAGACCAGGATATCGGCCGCCATCAGCACCGGATAGTCGTAGAGGCCGACGGAGGCGGCCTCGCGGTCCTTGCCGGCCTTGTCCTTGAACTGCGTCATGCGGTTGAGCCAACCGACCCTCGCCACGCAATTGAAGATCCAGGTCAGTTCCGCGTGTTCGTGGACCTGGCTCTGGTTGAACACGATATGCTTGTTCGGGTCGATGCCGCTGGCGATGAAGGCCGCGGTCACCTCGCGGGTGTTGCGCGCCAGCTCCGCGGGTCCCCCCCAGACCTCCACCGGCTGGGCCAGCGCATGCATGTCGACGACGCAATAGAGACAGTTGTAGGTCTCCTGCAGCTTGACGAAGTTGACGATCGCGCCGAGGTAATTGCCGAGGTGCAGATTGCCGGTCGGCTGAACGCCTGAAAAAACCCGCTCAACGAATGCCATTTTAAGCTTCCCTTTGTCGCGCCGTCCATTGCCACGAGGATATCAGCCGCGCAAGTCGGCAGGCGCCTTTTGCCTGACCGCGTTGACCACCTCCAGCCAGCCGATCGCGCCGAACGCCGAAAGAAGCAGGGCGTAAACCGCAATCGCCCCCGCGATCAGCGGCAGCACAAACAGCGCCTGCGCGAAGCCGTGCGCGACTGTCGCCAGTGGCAGCAACCGTTCCGCCAGCCACAGCGCCGCGCCCATCGCGAGCGCCGCCGCCACGATGCGCGGCAGCCGGCGGCGCGCCTCCGCATCGATCGAGAATCCGAAGGTCGCGGCGCCCTTGCGGATCAGCGAGAGCGCGCTGCTCCAGGCCCCCATCGCGATGCCGGCGGCGATGCCGCTGGCGCCGAAGATGTGGCCGAGCACCAGCGCCAGCGCAATCGAGACCGCAAATCCCTTCAGCGTCGCCCAAAGCGGCGTCAGCGTATCGTGGCGGGCGAAGAACGCCGGCGACAACGCTTTCACCAGCACGTGCGCGGGCAGGCCGAGCGCCAGCCAGATCAACGCACTCGCGGTGGCGGCGGTGTCAGCGGCGGTGAAGGCGCCGTGCTCCAACAGCATCCGCACCACGGGTTCGTTCAGCACGATCAATCCCAGCGTCGCCGGCATCGCGAGGCCAACCGCCAGTTCGAGGCCGCGCGATTGCGCATGCGCGACCGCGCTTGCGTCGTCGCCGCGCAAGCTCCGCGCCAGTTCGGGCACCAGCACGGTGCCCATGGCGACGCCGACAATGCCGAGCGGCAGCTCGATCAGGCGGTTGGCGAAATAAAGCCACGACACGGCCGAGGGTTGCGACGATGCGATGATCGCGCCGCCGATCATCAGCAATTGCGGCGAGGCATTGGCGATCATGCCGGGAATCGCGTGCCTGAGAAAGCCGCGCATCTCCGCATCGAACGAGACGCGCAGCGGCACAGCCAGGCGGCCGCCACGGCGCAACAGCAGGATCGAGAGTTGCAGCAGCCCGGCAACGCCGACGGTAGCTGCGATCACCAGCGCCGCCGCCGCGGCCCCCTCGCGCCAGCCGAGCAGCGCAGCCATCACACTTATCAGCGCGATATTGAACAGCAGCGGCGAAAACGCCGTCAGCGCAAATCTGGCTTGCGCGTTCATCAGCGCCATCATCACCGTGACGGGACCCGCGAAGGCGAGATAGGGCAGCATCAGCCACGCGTCGTCGACGGCAAGCTGCAGGGCCGGTGTGCCGGCGAATCCCGGTGCCAGCACGGCAACGAAGAGAGGCATCAACAGGCCGATCAGTGCTGTCGCCGCCACCAGCGCCGCGCTGACGGTGCCGAGCACGCGCCCGGCGAAAGCGGAGGCCGCGACCGCGCCCTCGGCCTCGCGCACCCGCAACCAGGCCGGCACCAATGCCGCGTTCAGCGCGCCCTCGGTCAACAACCGCCGCACCACGTTGACCAGCTGAAACGCCACCAGGAACGCATCCGCGACCGGACCCGCGCCGAGCAGCGCCGCGATCATGGCGTCGCGCACAAAGCCGAGCAGCCGCGACGCCAGCGTTCCCGTCGATACCGTGAGGAAGGAGCGGATCATGAAGACTCTATAGCAGCGGCTTGGCTTGCTGGCAGTAGTGCCCGGACTTGCCTGTTACTTCCGTCATCACTGCGCAACGGCTTCGCCGTTGTCGCTGGAGGTGCGAGTTTGGCGGTGCACCGCACCGCCAGGCGAGCCTCGAAGGATGAGCGGCCCGGCTGCTTCCATCCTTCGAGGCTCGTCGAAGACGGCGAGCACCTCAGGATGACGGTTAGAAACTCCGGCGTCGCAGCCGCCCTGCTTGCTGGCGCCAGCCTGGTCGTGATAGTCGCAGCCTCATCGAAATCGCCGGTAACAGGACGGATCAATGACCTCAGCAAAGTACGACGTTCTCGGCATCGGCAATGCAATTTTCGACGTGCTGGTGCAGACCGATGAGGGCTTTCTCGCCGCCCATGGCATGACCAAAGGCGGCATGTCGCTGATCGACGAGGCCCGCGCCGCCGAGATCTACCGCGACATGGGCCCGGCCGTGGAGATGTCCGGCGGCTCGGCGGCCAACACCATTGTCGGCCTCGCCAGCCTCGGCGCGCGGACCGCCTATATCGGCAAGATCAAGGACGACCAGATCGGGCGGCTCTACGCCCATGACATCCGCGCCGCCGGCGTGGCGTTCGGGACCGCCGCCGCTGCGGATGGTCCCGCCACCGGCTGCTCCTACATCCTGGTGACGCCGGACGGCGAGCGCACCATGAACACCTATCTCGGCGCGGCGCAGCAATTGACATCAGGCGACATCGACGCCGCGGAGGTCGCGGCCTCGAGCATCGTCTATCTCGAAGGCTATCTCTGGGACCCGAAGGATGCCAAGGACGCCTTCGTCAAGGCGGCTGCGATCGCGCATCAGGCGGGCCGCCAGGTCGCGCTGACGCTGTCGGATTCGTTTTGCGTCGATCGTTATCGCGGCGAATTCCTCGAGCTGATGCGGCAAGCCACGGTCGATCTGGTGTTCGCCAACGAGGCCGAACTGCATTCGCTGTACGAGACCTCGGATTTCGACGCCGCGCTGAGGCAACTGCGCAGCGATGTCGGCCTCGGCGTCGTCACCCGCAGCGAAAAGGGTTGCGTCGTGGCGTCGAAGGACGGCGTGTCAGCGGTGCCGGCATTTCCGGTTCGCGCGATCGTCGACACCACCGGCGCCGGCGATCTGTTCGCCGCCGGATTCCTGTTCGGCCTGGTGCGCGGCGCCGGCTACGAGGCCGCCGGACGGCTGGGTGCGCTCGCCGCAGCCGAGGTGATTCAGCACATCGGTGCGCGGCCGCAGACCTCGCTGAAGGAATTGGCGAAGGCGAACGGGCTGCCGGTGTAGGGGCGCGTCACGCCGCATTTTTGATGTTGATCTTCACCTTGAGACCGGCGCGTCCCGCCAGCGTCAGCAGCGTATCCAGCGAGAACTTGTTGATCTTGCCCTGCAGGAGGTCGTTGAGGCGCGGCTGGGTAACACCGAGGCGGCTCGCGGCCTTCGCCTGCGTGGTGTCCCAGGCGGCAATGGTGTCATGGATCGCGATCATCACATCGGAGCGAATTTTCATGGTGGCCGCTTCTTCGGGGCTGTCCGACAGCGCGTCCCATACATTCGCGAACGTCCTGGTCTTCATGATCTCAACTCTCGTTTGAGGTCTCGCAACCGCGCAGCAGCAAGGTCCAGATCGCGCCGAGCTGTCTTCTGCGATTTCTTCTGGAAGACATGCAGGACATGGACAGCGTCGGCAAATGTCGCAACGTAGATCATCCGGAAAGCTCCGCTCGCATCACGGAGCCTGATTTCCCGAACGCCCGATCCAATCGTCTGCATTGGTTTCCAGTCGATCGGATCGCGCCCCATTTGCACCCGATACAGCTCCTAGCCGGCCTGCTGGCGCGCGGCCGTCGGAAAATCACGCAAACGGTCAAGCGGAATCCCCGTGGAACGTCATCGGCTTGAGCAGCATTGATAGATTATATCATAACTGATATAAACATCAAGTAGCTCGTAGCTCGTAGGGCGGGTTGAAGGCGAAGCCGTAACCCGCCATCTCTTCAGGTCTAACGGCGGATTACGCCGTCGGCCTTAATCCATCCTGCGCGCTACGCGCTGCTTTACGAGGCGCCCTTCACCGATGTTGCCTCGACCGGGCCGGAGAAGCTGTTCGACGAGGAGAAGGTCACGCGGCTGTTTACAAAAATTCAAGCTATCAACGACAGCGCGGTGGCGTGAGGCCCACCATTTTGCCCGTCGGGTTATTTTGCCGCACCCCTTTTCATTAAATTCTGCTTTTCGGAAACAAAAATCACCCCTATATTCCTCCCCATCCCGTCCCACCAAAGGGGCGTATCCGGATCGTCAGAGACGCGGGGCGGGGTGCGGTGGACGCGGCAGCGTCAGGCGCGCCAGTGATTGCAGGGCGGGTTTCCCGTGAGCGATGATACGGCGGGCTGACGAACGGCGCTTTCGCCTTCGCTAGAGCTTCGGCGGAATGGGACTTGAAAAACCCGGCGAAGCCTTTGGCGTAGACGGTTGCTGCGTACGGTGAAGTCGTGTGGTCCTGACGCCTCAGAGGTTGGCGTCAAGTCTGCGGAGGCCTGTCATCCCAACCGGGCTCTGACAGCCATATTCGCAGGCGACGGAGGCAAACAAGCCCGATTCTCCGGGGAGATCACGAAGTAAGCCGTAAAACCATTGCGCAGGGAATGTCGGATTGCCTCCGCTGAACCTGTATGCTCGTGTGCGCTTTCTTTACCCATTTGCACACGGGACCGCGGATGCAGCGTGCATCCGGCATTCCCCGCGCCCTTTGATTTCGAGGGGCGTGAAACTTCCCTCGCATACCCCGGGCGCATGGCGTCGCGGGAACGAATTTCCATGTCTGAATTAGACGACCAATCCCAAGAAACCTGTCGTTTCCAGGCTCTCGGACCTCATCCTGAGGAGCATCGCGTGAGCGATGCTTCTCGAAGGATGGCCGCAGGTGACGGTCGTGCAAGCCGCCATCCTTCGAGACGCAAGCCATCGCCCTCAGGGCGAAGGCTTGCTCCTCAGGATGAGGTTCGGAGACGCTGCCGATATGATTCGAACTTTGAAATCGTTGATCTAGCCGTCATTGCAGGCAGTATCGGTGAGGGAACTCGCAAAGCAGAACGGGTTGCCGGTGTGGGCCAACCCTCGGCGTGTCACGCGCCTGACATACGCAGCAGCATGCGGGCAACGCTGGATTGCTTTTGCCGCCATGGCCGGATATTTTTGTCCAAACACGCCATCATTTTGCGGAATGGGAGGTCGGCTGTGTCTCCACGGAGAACAACGCAAGCCGTTCCCGGCCTTTGGCTATTGGCGGCACTGACCGCCTTCAGCCTGTGCCAGCCGCTTAGCCCAGCCCGCGCCGACGACTGGACCGATTGTAACGGTCCGGCGCCCGAGAAGGTGGAGGCTGCCTGCTCCGCTATCATCGGCGATGCCGCGCGCCCCCCGGGCGATCGGGTGAAGGCCTATGTGAGCCGGTCTCGAAGCTATCTGAATGGTTCGAAGTTCGACCTTGGGCTGGCCGACGCCGAGGCAGCGCTGCAGCTCGATGCGAAGTCGGTTCCGGCGCTGCTGGCGCGAGGTTATGCCTATGAGCGGACGAACAGGCTGGATTTGGCGCGGGCCGATTTCGATTCCGCCCTGGAGATCGAGCCGAAAAATGCCATCGCGTTCGTCACGCGCGGCAATCTGCGTTCGCTGCAGCGGAACTGGACGGATGCGATCGCCGACTACAGCGCGGCGATCTCGCTACGGGAGGATTTCGCGGTAGCCTATGTCGGGCGCGCGCGTGCCGCGGTCGAAATGGGCCAACCGGACGACGCGATCAAGGATCTGGATCGGGCCATTGCCATCAACGTCAATGTGCCGGCCGCGTTTTTCTGGCGAGGTCAGGCCTATCGCCGCAAGGGCGATATGGATCACGCGCTGGAAGATTTCTCCCGTGCCGTCGCGCAGGCACCCAGGAATGATGTCGCTCCCCATTTCGCGCGCGCCCAGATCTACAGTTCCAAGGGCGACTATGCGCGCGCACTAGCCGACCTTGACGCGGTTCTCGCCGTCGCGCCGGACAATGCGCCTGCCAAGCAATTGCGCCAGTCGACACTCGCGATGCAGACCGAAGTTGCGGGAGCGCGGGACAAGCCGGCGCTACCTGCGCCAGCGGTCGGCGGGCCAGCCCCGGCGGCGCCTGTGGTGCCCGGACAGTCCTCGCAGCAAGCGGCACTCTCCGGCACGTCCGGAACAAAGGCGCTGGTCGAGCGGGCCAAGATGTTCATCGTTCAGGCGAAATATCACGATGCCGTCGTGCTGCTGGATCAGGCGCTGGCGATCGATCCGCGCGACGAGCTTTCGCTGCGGCTCCGCCTGCTGGCGCATGGCAAGCTGAACCAGCTGGCCGAGACCCGCACCGATCTCGATGAGTTGCTCAAGCTCAAGCCGGCCGACGTGCAATTGCTCGCGTCCCATGCGCTGACAATCGCGGCCCTGAAACAGACCGATCAGGGCATGGCCGAGGTCGAGCGCGCGCTCGCCCTCGATCCGAACAGCGCTTTTGCCTATTTCAGCCGCGGCCTGATCAAGCGGATGCTCGGAAAGCCGGCGGACGCCGTCGCCGACTTCGATCGCTCGATCGCGATCGTTCCGGCGCAAAGCAATGTATTCGCCGAGCGCGGCGCGACCTACATCGCGATGAACCAGATCGACAAGGCGCTGCCCGACCTCGACCAGGCGCTGGCGTTGGATCGAAACAACGACAATGCGAGGGCGACCCGAGGCTTGGCGCTGCTGCTCAAGGGAAACACGGCCGAGGGATTGCCGGATCTCAATAACGTGCTCGAGCGGAATCCGACCAACCAGGTGGCTCTTCTCGGGCGCGGGATCGCGATGATCACATCGGGCCAGTTCGATCGCGCGATCGTCGCGCTCAATCAGGTCGTCGGCAAGGGGACGGATGATACGCCCGCGCGCCTGATTCGGGCGCGCGCGTTCCTTGCGAAAGGAGATGCCGCCGGCGCGATGCCGGATCTCAATACGGTGCTCGCGGTTCGACCCGCGGACGTCCAGGCATTGACCATGCGCGGCAGCGCCTGGTCGGCCATGAAGGAATACCCCAAGGCGCTCGAGGATCTCAATCAGGCGATCGAGAAGCAGGAGACTGTCGAGGAATACGTCGCGCGGGCCGGCGTCTACGAGGCGCAAAACAAGATCGGCAAGGCCTCGGCCGATTTCAAGCGGGCGACCGAACTCACGCCGAAGAACGTGTTCGACGTGCTGGCGCAAACCAACGCCAAACAAAAGGTCCAGCAGCTCTCCAAGCGGCTGCCTTGCGGCAGCAAGAGTGACGCTACCTGCCTGTGATTGCGTTGTGCGGACGGACACCGGCGCGGGAAATTAGACTCCTGTCCATCAAACGTCATTGCGAGGAGCGCTTGCGACGAAGCAATCCATTTTTCCTTGCGGCGGCGAAATGGATTGCTTCGCTTGCGCTCGCAATGACGGCCGCTGGTCAGGCCGTTTCACGCCGTCTTCGCGGCCTTCAGTCCAAGTCGCGACTCGACCGTCTCGCGCATCATGAATTTCTGGATCTTGCCGGTGACGGTCATCGGAAACTCGTCGACGAATTCGACGTAGCGCGGGATCTTGTTGTGGGCGATCTGGCCCTGGCAAAACGCGCGGATCTCCTCGGCCGTCAGCGTCTCGCCCGATCGCGTCCTCACCCAGGCGCAGAGCTCCTCGCCATAGCGGTCGTCGGCGACGCCGAAAATCTGCACGTCCTGGATTTTTGGGTGGCGATAGAGGAATTCCTCGATCTCGCGGGGATAGAGGTTCTCGCCGCCACGAATCACCATGTCCTTGATGCGACCGACGATGTTGCAATATCCCTCTTGGTCGATCACGGCGATGTCGCCGGTATGCATCCAGCCGCTGGCATCGAGCACGTCGGCGGTCTTCTCGCGCTCGTCCCAATAGCCCAGCATGACGCTGTAGCCGCGGGTGCAGAGTTCGCCGCGTTCGCCGCGCGGCACGATCTTGCCTTCGAGGTCGACGACCTTCACCTCGACATGCGGATGAATGCGGCCGACGGTGGACACCCTGCGTTCCAGGGGGTCGTCGACCGCGCTCTGGAAAGAGACCGGGCTCGTCTCCGTCATACCATAGGCGATCGTCACCTCGCGCATGTTCATCTCGCTGTTGACGCGCTTCATCACCTCGATCGGGCAGGGTGCGCCCGCCATGATGCCGGTGCGCAGCGACGACAGGTCGAATTTTGCGAATTCCGGATGATCGAGTTCGGCGATGAACATGGTCGGCACGCCGTAGAGCGTCGTGCATTTTTCCTGCTCGATGGTCTTCAGCGTCGCCAGCGGATCAAAACCTTCGCCCGGATAGACCATGGCACAGCCGAGCGTGACGGCGGCGAGGTTGCCCATCACCATGCCGAAACAGTGATAGAGCGGCACCGGAATGCAGATGCGGTCCCGCTCGGTCAGCCGCATGGCGCGGCCGGTGAAATAGCCGTTGTTGAGGATATTGTGATGCGTCAGCGTCACGCCTTTCGGCGATCCCGTTGTGCCGCTGGTGAACTGGATGTTGACCGCATCGTCGAATTGGAGAGTCTTTGCCAATGTCGCCAGCGCGTCGCGATGGCGTGCGCCGCCCATGCCGGCGACGTCCTCGAACGCAATCGTGCCGGGCGCCCGCGGGCCGCCGACCTGGATCACCGCGCGCAATTGCGGCAACCGCGCCGCATGCAGGTCGCCCGGCTCCGCCCTGGCCAACTCGGGCAGCAGCGTGTTCAGCATCTCTATGTAGTTGGAGGTCTTGAACGCGGTCGCCGTGACGATCGCGGCGCAGCCGACCTTGGCGAGCGCGAATTCGAGTTCGCTCAGCCGATAGGCGGGATTGATGGTGACGAGAATGAGCCCGGCCTTGGCGGCGGCAAACTGCGTCAGCGTCCATTCCGGCCGGTTCAGCGACCAGACCCCGATCCGCGCGCCGCGTTCCAGCCCGAGCGCGAGAAGGCCCGCGGCCAAGGCGTCGACCCGCCCGGCCAACTCCGTCCAGGTCCAGCGGACGCCATGGCTCGGCGAAACCAGCGCCTCGCGATCGCCCCAGCGCTGGACCGCCTTGTCGAGGCTGTCGCCGATGGTTTCGCCGAGCAGCGGCGCATCGGAAATGCCGCAAACATAGCTGTCCGCAATTTCAGTCAAGTCGGGTTCTCCTTCATCTCGTCATGCCCGGGCGTAGCCGTTCGAAGGACGGCGTCGCTTCCGCTCGCCTATGCCCGGGCATCCACGTTTTCTGCCGTGCACCGACTGAAGACGTCGATGGCCGGGACAAGCCCGGCCATGACGCTCTCTAGGGTGCGCGCATTGCTTCATCAGAAGTCACGCCGCCTTCTGGCCGCTGCCGGCGTCGAGCCCGGCATAGACGCCGCGCTCGAAGCCCGCAAAGGCCTCCAGGCATTTGCCGTCGGCGAACGGCAGCACCTGCATCAGGATGACGCCGCTGACGTCGCGCGCGGGATCGATCCAGAAATAGGTGTTGGCGAGGCCCGCCCAGGCGAGGCTGCCCGGACTGCGCCCCTCCGGCGTCTTGGCGGTCGTGATCAGGAAGGACAGTCCCCATTTTTTGGCCATGTCCGGATAGAGATCGACATCGTTGGTGGCGAAGGCGACGTACGAGGTCATCTTGGTCATGACCAGATCGCCGATGTGATTCTGGCCCATCATCGCGACGGTCTCGGGTTTGAGCAACTGGTTGCCGTTGCCCTTGCCCTTGTTCAGGATCATCTGGGTGAACTTGATATAGTCGCCCGCGGTGCCGTAGAGGCCGCCGCCACCCATGTGGAATTCCGGATCCTGCTCGAGCTCGAACGGGATCGGCGCCAGCGATCCATCCGGCCCGCGCGCATGCATGGCGACGAGGCGCTTGCGCTGCGCTTCGCCGAGCTTGAAGCCAGTGTCGCTCATCCCGAGCGGCGTGAACAGGTGATCGCGCAAGTAAGCGTCGAGCCGCTTGCCGCTGACCGCCTCGACCGCCTTGCCGACGAAATCGATGTTGGTGCCGTATTCCCAGCGCGTGCCGGGGTCGGTCACGATCGGGGTTTTCAGCGCCGCGTTCTTGCAGGTGGTGATCCCCGGCGTTCCGGTCTTCTCCAGATATTTCACCATGTCGCCGTTCCACATGTCGTAGCAGAAGCCGGCGGTATGGGTCATCAGATGGCGCAGCGTGATTTCCTTCTTCGCCGGCCGCAGTTTTGGCTCGCCGGACGCATCAAAACCTTCGAGCACCTGTGGCGAAGCGAGATCGGGCAGCACCTTGCCGATCGGGGCGTCGAGCGAGAGCTTGCCTTGCTCGACCAGTTGCATGGCGGCCGCGGTGGTGATCGCCTTGGTCATCGAGGCGATCCAGAACACGCTGTCCAGTGTCATGGCGTCGTCTTTGGACAGGTCGCGTTTGCCGAACGCGCCCTGGTAGATCACTTCCTTGCTGCTGGCGGCGATGGCGACCACGCCGGGGATTTCCTTGGCGTCGCTTTTCTGCCGCAGTACCTGATCGATCTGAGCCTTGCTTTGCATGGGGTCTCCTCCCGGTCATTTTTTGAAGTGCGGCGATCTTCCTCCCGCCCGCCGCTTCCCGCAAGCGCGGGCGTCTCGCCCGGATGTAGCGGTCGCGATCTCGTGATCACAGGTGGGGCGGTAGAGCGACCGAACTGCAACACTCGCCATAATTTGCGGTGGATTGATCTGCATTGTCGGTGACCTGCCGCCACATCGGCGATATCTTTGCAGCGTAAATGTGGAACTGTTTTGGCAATAAGATATTCACATTGCAGCACAAACGGTGCTTTCGGCGGAATGATTTCATGCAATTGATGGCAGCCTTTGTTGCCGCGGGGAGACAGTGATGATTTCGACCTGGAGCGAATGGAAGCGATATCCCCGGGCCGGGCGCGGCGAAAATATCGAAGCCCCGATCTCGCCTGGAATTTTCGAGGTCCGCTATGCCGGGACGGGTGCGCTGCACTCGTTCGACGCGGTCGATAATGTCGCCCAGGCGCTGGCACTGTTGCCGAGAGGTTCCAAATCATGGTTCGCGCGCCGCGAACGCATCGATAATCCCGATCTGGAATATCGTACCTGCGCAACATCGACCAAGGCCGATGCCAAGGCGGCAGCGGAGCGCATGATCGGCCGCCGCGAGACCTATATGAGCGGCGCGGCCTGATGAAAGCCGTCGTTCCGGGGCGATGCGTAGCATCGAACCCGGAATGACGATATTGCTCCCAGCCCTCAAAATAGCTTGAAGCAGCCGTGCTTTTGCGGCCGGTGCATTGCGGTCGGTTTCGGCCTATATTCGGATTCAAGGCCCACAAAATCCAGGGAGTACCGCCATGACCCCGACCGCTGCCGCACGCGCATCGAAACCTTCCGCCCCCTCGCTGCACGACCGCCTGAAGGATGCCTCGCTGCTGCGCGACCGCTGCTATATCGACGGCGCCTGGGTCGGTACGCCGTCCCGTCCGGTCACCAATCCGGTCAACGGCGTCGAACTGGCGAAGGTGCCCGTCATGAGCACGGCCGAGGCGATCCAAGCCGTCGAAGCCGCCGAGCGCGCATTTCCGGCATGGGCCAAACTCACCGCCAAGCAGCGCTCCAACATCCTGCGTAAATGGTTCGACCTGATCATCGCCAACCGCGAGGATCTGGCGCTGATCCTCACCTCCGAGCAGGGCAAGCCGCTCGCGGAAGCGCTCGGCGAGGTCGATATCGGCGGCGCCTATGTCGAGTTCTTCGCCGAGGAGGCCCGCCGCGTCTATGGCGAAACCATTCCGACCCAGCGGGCGGATGCGCGGCTGCTCGTGATCCGCCAGCCGATCGGCGTCTGCGGCGCCATCACGCCGTGGAATTTCCCGGCTTCGATGATCACCCGCAAGGTTTCGCCGGCGCTGGCAGCCGGCTGCACCGTGGTGCTGAAGCCCGCCAATGAAACGCCGCTCACGGCGCTGGCGCTGGTGGCGCTCGCCGAGAAAGCCGGCGTGCCCAAGGGCGTGTTCAACATTCTCACCGGCAATTCGTCTGCGATCGGCAAGGTGTTGTGCGAGCATCCGGCCGTGCGCTTCGTCGGCTTTACCGGATCGACCGAAGTCGGGAAGATTCTCTACCAGCAGGCCGCGGTCGGAGTGAAGAAGCTCGGGCTCGAACTCGGCGGCAACGCGCCGTTCGTGGTGTTCGATGACGCCGATATCGACGCGGCGGTCGACGGCGCCATGGTCTCGAAGTATCGCAACATGGGCCAGACCTGCGTCTGCGCCAACCGCATCTACGCCCAGGACAAGATCTACGATCAGTTCGTCGAAAAGCTTTCGAAGAAAGTCGCGGCGATGAAAATCGGCGACGGCACCGAAGCTGGCGTGACGCAGGGGCCGCTGATCAACATGGAGGCGATCGACAAAGTCGAAAAGCATATCGCGGACGCGGTCAAGGGCGGCGCGAAAATCGTCACCGGCGGCAAGCGCCATGCGCTCGGCGGCAGCTTTTTCGAACCGACGGTGCTCGCCAATGTAAGGCCGGATGCGCTGGTCGCGCACGAAGAGACCTTCGGGCCGCTGGCGCCGGTGTTCCGTTTCAAGGACGAGGCTGACGTCATCGCGATGTGCAACAATTCGCCGTTTGGGCTCGCCTCCTATTTCTATTCGCGCGATCTCGGCCGGGTCTGGCGCGTGGCGGAAGCGCTGGAATCCGGCATGGTCGGCGTCAACACCGGCCTGATCACCACCGAAGTGGCGCCGTTCGGCGGCGTCAAGGAGAGCGGTCTGGGGCGTGAAGGCTCGCATCACGGCATGGAAGAATATGTCGAGATCAAATACGTGATGATGGCGGGGATTTAGAGCCCATCCATGAACTGGCGCAGCCGCGGCGCCCATTTGTCGGCGTCGCGGCCGGTTGCCGAGTGGCCGTAGTCGCTGTCGAGCAGGAAATAGTCGGCGTCGACACCAGCGGCTTTGAGCCCCGGCATGACGAAGGCTTCGAGTTCAGGTGGAAACAGTTTGTCGGTCCGGGACAATACATAAAGCACTTTCGACTTGATCTTGCTGAACTGCGCCGTCACGTCGAAGCCGCGCAGCGCCTTCGCCAGAATGATCAGCGAATTCGCGTCGAATCCTCTCGCCCATCGCGCCGCCTCTTCGCGGATCGCGGCCTCGATTTTTGCGGGGTCCGAGATCGTGTCGCGCAGGCGGGTCTCGATGCCATAGGTCTTGAGCGTGGCGCTGCGGATTGCGATCACGCTCTCGAGCACGCCGCCGCTATCGTAGTAGTCGCCGCCGTTCCAGTTCGGATCCTTCGACAAGGTTCCGAGCAGGCGTTCCACATTTCCGTCGGCGCGCTCGCGCAGCACTAGCGGCGCGGTGACGACGGCGGCGATCCCCTTCATCATGCCGGGGTAGTCGACCGCCCATTGAAAGGCCTGGATTCCGCCATAGGACGGACCGACGATCGCAACCAGTTTTTCGATGCCGAGATGTGCGAGCAGCGCGCGCTGGGTGGCGACGATATCGCTGACGGTGATATCGGGAAACCGCGGGCCGTAACGCGTGCCGGTGACGGGATCGATGTCGGTTGCGTTGGTTGATCCGTAGGACGAGCCCAGCATGTTCGGGCAAATGACAAAGAAGCGGTTGGTATCGACCGCCTTGCCGGGACCGACGATCCCGTTCCAGCTTCCTTCCCCGGTCGATCCACCGGGATCGATCATCTGTGGGCCGCTGGTGTTGCCATGGGTGACCAGCACCACATTGTCGCGACCGGGCGCAAGTGTTCCCAGCGTCCGATAGGCGATGGTCACCTCCGGCAAGACGATCCCGCTCTGCAGGCGAAAATTTTTGGTGACGAAGGCCTTTGTGTCAAGGGGCGCATTCATGTTTCGAACCTTTCACAAGGAATGGTGGAACTACCGCCGCAGCACCGCGATCATCCGGTTGGCGAAGGTCAGCCGCTCGGCCATCACCGAGACGAAATAGGTCAGGAGCTTCTGCCCGAGGATCGGATTTTCGCTCTTGAGCGCTTCGAATTGATGCGTGCTCAACACATAGAGAATGCTCGCGACCTCGGCCTGGATGGTGGCGCTGCGCGGGGCGTGCGAGACGAGGCCCATCTCACCGATCGTGGTGTAGCGGCCGAGGCTGCGCACTCGTGAGGTGCGACCATCGCCTGTCGGAATCATGATGCCGACGCGGCCGTCGAGAATGAAGTGCATGGAATCGGCGGCGTCGCCGGAGTTGACGATGATGTCGCCGGCGTCGACCTCGAGGCGCTCGCAGCGTCCCATCAGCTCCAGGGCGTCGGGCTCGGTCCCGAGAATCTGGGTGAACCAGTCGCGCAAGGAGGCTTCTTCGGCCTCGCGGCCCCGATGCAGCGAAATGATCTCGTTCTCGCACCATTCCAGCGCGTGATCGAGTTCCGGAACGATCGAGACTTCCTGCGAGACGAACCCGCTCGAGCGCAGTGCCTTCTCGGCCGTGGCCGGAAGATGCACCAGCACCAGCCTGATGCCGCGGTCATGCGCGGTGCGCTTGATCTGGTCGAAACTGTAGGCCGCAGACGAATCGATGCCGGTGACCAGCTTGAAGTCGAACACCAGAAAGCGGCATTCGGGATGCCGCCCCAGCAATGCCTTGACGTGCTGGTACAGCCGATTGGCCGAGCCGAAGAACAGGTAGCTCTGCAGGTTCAGTCCCTGGATCTTGCCGCCATGCGCCGACAGCACCGCCTGGTCGTCGCGCGAGCGGTCGAGCGAACTGCGATATTCCGAGCCGTCGAAGCTGAATTTGATGGAGTTGACCCGCGAGGCGCTGAGCGCGAACGTCGCGCAGCCGATCACGGTGCCTATCAGGATGCCGGCGATGAAGCCCCATTGCACGATGATGACGATGATCGCTAGCAGCGACAGATATTCGATGAATGAAAGCCGCCGCCGCGACTGCACGATCCATTTGTGCAGCCCATCCGCGCCGAGATAGATCAGGAGGCCGCCGAGCACGAATTTCGGCATGTAGCCGAGCAGCGTCGGCGCAAAAGCCAGCATCAGCGCCGAAATCGCCGCGACCGTCAGGCCGGAGAGCCGGCCGCTGCCGCCGCTGTTGAAGTTGAGCACGGAACGGCTGACCGAGATGCAACCGGTATAGCCGCCGAGCGCGCCCGACAGCAGGTTGGCAAGCCCCGTGACGCTCAGCTCGCGCTCGAGATTAGCCTCGCGTTGCGTGGCGACCTCGATGCCGGTGGTGTTGAACAGGGTGCAGGACGCCGTCACGAAGACGACGGCGATCAGATTGCCTGACAGTTCCGGCAACTGAGACCAGGGGTAGCGGCTGAGCTCTGCCGCGCTCCATGGCAGCATGAAGTTGATGCTGGACGGCGGCTGGAAAGTCCAGCCCGCGGCCTGCGCGTCGGACGACGAGATGCCGATCAGCCAGAACGCGAGATGAGCGGCGATGACGCCGCCGACGAGGATGGCCGGCAGCCCGAAGGAACTGCGCGAGCGGTGCCAGGTCAGGTACAGCACGATGGCCATAAGGCAGGCCGCCGCCAGTTCGGACAGGGTCAGCTGGTTGGCGAACTGGCCGACGGTTGCGAATTGCAGGCGGTGACCGGTGATGACCCGGATCGCGCCCAACAGGATCAGGCAGCCGGTGGCGCCAAGAAATCCGCCGACCACGGGATAAGGCACATAGCGGATGGCGCGGCCCATCCGCGTCAACCCGAAGCCGCAGAGCACGAGGCCGGTCGCGATGCTGGCCAGGGCAAGGGTGATGATGACCGGCGCCAGCAAGGGTGCGCTGGTATCTGCCAGTGTCATCCGCTCGACCATCGACGACGCCAATATCCCCGTCATCGCGGCGGTGGAGCTTTCCGGCCCGCCGATTGCGAACGGCAACGAGCTTCCGAGCGCGACGACGGCGGCGAGGATGGCCGATGAAATGAAGGTGGCGGCGACGCCGTAGGACAGATACGGCGCCAGCGGGCCGCCGAAGATCAAGAGCGAATAGGACAGTCCGAACGTCACCGTCAGGACGCTGGCGGCGCTGCCGCCGAGAACGTCGTTGATCGCCCGGCGCAGTTTTGGGCTGAAACTGACGGATTGACTGATGACGCTCAAGCTTGTCCCCATCACCACTGTCCGTGGTAGACGACAGCGGCGCAAGGGGACAACAGCTTTTTTGCCGGGAACACGGCGGAATTCACGCACGGTCTTGCGGCATCGGCCGCGGAATGAAATCCTGGATTGATCAGTCCGCGCTGCTCCCGCCAAACGCGCCGTGACGTCCCACGCCCGACGCAAAGCGTGTCGCGCCCGACAGCGTCTCGCCGGAAGCGATCACCTCGAGCCCGCCGCGCATTTCGTTGGCGATCGCCTCTTCCTCTGATAAGTCCCATTGCCGCAGCGCCGACAGCCGGTCGGCGCACAAACAGGTCTGCGGGAAGCGCGCGATATCCTTTGCCAGCGCGATCGCATGCGCGCGGGCCTCTCCCTTCGGCACCAGCCGGTTGGCAAGGCCCATGCGCTGCGCTTCGGGGCCACCGACCGGACGCCCGGTGAGAATGAGATCGATGGCCTGCGAATGCCCGATCAATCGCGGCAGTCTTATGGTGCCCAGATCAATCAGCGGCACGCCAAAACGGCGGCAGAACACGCCGAAGGTGGCGTCCTCGGCGACCACCCGCATATCGGCCCACAGCGCCAGCTCCATGCCGCCGGCGACCGCAAAGCCTTCCACCGCCGCGATCACGGGTTTTGACAGCCGCAGCCGGCTTGGTCCCATCGGCGCGATCGAATCGTGGCCGCCGATCTCGCGCTTCTTGTTGGGATCGCCCGCCGCCACCGCCTTGAGGTCGGCGCCGGCGCAGAAGAAACCGCCGGTGCCGGTGAACACCGCGACGGAGGCGTCTTTGTCGGCGTCGAACGCGAGGAATGCGTCGTAAAGCTTGCGCGCGGTGGCGCCGTCGACGGCGTTGCGGCAATGTGGACGGTTGATGGAGACGATGGTGACGGGCCCATCGCGTTCGACCAGCACGGCATCGGGTTCGGACATGATTAGGCTCTCCCTCTTCTTCCTCGTCATTCCGGGATGGTGCGAAGCACCAGACCCCGAATCTCGAGATTCTCAGATGTGCAATTGCACATCGTAGTTCGATGCTGCGCATCGCCCCGGAATGACGGCATTAAATCCGCTCCATCACCCAGCGCGTCACGGCCTGACGATAGTTGAGCGCGCCGGGCACGGTCATATGGGTCTTCAGATATTTGAAGCCGGCCTTCTGCAGCGCGCGATTGGGCGCGACGTTGAAGGCATTGGGTTCACAGAACAGCCGCTTCAGCTTCAGCCGTTCGAAATAGATGTCGGCGCTGCGCCGCACGCATTCGGCGCCGATCCCGCGATGGCGGTGCTCGGGGTTGATGACATGGAGATGCATGTTGGCCTGTTCGCCATAGGTGATCTTGTCGGAACTCGAAAAGCCGACCGGCCGATCGTCCAACAGCCAGATCAGGACCATCCAGGCTCGCTGCTCGATCGTCTTGCCATCCTCGCGCCGGAAGCGCTCGCGCCAGCCTTCCGCAGGCGGCAGCCGGCTGGGATCGACGCCGAGCATCTCCAGGAATTCCGGGGTGGCCGCGAGGAAGTAGTCGATGACGATTTCGAATTCGGAAGTCGTCATCTCCCTGACCGTCAGCGTCATCGATCGGCTCCGGCTTCGGACATGGTCGCGTTCTCTGTGTTCTTGCTTGTCATTCCGGGGCGCATCGAAGATGCGAACCCGGAATCTCGAGATTCCGGGTTCGATGCTTCGCATCGCCCCGGAATGACGGCGTCAGACCTTGAGCTCATTCCCCGTAACCCGCCGATAGGCCTCCAGATAACGCTTGCTGGTGGCGTCCACGACCTCGGCCGGCAATGGCGGCGCCGGTGCATCGCCGTTCCAGCGGCCGGCGCGGCGCTCGGCGTCGAGATAATCGCGCAGCGGCTGCTTGTCGAAGCTCGGCTGCGGCCGGCCCGGCGTGTAGGCATCCGCGGCCCAGAAACGGGAGCTGTCGGGCGTCATCACCTCGTCGATCAGGATGATGTGCCCATCCTTGTCGCGGCCGAACTCGAATTTGGTGTCGGCGACGATGATGCCCTGGTTGCGGCTGATCTGTTCGCCGAGCGTATAGATCGCGCGCGTCATGCTCTCCAGCGTATAGGTCACCTCACTGCCGAGGATTTCGCGCATCCGCGCGATCGTGATGTTCTCGTCATGGCCGGTTTCGGCCTTGGTCGCCGGGCTGAAGATCGCAGGCTCGAGCTTTGCGCTTTCGAGCAGGCCCGGCGGAAGGCTTTCGCCGGCAAGCGTGCCGTGTCCCGCATATTCCTTCCACGCCGAGCCGGAGAGATAGCCGCGGATCACGCATTCGATCGGAAACACCATCGTGCGCTTGCACAGCATCGCGCGTCCGGCGAGGGCTGTGCGATGTCCCTTTAGCGCCCGCACTTCGCCGACGATTTCGCCTGCGTCGGCGCTGATCATGTGATGATGCACCACGCCCTCGAGTTGACCAAACCACCAGGCGCTGATCTGGGTCAGCACCGCGCCCTTCATCGGGATGGTCTCGGCCATCACCACGTCGAATGCCGAGATGCGATCGGTGGTCACGAGCAGCAGGCGGTCGTCGCCAACCGCGTATATATCCCGGACCTTGCCGCGCCCGATCCGGGGCAAGGGCAGGTCGCTGGCGAGCATGGTGTTCATCGGTCAAAACTTTCGAAAGCGGGTTGAGCCCGCGCGGGCGCGTGGACGGTAGGAAAAAGAGGCGCGAAAAATTCACTCCGGCAGCGGAAACGGGTGCGAAGCGGCCGCTCTTCCAGTCCGCTTTCGCCTGTTCGATCCGCTCTTTACTGGATGAGACGAAATTCCACCAGATGTGGCGCGGGCCTTCCAGTGCGTCGCCGCCGAGGAACATCATGCGCACCGGCCTTGTCGTCTTCACCGTGATGCGATCGCCGGGGCGGAAGATCAGCAGTCGCGGCCCCTCGTAGCGGTCGCCGGCGATTTCGACCTCGCCGTCGACCAGATAGATGGCGCGCTCCTCGTGATCGGGATCGAGCGGGACGCTGACGCCCTGTTCGGCGGTGACTTCGGTATAGAACCACGGCGACACCATCGTCACCGGCGAGGATATGCCGAAGGCGTGGCCGGCGATCACGCGCGCGGTGAAACCGCGCTCCACGACCATCGGCAGGTCGGCCGCCGCATAATGCTGGAACGACGGCGCGATTTCCTCCGAAGCCTTCGGCAACGCGATCCAGCTCTGCAGGCCCAGCATATTCTGGCCCTCCCGGCGCTGCAGGTCCGGCGTGCGCTCGGAATGGGCGATGCCGCGGCCCGCGGTCATCAGGTTCATCGCGCCCGGCTGGATCTCCTGGATATTGCCCTCGCTGTCACGGTGCATGATCGAGCCGTCGAACAGATAGGTGACGGTGGCAAGCCCGATATGCGGATGCGGGCGCACGTCCATGCCCTTGCCGGACATGAACTGCACCGGCCCGAAATGATCGAAAAAGATGAAAGGGCCGACCATCTGCCGCTTGCCGTGCGGCAGCGCCCGGCGCACCTCGAATCCATCGCCGAGATCGCGGGTGCGCGGCACGATGACGAGTTCCAGCGCGTCGCAGGATTTGGGATCGCCGAGCACGGGATCATTGGAGGGAAGCCAGCTCATGGGGGGCTCCATGGGTTTTTGCAGGTGATGATTAGCATATTGGCGGGAGTTCGTCCGGGACAAGCCAGCGAGGCCTAACTCACCTTGTCATCGCCGGGCGGCCGAAGCCCCTCTTGCGCGTCCTGGAGCATGGCAACGGACGCCGTGTTCTGTCATCCTTCGAGGCTCGGTCGCTCGTACCTTGGATAACGTTCGCATGATTCCCCCGCTCAAGCCCGGCGTGACACTTCCCCGACCTGAAGGCCCGGTCATCGAGACGGAGCGTTTGATCTTGCGGCCCTGGCGCGGCACCGACATCGAGCCGAACACGGCGATGCTGGCCGATCCGCTCTCCGGGCGTTTCATCACCGCCGACGGCAAGCCCATTGCCGATGCCTTCGTCGGCTGGCGCAATGCGGCGATCATGTCCGGGCATTGGGTGCTGCATGGCGTCGGCATGTTCGTGGTTGAGGAAAAATCAACCGGCACATTCGTCGGCCGGGTCGGACCATGGTTCCCGCCGGGTTGGCCGGCTTTTGAAGTCGGCTGGGGCATTGCCAGCGAGTTTCGCGGCAAGGGCTATGCGCTGGAGGCGGCGCGGGCGGCGCTCAACTGGTCGTTTGCGACCTTCGATCTCGATGAAATCATCCACACCATCGACCGCGAAAACACGGCGTCGCAGGCCGTGGCGCGGCGGCTTGGCGCGGAAAAGGGGCGCGAACACGATCTGTTCGGCCACGTCGCGGATATCTGGGTGACGCGGCGTGACAAATGGCAGGCGCGGCCGGCAAATTGAAACGGTCGATTGATTGCATTAGATTCGACAACAGCATGGTCAGCCGAAGAATTATGATCCGATGATGCCGCAGATCGATCT
Organism: Bradyrhizobium sp.; assembly: GCF_035484855.1. GTDB lineage: Bacteria > Pseudomonadota > Alphaproteobacteria > Rhizobiales > Xanthobacteraceae > Bradyrhizobium. The sequence continues at coordinate 31,229 of NZ_DATHOP010000086.1, forward strand.
TGCGCTTTGCACCGGCACGGCAACGCTGTTGCTCTTGCTCGCGGCGCTGTTGTTTCGTGATTTCAGGGGCGTCGCCGCGGGCCGGCTGGCGATCGCCTTTGCGCTGGGCTCGGTGGCCCACGCGCTGACACTCGGTCTCGGCTTTGCGCCGCCGGTGGCGCTGTGGCACGCGGCCCTGATCGCGCTTTCCAGCGGCGATATCGTGGTGTTCTGGCTTTTCGCGCGGTCGCTGTTCGACGATGAATTCACGGTACGGCGCTGGCATGCGCTGCCTTGGGCCGCGATGGTGGCGCTGAGTCTGCTCAATTGCCTGGTGGTGGCGCCCGCACGGCCGTGGGACCCGCGCATTTTTCCGATCGTCCTCAACGTGATTTCGCTGGGCTTCGTGGTGCTCACGGTCGGCCAGACCGTTTCGTCGTGGTCCGCCGATCTCATCGAGGAACGCCGGCGGCTGCGCGTGTTCGTGGTGGCTGCGACCGCGGTCTATGCCGGGTTTAATGCGGTTGCGCAGATATTCCTGCCCGACCCTGGCCCGCACAGCGTTGCAGGCATTTTGAATGTCGCGATTCTCGCCATCGTCGTGGCCGCCATCGTTTTTTCACTGACGTACGTCAGGGGGGAGACGATCTTCGCGATTGGCGAGAGGCCGGTCGCCCAGGCGGTCGCTGTTGGTGAATCGAGCGTCGCGGATCGGAAGCTGGTCGATGCCCTGATACGGTTGATGTCGTACGAGCGGATCTATCGCCACGAGGGCATCACTATCGGCACGCTGGCCACCAAACTCGCCGTGCCCGAATACCGATTGCGCCGGCTGATCAACCAGCAGCTCGGCTACCGTAATTTCAATGTCTTCCTCAACGATCACCGGATCGAGGAGGTCAAGGCCGCGCTCGCCGATCCGTCGCAAGCCGAAGTGCCCGTGATCACCATTGCCATGGACGCAGGTTTTCAGTCGCTCGGGCCCTTCAATCGCGCCTTCAAGGCGACCACCGGCGTGACGCCGAGCGAATATCGCCGTCTCAACGAAGCCCGCGCCTGATCGATAACCTGCTGGAAAAACAAGATTATTTCAAAATCGGCGAGGTGGGCTGAGTTTTCCACCAGCGCGATTTGCAAATCCGGCGAGCGCTTGCGGCGCCGTTGAGGTGATGTCCGGCACGCCATGATGGCACGAGACTACCGGAGAACGCCGTGACCCGAAGAAACAAAATCATCCTGCTTGTGACGACCGTATTGGGCGGCGCGCTGGCGCTGACGGCGGTGCGCGCCCACGACGCGCCGCGCATCGCGACCGGATTCGTCGCGCACACCCTGTGTTCGGCTGCCTTCGTGTCCGGCCTCGATCCGGATCAGGTCTATACGGAGACCCTGGAGGCGATGCCCGGCGTCGGGCTGATTTCCTGGGCGTTCGCCTACCGCATCGATCGCGATCGCAGGCAGGTCACGACGACCTTGCTTGGCGGCGGCCAAAGCCGCGCGGTCTACAGGCAGGGTTTTGGGTGCTATCTCTCGCATGGCGGCGATGAGGTCGACGAGGCCTCGCTGCCGGCAGAGACAGCCGAGGTGGCGCGGGCGTCGCTGCCGGAAATCGCGGGGCCATCGGTTGTGACGCCGGCCACGCCGCAGCTCGGCGCGGCGCTGGATCGCGCCTTCGCGGAGCCCGACAGCCCGCCGTTCCGCCACACCAAGGCGATTGTCGTGCTCAAGGACGGCCACGTCGTCGCCGAGCGCTATGCGCCGGGATATGGCATCGACACGCCGATCCTCGGCTACTCCGCCACCAAATCGGTGATCTCGGCGCTGGTCGGAATCCTGGTTCGCCAGGGCAAGCTCAGCCTCGATGCGCCGGCCCCGGTCGCGGCGTGGCAGAGAGCGGACGATCCGCGGCATGCGATCACCGTCGACCAATTGCTGCGTCACACCGCCGGACTGGCGATGGGCAGTTCGCTGCAGGCCTCGCTCGGCAGCGTACTCGAACCGGTCAACCGGATGAAATATGTCGAACGCGACATGGCCGCCTTTGCCGAACGTTCCACGCTCGAGACGCCGCCGGGCAGCGCCTGGAATTACCACGACGGCAATTACCTCATCCTGTCACGCCTGATCCGCGACGCGGTCGGGGGTCATGCCGCCGACGTGCTGCGCTTCGCGCGGCGCGAATTGTTCGATCCCCTGGGCATGCACGGCGTCACGCTGGAGTTCGATGCGACCGGGACGCCGGAGGGGTCGGGCCAGATGCTGGCCTCCGCACGCGACTGGGCGCGGTTCGGCCAGCTCTATCTCGACGACGGTGTCGCCGGCGGAAAACGAATCCTGCCCGAGGGCTGGGTCGACTATTCGGCGGCGCCGACGCCGAACGGCTGGGTCGGCTATGGCGCGGGATTCTGGACCAATCTCGGCGACAGCTTTGGCGCCAGCTACCGGATCGAGCACGGCTGGCCGCGCGATGCGTTCATGGCCAAGGGAACGATCGGCAAATACGTCATCGTGATTCCGTCCGGGCATCTCGTGATCGTGCGGATGGGCACCTCGCCCAACTGGCCGCCGGAAGCCGACGGCGCGTTTGCGCTTGTCAGCGACGTGGTTGCCGCGACGCGCAATGGACGCGTTGCCGCCGGGAATCAGAATTGACCGGGTTCGGTGTTTCGGCGAGGGCAGTGCGCTCCCTCTCCCCGCTCCTTCGCGGGGAGAGGGTCGGGGTGAGGGGCTTTCTCAACGAGCGCGACTCGTTGAGAGTCCCCCTCACCCGAAATTCGCTACGCGAATTCCGACCTCTCCCCGCAAGCGGGGCGAGGTGAATGGACCTTGTCCCGATTCTACTTACTGTCGTCCCAACTGCGTCGCTTGCGCGACGCGATCGAAGCGCTCCAGCGACAGGATCGCGTCGGCCAGCTGATCGGCGCGGCCGTTCAGCACGGGCCGGGCCAGCGTCAGGAATTTCTGCGCCATGGCCTGCGCGTCGGGAAACGAGTTGGGTTCGCCGGAGGGATCGGGATAGAGCCGCTCATGGATGCCGTCGTCGGTGGTGATGCTGACGCGCGCGCCGAAGGGATGGGTCCGGCCGATCTCGAGGCGGTCGTCCTGCACCACATCGAACTTGTCGGCGAGCGCATCGACCGCGGCATCGCCGAGCCGGTCGTAATCGTCCCAGCCGAAACGGCCCTGGTCGAGCGCCACGGCGCCGGTGAAGAACATCGAGAACTGGCCGCCGACGATCGAGGTCGGATGCCGCTTGGTGGCGGCGTCGCCCGTCAGCGTGATGCCGTTACGATGCAGCCCGATCTCGACGCGCCTGATCTGGTCCGGCGTCAGATTGTGCTCCCGCCGCATCGCGATCAGCGCGTCGAGTGCCGCATGGGTGTAGCGGCAGCTCGGATAAGGCTTCACGCCGATTTTCATGGTCTCGTAGATCTGGCCGAGGCCGGCTGTCGCCTTGTCGGGATGGGCGTTGTCGCTGTAGCCGACCAGAAGCCCATGCTTGCCCTCGATCGATTCGGTAGCGCCGACGAAGTCGTTGCGCGCCAGGGTCGCCGCGATCACGCCGTTCATCGCCGCGGCGCCCACCTGATAACGCTTGTTCCAGGCGCCGTTGACCAAAAACTGAAGCGAGCCTGCGGCCTGGCTGCCGGAGACGCCGAAGGCGGCGATGATTTGCCCCTTGGAAAGTCCGAACAGTTTCGATGCCGCGGCCGCCGCGCCATAGGTGCCGGCGGTAGCAGTCGGATGAAAGCCGCGCGCATAATGCGAGGTGGGGTCGAGCGCGTTGCCGAGCCGGCAGCATACTTCATAGCCCGCGACGATCGCGGTCAGCACGTCGCGGCCCGAGGCGCCCACCAGTTCGCCGACCGCAAACGCGGCCGGCACCACCGGCGCGCTCGCATGCAGCGAGGAATCCGCGTGGGTGTCGTCGAAATCAAGGGAATGGCCGAGCGCGCCGTTGAGCAGGGCTGCAACCGCCGGCGTCCAGGTCCTGGCATCGCCGAACACGGTGGACTCGCCCTTGCCGTCGAGCGCGAGCGCCTCCAGCATTTTCAGCAGCGAGGGCGTGGATTCCGCGTCGCGCCGCGCGCGGATGGCGCTGCCGAGAAAATCCAGCGTCAGCGCCTTGGCGCGTTCTTTGACTTGGTGCGGGATATCCTCGAATTTCAAATCCGCGACATAGGCGGCGAGCGTTGCGGTCTCGTTGGCCATGGTGTTTCCTCGCTGTTGTCGCAGAGGGTAAGCGGGCTGATTTCGCGTTTCAAGCACCCGCCACGAGATGGGCAGCAGCCATGCCCAATGTCGTTTATAAGAGTTTTGTCTGCCGGATGCCGAAATCGAGCGAATGACCGCATTGCTGAATCTTCTCACCACCCTGATCCAGACCCGGAAGGCGCAGCTCGCCCTGGCATTCCGGGTCACCGTGGGCGCCGCGGGTGCCTACGCGATCGCCGCTGCGCTGCATCTGAGGCTGCCGCTGTGGGCGGTGCTGACCTCGCTGATCGTGACCCAGATGAGCGTCGGCCGATCGCTGAAGGCGACCCGGGACTACATGTTCAGCACGGTGGGCGGCGCGATCTATGGCGGCGCGATTGCAGTCCTGATTCCGTATTCCGGCGAACTCGAGCTGCTCGGCTTGCTGGTCCTGGCGGTCGCGCCGCTGGCATTCATCGCCGCCATCAATCCCAGCCGGAACGCCGCCACCGTTACCGCCGTGATCGTGCTGCTGGTTCCGACCTTGAGCCATGTCGATCCGTTCGCTTCCGCGGTCGATCGCGTCATGGAGGTGGCGGTCGGGGCATTCACCGGACTGCTGGTGTCGTTCTTCGTGCTGCCGTCACGAGCGCACAACCAGATCCGCATCAGCGCAGCGCGGACGCTGGAACTGATCGCCGCCGCGTTCAGGGAGTTGCTGGCCGGCCTGACGCGTGGGCTCGACAACGACGCGCTGCATCAGATCCAGGATGGCATCGGCAAGGCGCTGGTCGAATTGAATGCGCTGGGTGCCGAAGCGGAACGCGAGCGCGCGGCGCGCTTGTCGAGAGGGCCGGACACCGGCCCGCTGCTGCGGACCACGTTGCGGCTACGCCACGACGTCGTGATGATCGGTCGCGGATGCACCGCGCCGCTGCCGGCCGATCTGCAAACCCGGCTCGCAAGGCCGCTGGCCGACGTCAGCGATACCTTCGTTGCCTATCTCCGTTCCAGCGCCGCCGCATTGCGAACCCGTGCCACGGCGCCGGTGGCCGCACCGGTCGACGCCGCGTTATATCGCTATGCCACTGAGGTCGCGGCGATGCGCAGCGAAGGACTGACGCGCGGCCTGCCCGGCGACGTCATCGAGCACTTCTTCGCGCTGGGATTTGTGCTGGAGCAGATGCGGCAGAACCTCAGGGATCTGGAGCGCACCGTCACGGAGTGGTCTGACGTGCCGCCCTAGCTGCGGCGGGCCAGTCCCTTGCTCTGCATGCGCCAGATCAGGAGATCGATCCGATCCTGGCCGAAGAACGGCTCGTTCTCGAACACGAAGGTCGGCACGCCCCAATGGCCCGATGCGGCGTGGGCCTTTTCGTTCTCGACGATGACGGCCTCGAAGCGATCGGGATCGGCGGTGATGGCGGCATCCATCGCGGGCAGGTCGAAGCCGGCGGCATCGGCGGCGCGCGCCAGATGATCGCCCTCGTTCCACCCCTTGACCGTGCCGTTCCACATCACCCGGCAGATCGCGTCGGCAAAGCCGAGCGCGCGGCCCTCGAGTTGGGCTGCGGCCCCCAATCGCGTCAGGCGGTGAATGTGGGGCTGCTGCTCGGCGACGTCGAGCGTCGCCATGTCCTGCAGAATCGGATCGGGCCGGGGAAAGCGGAACGGGATGTTGTCGTGTTTGGCGACGCGGCTGGCATCGAGCACGATGTAGCGCGCAAAACGCGGATCGGCGCGCTTGAAGAAGCCGGGGATGCGCACCGCGATCGGATAGACCGGGCGCAGGTTCACGGTCACCTCGTAATCGGCGACGAGTTTCAGCGTCTTCGGCAACGCCAGATAGCTGTAGGGACTGCGGAACGAAAAGAAGAGATCGACGGACAAGGTCATGCGAACCCCGGCATGTTGACTGGGCCGACCAAAGCACGCGCGGGCCGATGCGTCCATGCGCGGCCGATGCCTCGGCTGCGGCGGCCGGTCCGGCGAACGTCACAAAAGTTGTCGCTTTTTCAGGATACAACTATAGACTTAAAGCGGACCGGACGCGGGAGGCGAACATGGGCAGGTCGAGGTGGAAACTTGGAGCGGTCGCTGCGGTCGCGGCTGGTCTGGCGATGGCCGCATCGGCGCGCGCGGACGATGCGCCGGTGACGAAGTGCACCGCGCTCGACATCTGCTACTGCGTCAACACCAAATATCTCGCCGCGATCGACGCCAACGTCACGCGGGTGCGCAAGATCATCCGGGACAACAAGGCCGCGGGCAAGGCCGTCGGCTATCTCAGCGTTCCGCTCTCGCCCGCCGGCGGCGGCTCGTTTGAGATCAATTCGGAAGCCGCCGCACAGATCGCGGGCGATGTGATGAAGCGGTTCGGCCTGTCGGTCTACCTCCTCAATCCGGGCGCCGAGGCGGGCGATGGCATGAACGGCGGCAGCGGCGCCGATTTCATGTACATGTGGACCCAGATTCTCGAAGGAGGCGGCAACGGCGAGGATTTCGATTTCTTCTATTTCGCCGGGCCGACGGATTTCTCTCGGTATTTTCTGAAGTCAAAGGATCGCAACCAGGTCGACGATTATTTCGGCAAGCTCGACGACTTCTTCGACAAGCGGGTGGCGAGCGACGACGCCTTCCGCAAGGCCGTCGAAGCCAAGCAGATCACGAAGCCGGGCTTTCGCATCTATTACGGGCTGCGCGCCTCCGTCGCCTTCAGCCTCGGTTCGCACGACGAATGGAACATCGCGCGACTGTTGAACGAGCGCCGCCGCGGGGTGGAAGCGTTCGGCATCCCCAACCAGCTCTCGATCTTCTTCGACGGCCAGCCGGTCAATCCCGGCAATTTCGAAAGCCCGGCATCCTCGGGCGATACCGGGCGCTGCGTCAAATAGGGTGACGGTCTTCGAGGGGCAGGCGAGGGAGATCACGCCCCGCGCACTCGCGCCGGGACGCGGGTGATCTTCGCGCCGAGCGCGTTGAGGCGCTCGTCGATGCGTTCATAGCCGCGTTCGATCTGGTCGGCATTGTTGATGGTGGAGGTGCCCTCGGCGCAGACCGCGGCCAGCAGCATCGCCATGCCGGCGCGGATGTCGGGGGATGTCATCAGCGCGCCGCGCAGCCGGCTCGGCCCGGCGACGATGGCGCGGTGCGGGTCGCACAGCACGATGCGCCCGCCCATCGCGATCAGCTTGTCGACGAAGAACATCCGCGACTCGAACATCTTTTCGAACATCAGGATGACACCGTCGCATTGGGTCGCGGTGACGATCGCGATCGACATCAGGTCGGCGGGAAAGGCCGGCCACGGCTGGTCTTCGAGTTTCGGCACATGGCCGCCGAAATCGTCCTGGATCTTCAACGTCTGGCCTGACGGCACGACGAGATCGTCGCCCTCGACTTCGCAGACAATGCCGAGCCGCTCGAATCCCATCCGGATCGAGCGCAAATGTGTGAGGCCGGCGCGCGCGATGCGCAGCGGCGAGCGCGTCACCGCGGCAAGCCCGATCAGCGAGCCGACCTCGATATGGTCCGGCTGGATCGAATAGGTCACGGCGCCGAGCGTGGCGGGTCCATGCACCACCATGGTGTTGGTGCCGATGCCCTCGATGCGGGCCCCCAGCGCAGTCAGGAAATGCGCGAGATCCTGCACATGCGGCTCGGAGGCGGCGTTGCGCAGATGCGTCGTGCCGTGCGCCGCCACCGCCGCCATCAGCGCATTCTCGGTCGCCGTGACGCTCGGCTCGTCGAGGAAAACATCGGCGCCCTTGAGGCGGGTGCTGCGGAATTCCAGCCGGTCGGAGGCGGTGACGGTGGCGCCGAGCTGCTCGAAGGCCAGAAGATGGGTGTCGAGACGCCGCCTTCCGATCACGTCGCCGCCCGGCGGCGGCAGCATCACCTCGCCGCAGCGGGCCAGCAGCGGCCCGGCCAAGAGGATCGAGGCGCGAATCCGCGCGCACAGCGCGGGATCGAGATCGGCGGCGCGGATGGTCTTGGCGTGGATATCGAGCGTGTTGCGGCCCCGCCACTCGGCGGAGGCGCCGACCGAGCGGACCAGTTCCACCAGGGTTTCGGTGTCGCGGATGCGCGGGACGTTTTCGAGCGTCACCGGATGCTCGGTCAACAGCGCGGCGGCGATGATCGGCAGCGCGGCGTTCTTGTTGCCGGCAGGCTCGATGGTGCCCGAAAGCTTGCGTCCCCCTTCGACCATATATTGGATAGGTGGCACGGCCTGGTTACCGGATGACGCACGACTTTGCTCAGCGCTCACGTGAAGTCCCTGGGAAACGGAGGATTATCAAGGCAGCGTATCACATGCGGCAGTCTCCTTCATACCGATTGTTCGCGCTGTCGGTCTGCCGAGATCGCCGCCTCGACCTCGCGGACCGCGGCCAGCAGAACTTCGGCAACCCCCGCCTCGCGGCGCGGGTTGAGGCGGCGTCGTACGGCCGACAGGGTCAACGCTGCGATCGACTGCCCATCCGGGCTCTTGATCGAAGCCGACAGCGACTTCGTTCCGGGAACAAGTCCGACGTCGCGCAAATTGTAGCCACGGGCCCGCGCCGCCCGAATCTGCGCGAGCACGGCCGGCACATCGATGCGATAGCTTTCAAACCTCACCTCGTTCGCGGTGACGATCCGGCGCGCCTCCTGCGCCGGCATCGATGCCAGCATGGCAATGCCGGCGCTGCTGACGCCGAGCGGACGGCGCGCGCCGACGTCGATCGACAGCACCTGGATCGGATAGGGACCGATCCGGCGCGCGACGCACAACGTGTCGAAGCCGGTGCGAACCGTCAGGAACAGCGTGTCGCCGAGCTCGGCCGACACTTTCGCGAGCGACGGCTCGGCGGCGATCAACAGCGGCGAGCGCGATTGCCGCGCCAGTGCCAGTTCGGGGACCTGCCGGCCGATGGCGTAGCGCCTGCTTCTGTCGCGGCGCTCGACGATGCTTTCCTCGATCAGCGCAGACAGGATGCGATGCACGGTCGGTCGGGTGAGGGCGGTGGCCCGCACCACTTCCGCCAGGTGCACGCCTTCTTCGCGGCCCGCTGCGAGAATACGCAACACCGACAGGGCCCGGCGGATCGCCTGGGCGCCTTGCCGTGGCGCTCGCCGGTTGTCCGGTCGCGGTGATCTGTCGGCGCTCATTCCTGCCAATCCTCTTGCCCCGGATGCGGCCCTGAAGGTCGCCTTTGTCCACATCGTGGACAAAAACAGCACAATTCCATCGACACCGGAAGAGGACGGGACAACATCGACGCCGGAAGCCGCACCTGGTCCTCATCGGGAGGCTGCGGACGATAGCCATTCATGAAGCGCGACTTTTGGGAGGGTCATATGAGGTTTCCAGCGATCCTGCGGGTTGCGGTCGCGGCGTTATTGACGACGGCGACGATCGGCCCGGTCGCGGCCGAGCAATGGCCCTCGCGCGCGGTTCGCCTCGTCGTGCCCTATCCGGCCGGTGGCAATGTGGACGGCGCGGCGCGGATCATCGCGATCAAGCTGCAGCAAGTTCTCGGCCAATCCTTCGTCGTGGAAAACAAGGCCGGCGCCGGCGGCCTGATCGCGGGCGAAGCTTTCGCCAAATCCGCACCCGATGGATACACGCTGTTTGTCGGCGCCAACGGGCCGGTGCTGTTCGCGCCCGAGATCGCCAAGCGCGACGCCTATAGCTGGAAGCGCGATTTCCTGCCCATCACCTCGATCTCGATGACGCCGCTGGTGCTGGAAGTGCATCCTTCGGTGCCGGCGAAAACGCTAGAGGAGTTTTTCGACCTCGTCCGCAGCGAACCCGGCAAGCTGACGATGGCCTCGCCAGGCGCCGGCACCACCAATCACCTGCTGAGCGAACTGGTGCAGTCGACGCTCGGCCTCAAGTGGCTCACCGTGCACTACCGCGGCAATGCGCCCGCCGCCAACGACCTGATCGGCGGCCAGGTGCAGTTCGCGTTCGATCAAATTTCGGTCGGGCTGCCCTTCATCAAGAACGGCATGGTCCGCGCGCTGGCGGTCACCGGCACCCATCGCGCGCCCTGGATTCCCGACGTGCCGACCTTTACCGAACTCGGATACAAGGAGTTCGACGGCGAGACTTTTACAGGTTTGTTCGCGCCCGCGACCACGCCGGCCGAAATCGTGGCCAAGATCCACGATACTATGGCGACGATCCTGAAGGATCCCGACATCGTCGCGAAATTCAACGTGCTGGGCGCGGTCGCGGTGGCGATGACCCCGGCCGAATTCAGGAGCTACCTCGAAGCCGAGGACAGCAAATGGATCCCGGTGGTCCGCAACGCCAACATCAAGGCGGAATGAGGCGAGAGGAAAGTCAGATGGCACGACGCAAGAGCATTCACATCGGCGAATTCAAGCACGTCAATCCGATTCCCAACGCCAGCCGCATCGGCAATCTCCTGATATCCGGCGTCATTCTGGGCCGCGACACCAATGGCGCCATGCCGCAGCTGTTGGAGGACCAATGCGCGAACATGTTCGGTCATATGAAGGCCATCGTGGAAGCCGGCGGCGGCACCACCGCCGACATCCTCAAGATGACGGTCTGGTTGCAGGATAAAACGCAACGTGGCCCGGTCAACGCCGAGTGGCTGAAGATGTTTCCCGACGAAGATTCGCGTCCGGCTCGCCACACGCTGCAGATGGACATGGATGGCGGTGCGCTCGTGCAATGCGACTTCACCGCCGTGATCGATTGACCCAGGGATAATTGACAGGAACCGCGGGCATGCCGACCTATCTTCCGTTCGACTCAAATCCCCGCCGTCCAACAAAATTGCCGCCGGCGAAGAGTTGCGACAGCCAGTTTCATGTGCTGGGGCCGCTGGAAAAATATCCGATCCGCCCTGGCGCTGCCTACCAGATGCCGACGGCGACCTGGGAAGCGGCGCTGCGCGTCCACAAGGCGCTCGGCATCGAGCGCGGCATCATCGTGCAGACCACAACCTACGGCGCCGACCATGCGGTCGTGCTCGATGCGCTGGCGGCCATGGGCCCGAACTACCGCGGCTGCGCCAACGCGCTGGTGTTTGCCGAAGCCAAGGACGGCTATCTCGCCAAACTGCACGACGCCGGCGTGCGCGGCGCGCGCTTCAGTTTCCGCCAGGAGTTGGGCGCCGTGCTGTCGGATGCGGAATTCGCCCGCGCCATCGCCCAAATCCGAGAGCTCGGCTGGTACGCCAAAATCCAGCCGGAGAAGGACGGCATCGTCAGCAGCGCCGCCAAATATGAAAAGCTCGACGTCCCCGTCCTGATCGATCACATGGCGCGGCCCGAGCCCGCGCGCGGCCAGCAGGATCCGAATTTGCGCAAGATGCTGGGGCTGCTCTCCAGGGGCAATTTCTGGGTCATGCTATCGCTCGGCGAGAAGACTTCGAAGGCCGGCCCGCCCTGGGACGACGTCATCCCGATCGGGCGCGCGTATATCGAAGCCGCCCCCGACCGTTGCGTGTGGGCCAGCGACTGGCCGCATCCGGTCTCCGTGGTGCAGCCGCCCAACGATGCCGACCTGCTGGAGCTGTTGTATCGCTATGTGGCGGATGAGGCGGAGCTGCAGAAGATTCTGGTGAGCAACCCGGCAAAGCTGTTCGGGTTTGGAGTTTAGAGTCGGGGACTGACTGTGTCAGATCGCTTGGCTTGCTGCGGACTCTCCGGCAGTTACGCCGGCAAACTCGCTGTCAGCGGAACAAGCGTAGCTCGCCGAGTCCTGCTTCACCCGCCGCGCCAAGAGCGCGGCGACATCACACGTCGACGTTGGCGCTGAGCGAATTGTCCTGGATGAATTCGCGGCGCGGCTCGACCACGTCGCCCATCAGCTTGGTGAAGATGTCGTCGGCCTCGTCGACTTCCTTGACCTTGACCTGCAACAGCGAGCGCTCGTTGGTGTCGAGCGTGGTTTCCCAGAGCTGGCTTGGATTCATTTCGCCGAGGCCTTTGTAACGCTGCAGCTTGACGCCCTCGCGGCCGGCGTCGGTCACCGCCTCGAACAGGCCGACGGGGCCATGAATGACGGTCTCGGTATCCTTGCGGCGCAGCAGGCCCGGCTTCGGATAGGCTTCCTGCAGCTGGGCGGCATAATCGTCGAGCTTGCGTGCGTCGGCCGAGCCGAGCAGCGCGTCGTCGATAATGGCGACATCCTTGACGCCGCGCACGGTGCGCTCAAAGACAAAACCCTGGCCTTCGGTGAAGCGCCCGGTCCAGCCGCGCTCGACTTCGTCGGCCAGCGCATCGAGCCTGCGTGCGATATAGCTCGCGGCGGCGTTGGCGGTGGCGACATCGCCGGTGATTTTCGGGTTGAGCACGCCGGCGATCGCGGCCTGCTCGATCACCTTGCGGTTATAGCGGCTGTGCAGATTGTGCAGTGTGCCGCGGATAACCCTCGCATCCTCGACCAGCGCCTGCAGGTCGCGGCCCTTGCGATCCTCGCCCGACGCCAGCTTGAACACGCAGTCGTCGAGCCCGGTCCCGATCAGGTAATCCTCCAGCGCGCGCTCGTCCTTCAGGTATTGCTCGGATTTTCCGCGGTTCACCTTGTAGAGCGGCGGCTGCGCGATATAGAGAAAGCCGCCCTCGATCAGCGCCGGCATCTGGCGGAAGAAGAACGTCAATAACAGCGTGCGAATATGCGCGCCGTCAACGTCGGCGTCGGTCATCAGGATGATCTTGTGGTAGCGCAGCTTCGAGAGGTCGAAATCGTCGCGGCCGATGCCGGTGCCGAGCGCGGTGATCAGCGTGCCGATCTGCTCGGAGCCCAGCATCTTGTCGAAGCGGGCGCGCTCGACATTGAGGATCTTGCCGCGCAGCGGCAGCACGGCCTGGAATTCACGGTTGCGGCCCATCTTGGCGCTGCCGCCGGCGGAGTCGCCCTCGACGATGAACAGTTCGGATTTGGCGGGGTCCTTCTCCTGGCAGTCGGCGAGCTTGCCGGGCAGCGATGCAATATCGAGCGCGCCCTTGCGCCGCGTCAGTTCGCGCGCCTTTCGCGCGGCTTCGCGGGCGGCTGCTGCTTCCACCACCTTGCCGACGATGATCTTGGCCTCGGACGGGTGTTCCTCGAACCACGCCGCCAGGGCCTCGTTGATGACGTTCTCGACCACGGGGCGGACTTCCGAGGACACCAGCTTGTCCTTGGTCTGCGATGAGAATTTCGGATCGGGCACCTTCACCGACAATACCGCGGTCAGGCCCTCGCGGCAGTCGTCGCCGGTCAGCGCGATCTTTTCGCGCTTGGCGATGGCGTCGGCATAGCCGTTGACCTGGCGCGTCAGCGCGCCGCGAAAACCCGCTAAGTGAGTGCCGCCGTCGCGCTGCGGGATGTTGTTGGTGAAGCACAGCACGTTTTCATGGTAGCTGTCGTTCCACCACAGCGCCGCCTCGACCCCGATGCCGTTCATCTCGGTATTGATCATGATCGGGGAGGGCACCATCGGCTTCTTGTTGCGGTCGAGATATTTGACGAATTCCTCGACGCCGCCCTCGTAATGCATTTCCTCGCGCTTCTCGACCGCGTGGCGCATGTCGGAGAGCACGATGTTGACGCCCGAATTCAGGAACGCCAGTTCGCGCAGGCGATGTTCCAGCGTGGCGAAATCATATTCGACATTGGTGAAGGTCCCCTTCGAGGCCAGGAACGTCACCTCGGTGCCGCGCTTGCCATTGGCAGGGCCAACCTCGTTGAGCGGCGCCACCGCATCGCCATGGGCGAATTCGATGTAGTGCTCCTTGCCGTCGCGCCAGACCCGCAGCTTGAGCTTCTCCGACAGCGCGTTGACGACGGAGACGCCGACGCCATGCAGGCCGCCCGATACCTTGTAGGAATTCTGGTCGAATTTTCCGCCGGCATGCAGCTGGGTCATGATCACTTCGGCCGCGGAAATGCCCTCGCCCTTGTGGATGTCGACCGGAATGCCGCGGCCGTCATCGCGCACGGTTACCGAGCCGTCGGCGTTCAGCACGACCTCGACCGCGGTGGCATGGCCAGCCAGCGCCTCGTCGATGGCGTTGTCGACGACCTCGTAGACCATGTGGTGCAGGCCACTTCCGTCATCGGTGTCGCCGATATACATGCCCGGCCGCTTGCGCACCGCATCGAGGCCCTTCAAGACCCGGATCGATTCAGCGCCGTATTCGATAGGAATGGAATGCTCGGTGTCGGCAATCGTTTGCCGCGCGGGTTCTGTCATGTGTGGCCTTCGAGAACGTCGTCGAATCAGCGGCGCAAAAGGGCGCTGAACCATCTATTTGTGCCATGAAAGAGGGACTCCGCCTAGCGCAAAGTCTCCATCGGCAAGCTGTTGAATAAATGGGGATTTTCTCGTGTTTTTCAAGGCGGCGGCAAGCCGATTCCAAGGCCCGGCAAAAGCACGATTCGGCAAGCTTTTTCGATTCCCGTAATCCGGCTTTCGGGGCTGGCCGGACGAGGTGCGGGGCCAGCCGAAAAGGGCTGACCCCGCGCTTCACGAGCGGCTGACGATGCGGCCGGAATCGACGTCGAAAATCTCGCCCGATGTACCGATCTCGGTGAAGGCGGCGGGATCGGCGCCGGTCATCCAGACCTGGGCGCCGAGTTTCGCCAGCTCATCGAACAATGCACGGCGCCGGTCGGGGTCGAGATGCGCCACGACTTCGTCGAGCAAGAGTAGCGGCGTGATGCCGGTCATCTCGGCGACAAGATTGGCATGCGCCAGCACCAGCCCGATCAGAAGCGCCTTCTGCTCGCCGGTGGAGGCCTCGCGTGACGCCATGCCCTTCGGCGCGTAGATCACCTGCAGGTCGGTGAGATGCGGACCGTCGAGCGTGCGCCCGGCTGCGGCGTCGCGCGCGCGGCTGTCGCGCAGGATCCGCCGGTAACGGTCTTCGACCGAAGTTGCGGGCTCGGCGACGAGCGCGTTCTCCATCCAGCCGTCGAGCATGATGCGGGCCGAGGGAAAGGCTGAGGCGTCGCCGCGTTCGCGCAGCATCGCCGCCAGTCTGGTGGCGGTCTGGCTCCTTGTTGCGGCGACCGCAACCGCGAGCTCGGCGGTTTCGCGCTCGATCGCATCACACCAGTGGTCGTCGTAATTGCGCACCTCCAAGAGCCGGTTGCGCGAACGGAGGCTGCGGTCGAGCGCGGAGACCCGGCTCGAATGCTCGCTGTCGATGGCCAGCACCAGCCGGTCGAAGAACCGCCGCCGCTCCGAGGCCGCGCCCAGGAACAGCCCGTCCATGGCGGGCGTCAGCCACACCATGCGCAGATGATCGCCGAAGGCGGTCGCCGAAGCGACCGGCTCGCGATCGATCCGGCAGCGGCGGCTGGTTGCAGCCCCCTCGCTGCCCGGTGCATCGATGCCGGTGCCGAGGGTGGCGAGCCCCAGCGCGCCTTCGACTTCGGCCGACACCGCCCAGGAACCGTCACCCTGATTGTCGGCGACATCCTCCAGCGTCGCGCGGCGCAGACCGCGTCCCGGCGAGAGAAACGAGATCGCCTCCAGGCAATTGGTCTTGCCGGCGCCGTTCGGCCCGACCAGCACGACCATGTCGGCGCGCGCCTGAAGGCTGGCCGCGCGATAGTTGCGGAAATGCGTCAGCGTCAGGCGATGGATGCGGGAGGGGGTCATACCCGGTTGTCATTGCCGGGCTTGACCCGGCAATCCATCGTCCGCGTCAGCGGACAATATCCTCGTACAAGTCCCGCCAACCGGGATTGCCCGCAACGATCAGATCGTTTTTCCACTCGCGCGACCAATGCTTGATATTCTTCTCGCGTTGAAGCGCTGCGGCGATTGAATCGTGCGCTTCGAAATAGACCAGCGTTTTGATTCCATGCCGCTTGGTAAAGCTTTCAGCCAAGCCCTCGCGATGCTCGTAGATGCGTCGCACCAGATTGTTTGTAACGCCGATATAAAGCGTTCCACCGGGTTTACTGGCGAGGATGTATACCCAATAGCTCATTTTGGTTTGATGGATTGCCGGGTCAAGCCCGGCAATGACGATTAGTGGTTCCTACACCCGCATCGGCATCAGCACGTAGAGCGCGCCCTTGGAATCCTTGTCCTGCACCAGCGTCGGCGAGCCGGGGTCGGCGAGTTTCAGGATCGCGACCTCGCCCTCGATCTGGGCGGCGATGTCGAGCAAATAGCGCGAGTTGAAGCCGATATCGAGCGGGTCGGAAGCGTATTCGACTTCGAGTTCCTCGGTGGCGCTGCCGGAATCCGGGTTGGTCACCGACAGGATCAGCTTGCCCGCGGACAGAGCGAGTTTCACCGCGCGGCCGCGCTCGCTCGAAATCGTCGAGACGCGGTCGACGGCGGCCTCGAAATCCTTCTTGTCGACGATCAGTTCCTTGTCGTTGTTCTGCGGAATGACGCGGCCGTAATCCGGAAAGGTGCCGTCGATCAGTTTCGAGGTCAGCACCACGTCGCCGATGGTGAAGCGGATCTTGCCCTGCGACAGTTCGATTTTGACCTCGGCCTCGTTGTCCTCGATCAGGCGCTGCACTTCGCCGACGGTCTTGCGCGGCACGATGACGCCGGGCATGCCGTCAGCCCCCTTGGGCAGCGCGAGATCAATCTGCGCCAGCCGGTGGCCGTCGGTTGCGACCGCGCGCAAGCTCGGCGCCTTGGCGCTGCCCGCGGTGTGCAGATAGATGCCGTTGAGATAGTAACGGGTCTCTTCAGTGGAGATCGCAAATTGGGTGCGGTCGATCAGCCGCTTCATGTCGGAGGCGGCCAGCGTGAAGGAATGCGTCATGTCGCCGGCGGCAAGATCCGGGAAATCGTTCTCCGGCAGCGTCTGCAGAGTGAAGCGCGAGCGCCCGGCGCGGATCGCCAGCACCGAGCGGTCGCCGTCGCCCTCCAGCACGATCTGCGCGCCGTCGGGCAATTTGCGCACGATGTCGTAGAACATATGCGCCGGCACCGTGGTCGAGCCGCCGGTCGCGGTTTCCGCGGCCAGCGTCTCCGTCACCTCGAGGTCGAGGTCGGTCGCCTTCAGCGACAGCCGGGAACCTTCGGCGCGCACCAGCACGTTGCCGAGGATCGGGATGGTGTTGCGGCGTTCGACCACGCGATGCACATGGCCGAGCGATTTCAGGAGTTGCGCGCGTTCGACGGTGACCTTCATAGCAATACCCGCCTGATCCCGGAGATGGAAAAGCCGGGCGGCCCGAAAGGCGCGCCGCGGCATTTAAAACCCGAAAAGCCCGATCCGGTGTGGATTTGACCAAACCCTTGGGGGGACCGCAAGGTGGCGCGGATGGAGCGCAAGCGCAAGGGAAACGGCGCGCCGTCCCCCAGGTTTTCGGGCTGATATCGCCGGGTTGCCGGAGCTACTCCTGCAGCTGGCGCTTCAGCGATTCGACCTCTTCCGACAACGCGGTATCCTTGGCCACCAGCGCCTCGATCTTGCGAACCGCATGCAACACCGTGGTGTGGTCGCGCCCGCCAAACCGGCGGCCGATTTCCGGCAGCGACCGGAGCGTCAGCGTTTTCGCCAGGTACATCGCGACCTGGCGCGGGCGGACCACGTTGGCGGTTCGGCGCGATGACAGCAGGTCGGAGCGGCTGACATTATACTGCCGGGCCACCACCCGCTGGATGTCCTCGATCTTGATGCGCTTGGGTTCCTGCGGCCGGATCAGGTCGCGCACCTCGCGCTCGGCCATTTCCAAGGTCACCGGCTGAGCGTTGAGCTTGGAGTGCGCCAGCAGGCGGTTGATGGCGCCTTCGAGATCCCGGCCGTTGTGGGTGATGGCGCGGGCGAGATAATCCAGCACCGGTTCCGGCACGTCGAAACTCGCATGATGCGCGCGGGCCGCGGCAACCCGCGACTTGAGGATGCCAAGCCGCAATTCCTCGCCGAGCGATCCCATTTCGACCACGAGCCCGCCGGCCAGACGCGAACGTACGCGGTCGTCGAGGCTTTCGAGGTCCGAGGGCGGTCGGTCGGCGGCAATCACCACCTGCCGTCCCGCATCGATCAGCGCGTTCAGGGTGTGGCAGAACTCGGCCTGGGTCGACTTGCCCTGCAGGAACTGCAGGTCATCGATCACAAGCACGTCGATGCCGCGCAACGCTTCCTTGAAGGCGAGCGCGGTCTGCGTCTTCAGCGCCGCGACAAAACCGTACATGAATTTTTCCGCGGTGAGGTAGAGCACCTTGCGCTCGCTTCCCGAGTTGCCGGCCCAGGTCACCGCCTGCAACAGATGGGTCTTGCCGAGCCCGACGCCGGCATGGATGTAGAGCGGATTGAACATCACGGCATCGCCGCGCCGTCCTTCCGCTACCTGTCGGGCCGCGGCATGCGCCAGCGTGTTGGAACGGCCGATCACAAAACTGCCAAACGTCAGGCGCGGATCGAGCGGCGAGCCGCCGAGCGCGTCATGGCTCGCCGACACCGGCGCGGTCGCGACCGCGCGCAGCTCGGGCACGGGACGGCCATCGGCGCGCTCGGCGCGGCGCGCATCGAGCGGGGCTTGCGCCTCCTTGACCGGCGGCGCGCATCGCATTGCGGTGCGCACGGTCAGATCGATCCGGTGCACTTGCGGCATCTCGGCCTGCCAGCAGGTCAGAACGCGCTCGGCATAATGGGCCTGGATCCAGCTCTTGAGAAAGCGCGTCGGAACCGAAAGGCGGACGCTTTCCTGCTCGACGCTTTCCAGGTCCATGCGCGCAAACCAGCTGGTATAGACGTCTTCCCCTACGCTTGTGCGCAGCCGTCCTTTCACGCGAGACCAGCGATCCTGTTCCATATTTGTCATTGCCTGAGAACTTTTCAGAAGGAGTAAGGTTGCATTGGCGAAACGCCGTGCAGGTTTCCTGCCACGACGCGACCTCAAGCCGAGGCTTCGTCTTCAGCCACAGACCAGCCGTTCGGCGAAAACGCCGTCGGTCGGCTCAGCGATTGGAAGAGAAGCTTTCGCGAGGTCAGCGCGTACTCGACGGTCTGTCCGGAGTTCGCGCAGGGGGCCGTGTGCTGGGGGCGTCCAGGACGTCCACTACCGCATCATTTGAAAATGAAACTCGATCGAGTACCGCGCTGATTCCGTAAAGCATGCAACCTCCCCATCTCGCCGCGTTACCCGCGGCAAGTTGTCATCTCACGTGTATTCCATATTCAGCCGACCGCGCCCGAACATCAAAATCGTTCAGTTGCCACGCCGCCTCACTCACCCGTCAGTCTTAACCCGTCCGCTGGTTTCGCTCCCTGGTAGCGTCGTCGGCCGGCCGGTGCGTATCTCTCTTGTTCGACGCGAGCGAGGCACCGATGCCCCACCTTTGAGAAATTTCGACACAAAACCACATTCCCCATATTGCTATGAGGTCGTACCCGACAATCGCTTGGAAAGCGTCGCCAACGCGCACACCGCCGCCGATTTGCACGTCCGCCCCGCTCCTTAAACCGCGCTGGTCTGAAGAGCCGTGGGCGCCGCGAACGCTCTTAGATGTACAGCAAGCCCTGCATCCCGCAACGGAAATGATTCGATGCGCACACCCACTGCAGCAACTTTGCCGTCGCAAGATCAGGCGATGCCACATCGCCGCAGCGCCAACGTTTTGAATCTGATTGGAGATTCGATGCGAGGAACAACTGTGACATTTTCGTCGAACAAAAAAAATAAAGTCACATTTCCTTAATCATCGCGTGTGTTGGCACCCACTTTTCGAAGTGCTGGTCTGCGCTATGCTGATAAGTAACTAAATAAGCGCACTTTTTTTTGCGCGTTGAAACAGGGTAACCCACAGCGGTTTTCAATTCGCTCGTGCAGCGTGGTTTTGGTCTCAACGGCGAATGCGATTCAATCGCCCGCGTCAATAATGTCGCAGCCATCGCGCGAGGCATAAGCCCGGCTTGTTGCACAGCGCTGCACCGCCCGTAAAAATACTGGCCAGAGAAAACGTCGCACGCTGTAATCGGCGACGCAACCTGCCGGCAAAAAGAAAAAGCCCGGCGGCGCCGGGCTTTCTGACGAATTTCTGTTTCGATCAGTTCATTTCGCGAGCTTGGCGATCTGATGCGCGAGACGCGAGACTTTTCGGCTCGCATTATTCTTGTGAATGATATTGCGCTGCGCTGCCTGCATCAGTTCCGGTTCCGCGCGCGCCATCGCCTTCAGCGCTGCAGCGCGGTCGCCGCTCTTGATCGCCTCTTCGACGGATCGGACCGCGCCGCGCATCTGGGTCCGGCGCGACTTGTTGATGATGGTGCGGCGGGCAATCTTGCGGGTCGCCTTCTTGGCGGAAGTCGTGTTGGCCATCTTTCAAAAAATCCTTCGGCGGCGATCGATCGCTCATGGGCTCGGGGTTCTTCGCACCGGCCGCCCAGCCGCGTAATCGACGCGATGTTGTTGTACTGACGTCTCTGACAATGCCATTCTCTGCCAGCAGATACGCTTGCAAGACGGCGCCGCTCAAAGAACTGCGGCGGCGGGATTGCGCCCGCCGCCATTGGCGCCCTTATAGAGGCGACGTCCTGCAGCGTCAACGCCTTAAGCCCTGGCAGGAGGGTTTCGAGGCCCGTCGCAAAGGCCGATAAGGTGCTGATGAGGTTGAATTTCCCCCGTTGCCCCGGTAATGGCTGACGGCGTGTCGGGGGCGCAGACGACAGAAGGTGACGTATGATCCGCGGTTTTTTCCGACTTGTGGGGCTATTGCTGCTGGCCGGCGGATTCATCTTCATGGTCTATGACGGGGCGCGCTGGGTCGCCGATCAGACCCTGCGGTTCACCCGGTTCGGCCAATTCTGGAACGATATTCATCAATCGAGCCAGCAGGCGTTCCGCGCCTGGGTGGAGGGACATGCGCCCTGGCTCTGGAACAGCGTCGTCAAGGTGATCCTGGACCAGCCGGTTTTCGCCGTCATGGGGGTGCTCGGCATCTTGCTGATGCTGCTGTTCCGGCCGCGCAAGCCGCTGATCGGCTATTCACGGAACTGATCGCGGCTCGCGGCCTTCGAGTCGGATCGCCGACAATAACGGGGCTGGCCCGGGCTGCGTCGCCACTTATATTAAAGTCACATTTCGTCGTCATTCATTCGCCTGATATCCAGCCGGGAACCAATCCATGCTGTTCATGCGCAAGACCACCGCATTGCCGAGCGCGGCCGAGGCGCTGCCGGGCCGTGCGAACCCGATCCCCACCGCCAACAGCCATTTCGTCAACGGCCGTCGGCTCCAGCCACCTTTTCCGCAAGGCGTGGCACAGGCGGTGTTCGGGCTCGGATGCTTCTGGGGCGCGGAGCGCAAGTTCTGGCAACTCGGCGACGGCGTCTTCACCACCGCCGTGGGTTACGCCGGCGGCCATACCCGAAACCCTACTTACGAGGAGGTCTGCTCGGGCCGGACCGGTCATACCGAGGTGGTGCTGGTGGCGTACGACGCGGACAAATTATCCTACGATCGGCTGTTGAAGACATTCTGGGAAAGCCACAACCCGACCCAGGGCATGCGCCAAGGCAACGACGTCGGCACCCAATATCGCTCCGCGATCTACACCTTCAATGAGATCCAGCGCCAGGCCGCCGAGGCATCGAAAGCGGCCTATCAGAAGGCGCTGGCCAAGAAGGGGCTCGGCGCCATCACCACCGAAATCGCTCCGGCCGGCGAGTTTTATTTCGCCGAGGACTATCATCAGCAATATCTGGCCAAGAATCCGGCCGGCTATTGCGGGCTTGGCGGCACCGGCGTGTCGTGCCCAATCGGCGCCACCGTCAGCGCCTGATTGCTGTTCTTCTTACCTCGCCCCGCTTGCGGGGAGAGGTCGCCCGGCGAAGCGCAGCGAAGTCGGGCGGGTGAGGGGGACTCTCAACGAGTCGCGCTCGCTGAGACAGTCCCTCTCCCCGCAAGAGCGGGGCGAGGGAGAAGAGGCGAGTTTTTCTCTCCTCGCGGCCCGCGCGTAACAACGATTTGTTAACCATAACCGGTGCAAGAATTGAGCTGTCTCGCTATGAGGGATGGCCAAAGTGCGGGTCGCGCGCGCGTTTCGATTACCAGTTATTGTCGCCATGACCGCGCTCGCTTTGTCGGGTTGCGTGAGCACGACCGGTCCGGTCGCGATGGCGCAGCCGCAAAGCGATCTCGATTACATGGCCTATGGCCAACCCTACGCGACCGCGCCTTCGTCTTCCGCTGTTGCCGATTCTTCCGGCGGCGGCGCCATCAGCGCGCTTCGCAACGCGCTTGCGGCTTCGCCGCGCCGTGCTTACGCGCCTCAACCCACTTATGCAGCGCAACCCATGGCTGCCTATGCTTCCGCGCCGCTGCCGGCCGCCTATGACGCCTCCTACAAGCTCGATGCCGGCGACAAGTTGCGCGTCGTGGTCTACGGCCAGGAAGGTCTCACCAATACCTACGCCATCGATGCCGGCGGCTCCATCACTCTGCCGCTGATCGGTGCGGTGCCGGCGCGCGGGCGGACGCCGGCAGGACTCGCTGCCGAGATCTCCGCGAAACTGCGCAACGGCTTCATCCGCGATCCTTCCGTGGCGGTGGAGATCGAGTCGTATCGGCCGTTCTTCATCCTCGGCGAAGTTCAGGCGCCCGGCCAATACCCTTACGTTCCCAACATGAGTGTCGAAAGCGCGGTTGCGATCGCGGGCGGCTTCTCGCCGCGCGCGCTGCGCGACCGGGTGACGCTGACCCACACCGACAGTTCCGGCTCGACGCGCGTCGTGGTGCCGCTCGGCACCGCGGTGCGCCCCGGCGACACCGTGCAGGTCGGCGAGCGCTGGTTCTGATTTTTTTTAATTCGTCATTCCGGGGCGTGCGCCAGCACGAACCCGGAATCTCGAGATTCCGGGTTCGATGCTTCGCATCGCCCCGGAATGACGACGAAGGATTGCACTCGCTTGGGATGCGGCGTGCCCTTTTCAGCGCACAAACGCCGCCCCGCCCCTCATTGCCACATCCAGTTGTGGCCCCAATCGCCCTTCCAGGCCACCAGCCGGCCGTTGCGGAATTGCAAATAGAGCCGGTCGTGATGATTGAACAACCCGCTGCCGCCGATGTTGCGGATCGCCAGATAGATCTCGTCCCCCGGAGGGCCGCTGAGATAGCTCAGCGGCTCGCCCAGCGCGCGCGAGGCGCCTGACACATCCATCCCGAATACCAGCGGCGTGTTGTTCGACAGTGTCGCGGTGAAGGGTGCGCGCGAACCCAAAGCCGGCTGCTGCGCGACTGCGAGGCTCGACTGCGCGACGGAAGCCGCCGTCAGCAGCAAGGCTATGCGGGTCAGACGGCTCATGACGCGACCAGCCCTACGGGCGCGGCGTTGCGCGGCAGGCCGGCGAGGAACGGCAACACCGCGTCGACGAAAGCCTGCGGCTGGTCGATATTGACGGCGTGTCCAGCGGACGGGATCACAACTTTCGCAGCACCCGGAATTTTCGCCGCCATGTAGTCGGAAGCTGCAAGAAACGGCGTGTCGTCGGCGCCGACCACGATCAGCGAGGGCACCTTGATGTCGGGCAGCGACAGCATCACCGCGGCGTCGCGCTGGGTCAGCATGCCGCGCGCGGCCCGCGCCAGGCCTGAAGCGTCGCGATGGCTGACCGAGGAGCGTTCGCGGCTGGCCGATTGCAAGACCGTAAGCCCCTCGCGCTCAAAACGGTCGGCGGTCGCATGCGCGCGCGTGTTCCAGGCATCGCGGGCGTCGTCCTTCTTGAAACCGGGCCCGGTGTCGATGATCAACAGCGCGCGCACGCGCTCCGGATGCGTGCGATGGAAGGCGAGCGACATGTAGCCGCCGAGCGAGAGCCCGCCGACGATGGCGCTTTCCGCGCCGACTTCATCCAGCAGCGCCGCCATGTCGGCCACCGTCAGCGCTTCGCTATAGCTTGCGGGGTCGTCGGGATAGTCTGATAGCCCATGGCCGCGCATGTCCCACAGCACGAGCTTGTGATGTTTCGACAGCGCCGCGACCTGACCTTGCCACATCGCCGAGGTCGATGAGTAGCCGTGGGTCAACAGCAGCAGGGGCCCGCTGCCATGCACCTCATAGTAAATCTTGACACCGTCCCGATCGAGTTTTGGCATTGCGAGTTCCCCGGCCAGCCCGAAGATCATTCTAGCGCGATTTCTTGGCGAAGGGGAATTGCCCAACTTTGCAAGCCATGGGCGCTGCCGAGGGCTGGTGTGGGCATCGATGGTTATTGCCGCAATGCAAAATATGCATTTCGGAATTTTATTCTCTCCGCGCCATCCCAAATGGCGTTGCCTCCGAAAAGGAACGCGATCATTCTGCATGGCAAGGCTGGCATCGACCCGGTGGGTGCCAGCCATTACCCAAAAGTGAGTTGCCGCCGTAAGCGGCATCATGCACCGGAAGGGGAAGCGACCATGCCTAATCTGAATATCAACGGACATAATATGTCCGTCGACGCGGCACCCGATACGCCGCTGCTCTGGGCCATCCGCGAACAACTGCAAATGACTGGCACCAAGTTCGGCTGCGGCGCCGGGCTGTGCGGCGCCTGCACGGTTCACGTCAACGGCGAAGCCGTGCGTTCCTGCCAGACGGCGCTCTCCGACGTCGCCGGCAAGAAGATCACCACCATCGAAGGCCTCAGCGCCAAGGGCGATCATCCCTTGCAGAAGGCCTGGATCGCCGAGCAGGTGCCGCAATGCGGGTACTGCCAATCCGGCCAGATCATGCAGGCGGCCTCGCTGCTTGCGAAGAACTCGAATCCGACCAAGGAGGAAGTGGTAGCGCACATGGACGGCAATCTCTGCCGCTGCATGACCTATTCACGCATCCAGAAGGCGATCATGCGCGCCGCTGCCGACATGCGCACGGCATCCAACGCCAGCGAGCGGAGGCCCACATGAACACGCACGTGAAAACCCCCCAGATCGAATCCACCGATCTCAGCCGCCGCTCGTTCCTCGTCGGCTCTGCTGCTGCCGGCCTCGCGCTCGGCTACTCCACCGTGCCCGGCATGCTCGGCGCCGACCAGGCGTTCGCCGCGACTGGCAATTTCGATCCCTCGGTCTGGTATGGAATCGCACCCGACGGGATCGTCACGGTCACCTGCGGCAAGGCCGACATGGGCCAGCACATCGCCTCCACCATGGCGCAGATCATCTGCGAAGAACTCGGCGCCAGCTGGAAGGACATGCGGGTCCAGCTCGCCTCCAACGATCCGAAGTTCAACGACCCTGTGCTCGGCGCGCAGATTACCGGCGGCAGCTGGAGCACCATGATGAACTTCGATGCGATGAGCCGCGCCGGTGCCGCGGGGCGCATGGCATTGACCGAAGCCGCCGCCGCCTCGATGGGCGTGCCGGCGGGTCAACTGGTCGTCAGGGATTCCGTGATTTCGGATCCGAAGTCGAAGAAGTCGATGACGTTTGCCGAGATCGTCAAGGGCGGCAAGGCGACAAAAACCTTCACGCCGGACGAACTCAAGGCGATCGAGCTGAAGACAGCCGATCAATACACCCTGATCGGCGTGTCGGTGCCGCAGCTCGACATCCCCTCCAAGACCAACGGGACGGCGAAATACGGCATCGACGTGATGCTGCCGGGCATGGTGTACGGCAAGATCGTGACCCCGCCGGTGCGCTTCGGCGCCACGGTGAAATCGGTCGACGACAGCGCGGCGAAGAAAGTGCCGGGCTTCATCAAGGCCGTCACGCTCGACGACAAGACCGGTACCACGACGGGCTGGGTGGTGGCGGTCGCCAATACCTACGCCAACGCCCGCAAGGCGGCGGATGCGCTGAAAATCGCATATGACGGCGGACCCAACGCGAAACTGTCGAGCCAGTCGTTGCTTGACGAAGCCAAGCGGCTGCAGGCGCTGAATGATTCCGGGGAGTTCTTTGTCAAGGACGGCGACACCGCGGCGGCCTTTGGCACCGCGGCGAAGCTGATGGAGGCGGAATACACCACCAACATCAACATCCACTGCCCGATGGAGCCGATGAACGCCACCGCGGAACTGAAGGGCGATATCTGGCATCTCTATTCCGGCAACCAGTTCGCGACGCGCTCCGGCGCGATCGCCGCCGGAGCGGCCGGGGTCGATCCCAAATTCGTCGTGCTGCATCAGATGTGGCTGGGCGGCGGCTTCGGGCGGCGGCTCGATGCCGACATGATGGTGCCGGCGGTGCAGGCGGCGAAAGCCGTCGGCAAGCCGGTCAAGGTGATCTATTCGCGCGAGAACGACATGACTATGGATTTCTCGCGGCCGCTCACCTATCAAAAAGTGAAGGCGGGGCTCGACGGCGACGGCAAGCTGATCGCGCTCAACCACGATGTGGTCTCGGCCTGGCCGACCAAGCGCTGGGGCATCCCCGACTTCCTGTCGCCCTCGGTCGACAAGAAGGGGCCGCTCGATGCCTTCACCGTCAACGGCGCGGACTTCTTCTATACCGTGCCGAACCACAACGTCCGCGCCATCCTGAACGAGATGGCGCACAACGCCACCCCGTCGGGCCAGTTGCGGTCGGTCGCACCGGGCTGGACCTTCTGGGCGGTCGAAAGCATGGTCGACGAGATCGCGCACGCGGTCGGCAAGGACCCCGCGCAGTACCGGATCGCGATGCTGGACGGTGCGGGCAAGAACGACGGTGGCGCGCAACGCCTGCGCAATACCCTGCTGGCTGCGATGGGCCTGTCCGGTTACGGCACCATCAAGCTGCCGCAGGGCGAAGGCATGGGGCTTGCCTGTGTCTCCTCGCAGGAACGGGCAACCGCAAGCTGGACCGCTTGCGTCGCTCATGTTGCGGTCGCGCCGTCGGGCGAGGTCAAGGTCAAGAAGCTGACGGTGGCCACCGACGTCGGCACGCAGGTTCATCCCGACAACATCCGCGCCCAGGTCGAGGGCGCGGCATTGTGGGGGCTGTCGCTTGCGATGTACGAGAAGGCCACCCTGAAGGACGGCGGTATCGAGCAGACCAACTTCGATACCTATACGCCGCTCCGGATGAGCCAGGTGCCGGAAGTCGCCGTCAGCGTCATCGCCAATGGTGAAAAGGCGACCGGCGTCGGCGAGCCGGCGGTCACCGTGATCGCGCCCGCGCTCGGCAACGCGATCTTCAACGCCGTCGGCGCCCGGGTCCGCGCGCTGCCGATCACGGCGGAGGCGGTGAAGGCGGCGATGAAGGCTTAAACGGCTATCGCCGATTGCGCGAGAACAGCGATCCGCCGGAGGCTTTGCTTCCGGCGGATTTTTTTATCGCCATATGCCCGAAAGATTCGCTCAAATTGTAGCGTTCCCGCTACCCACGCTTTCACGATGCCCATTAAGCCGCATTGAACGCATTGCCGGCTAGCCTTGGCAGTCGATCGCACTGCAGGGGTTCGGGGATCATGACAGCGTTAGCCGAAAAAACTTCCACCAAGCGCCGGTTGCTGCTGGCGTCCGATCGGGGCGACCAGAGCAGCGAGCTCGCCGGCATCCTGCGATCGGTCAGCCAGGTCGACACCATCCCGACCTCGGAAATTCCCGACGCGCCCGCGCACGACCTTTCAGGGATCGTGGTCGACATCAATCTGCGCTCGCCCGAAAGCGTGCAAC
The DNA here is from genome assembly GCF_035484855.1 of Bradyrhizobium sp. Lineage (GTDB taxonomy): Bacteria > Pseudomonadota > Alphaproteobacteria > Rhizobiales > Xanthobacteraceae > Bradyrhizobium. The sequence goes on from NZ_DATHOP010000086.1 coordinate 58,913, forward strand.
TCTTCCGCAACAAGCTGCGGGCCGAGGCCTACCGCGAGATGCCGCGGCTGTTCGTGCTGGCGGATGCGCTGCATCATGGCTCGATGCAGGCCTGGGCGCTGGGCGCCACCGATACCATCGCGCGTCCGTTCGATGCGCAGGGAATCCTGCAGCGCATCCGCGCCGCCTTTCCCGACAGCGAAGGTTTCGACGAGACCGATCGCGGCAAGGCGCTGAACCGGGGCGTCGAGGCCGCCCATGCCGTGATGGTCAAGATATTCGAGAAACTGCCGGCCGGCGTTCCCCTGCATTTCAACGACATCGTGGCCGCGGAAACCAAAATCCTCAAGGCCATCAAGCATTCTTCCTTGCGCGAATGGCTGACCACCGTCGGCTGCCACCATACCGCCACCTATCGACATTGCCTGTTCGTGACCGGATTTGCAGTGGCGTTTGCCCAGCATCTCGGCATGCGCGAGGACGACCAGCGCCGGCTGGCGCGTGCGGCGCTGTTGCACGACGTCGGCAAGGCGTTCATCCCGGTCGCGATCCTCGACAAGCCGGGCGAATTGACGGAAGCGGAAATGGCCGAGATGCGCGAGCATCCGCGCCGCGGATTCGAAGCGCTGGCGCGCCAGGGCGGTTTCCCGCCGGAAATGCTGGATGTGGTGCTGCACCATCACGAATTCCTGGACGGGTCAGGCTATCCTGACGGCCTCCGCGGCAAGGAGATCAGCGACATCGTGCGCCTCACCACGATGGTGGACATCTATGCCGCGATGGTGGAGAAGCGCCCCTACCGGCTGCAATTCACCCACGCCCGCGCGTTTTCGATGATGGAAGAGATGGGCGACAAGCTCGACCAGCATCTGCTGCAGGCGTTCCGGCCGGTGGCGTTCGGATATTATTGATAGGCGTACCGAACCCTCGCCGTCATTGCGAGGAGCTCTTGCGACGAAGCAATCCATTCTTCCTTCGCGGCTTCATGGATTGCTTCGCTGACGCTCGCAATGACGGCTTAGCGTACAGAGGCAAGGTCCTCGAACGGCCCGCTAGCCCACACGACCGTGCCGCCGACCATCGTCAGTAGCGACCGGATTTTGCCGATTTCGCCGACCGGTGCGGTCAGATAATCCGCCGACAGCACTGCAAGATCGGCGAATTTTCCAGGCTCCAGCGTACCGCGCCTCGCATCGTCATTGGCCTCGAAAGCGGAATTCCGGGTGTACATCTCCAGCGCCTGACGGCGGCTCGGCGCTTCGGCGTCGCCGCGGGTCTTGACGCCGCCGATGGTGGTGCCGTCGAGATACCATTGCAGCGCGACGAAGGGATTGTAGGACGACACCCGGTGCGCATCGGTGCCGCCGGCCACCGTCAATCCGAGCCGCCACGCGGTCGCGATCGGCGGCAACCCCTTGGCCTTTTCGGCGCCTTCCTCGCGCTGCAGCCGCTCGCCGCCAAAATAAGGTCCGTCCTGCACGCCCCAAATCAGCCCGAGCGCCTTCATCCGCTTCAGGCTTTCCTCGGAGGCATTGTAGAGATGCAGCACGGTCCAGCGGAGATCGCGCACCGGATAATCCTTGGCGATGTCCTCGATAACATCGAGCAGATCGTGCACGGTCCGGTTCGGATTCCAGTGCAGCTGGATGGTGTAGCCTTTTGACGCGGCCCAACGCAAAAGTTCCGCCAGCCTGGCCTTGCCGTCGGGGGTAATGTCGCCGTCGGTCCAGTCGGCCCAGATCAGGATTTCGCCGGGGCCGTTGAAATGCAGCATGTCGTCGCCAAATCCCTGCGGCAACAGCTGGGTCAGGTTCTGCAGGTCGGCAAGCTCGCTGCCGGGTTTTGGCGCGCACAGGTGATAGGCGATCCGCAGCGTCAACTGCTTGTCGTGCCAGAGCTTGAACACCGCCTGGTAATTGGCCGGGTACACGCTGACCCCGCCGCCATCGACGATGCCGGTGATGCCGAGGCTGTTCATCTCGCGGAAGAATTTTTTGGAGCCGTCGACCTGCTGCTCCATGCTCGGCTTCGGCAGGTGGTCGAAAATCTTGCCGAGCGTGTTGCCGTTGCCGATCACCACGCCGCTCGGCTTGTTGTCGGCGTCGAGTTCGAGCTTGCCGCCGGGGGTGACGTCGGCGTCGGTATGGATGTTGAGCGCTTCCATCGCCTTCGGCGTCAGCAGCAGCCAGTCATAGAGATGCTGGATGTAGACCGGATTGTCGGGGGCTGCCTCCGCCACTTCGCGCGGGTTCGGACGCCGCTTCTCGGAAAATTGCTCCTCGGTCCAGCCGCCGGCGACCACGATCCAGGAGCCGGGCTTCTGTGCCTTGCCGGCCGCGCGGATTTTCTCCAGCGCCTCCTTGAGGCTCGGCACGCCGATCCAGTTCACCTCGGTGGCAAAAGTCTGCGCGGCGCGGATGCCGTGGATGTGGCCGTCGGTCAGCCCGGGAATCACGGTGCGGCCGCCGAGGTCGACCAGTTTGGCCTTGTCACCGGCGAGCTTTTTCATCGCGGCCGTGTTGCCGGTGGCGAGCACCTTGCCATGGCTGATCGCCAGCGCCTGTTGAATCGAAAAATCCTTGTCGACGGTGAGGATCTTGCCGTTGAACAGAACGGTGTCGGCGGTCTGCGCGGCGGCGAGGCTTGCGGGCAGGGCGAGGGCGAGGCTTACCATCGCCGCTAGCGCGGCGGCGCGGGCCGTTTTTGCCGTCTCTTGTCTTTTTGACCTCAGCATGTCGCCTCTCCGTTATTTGCCTCTTGTCTCTCAGCCGTCATTGCGAGCGCAGCGAAGCAATCCATGGTTCCGCAAAGCAAGTGTGGATTGCTTCGCTGCGCTCGCAATGACGGAGGGGTGACGCGCCAACGCGTCACCCCAGCATCTTCCGCAATTCCGCCTTCGCCACCTTCTCCAAGGTCGAGCGCGGCATTTCGTCGACGAACCTGATCTCGCGCGGCACCTTGAAATCGGCCAGCGCGCTGCGGCAGGCGGTCATGACGGTGTCGTGCAGGTCCGGCGGCGCGCGCTCGACGCCGGCCGCCGGGATAATGAACACCACCGGCACCTCGTCCAGCATCGGATGCTTCTTGGCTACCACCGCGGCCTCGCGCACGCCGGGCACGACCGCGATCACCTGTTCGATCTCGGAGGCCGCAACGTTCTCGCCGCCGACCTTCAGCATGTCCTTGGCGCGGTCGCCGAATTTGATGAAGCCATTCTCCAGCAGCGTGACGCGGTCGCCGGTGAGGAAAAAGCCGTGTTCGTCAAAACTGTCCGCCGTCGCCTTCTCGTTGTGCAGATATTCGGAAAACAGCGACAGCCCGGCGATGCCCTTGATCGAAAGATTGCCGGTGCCGCCGACCTCCGTCGGCGCGCCGTCGTCATCGGTGATGCGGATGGAATATTCGACAGCCGCGCGGCCGATCGACATCGGCGTGTTCGGCTGGTCGACCTCGCCGACGATGCCGTGGGTGATGGTCTCGGTCATGCCCCACCAGCCGATGATCTTGATGCCGAAGGCGGCAAACGGCGGCGGATCGTTCACCGCGGTGCCCCACAGCCGGAATTTGTGATGCTTGGGGATCTCGTGCTCCAGCAGCGCCTTCATGCAGAACGGGATGGTCGAGGTCCAGGTGCAACCATGCTCCAGTGCCACGCTCCAGAAACGGCTCGCCGAAAACCGTGGCTGGATCACGCAGGTGCCGCCGACCCACAGGCTCGCCAGCATCGAATAGGCCAGCGCATTGGTGTGGAACAGCGGCAGATAGGTCTGGTGCACGTCGCTCTCATGCAGGTCCTGATGCGCGGCGTTGACCTTGCCGCCCCACAGCGCGTTGGCGTGCGTCCACAGCACCGCCTTCGGCCGCGATGTGGTGCCCGAGGTGTATTGCACGCTGCAGGCGGCGTGCGGATCGGTCAAGCGGCGCGGCCGGTCGGCGCTGTCGCCGAACAGCGCCTCAAAGCTGTCGGAGCGTTGGGGAGTGTACGCGGGCGCCGCACCGGCGTCATGCGAGATCACCGCGATCCAGCGCAGATCCTTGCAATGTGCCGAGATCAACTCGGCATAGGAGGGTTGCGTGATCGCGGCGACCGCACCGCAATGGCCGGCAAAATACTCCATTTCCGCCGGCGCAGAGCGGGTATTGGTGGTGACCGCGATGGCGCCGAGTTCGACACAGGCAAACCACGCCAGCATCGCCTCGATGCAATTGTCGAGATGGATCAGCACGAATTCGCCCGGCGCGATGCCGCGCGCGGCAAGTCCCGCCGCCAGCGCGCCGACGCGGTCGTGGAATTCGCCGTAACGCCAGATCCGCACCGATGCATCGAACGGCGCCCATATCAGGAACGGATGATCACGGCGCGTCCGGGCGCGCATCTCGAGCAGCCACGGCACATCCATCCCGGCGAACGGCCCGACCACGCCCGGCGACTCCAGCATCAATTCCTCCCGTCAGCCTTGTTGGCTGCTTTTTGTCATTATCGAGTGTAGTTCTGCCATTGGAAGGGGCGGCGAGCAAATCTCAAGAAGTCGTCATCCTGAGGTGCGAGCCTCTTCGGCGAGCCTCGAAGGATGCTGGGAGGTGCTAACCGGCATCCTTCGAGACGCCGCGCACCGGACAGCGCAAGTGCGCTGCCGGGAGAGCGCGGCTCCTCAGGATGAGGTCAGTGGGTGCGTCAAGAACCGTCTTGATACGACGAAATCTCGATCAGGCTGCCGTCGGGATCCCGGCAATAGACCGAGCGCAGCATGCCGCGGGCGCCCTGTCGCGGCCCGGCTTCCTCGATCGCCACGCCACAGGCCTTCAAATGCGCAACCACCTCGTCCGGCGTGCTTGAGGTGAGAAAGCACAGATCGTCGCTGCCCGCGGTTTGGTGGTCGGCGGTGAACCATTCGATCTTGTCGGCATCGCGCGGCCGCACATTGATCTTCTGGTTGCCGAACATCAGCGAGGTCCGCGGCGTCTTGCCCCCTCCGGGATCGAACACCCGGATCTCCATGCCCAGCACCTTTTGGTACCATTGCGCCGAACGCGCCACATCGCTGACATTGATCACGATATGATCGATCGCGCTGATTTTGACTGACATGGATGATCCTTTTGGTCGCGGTGTGAGGGCTGCCTGCGCTACTGGCCGCGTCGGGCTTTGTTTGTTACAACGCGGCCTCCAGTCAATTCAACCATGAACCGGACCTCAGAATCCGGCCCAGGGAGACACTGCATGACCTCACGCCGCGCCGCGATTTTTCTGATCGCCATGGGTTTCTCGGCCGTTGCCTCGGCCTCCGGCGCCTCGGCGCTGGACTATCCGACCCGGCCGGTCCGCTTCGTGGTCGGATATCCGGCCGGCGGCGCCACCGACATCCTGGCGCGCTTGATCGGGCAAAGGCTGTCCGAGCGGCTGGGTCAGAATTTCGTGATCGAGAACAAGCCCGGCGCCGGCAACAACATCGGCACCGAATATGTGGCCAATGCCGAGCCTGATGGCTACACCGTGTTTTTGGTCAATCCGGCCAATTTCATCAATGCCACGCTCTACACCGATTTGCGCTTCAACTTCATCCGCGATATCGCAGCGGTCGCTTCCTTCACCCGGGTGCCGAACGTGATGACGGTCGCCCCCGGTGTGCCGGCCAAGACGGTTGCCGAATTCATCGCCTATGTGAAGGCCAATCCGGGCAAGGTGAATATGGCTTCCTCCGGCAATGGCACGTCGGTGCATCTGTCCGGCGAGATGTTCATGGCGATGACGGGCGCCAAAATGGAGCACATCCCCTACAAGGGCGCCGCCCCCGCCATCACCGACATGCTCGGCGACCGCGTCCAGGTGATCTTCGACAATATGCCGTCCATCGTGCAGCACATTCATTCCGGCGCCTTGCGCGCGCTGGCGGTGACGACGGCGACCCGCTCACCGGAATTGCCCGATGTGCCGGCGCTTGCCGAAACCGTTCCGGGCTATGAAGCGAGCGCGCTGTTCGGCATGGGCGCGCCGAAGAAAACGCCGCCCGAAATCATCGCGAAGCTGAACCAGGAGATCAACGCGGTGCTGGCGGAACCCGAGATGAAGAAACGCCTGACCGAACTCGGCGGCGAGCCGCTGATCTCTACGCCGGAGGCGTTTGGCGCGATGATCGCGGCCGAGACCGAAAAATGGGGGAAGGTGGTCACCTCCGCCGGGCTGAAGATCGATTGACCGCGATCGGTCGGCATCTCCGGCCGATCGATCCGGATTGACGGCGAGGCGCTGGCGCAGCATCCTGCGGTCAGCGCTCGGCTCTTGCATCGGGAGTGACGCATGCCGGAGGTTTCGGCGGGAAAAGTGGCCGACTACGCCGATGGCGACCGCAAGGTCGTCGATTGCGGCGAGTTCGAGGTCGGCGTCTTCAAGGTCGGCGGTGAGTTTTTTGCGTGGCACAATCGTTGTGCGCATCGCGCCGGACCGGTTTGCCAGGGCCGCATCATGCAGCGGGTGATCGAACCGGTCGCCGACGACCGGACCATCCGTGCGCAGGCCTATGATCCCGCCGAGACCAACATCGTCTGCCCGTGGCACGGCTACGAATTCAGCATCAAGACCGGATTTCACCAGGGCAGTGCGCGCATCCGGCTGCGCAAGGCCGAAATGACCATCAGGGATGGCGAAATCTATGTTCGGACCTGAAGGCGACCGCAAGAACGACCGCTACGGCTGGATCGACGCCGCCGCACCCGAATTGCTGCGGGCCTCGCGCGAACTGGTCGAAAACAATGAAGCCGGCCGCGTTTCCGACGAGGCGGTGGCGCAGATATTGACCGCGGCGATCCGCCTCTACGTCGCGAAATCCGACGGCGAGGAACGAACCTTTCCGCCGATCGCGGGCCAGCGCGACAGCGAGATGACGCCTACCGAATTGTTGTCGGCGGTCTCGGAAATGCTGCGGGCGCTGCATCTGGGCCCGATGGAGCTGGCGTTGTGGTACCGGCGCCGTCCGGACGAGGACACTTATTCAGCGGGTAACAGACCATGAATATTCAGGGCAAGTTCGATCCGCCATTTTCGGCGATCCAGGAGATCAGCGTTCACACCGACACCCGCGACATCCTCGCGCACGCCCGGCGCAACGCCATCCGGCGCGGGTTGCAGGACTGGTTCGTCTGCGACATCGATGCCCACCACGTGGAAACCGTGTCGTGGAAGGAGATCGTCACCTATATCGAGGACCCGGTGGTGCGCGACAACGCGATGCGGTTCCAGGCCGAGCGGCTCGGCGCGCCGCCCTACGGGCTGAACGGCGACCTCGGCTTGCGCTACCAGTCGGTCGGCGGGCGGATTCCGCACCAGGACGGCCAGCGCGAGATCGTGGAAGAGACCGACGTGCATCGCGACGTCACGTTGACACGCCGGGCGATGGATTCGCTCGGCATCGACAACATGGTGGTGTTCCCGACGCCGATGCTGTTTCTGGGCATGCACCCGCAGCCGGAAATGGAAGTGTGGCTCGGCAACGCCTATAATCGCTGGCTGATCGACCGCATCCTCTCGGGCGACGACCGGATCAAATCGCTGATCTATCTGCCGTTCAACACGCCCGCGGAGGCCGAGCGGACGGTTGAGCAACTCGGCGATAAGAAGGGCGTGATCGGCTTCTGCATCACCTCTACCCGCTACAAGCCGGTGCATCACAACGACTACATGCGGCTCTATGCGATGATCGAGGAGCGCGGCAAGCCGCTGGCGTTCCACGCCGGCTATCACTGGCAGGATCCCTCGCTTGCGACCGTCAACCGCTTCCTCGGCATGCACGCGCTCGGCTTCGTCTGGAGCAACATGGTCCACATGACGAACTGGGTTTTGAACGGGATTCCGGAGCGGTTTCCCAAGCTCAAATCGCTATGGGTGGAGAGCGGGCTCGCCTGGGTGCCGTTCCTGATGCAACGGCTCGACGACCAGTATTTGATGCGGCCATCGGAGGCGCCGCAACTCAAGCGCCTGCCGAGCGAGTACATGAACCACAACTGCTTCTATACGACGCAGCCGATGGAAACCACGCATCCGAAGGCGCTGGAAAACACCCTGGAGATGATCAGGGCCGAGACCCAATTGATGTTCGCGTCCGACTGGCCGCATTACGATTTCGACCTGCCGCAGGAAATCTGCGACCTGCCGTTCCTGAGCGAGCAGGCCAAGCGCAATATTCTGGGACTGAACGCGGCGAGGATTTTCAATCTCGACCCGACGCCGGTCAAGAAATTGACACCCGCGTGATCCTTGGAGCCGCGGCGCAATGCGCGCGGCCGAAACAAACCGATCAACTTCTCCGGCGCGAAGGTTGAAGCAGGCGCCGCCGGAACCATCTGTGATTTAAGTCGTTCCCATTGCCAAGGGGAATGCAGGCTTCGGGAGAAAACTCGTGCGAAATGCGAAGTTGGCCATGTTGGTTTTGCTGGCGGTCGGCGCCGCCACGACAGCCGGATCCGGTCCGGCCGCCGCGTATGATTATCCGTTTTGCGCTCAGGGCAGGGATGTCGGGATTCCCGGCGAATGCTCCTACCAGACCTATGCGCAGTGCCTGGCGTCCGCCTCGGGTCGCGGGCTCTCGTGCAACATCAATCCGCGCGCGGCGTATGCGCAGCAGCCGCCGGATTCGGACCCGGTCTATCAGGGTCATCACCGTCGCCATTATCGCGACTGAGGATCAGCGAAAGCGAGCCAGCCCTTCGGGCTTGACTCGCTTTGGTTTGCCGTTATACTAAACCATATGGTTAAGCATAGTGATCAGACGCTGGACCGCACCTTTGCCGCGCTGGCGGACCCGACGCGGCGCGCGCTGCTGGCTCGGCTCGGCCGGCAGGACGGCCTTTCCGTGAGCGAATTGGCGCAGCCGTTTGCGATGTCGCTGCCGGCGATCATGAAGCATCTCGACGTGCTGTCGGATGCCGGCCTGATCGCGCGCGCCAAGACCGGGCGCACGGTGGCGTGCCGCCTGACGGCAGCTCCAATGGCGCAGGCGATGGACTGGCTCAATCGCTACCAGCGCTTCTGGTCCGATAATCTCGACCGCCTTGCCGCTTTCGTGGAGGAAGACAGATGGCCGTCACATCAAACACCGCCGGTCACGTCAGGCAGCCGAGCCTCACCCTCAAGCGCCGTCTCAACGCGAGCCCTGCGAAGGTCTACGCGGCGTGGACCAGCCCGCAAAAAATAGCCCGCTGGTTCGGGCCGGCGCAGGTCAAGGCCGGCACCGAGCAGGCCGTCATCGACCCGTGCGTCGGAGGCCGGTATCGCATCAGTTTCGACATGGAAAATGGCGAACATTGCGAAATCGGCGGCGTCTATCGCGAGGTGGTGCCGGACCGGCTGCTGGTGTTCAGCTGGGCCTGGCATACGACCCCGGAACGCGAATCGCAGGTCACGGTGTCGCTGCAGCCCGACGGCGACGGCACGCTGCTGACGCTGCATCACGAGGCGTTTTTCGATCAAGCCGCGCGCGACGGCCACGAGCGCGGCTGGAACGGCGCGCTCGACAAGCTGAAAAAATTCGTCGGCTGAGGCAGCCGCAACACAGCGCCACCGGCGCGGCGGCAGGCCTTGCCGCCCGTTGTTAGGGCTGATCCAGACCAGGTGGGCTTGCCTGCCGCATTGGCGTGGAGCAGTTCGGCGAATTGCGGTACCCTGAGCCGCGTGTTCAATCGGACCGATATCAGGGAATATGATGGCATTTGAAGACCGGTACGGCTTGCCGCTTTCGACCGCGAGTGAGGCGGCGGCCGTAGCGTATCGCGGCGGCATCGACCTGATGCTGTCGGCGTGGCCCGGCGCGGCTCTGGCTCTCGACCGCGCGATCGAAGCCGACGGCGATTTCGCGCTGGCGCAAGCGGCGCGCTCGCGCCAGCATCTGATCTATGCCGAGATGGAATTGGCCCGGGAAAAGGCGGCGACCGCGCGAAAACTGGTCGCGCGGAACGGCAGCGAGCGCGAGCGGAGCCATGTCGAGATATTGGCGCTCACCACCGAAGGCCAGCCGGTCAAGGCGCTGAACCTGACGCTGTCGCATCTGCAAAACTGGCCGCGCGATGCCGTGATCCTGTCGCTGCCGCTCGGCGCCTTCGGCCTCTACGCCTTTTCCGGGATGGCAGACCACGACCAGGCCCGCGTCGATCTCTGCGAACGCTACAAGCAGCACTATGGCGACGATTGGTGGTTCCTCACCTATCTCGGCTGGTCGCACACCGAAAACGGCAGCGTGGATGTTGGACGCCGCTATACCCAGCGCGCCTTCGACATCCGGCGCGAGAACGCCAATGCCGTGCACGCGCTGGCGCATGCGATGTACGAAGACGGCTCGACGCGGGATGCCGAGGAGCTGATCGCGGGCTGGCTGCCGACCTATGACCGCTCCGGCCTGCTGCACGGCCATGTCGCCTGGCATCAGGCATTGCTGGCTCTGGAAAACGGCGAAGCCGGGCGGGCCGCCGCGATCTACGAGACAATCATCCAGCCGAAACTCAATCCGGCGCCGCCGATCAATGTCATGACCGATAGCGTCTCGCTGTTGTGGCGGCTGCAGGCCTCCGGCCATCCGGTCGCCACTGAAGCCTGGCGCGATCTCGGCGAGCATGCCGGGCGCTGGTTTCTCAAGGCCGGCAATTCATTCGTCGACATCCACATGGCGCTGCTCGCGGCGATGGCGGAAGATTTTGGTGCGCTGGAGGCGCGCCTCGCCGATCTCGAGGCGCGGCGCGAGCAGGGCAGGCTTCCGGCGGGCCCGGTGGTGCCGGCGATCTGCCGCGCCGCGCGCGCCTATGCCGAGCAGGATTTTGGCCAATGCGCCGAAGCCCTGGCGCCGGTGGCTTCCGAGGTGGTGCGGATCGGCGGCAGCCACGCGCAGCGCGAGATGATCGAGGACATGCTGCTGATCGCACTGATGAAGAGCGGCGAGGCCGCCCCCGCCCGCGACCTGCTCGATCGCCGCCTGCATCGCCGGCCCTCGATGCGCGACCAGCGCTGGCGGGCGGCGGTGAGTGAGCCCGCCGGTCAATGATGACGGCGAAGTTCAGCCGGCGCGAGGCGTTGCGGCGGACCGCGGCAGTCGCGGCCGCGAGCCTATGGCCGGGCGCGCGCTTCGCCGGCGCCGCGATGCCGCTGCGCGCGCTGTCCCGCAGCGGTGAGATCGACGCCATCCTGCAGGCGGGAGTCGATACGGGCGAGGCGCCCGGCGTCGTGGCCATGGTCGCGACCGAAGGCTCCGTGGTCTATCAGGGCGCGTTCGGCGCGCGCGCCATGGGCGCCGCGGCGAAAATGTCTGAAGACACCGTGTTTCGCATCGCTTCGATGATCAAATTGTTGACTTCGGTCGCGGCGATGCAACTGGTCGAGCGCGGCAAGCTCAGCCTGCATGAGCCCGCCGCAAGGATCGATCCCACGCTCGGCTCGCCGCAGGTTCTCATCGGTTTCGACGCCAAGGGCGTCCCGCAGCTGCGGCCGGCGCGAAGAGAAATCACGCTGCATGATCTTTTGACCCACACCTCCGGCTTCACCTATCCGCTGTGGGACCAAAACATGCATCGTTACCTCCAAGCCGCGCGCAGCCATGCGGGGTTGCCGCACACGCCGCTGATGTTCGATCCGCAGACGAAGTGGGCCTATGGCGGCAGCCTCGACCGGGTCGGCCGGCTGATCGAAATCGCCGGCGGCAAGCCGCTCGATCTATATTTCCGCGAGCACATCACGGCTCCGCTCGGCATGAGCGACACCGGCTTCTCGACCACGGCGGCGCAGCGCGTCCGCGAGGCAGGCCTGCATGTCCGCCAGGCCGATGGCACGCTGGTGGCGAAACCGCCCGAGAAGCCAACGGTGCGAAAGGTGTTTTCGGGCGGCGGCGGCATCTATTCCACCGCGCCGGATTACCTGACGCTGCTGCAGGCGCTGCTCAACGGCGGAAATTCTGCCGGCAACAGCATCCTGCGGCCCGAGACGGTCGCGGCGATGTCGACAAACCAGATCGGTGACCTCGAGGCGGGAATCCTGAAGACCACGAATCCGAACCTGTCGAACGACGTCGATTTCTTCCCGGGAAACCGGCTGCGCTGGGGATATGGGCACATGATCAACCTCGATCCCGTGCCGGACGGCCGCAGAGCGGGCAGCCTGACCTGGGCCGGCCTCTTCAACACCTATTACTGGATCGACCCGGCCGCGCACCTTGCCGGCGTGATCATGATGCAGATATTGCCGTTCGCGGACACCAAGGCGCTCGACCTCTATCGCAAGTTCGAGCGCGGGGTTTATCGGGCCATGCAACCGGCCTGAAGGCGGCGGCCTGCAGCTCAGGCAGCGGCCCCGGCCTGCTCACCCGCAATGGCGCGATCAATGGCGTCGATCACGGCCTGGGTCTCGACGAATTTGAGCCGCGCCCGTTCGGCCTTGTCGCGATCGAACGGCGCCGCCAGCGTCTTGGCGAACGCGTCGCGGTCCTCGGCCATGCGCTCGCGCGCCTTTTTCAACGTCTCAAGTCGCTCGGTCATGGGGTTTTGCTTTCCTGATTTGAGGCGGCAGAATACCCCTGACTCGTCCATTGCCGGGATTTTTCTTCGCGGCGAATGATAAATTAGACTCAATACCAACCAAGGTTAGACTGGACGGAGAGAACAGCCATATAGGCCTGGACTCGCCGAAGCGAATTCGTAGGAGGCACTCGTCCCGCGTATCTATCGTCCGTTCATTCCCTTGATGCCGGATATGCGGCGGCTGCCTCGGTCTATCGGCTTCGTTCACACGAACGCGTTTCGGCGGACAAAGCAGCGCTGCGAAGGAGCTTCACCGCGCCGGCTCTCCTGCCGCGCGCGCGACATTCGCCGCATGGCCAAGCCGATACGCCGGTCGCTGCTGGATGCGCGCCAGATAGGGATGCGCGTTGTCGCAGATGCCGACGCCGTAGGCGATCGCCCAGTCGAGGCAGGTGGCGAGCAGGATGTCGGCGCTGGTGAAGCGGTCACCCATCAGGTAGGTGCGGCCGTCGGCGAGTGCGACCTCGACATGACGGAGCTGCTGGCGGAAATATTCGCCCGCCTTGGCGACGACGTCGGGGGCGACGCCGTAGATGTGGCCGAGCGCATCGGCGCCGTGGCGGCGCATCACATAGAGGCTGGTGGAATCCAGTTCGGCTACGATGAAGAACGACCATTCGAGCCAGGCCGCAAAGTCACGCTGCGGCTCCGGGATCAGCGATTTTTCCCCTGTCGAATAGGTGCGCGAGAGATAGGCGACAATCGCCGCGCTCTCGCCGATGCGGAAATCGCCGTCCTGCAATAGCGGAATTTTTTGACGGGGATTGAGCGCGGTGTATTCGGCGGTATTGGTCTCGCCGGTGCGCGGGCCGATCGGGCGCGTTTCGTAAGCAAGCTCCAGTTCATGCATCGCCCAGTGCGCGCGCACAGTGCGGCTGGTGCCGACGCCCCACAGGGTGAGGTTGGGTGTGGCCATGCTACCATTTCTCCACGGCGGGGCGCAGATCAAGCTCATGGCTCCAGCCGTCCCTGGTCTGCCGATGCACGAACCAGTAGGCATCGGCGATGGAACCGGTCTTGGTCAGGCTGTCAGGCGGGATTTTGCTGGCGTCGATGCCGCTTGCGGCCTTCATCCGCGCATGGATCGCGGCGCTGTCGACGCCGGCATCGATCACGAGATGCGCGACATGGATGTTCTTCGGACCCAGTTCGCGCGCCATCGCCTGGGCCACCGCGCGCAGGCCGAACTTCGCCGATGAAAACGCCGCAAAGCCGCTGCTGCCGCGCATGCTGGCGGTGGCGCCGGTGAACAGCAGGGTGCCGTGGCCGCGCTTTGTCATGTAACGGGCGGCCTCGCGGCCGACCAGGAAGCCGGCGAAGCAGGCCAGTTCCCAGGATTTCAGAAATAGTTTGGCGTCGGTCTCCAACAGAGGCTTTTTGACGTTGGATCCGGCGTTGAACAGGCAGACCTCGATCGGGCCGATATTGTCCTCGACACGGGCAAACAGGGCCTGCACCTCGCTCTCCTGGCGCGCATCGACGCCGAAGGCATGGACCTCGCAGCCTTCGGCCTTGAGCTCAGCGATCAGGCCATCGGATTTGGCGGCGTCGCGCCGGGCGATGCAGACCTTGTAGCCGCCCAATGCAAAGCGCCGGGCCACCGCGGCGCCGATCGCGTCTCCGGCGCCGACCAGCAATGCCACTTGATTGCGAAGCTCCACCTGAGTTCTCCTCCTGTTGCGGACTCTTTCAGGAAGCGGCGCGCACCGTCTTGTCGGCAATCATCTGTTCGATGGCGCTGTCGTCATAGCCGAGCCCGCGGAGCACCTCCCGGGAATGTTCGCCCACTCTGGGGGCGGGGCCGATCACCGCTTCATTGCGCTCAAATCTTGCGGCCGGCTTCGGCTGCCGCACCCGCCCGACCGTCGGCTGGTCGAACTCGGCGATCAGACCGCGGGCGATCACCTGCTCGTTGTCGATGACCTCGCTGCGGCGCAGGATGGGCGCGCACGGCACATCATTGGCGTCGAGGCGCGCCAGCCATTCGGCCGTGGTGTCCTGCGCGATATATTCGGCCATCTTGTGAATGCGCGCGGTGGCGTTGACCGAGCGCGCGGCAGGCGTTGCAAACCTCGCGTCCTTGATCAATTCGGAATCGCCCGAAGCCCTGCAGAAGCCCTGCCATTCGGAATCCGACAGCGTTCCGGCCGTGATGTAGCCGTCACTGGTCTTGAACACCAGATCGGGCCGGTCCTTGGGATCGGCAGCACTTTCCTCCGCGCCGACCACCGTGTACTGCATCATGCCTTCCGGCCACAGATAGGAGATCATGACATCGAGCATCGCGACCCTGATGTGATCGCCCTGTCCGGTCTTTTCGCGGGCGTAGAGCGCCGACGACACCGCCTGTGCGGTGAACACCGAGGTGGTCTTGTCGGCGACGATGGTGCGGATCATCTGCGGGCGGTTGGTGACCGGTTGCGACTGGATATCGCAAAAACCGGAAAGACCCTGGATGATCGGATCGTAGACCCGCTTCTTGGCATAGGGCCCGGTCTCGCCGACGCCGCTGATCGAGACGTAGATCAGGCGCGGAAAGCGGGCGCGAAGCTCGTCGGCTCCAAGCCCGAGCCGCTCCATGGCGCCGGGCCGGAAATTCTGTACCAGCACATCCGCCTGCGCCACCAGCTTTGCGAGCACCTCGCGGCCGGCATCGCTCTTCACGTCGATCGACAGCGAACGCTTGCCGCGGTTGGAGGAGATGAAAAGAGCGGAGAATTCGCCGGCCTTGTCGATGGTCGCGCGGCTGCGGCGCGCGCTGTCGCCGCCGATCGGCTCGATCTTGAGCACCTCGGCGCCCTGGTCGGCCAGAAACATGGTCGCAAACGGACCCGACACAACAGCGGTGAAATCCAGCACCTTTACGCCCGCGAGCGGACCCGACATGACAGTCTCCCTGAATGGATTTTGACAATTGAGCAGGAGCGTAACATTCAGTTGTGGTCCCGTGCATCTTACATGATTTACATCATATAAAGCAATCTGAAGGCAGGTCCGCTGCGGGCGTGCTACGAAATCGCAACGATCTCGAGTTCCTGACCGGATATGCCTGCTACATCCCCAACGGCTTTGCCGATCAGAAGTCCTGCCACCGGGGATACGAAGGAAATCGAGCCGGCCTTTGGGTCCGCCTCGTCCTCTCCCACGATACGGTATTTCTGCACGCGCCCATCTTCGCGCCTGAAGGTCACCGTGCTGCCGAAGGCGACAGTGTCGGTTGACGTGGGATTGGCGATGACCTGAGCCGTCCGAACTCTTGCGCCGAAGTATCGCAGATCACGCAAGGAGGCTGCGGCCTGCCGCCGTCGTTCATTGACGTCTTCGATCTTTTGCGCCGTCTCGTACGCCTCGCGAGCCCCGTCGAGTTGAAATTCAAGAGCCTTCAACCCGGCTTCCGTAACAAGGTTCGGATGAGGTGAAACCGGGCGGTCGGGGAGCAGGGCTTCCGACGCAGTTTCGGCACTGTCTTCCTTGGTGAAGGCAACGCTCAATTCAAACTCCCTTCAAGTGAGATATGCCGAGCGCTTCGTTAGCGCCACCCCAGGGCGGGCGCGACGTGGGTCAGGATCGCTTCGATCACATGCGCGTTGTAGGCAACGCCCAATTGGTTGGGGACGGTCAGCAGCAGCGTGTCGGCCTCGGCAATCGCCTCGTCTTTCCTGAGCTGCTCGATCAGTACATCCGGCTCGGCAGCATAGCTGCGGCCGAAGATCGCGCGAGTCCTTTCGTCGATGAATCCGATCTGGTCATCATCCTCGCGCCCGCCCCCGAAATAGGCGCGATCGCGATCATCCATCAGCGCGAAGATACTGCGGCTGACCGAGACCCGCGGCTCGCGAGCATGGCCAGCTTCCTTCCAGGCGGCGCGATAGGCCCGGATCTGGGCCGCCTGCTGCACATGGAAAGCCTCGCCGGTTTCGTCGTTTTTCAGTGTCGAGCTCTGCAGGTTCATCCCGAGTTTTGCCGCCCAGATCGCCGTGGCGTTGGAGCCGGCGCCCCACCAGATGCGCTCGCGCAGGCCTTCGGAATAGGGTTCCAAACGCAATAGCCCGGGCGGATTTGGAAACATCGGTCGTGGATTCGGCTTGGCAAAACCCTCGCCGCGCAACAGGTCGTAGAAGACCTCCGCATGGCGCCGCCCCATGTCGGCGTCGTTTTGCCCCTCGGCCGGCTGATAACCGAAATATCGCCATCCCTCGATCACCTGCTCGGGCGATCCCCTGCTGATGCCCAGCTGTAGACGCCCGCCGGCGATGAGATCGGCGGCGCCGGCGTCCTCGGCCATGTAGAACGGGTTCTCGTAACGCATGTCGATCACCGCGGTCCCGATCTCGATGCGGCTGGTCTTGGCGCCGACGGCCGCCAGCAGCGGGAAAGGCGAGGCAAGCTGGCGGGCGAAGTGATGGACCCGAAAATAGGCCCCGTCCGCGCCCAATTCCTCGGCGGCAACGGCGAGCTCGATGGATTGCAGGAGCGTGTCCGCCGCCGAGCGGGTCTGCGATTGCGACGAGGGCGTCCAGTGTCCGAACGAGAGGAAGCCGATTTTTTTCATCCCGGCAATCTATGGTCGTCCAGGCCTGTTTGCGACCTTCATCCATTTGCATTTGGTCTAAAAATACCAACGCTTGACCTATCGACGCGCGCGTCAACCCTCCTTCATCAGCCTTTCGACCAGCTTTTCCGCGAAAGCGTCGCTCGCCGGCGTGCCGAACAGCGCGCGCATATAGAGCGGTGCCAGCAAATGATCCATCACATCGGCAAGGGCAGGCGGCTTTTCGCCGCGCCGTCGCGCGCGTTCCAGCATCGTCTCGATCTGGCCGAGACGGCTTTGCATCGCTGCGGGCCGCATCTTGCTTTGCTGATCGCCGGGCATAGCCGTCGCGACCAGCGCCTGGAAGAACGATGAACCGGCGGGATCTCTGAGGCCCGCCGCGATCTTGCGCGCCCATTTGCGTAAATCGCCGGCGAGCGAGCCGGTATCCGGCAGGGGATGCTCGCGCATCAATTGTTCGGTTGCGACCTCCATGATCAGGACACGCACGTCGCCCCACCGCCGGTAGAGGCTGGTCGCGGCGACGCCGGCGTGATCGGCGATGTCGGTCATGCTGACCGAGGCATGGCCGCGCTCCGCGACGAGGGCGGCAACCGCTTCAAAAACCGCCTCTTTTGTTCTCGCGGTACGCCCGCCGGGTCGCGATTTGACGGCCATGACACGTCCTTGTGATCAAGCATTAATGCAAAAAAAGTTGCATTAAGAAATATCATGCCTTAGGTGTTCGGGCAATTGCAAAGAGAGGATTTCCCCCAATGGATCGTAGAACGCTTCTCGCTCTTGCTCCGCTTGTCACCCTGTTTGCCGACGAAGCGCTCGCCGAGAACACCGAGCCGGCGGCGCCGGCCGCAGCGGGCGCCTCGCCGCTTGCGAAGTCGCCGCTGTTCGCCGACGACGCGCAGTTCTGGTTCGAGACCCAGCGCGCCTTTGGCGCCGCCGAATATGGCGGCTCGCTGTTCGGCGAAGTTCTGGCCGCAGCCTCGCGCATCGCGCCTGGCGATTACGACAGCTGGTACAACGCCTGGAACGACAGCGCCGACCGGCTTGCGAAGGAGGCGGCCGATCAACTGTCGCGCAAGCATCGCGTCAGCGCCCGCGATACTTTCTTGCGCGCGACCTCCTACTACCAGTGCTCGGAGTTTTTCCTCCATGGCAATCCCGCCGATCCCCGGATCGCGCGCGCCTATCGGCTATCGGTGGATTGCTACAAGCATTGCGCCAAGCTGCACGATCCCCTGATCGAGCCGGTCGAGATTCCCTACGAGAAGACCACGCTGCCGGGCTACTTCCACCACGCGGAGAAAGCGGACGGGCCGCGGCCGACGTTGATCATGCATACCGGCTTCGATGGCAGCGCCGAGGAGATGCATGTCTCCGGCGCGCGTGCCGCCATCGAGCGCGGCTATAACGTGCTTGCGTTCGACGGGCCCGGCCAATACGGACCGCTGCATCGCGACGGCCTGGTGTTCCGTCCCGATTGGGAGAAGGTGGTGACGCCGGTCGTCGATTTCGCGCTTCAATTGCCCAATGTCGATCCAAAGCGGATTGCACTGATGGGCATCAGCATGGGCGGCGTGCTGGCACCGCGCGCGGCCGCCTTCGACAAGCGCCTTGCCGCGCTGATCGCCAATGACGGCATCTACGATTTCGCCGCAGCTTTCAGGAGTTCGATCCCCGCGGACAAGTGGGACCTCTTCGTGACGGCGCTCAACGCCGAGCAGGCGCCGCGGATCGACGCGTTGCTCGAGGGGCAGATGAAAGCCTCGCCGACGGCGCGCTGGTCGTATCAGCACGGCATGTGGGCGACGGGCGCGAAGTCGCCCCGCGCCTTCGTCGCAAAGATGCTCGACTACAACCTGAAAGGCGGCATTGCCGAGCAGATCGCTTGCCCGACGCTGGTCTGCGACGCCGAGAACGATCTGTTCCTCAAGGGCCAACCGCAGGAATTGTTCGACCATCTGACCTGCCGCAAGACCATGATCCGCTTCACCACTGCGGAGGGGGCGGGCGCGCATTGCCAGGTCGGCGCCAGCCGGCTCGCCTTCGCGCGGATCTTCGATTGGCTGGACGAAACGCTCACTTGATCCGGGGCGCGGGGCAGATGCTGGCTGTTTGCCGGCCGGCGTCTCACATTTCAGGTGAAAAGCCAGGTGATTGAAATCACTGGCGCACCCGACACGATTCGAACGTGTGACCTTTGCCTTCGGAGGGCAACGCTCTATCCAGCTGAGCTACGGGTGCGTTGAGCGTTCATTTAGCCGATTGCCTTGCTGTGGGCAATGTCTCCGGAGATAACGCTCCGGGCCGGACTCAAGGCAAATGACGCCCCCATGACCTCCAATATCGAACCATTGGCCCGTGAAATTGCCGAGCGCATCTGCCGCCGTGGCGGCATGGCGGAGGCCGATATTCCGCCCTGGGTCGAGCTGCATTGGCCATGCGCGGCGGCGATGCTGGAGGCGGGCGTCATGGACGAGGGCGGGGAGTGGGTCGAGGACCGGGATGTCCGGCTGGGAATGGAGGCCTATCGGGAGCGGCTGTTGCGATCCAGATAGCGGGGGGTCTTGGCTGCGCGCGCGCCACCAGCGCCGGGCGATTGTCCCGCTTGATGCATTCTGTAGACTGCCGTTTCCGGAAAACGGCGCCGCGCGCCCGAGGAGAAAACTTCATGCGTCCGCTCGAATTCGGATGGTACCTGCCCACGCATGGCGACACCACGGCCTACGGCGTGCCCGAGGCCCAGGTGGCGGGATCGCCCGAATTGTGTGACCGCGTGGTCGAGGCCGCGGAGCAGGCGGGTTTTAAGTATCTCCTGATCCCGGTGGGTTCGACCTGCTGGGAGGCGTGGATCGCGGGCGCGTTCATGGCGGCGCGGTCGTCCAGCATCAAACCGCTGATCGCAGCTCGCCCCGGCTATATCAATCCGGTGCTGCTGGCGAAGATGATCTCGACCTTCGACCAGATGTCCGGCGGCCGCATCTGCGTCAACCTGATCGCGGGCCAGAACGAGAGCGAGGTCGTGGCCGAGGGCGTGCGCTACGCCAAGGAAGAACGCTACGCGCTGATGGAGGAGGAGGTCTCGATCCTCAAAGCGCTGTGGACAGCGCGCGGGCCGCTCAATTTCGAGGGAAAATTCCACAGCATCTCGGGCGCCCATATCCGGCCGCGGCCGCTGCAGCAGCCGTTCCCGAAATTCTATCTCGGCGGCGGCTCGCGGCCCGCCTGGGAAGTGTCGGCCAAACATTCCGACGTGCATCTGTTCTGGGGCGACCTGCCGGAACGGATCGCGCAAAACATCGCCGAGATCAGGGAAATGGCGAAGGCGCACGGCCGCGAAAGCGCGATCGGCTTCGGCATGCGGCTGCAGGTGATCTGCCGCGAGGACGAGCGCGACGCCTGGGAAGCCGCCGATATCCTGGTGCGCGACGCCAGCGAGCGGCAGAAGCAGGAGATCAAGACGCTCTACAATAATTCGGAGGCCAACCGGCGTGTGCAGCAGCTTGCCCGCGAGCACGGCGACCTGTTGTTGCCGCATCTGTGGACCGGCATCACCAAGGTCCGGCCAGGCGCCGGCATCGCGGTGGTCGGCAACCCCGCGCAATGCGTGGAAACGCTGCAGCAATTCATCGACGCCGGCTGCCATTCGTTTTGCCTGTCCGGCTATCTGCATGACGAGGAGGCCGAACGCTTCGGGCGGCTGGTGCGCCCGATCCTCGCCGCGAACAATCGCGGCAGGCTCGCGGCGTAAGGCCGCTCTCGCCGTTGCGCGTCAGCCCTCGACTACCGGTGGCGTAAACAATTCATGCGGCAAATCGAGGCCACGCAGTTGATGCAGCCCGAGCGACCGCAAATTTCCACCATGGGCGCGCGCGAAATCGTCGCTGACGATCAGCGGCAGATCGAGCGATTTGGCGATGGCCTCGATACGGCTGACCAGATTGACCGCCGGTCCGATGACCGTGAAGTCGAGGCGGTCGGCCGCTCCGACGTTGCCATAGATGACCGTGCCGTAATGGAGCGCGATGACGATTTCGAGCGGCGGTTCGCCTGCGAGCGACGCTCGCGCGCGCAACACGCCGAGCGCCGTCAGCGCCTCTTGCGCCGCCGCGAGCGCATTGATGGCGGTGCTGACGGCCTCGTCCGGATCGTTCACCGGAAAGATCGCAAGCAATCCGTCGCCGATAAATTTCAGGATCTCGCCGCCGCGCCCCGCGATGGCCTTCGCCTGCAGGTCGAACAGATCGTTGAGAATGCCGATGACGCGCTCGGCTGGGAGTTGATCGGACATCTGTGTGAAGCGGCGCAAATCCGACGACCAAAGCACAGCCGCGATCGCTTCGCCGCTGCCGCGCCGGATTTGACCGGCCAGCACCTTGCGTCCGGTGTTCGGTCCAAGATAGGCCTTGAGCACGTTTTCCGCGATCTGCTTCTGGCTGTTCATGTCGGCGACGATCGACAGCCGCTCCGACACCGCCGTAAGGTCGGCGATCTCGCGCTCGGAAAACCCGGCCGGCCGGTCCGTGACATAGGCCGCCATATAGGCCCGAGGCCCAAAGGCGCCCCCGACCGGAAGCGCAAAATAATCGGTCGCGCCGCGCGCCTTCAGGTCGTGCAGGACGGAAAAGTCCAGCCGTGCATCCGGCCCTTCCAATCGCCGCCGCAGGATTTCGCCGTTCCGCACCCGCACCACCGGATTTTGCGCGGGTGGAATAAGATCGGCTACCTCATGCGTGATCATGATCTCCTGGGTCTGCGCGCTGGTGCGCCACCAGACATAGACGGCGCCCAGAAATTGAGGATGCAGCGTGCCGCCACGCAGGCTGACCCGCAGCACGGGCATGCCCGCTGCCACGAGCCGCCACGACAATTCGTCGATCGTTCGTGCGAAAGAACCGATCTGCCGGGCCCCGCCGGTGAGCCATTCGATGATCGACCCGATGGTGTCATGGCCGGGCCGCTCCGCGACCGCGCGCTCGACCACTTCCGTGACGATGACATTGCGGCCTTCCACGATAAGTGAGGAAGATGCGGCTTCGCCCAAACGCTCGCTCCCTGGGAATCCACGCGGCCTGGACTTGCGGCAAGCCAACCGTGGGCGTATGTCGGGGCGCGCGCACGCCGGCCCTCAACCATCCCTTACGCTTCCCTTATATCGCCAACAAGGCGGTCAGGCGAAGTCGCCGCAAACGCTGTCGCGGGAACGTGCAGGAAACCTCGGACAGAAGTCAGGCCACCGCCGCCTTCATTTCCGCCTTTGCGCCGAACAGCTTTCGCACCTCGGCGCCGGGCTTCGCCGCCGAGAACAGAAAGCCCTGCATTTCGGTGCAGCCCAGCGTTCGCAGCATTCCCTTCTGCGCCAGCGTTTCGACGCCTTCGGCCGTTGTCGTCATGTTGCGGGCGGTGGCGATGTTCACCACCGCCTGCACGATCGCGGACGAGCCGTCGGCTTCCGCGACGTCGCTGATGAAGCAGCGGTCGATCTTGATCTTGTCGAACGGGAAACGCTGCAGATAGCTCAGCGAGGAATAGCCGGTGCCGAAATCGTCAAGTGCTATTCTTACCCCGATGGCACGAAGCTGGTGCAGGATCTCGAGCGCGGCCTCGTCATCGCGAATCAGCACTGCCTCGGTAATCTCCAGCTCCAGCCGGCCGGCCGGAAGACCGGACGCCGCAAGTGCGGCAACGATCTTCAGCGCCAGCGTTCCGCTCCGAAACTGAACCGGCGAAACGTTGACCGCGAGCCTGATGTCATCCGGCCATGTCGTGGCCTCCGTACAGGCCATGGCCAGCACCCATTCTCCGAGCTGGTTGATCAGGCCGGTCTCCTCCGCGATCGGGATGAATTCCGCCGGTGAGATCATGCCGCGCTCGGCGTGCCGCC
>NZ_DATHOP010000087.1:0-20277 GCF_035484855.1 Bradyrhizobium sp.
GTGTTATTCGAGCCCAGCGCCGCGTTGCCATCGGTCGTCTGCGAGCCGCCATACCCCGCCGCCCATACGCTCCAACTCGGAACGAACGGAGCGGCCAAGGGCGCCTTGCGATAGATCGCGGCGTAGGCGTCGCGCTCGCTCTTCGAGCGTGATGCCGCATAGGCATTCGCCGCGTCGGCCTCTTCGGCGAACGGCGTCGCACCGGTGCCGCCTGCGCCGTTGCCCGAACGAGCCATGAAGGGATCGGTCAACAGCCCCATGAATTGCGTCATGGCGTCGAACGTCGTCTGCTGCGAACCCGTTGCGGTCTCGCCCGCGGCCTGCGACAGCCCACCCGGCGACAGCGTGGCGTAGACCATCGGAATGCCGCCGGTGGTGTTGAAGAAATTGATCAGCGCGTTGGCGACATTCTGCTGGTTGCCGTTGAGGCCGCCGATCGGGCCCGGAGGCGGCGCGAAGCTCAGCGTCAGATTGAGAAAGGCGTTATTGGCGTCCTGACTCAGGCTGGTCGAGAAATTCGCCGGCAGGTTGGTGTTCACCAGCGGTCCGAAGCTGCCGTTGACGCCGCCGGTCGCCGTCAGGATGGTATATTTCTTCGAGACATAGCTGCCATTGGCCCAGAACGCATCGACGGTCGCGCCGCCGAGCGTCGCCGTGCCCGTGACATTGGCCAATGACGACGTCGCCGGATTGAGCTGGACCAGGTAGATCGCCCCGGACTGGAACGCGAGATTGCCGGTCACGGCCATCGACGAACCCGGCGTGCCGTTGCCCGGCGCGAAGATGCCGCCACTGTTGATGACGGGATTGCCGATGATGGTGCCCGGGCCGGTGAGGGTGCCGCTGTTCGCGAAACTCGTCAGCGCGGTCAGCGTGCCCGCATCGTTGATGGTGGCACCGGCTTCGTTGACCACCGCGTTCGCGCTCAGCGTCCGGCCGGCGGCAATGGTGACCCCTGCCGGATCGGTGGATTTGTTGTCCAAAGTGGTAATGCCGGTGAGATTACCGCTGACCACGAACAGACCCGCGCTGGCGTCATTGGTGAAGGTATTGTTGACCGCAAGGTCGCCGGTGACGTTGAACAGACCGCCGGTGACGTGATCGCCGGTATTGAAAATCGGACCGTTGATCTGGCCTCGGGCAAACACCGTTCCGGAGTTGGCCAGACTGCCGTTCACTACGCCTGTGGTGCTAAACACGCCCAAAGAGTTCGTGATGCCCGCTGTCGCCGTCAGCGTACCAAAATTGGAGAGGAACGCCCCGGCCTCGTTGAGGATCGTATTCGCGCTCAGCGTCCGCCCGGCGGAGACCGTGATCCCGACGGTCGAGGAGTTGTCCAGGGTGGTAATGCCGGTGAGATTGCCGCCCGAAACCGTCAACCGCGCCTGTTGGGAGTTGATGAAGCTGCTGTTGACGGCAAGATCGCCGGTGACGGTGAACACGCTTGGGGCGCTGGAAGGGCTGATCAAGCCCTGATTGACGATCGCGCCGTTGATCTGGCCGGCTGCGTTGACGATTCCGTTGTTGGTCAGATTGCCGTTGACGACGCTGGTCGCCGCATTGGTGTTCAAGGTGGCGCTCTGATTGTTCACGATGGTGGGCGCCGTCAGCGTGCCGAAATTGTTGATGATCCCGGGGCCGGTGTTTGTGACGCTCGTGGCGGTCAAGGTCCGGCCGGCGGAAACCTGGATGGTTGCCACGTCGGTACCTCCATTGGTCACCTGGCCGAGAGTGGCATCGCCGCCGCCGACGACGAAGAAGCCGCCGGGTAGGTTAGCTAGACCGGCCCCGCCAGTCAGCGTGCCCGTAACGGAAAATCCGCCCTCATTGTTGATTATGCCGGTGATCTGTCCCTGTGCATTGACGCCCCCCTGATTATTGAAGATGCTGCCGACGACACTGGTTGACGCAAGGTTCACCGAACCGAATGTCGTCCCGATTGCTGATATCGTGCCTGAATTGTTGAAGACCGCGGTGAACGCCGCCAAGCCACCATTCAGCACCGTATTGTTGATCGTTCCGTTATTGGTCATCGTGCCAAAATTTTGCATAAAATTGGAAAACTTGATCGTGCCCGACAACACGAGTTTGCCGCCATTGGTCAAATCGCTTCCGGTCATGTCGTTGCTGATCGTGATGATCTGACCCGCATTGGCGTTGTTGGTCAGCCCGTCACCAAAATTTACCGCGGCGCCGCTGATCGTGTAGGATTGCGACGTGGTATTGAACGTCCAGGCAAACGGCGTGATGGGGCCGCTGGTGACGACGACCGTCGCCTGTCCCGTGGCGTCGAACACCGCACCGCCGGATGCGACGGGAGCGACGCCCGTGCTCCAATTGGTGCCGAGATTGTAGTCCGTGGTGGCCGTCGTGCTGCCGGCGCCACCCCAGGTCTGCGCCCGTGCCGGCGAGACGGCAGCGCCGCATGCGCCGATCAGCGCCGCGCCCGAAAGCAGCGCGGCGCGCAGCGTCCGGCCCCGCGCAGGGCAGGCCATGCCAACGGCTTTCGTCCCGAAAAGCGCCAAGAGCCCCCCTGATTCACTCCGCGACCAGGCGGACTCTCGCAAAGGGGCTGATGGAAGTCACCGTAACAATTGGAAACAGGCGAGTAATGTCGGCTTGTGTGGCCGGAAAGCCGCAACTGCGTGCCAGCGCGCTGGCGCGAATCCGCAGGGTGGGTTGAGCCCTTGCGAAACCCACCGGACGCTGCTTGACGTGAGACGGCGGGTTTCGCGAAGAGCTCAACCCACCCTGCGGTTTTGGCGCGAGCCCGGCCGGTAGGCCAGCCTTGTATGGCCGGGGCAATAGGGCAGGCCGTCGACCGGCGTATTGCCGCAGAAGCAAAAATCCTTTTCGCCTGGGCTCGAGATCGGCCAGCGGCATCTTTGCTCGCTCAATTCGAGCAGCGAGCAGGCGTGTCCGGTGTCGATCGGCGCCTCGAGGGCGGCTGGCGGCTTGGCGTACAGCGCCTTGAGCATCTGATATTGCAGCCGTGGCACCGATCCCCGGCGGCGTCCCTTCGCCGCCTCCTTGCGCGGCGGGCGCGGCGGGCCGTCGCCCTTTTCGCGGGTCAAATGCAGGCGGGAAAGCTTGCCGATCACGGCGTTGCGGCTCACCCCAATGTCGTCGGCGATTTCCCGGCAGGTCAGCCCGGCGGCAAAGCCGCTTTTGAGACGTTCGAGGCGCTCGTCGGTCCAGGTGGGTTCCTTGGCGCTCATGCTCCCCCCTTACGTCTTGCCGTTGTCGCGGATCGACAACAGCCCGTCCTTGATGGCGAGCCGGATGCCTTCCTCGATCAGGGTTCTGGCGACGCCGGGGACGCTGGTGCCGTGGGTACCCTGCCGCACCAGCTTTTCGAGATAGCCAATGGTCGAGAGCGCCAAGGTGATCGGAACGCGGTCGGTTTCGGCTTTTTCTGTGGCCATGCCAAAAAGCTAGCCTGTAACGCGCGTACTGAAAAGTATCTTTTTAGACTCAATTAGGATTCCGATCGGCCGGATTGTCAGCCACCGGCGGATCGGCGTACCAACCGGCATGGCCTCAAATCCAGGTGCCGCGCCTGTGCTGTTCGACCGCGCCTTGCTGCGGATGCGGCAGCGTCGCGCGCTGCGCTTGGGGCCCGCGACCTTCCTGCTCGATCGCGCGGGCGAAGATGCCGCGGAACGGCTGCAAGCCGTGATGCGGAAATTCAAGGACGCGGCCGACGTCGGAACGCCAGGCATGCAGCTCCACAACGCGCTGGTGGGGCTGGTCGAACGGCTCGCGCGGATCGATCTGCCGGACGTGGAATCCGAGCCGCTGGCGTTGCAGCCGGAATCGATCGATCTGGCCGTCTCCGTGCTCGTCCTGCAATTCGTCAACGATCTGCCGGGTGTGCTTGCGCAACTCCGCCGCGCGCTGAAACCCGACGGGCTGTTGCTGGCGGCGATGACCGGCGGCGATACGCTGACCGAGCTCCGGCAATCCTTTGCCGCGGCCGAAGCCGAGCTCGAAGGCGGAGTATCGCCACATGTCGCGCCATTTGTCGATCTGCGCGATGTCGGCGCCCTGCTGCAGCGCGCGGGCTTTGCGCTGCCGGTCACCGACGTCGACCGCGCCGTGGTGCGCTACGACAGCGCATTCGCGCTGATGGCCGACCTCCGGCGCATGGGCGCCACCAATGTGCTGGTCGAGCGGCGGCGGACGCCGACCCGCCGCGCCACGATGCTGCGGATGGCGCAGATCTATAGCGAGCGCTTCTCAGACCCGGACGGCCGCATCCGCGCCACCTTCGACGTGATCTGGCTGTCCGGCTGGGCCCCACATGAGAGCCAGCAACAACCGCTACAGCCGGGGTCGGCGAAAACGAGCCTGGCCGACGCGGTGCGGGGGTCGAAGCGATGATTGGGCAAGGTTCGTCATGGCCGGCATAGCCGTCCGAAGGACGGCGTCGCTTCCGCTCGCCTATGCCCGGCGATCCACGTCTTTCTGCTGCCAACGTCTGTAAAGACATGGATGCCTGGGACAAGCCCGGGCATGACGATGTGTACTGAATTATAAAAAATATTTTCTAAATTACAGAAATAATGCGGCGAGATTGCGGAGTGATGTCTCGACGTCATTGCGAGCGCAGCGAAGCAATCCACTCTTGCTTACTGCCTTGTTGCACGATGGATTGCTTCGCTTACGCTCGCAATGACGACCTCAAAATCTCCGTCGTCCCTGCGAACGCAGGGACCCATAATCACAGGAAGCAGTTGTTGTGCGAAGCCGTCGAACAGCGTCTTTCAAAATGAGCGCCGCGGCGCTGGGTCTCTGCGTTCGCAGGGCGACAGTCCCTCACATCAGCAAATCGATCAGATGCGGAATCAGCGGAATGTCGGCCGGCGGCATCGGATAGTCGCGCAGCTTGTTGGCGCGGGCCCAGGCTAATCTTTGCCCCTCGCGCGCGCGCACCTCGCCGTCCCAGCGCCGGCAGATGTAGAGCGGCATCAGGAGATGAAAATCGTCATAGGCGTGGCTGGCGAAGGTGAGCGGTGCGAGGCAGGCTTCCTTCACGGTGATGCCGATCTCCTCGTGCAATTCGCGGATCAGGGTCGCCTCCGGCCGCTCGCCGGGCTCGACCTTGCCGCCGGGAAATTCCCACAGCCCGGCCATCGACTTGCCCGGCGGCCGCTGCGCGATCAGCACGCGCTTGTCGACATCGACCAGCGCGCAGGCGACGACGAGAGTGAGTTTGATGGGCGTCATGCGAGCGATGCCTTGCGGGCGGACCTTTCAACCAGCGGGAAGGATGCATTAACCGTATTGCCCTCGCCTTTCCACAGTCGCGCTAAGCGATATTTAATCCGCCGACCTTAAGTTCTACGCGGTTTGAACCGGAACAGGCATCCTCCCATGCGCAAAGCTCTTGGCTTGATCGACCGTTTCCGAAGGGATCGGCGCGGCAATATCGCGGTGATCTTCGCGATCTCCTGCGTACCCCTGATCACGGCGGTCGGTTGCGCGGTCGACTATTCGAACGCCTCCAGGATAAAGGCCAAGCTGCAGTCGGCGGCCGACGCCGCCAGCGTCGCCGCGATTTCCCAGAAATCGGCGGGTTATATCGCCGCGTCGCTGATGACGACCGACGGGACCATCCCGGCCGGCGTCACCGACGCCACCAACGTCTTCAACGGCAACGTGGCCACCATTCCCGGCTATGCGGGCCTCTCGGTGCAGGCGAGCCCTACGCCAACCGTGACGAAAACCGGGATCAAGCTCGCTTCCAATGTCAGCTTCACTGCCCAGGTTCCGGTCACCTTCCTGAAGGCCATCGGCTACACCACCCTCACGGTGACCGGCAGTTCGACATCGAACGCCTCGCTGCCGCCCTATCTGGATTTCTACCTGACGCTGGACGTTTCAGGCTCGATGGGCCTGCCGTCGACGACGAACGAAGCCATCCGGATGCAGGCGATCAACCCGGACAACTTTGTCCAGTATCCGACCGGCTGCACCCTGGCCTGCCATTTTGCCCCGCAGAAGAGCGCGTGCACCGATGATTCCAGTGTCACGCCCCCTACCAACTACCCTGCCAATCCCCCTACCAATGCCAACTATACCCAAGCCTACAGTACGAACAGTTATTGCATGGGCTATTCGTATTCGCGCGTCAGTCAGAGTGCGCTCTCCAACCTCCTCACCATGGCGTCGACCAAGACCGTGCCGAAGCAGGTTCCCGGCTTCCCGACGTCGATGATTTCCGGCCTGCCCGGTTCGCTCAACACGGATCCCAAATGGGGGCTGCCGGCGGTTTCATCCTGCCCCACCGCCGGCACCGACGCCTGCATCCAGTTGCGCCTCGACGCGGTCGGCTACGCCGTGAATCAGTTGCTGACGACCGCCAACAGCAAGGAAATCATCACCAGTCAATTCCGGATCGGGATCTACCCCTTCATCCTGAATATCGACCCGAATTATGCGCCTCTGACCGCAACCATCAATGGCAATCCCGCGGTGTCCGGCACCATTAATTACGCGGCCGCCAACCTTGCTACCGAGCTCGATACCAACATGGACGGAAATCTCGGCTCGGGCGGCACGCATATCGACAATGCGCTCAACAGCATCAACGGCCTGATCAAGACCGTCGGCGATGGCAGCTCCTCGACCAAGACGCTGCCTTACGTCTTCCTCGTCACCGACGGCGCCCAGGATCCGCAAAGCAAGGGGACACCCAACGGCGGCTGGTCCGGCAGCAACCACGCCACCGTGCTGAGCGACCC
This sequence comes from Bradyrhizobium sp., assembly GCF_035484855.1. GTDB lineage: Bacteria > Pseudomonadota > Alphaproteobacteria > Rhizobiales > Xanthobacteraceae > Bradyrhizobium. The sequence continues at coordinate 6,747 of NZ_DATHOP010000087.1, forward strand.
CTCCAACAGCTACCCCAATGTCTGTACGACGCTGAAGAGCCGCGGCATCATCGTTTCCGTGCTCTACATCCCCTACCAGACCATCAATCCGGTGAACGCATCCTTTGCCAATGACGAGGACGACGCGGCCAACAACAACATCCCGAATATCCCGCCCAGTCTGCAGGCCTGCGCGTCGCCGGCTGACGCCGGGGGCAGCTACTTCTATACGGCGAACACGCCAACGGACATCCAGAACTCGCTGAACGCGATGTTCAACCACTCGCTGCAGACCGCCCACATTACCAATTGAGGGCAACAAAGGGCGTCAGCCGGTCGCGGCGTTCACGACCGGTAGTCGCCGTTGATCGCGACATATTCCTTGGTGAGGTCGCAGGTCAGCACGCGGTCGCGGCCCTTGCCGAGGCCGAGCGCGATCCTGATCTGGACCTTCGGGTTCTTCATCGCATTGGAAACTTCAGTCTCGTCATAGGAGGGGTCGCGCGCGCCGCTTTTGGCGACGCGGATGCCGTTGAACGAGATCGACAGTCTGTCGCGGTCGGCCGGCTCGCCGGCTTTGCCGACCGCCATCACCACGCGGCCCCAATTGGCGTCCTCGCCGGCGATCGCGGTCTTCACCAACGGCGAATTCGCCACCGACATCGCGATCCGGCGCGCGGATTTCTTCGAGGTCGCGCCCTCGACGATGATCTCGACCAGCTTTCGCGCGCCTTCGCCGTCGCGCGCGATTTGCTCCGCCAGATCGGCCAGCACGCCCCGGAAAGCCCTGGCAAAGGCCTTCAGCCGGGGATCGCCGGCGCGGCTGATTCTCGGCGCGCCATGGGCGGCCGCGGCTCCGGTGGCGAAGACGAGCAGCGTGTCTGAGGTCGAGGTGTCGCCGTCGATGGTGACGGCATTGAAGGTGTCCTCGACGCCGCTCCTGAGCAGCGATTGCAGCGCGCCTGATGCGATCGGCGCGTCGGTGAACACGAAGGCCAGCATGGTCGCCATGTCGGGCATGATCATGCCGGCGCCCTTGGCCATGCCGTTGATCGTGACGCTCGCGTTGCCGAGCTTCACGGTCGCGGTCGCGACCTTGGGAAAGGTGTCGGTGGTCATGATCGCCCTGGCCGCGTCCATCCACCGGCCGGGCGCGGCCTGCTCCGCCAGCGTACCGAGCACGCCGTTGAATTTCGTCGCATCGAGCGGCTCGCCGATCACGCCGGTGGATGCAAGGAACACCTCATTGGCGCCGCAGCCGACGGCTTTCGCGGCGATCGCGGCGGTCAGCGCGGTCGACTGCCGGCCGGTCTTGCCGGTGAAGGCGTTGGCGTTGCCGGAATTTACCACCAGCGCGCGCGCCGCCCCGCGGGAAAGTTTCGCGCGGCACCATTCGACCGGCGCCGAAAGGCATTTCGACTGGGTGAAGACGCCGGCGACCGCAGTCCCCTTGTCCATCACCGCAAGCAGCACGTCGGTGCGGCCCTTGTAGCGGATGCCGGCCGCGGCGGTCGCAAGCTTCACACCGGCGATCGCGGGCATCTCGGGGACGTGGGTCGGGGCGAGCGGGGAGACGTGGGCTGACATGGGCATGCCTTATCGACAAAGAAAATCGTCATGGCCGGGCTTGTCCCGGCCATCCACGTCTTCCGGCCCATCGACAGGGTCACAAGACGTGGATGCCCGGCACAAGGCCGGGCATGACGATCGTAAATACTATCGGCTTCGAGGAAGTGACAGCGAATTCTTACTTCTTCGCCGGGGCCATTTTGGAATCGGCGGGCGCTGCCGCATCCGGCTTCGCCGCTGCGTCCGGCTTTGCGGCAGCGTCCGGCTGGGCCGGGGTGGCGGCGGCCTGGTCCATCCGCTCGACCTTGGCGGTTTCGCGCAGCTTGGCCACGTAATCAGCCTGCGCCTTGCGGGTCACATAGGTTTCGATCTGGCCCTTGACCTGCTCGAAATCGGGCGCCTTGCGGTTGCGCTTTTCCTCGACCTTGATGACGTGCCAGCCGAACTGGGTCTTCACCGGATCGGAGATTTTGCCCGGCTCCAGCGAGAACGCGACCGCGGAGAATTCCGGCACCATCTGGTCCTTGGTGAAGAAGCCGAGGTCGCCGCCGTCGGAGGCGCCGGGATCCTTGGATTTCTTCTTGGCGAGCTCGGCGAAATCGGCGCCCTTGTCCAGCTCGGCCTTGACCGCCTTGGCCTCGTCCTCGGTCTCGACCAGGATATGGCGGGCGTGAACTTCCTGCTCGCCGGTGATCTGCTTGGAGGCGTCCTCATAGACCTTCTTCATGGCCTCGTCGGTGGTCGCGGCCTTGCCCTCGCTCGCGAGCAGGCTGTCCATCAAGAGCCGGTTGCGGGTGAACGCCAGCCGCTTCTTGAAATCCTCCGAGTTCTCGACCTTCTTGTCCTCGGCGGCCTTGGCGACGATCTTCATGTCGATCAAAAACGACAGCACGTTGTCCTTCTTGGTCGCCGGGTCCATCTGCGCCAGGCTGGGGCCCAGTTCCTCCTCCGCCAGCGTGAGGTCGCTTTGGCGGATCTCCGAGCCGTTAACCTTGGCCAGCACGGGGTTGGCGTCGTCGGCCCGGACCGGCACGCCGGTGAGCAGGACCATGGCGAGACAGCCCGATACGGCGGCCGCGGCGAGGCCGAAACGCAGGCCGGTTTTCGCTTCCGGAAACGAGGTGGTCATGGAAAATCCTTATGGGGCTGTTTGTGGCGGCGGGACACTCGCCCAATCGTCACGCCTTGGCAACGCGAAAAACCTGTCAAAATGATGAAATCCTTGACAGCTTCGCGCCGTTGACAAGGCTCCGGCTCAGCCATATCTCTGCCGCACCAAAGTCAAGGGCGATAGCGCTTTTTCGGCCGTTGAACCTCGGATTGCTGAATTCCCACTCATTTGGCGGATGCTCCCGGATCGGGGCCGGTGCCGCGTCGCGTCACGATGAGTTGATAGGCACCCGGGTCGCTTATTTCACGGCAGCTAAGCCGGACCGCTAGACAACAGGAATTTGGCATGATCGGCGCGCTCGCCCGCAAGTTTTTCGGCTCCGCCAATGACCGGCGGATCAAGGGTTACCAGGCCCGCGTCGACGCCATCAACGCACTGGAGCCGGAGGTCGCCGCGCTTTCGGACGAAGCGCTGAAGGCCCGCAGCGTCGAGTTCCGACAACAGCTCGCCGAGGGCAGGACGCTCGACGACATCCTGGTTCCGGCCTTCGCCACCGTGCGCGAGGCGGCCAAGCGCACGCTCGGCCAGCGCCATTTCGACGTCCAGCTGATCGGCGGCATGGTGCTGCACGAGGGCGACATCGCCGAGATGAAGACCGGCGAAGGCAAGACGCTGGTGGCGACGCTGGCGGTCTATCTCAACGCGCTTGCCGGCAAGGGCGTCCACGTCGTCACCGTCAACGACTACCTTGCCCGCCGCGACTCCGAATGGATGGGCCAGATCTACAACTTCCTCGGGCTTTCGGTCGGCGTCATCGTCCACGGGCTGGACGATGGCGAACGCAAGGAGGCCTATGCGCGCGACATCACCTACGGCACCAACAACGAATACGGCTTCGATTATCTGCGCGACAACATGAAGTACCGGCTCGAGGACATGGTCCAGCGCGGTCACTTCTACGCCATCGTCGACGAAGTCGACTCGATCTTGATCGACGAGGCGCGCACGCCCCTGATCATCTCCGGTCCGCTCGACGACCGTTCGGAATTCTACAACACCATCGACACCTTCATGCCGAAGCTGAAAAAGGTCGCCGATTACGAGGTCGACGAGAAGCAGCGCACGGTGACGCTGACCGAAGCCGGCATGGAAAAGATCGAGACGCTGTTGCGCGACGCCGGCCAGCTCAAGGGCGATTCGCTCTACGACGTCGAGAACGTTTCCGTCGTCCACCACATCAACCAGGCGCTGCGCGCGCATTCGCTGTTTACCCGCGACAAGGATTACATCGTCCGCGACGATGAGGTCATCATCATCGACGAGTTCACCGGCCGCATGATGCCGGGACGGCGCTATTCCGAGGGCCTGCACCAGGCGCTGGAGGCCAAGGAGCACCAGTCGGTGCAGCCGGAAAACCAGACGCTGGCCTCGATCACCTTCCAGAATTACTTCCGGATGTACGAGAAGCTCGCCGGCATGACCGGCACGGCGGCGACCGAAGCCGACGAACTGTTCGACATCTACAAGCTCGAGGTCGTGGAAATCCCGACCAACGTGGCGGTCGCCCGCCTCGACGAGGACGACGAGGTTTATCGCACCCAGACCGAGAAATACGCCGCGATCCTGGCCGAGGTGGAACGCGCCAATACGCGGCTGCAGCCGGTGCTGGTCGGCACCGCCTCGATCGAAAAATCCGAGGTGCTGGCCGAATACCTCAAGAAGCACGGCTACAAGCAGATCGATTTCGGCAACGAAAACGCGATGGAGAAGCTGTACGCCGCGGCCCGCGCCGGCAAGCCGGCAAAACTGTTCGCGGTGCTGAACGCGCGCTTCCACGAGCAGGAAGCCTATATCGTGGCGGAGGCCGGCGTGCCCGGCGCGATCACGATCGCGACCAACATGGCCGGCCGCGGCACCGACATCAAGCTCGGCGGCTCGCTCGAAATGCGCATTTTGCACGAGACCGCAGGGATCACCGACGAGGCCGAGAAGGCCGCCAAGATCGAGCAGATCAAGGCCGACGTCGAACGCTTTCGCGAGATCGTGCTGAAAGCCGAAGAGGTGATCGAGGTCGAGCCCGCCAAGGGTTCGAAGCCGGCCAAGACCGTGACAAAGCCGGGCGGCCTCTACATCATCGGCTCCGAACGCCACGAATCCCGCCGCATCGACAACCAGCTGCGCGGCCGCTCCGGCCGCCAGGGCGACCCCGGGCGCTCCAAATTCTTCCTGTCGCTGGAAGACGATCTGATGCGGATCTTCGGCTCCGACCGGCTCGACAGCATGCTGACGCGGCTCGGCCTCAAGGAGGGCGAGGCCATCATCCATCCCTGGATCAACAAGGCGCTGGAGAAGGCGCAGCAGAAGGTGGAAGCGAGAAACTTCGACATCCGCAAGAATCTGCTGAAGTTCGACAACGTCCAGAACGACCAGCGCAAGGAAATCTTCATCCATCGCATCAACCTGATGAAGGATGAGAGCGTCGCCGAAACCGTCGCCGGCATGCGCCACGACTTCGTCGACGACATCGTCACCAAACATGTGCCGGAACACGCCTATGCCGAACAATGGCATGTCGCCGAGCTGAAGGAAGAGCTGACGCGCGTGCTCGGTATCGATCTGCCGGTCGAGGTCTGGGCCAAGGAAGAGGGCATTGCCGACGAGGAGTTGCTGACCCGCATCGAGACCCGCGTCGACGAGCACATGGCGGCCAAGGTGGCGCAGTGGGGCCCCGAGGTGATGCGCTATGTCGAGAAGACCATCCTGTTGCAGACGCTCGATCATCTCTGGCGCGAACATCTGGTGATGCTCGATCATCTGCGTCAGGTGATCGGTCTGCGCGGCTACGGCCAGCGCGATCCGCTGCAGGAATACAAGTCGGAGGCGTTCGCGCTGTTCGAGGCGATGATCGCAAACCTGCGCGAGGCGGTCACGGCGCAATTGATGCGCGTCGAAATCGTGCCGCCGGAGGAGCAGGCGCCGGCGTTGCCGGTGATGGAAGCACACAAGTTCGATCCCAATACCGGCGAGGACGAACTGGCCTTCGCCAATGCCTCGCTGGTGCCCGCCGCCACCGCGGGCCGCGATCCCAAGAACCCGGCGAGCTGGGGCAAGATCGGCCGCAACGAGGATTGTCCCTGCGGCTCCGGCAAGAAGTACAAGCACTGCCACGGCAAATATGCGTGAGCGGGTAGGGTGGGCAAAGGCGCACTTGCGCCGTGCCCACCGCGCTTTCATTCGATTGTAAGATCAACTTGCTTGGTGGGCACGCTTCGCTTTGCCCACCCTACGATTCTGCTTCATCGTCATGCCCGCGCTTGACGCGGGCATCCAGGTCTTTCTGTGACCCAGGCAAAGACGTGGATGGCCGGGCATAGGCGAGCGGAAGCGACGCCGTCCTTCGGACGGCTAGGCCCGGCCATGACGGCGAGATGGAGTGGATCGGATTTACTTGATCGCCCCGAATCGGCTCTCGAACGAGTTGGCCTGCACGATCGGCACCGAGCCCGCGACCGCGTCATCCTTTGCGGGCGGGGCTGATGGAGCCGGGCCGTCCGTCACCGTCGGTTTCAATGGCGGGCGGGCGGCGGCCTGACGGGTCTCGGATTTGGCGGGCTTCGGGATCGAGCCTTCCGGACGCGGCGGCGCTTCGCGCTTGGCCACGATGGTTTTCGGCTTCGCCGGAACGGCAGCCGGCTGCGCGGTGGCGGTCGTGTCGGGACCACTCAGCCCAACCTTGCGGGCGAGGTTGCTGAAGAACCCTCCGTCGTCGGAGGCCGGCGCGCTCGGCGCTGCCGATGCGACGCGCGTCGACGGGGCGTTGGCCGTCGACGAAGCCAGCAGCGGCTCATCCGGCGCCGTCACCGGGCCGCGCGGCGGATTGACGGTTCCCGGAATGGTGCCGGGCGCGCGCGGCATGCTGAATAGCGCAATACCCTGCATGTCGCCGCCCTCGGACAGGCCGGTCGAACCGTTGGGCACCCGGGCTGCGAACACCCTGTTCATGCCGCCGTCGATGCCGGTGTTCATGCGGGCGACCGGCATGCCCTTGTCAACCAGCCTCGCGAACTCGGCCTGATCCTGGTCTTCCCTTTCGCGCACCGCGTCGGCGACTTCGTCGGGAATGACATAGGCCGGGCATTTCGCGGAAGCCTCGAATACCGGATCGCGCTTGGCGTCCGGCGCCTTGACGGCATCGAACACGTATTTCTTCTCGCAGACGTCGACCTTCGGCTCCTGGCGCGTGATCTCGAAATGATCATAGCCGACCTTGATCATCTTCCAGAATGCCATGTTCGGATTGTTGCGATGCTTCGCCATGTTCACCGCCGTCATCCGGAACGGATAGGCCTGGAACTGGAACGATTTCTGGCCGCCGAAGAACGACTCCCGCCCCAGCGAATAGATTTCCGCGATCTGCTCGTCGGTCATCGCGTAGCAGCCACGCGAGGAGCAGTCGCCATGCACCATCAGCTCGGAGCCGGTGTGTCCGAGCGACCGGTCGTAGGCATTGGGATAGCCGGTATTGAACGAGAGGTAATAGGCCGACTGCGGGTTCATCTGCGCCGGCGTGATGTTGTAGAAGCCTTCCGGCGCCTGGCGGTCGCCTTCGCGGACCTTGGGGCCGAGGTCGCCCGACCAGCGGCAGATCGGATAGGTCTTCAACAGCGCGAACCGGCCCGAGCGATCCTGCTTCCAGACTTCGAGCTCGGCCTCCTCCTTGAACAGCCGGACCAGGATCGGCGATTGCAGATCCATGTCCTTCTCGACCATCGCGGCGATGAGCTTTGGCGGGACCGGCTGGTTGGCCTTGGCGTTGGTGGCGAGCGAGATTTCATCGGTGTCGCAGCCGGCCAATAGCACACCGGCCGCCAGCGCGGCCGAGGTGATGAGCGCGCGGCAAAGCGAGCGGCTAATCAATGCAAAGCTCCACACCCAACGGGCAATTTCGCAACCCCATCATAGCGTCCGTGCCCTGAAGCCATTGACTAAAATACTAACCTTTGGGCCCCCCTGCCGCAAGCCGACGCTTGCACCGCAAAAGGCCCCATCCTCGGCATAATGAACAGGAGTTAAATATCGCTGTCTGGGCCTAATTGGGGCCAAAATGGCGGATTCTCGAAAAAGTCGGGATCTGTGGCCGGACGGCCTCATTTGGCGGCCGTTTCAGTGGAAAAGCGGCGCTCAGGCCAGTTTTCGGCCGATATCGAGGAACTTTTGCCGCCGTCGCCTGCGGATCTCATCGGCATCGAGATTGCGCAGTTCGTCAAAGGCCCGCGCGATCGCCTCGCCGGTGGCCGCGATCATGGCGGTGGGATCGCGATGTGCGCCGCCGGAGGGCTCCTTCAGGATCGAGTCGATCACGCCGAAACGCAGCATGTCCTGCGCCGTGATCTTCATGGAGGTCGCGGCTTCCTGCGCCTTGGTGCCGTCGCGCCACAGGATCGAGGACGCCGCCTCCGGCGAGATCACGCTGTAGATGGCGTGCTCGAACATCAGGACGCGGTTCGCCGTGGTGATGGCGATGGCGCCGCCCGACATGCCCTCGCCGGTGATGACGGCGACATTGGGTACGCCCAGCGAGAGACACGCATCGGTGGAGCGCGCGATCGCCTCCGCCTGCCCGCGTTCCTCGGCGCCGATGCCCGGATAGGCGCCGGCGGAATCCACGATCGACAGCACGGGAACGCCGAAGCGCTCGGCCATCTCCATCAGCCGCACCGCCTTGCGGTAGCCTTCGGGCCGCGCCATGCCGAAATTATGCTTGATGCGTGATTCGGTGGTGGCGCCCTTCTCCTGGCCGATCACGCAGATGCTCTCGCCGCGGAAGCGGCCGAACCCGCCGACCAGCGCCTCGTCCTCGCCGAACTTGCGGTCGCCGGCAAGCGGGGTGAATTCGGGTATCAGCGCTTCGATGAAATCGGTGAAATGCGGGCGCTGCGGATGGCGCGCCACCAGCGTCTTCTGCCACGGCGTCAGGTTGGCGTAGAGTTCGGTCAGCGCCTCCGCGGCCTTGTCCTCGACCCGCGCGATCTCGTCGCCGATGTCGCTGCCGGTTGCTGCCAGCGCGCGCAATTCATCGACCTTGGCTTCGAGTTCGGCGACGGGCTTTTCGAAATCGAGATAGGAGCGCATGGGATCCGGCATCAAGGCAATATAGGGGCGAACGCGGCGGAGAGCGAAGCGGTTCGGCTTCGTGCGAATAAAGCGTTCATCTTCAATTGTTTGGCGTGCAACCCGACCGACGTCGAACGGCACGCCGGGAAGCTCGCGGGCAGGCGTTCGGCTGTTTCGGGGGAGACGGCGCCGAAGTCAAGGCATCGCATCGGATTCGGGCGGCGGCAGCTACTTCTCTGCCAGCGGATGCAGGTCGCGCACCAGGCTTTTGAGCCGCTCCTCGACCACATGGGTGTAGATCTGCGTGGTCGAGATGTCGGTGTGGCCGAGCAGCGTCTGCACGATTCGCAGGTCGGCGCCGTTGTGCAGCAGATGGCTGGCAAAGGCATGGCGCAGCACGTGCGGAGAGACCAGCCGCGGCGCAAGGCCCGCGGACGCCGCGAGTTCCTTGAGGTCGCGGGCGAAATGCTGCCGCGTCAGATGACCGCTCTCGCCGAACGAGGGAAACAGCCATTTCGAGCTGGCCGCGTTCTGCTTGGCGTTCTTTTTGGCGTCCGGCTTGTGCGCCTGCATCGCGGCGAGATAATCGGCCATCGCCTGCCGCGAGGCCTCGTTCAGCGGCACCAGCCGTTCCTTGTTGCCCTTGCCGCGCACCACGATCATGCGGGCGTCGCGCCGCGCCGCCGAGACCGGCAGCGCCACCAGTTCCGACACCCGCATGCCGGTGGCATAGAGCACCTCCAGCAGGCAATAGAGCCGCATCGCGCGAAGCTGCTGCGGCCTGGAGGCTTCCGGCGCCTCGGTCAGCACTTTCGCGCGCACCAGCAGGCGGTCGACGTCGGATATCGACAGCACTTTCGGCAGGCCGCGCCCGCGCTTCGGCCCCGACAGGATCGCGGCCGGATCGTCGCCTCTGATCCGCTCGTTGAGCAGGAAGCGAAACAAATGCCGCATCGCCGACAACCGCCGCGCCACGCTCGACGATTTGAATCCGCGGGTGTCGAGGTCGGCGAGGTAATCGCGCAACGCCTGGGTTTCGACGGCGGCGAAGTTTTGGCCGGCGCGGCCGAGGAATTCGGAGAAATCCGTGAGGTCGCGGCGATAGGCGTCCAGCGTGTTGGCGCCCGCGCCCTGTTCGGCCGCGAGCATGTCGAGGAACAGGTTGATCAGCTTGGCGTCTGAGGTCCTGGAGCGCATGCCCCGACCTTAGCACCTATTTCTTGAGGAACTTGTCGGGCTGGATGGTGAAGGTCATTTCCCGCGGCTTCGGGTTGACGAAATTCGCCAGCGCGAAAACCGCGCCATAGACGATCCCGCCGATAATGGCGACGACCGTCAGGAAGCGGAACAGGCTGGGCATGTCGGAGGCTCAGTCGGCGAATTAACCATTCGGATGAGCCCGACTACCTACATGTTCGCCGTGGCCTTGCAAGAGTCTCTGGCAACGGTATCGGCGGGGGTAGTATAGGTGGCGCGGAACGCCGCAATCCTGCGGCGCTTGAGCCAAGCCGATGCCTGAAACAGCCACACCTGCCAGCGCCAGCACATCCCAGGAGGCCGAGATCGCCTCAGCGCTGGGGACGCGGTCGGTCGTGCTGGTCGGCATGATGGGCGCCGGCAAGTCCACCATCGGACGGCGGCTGTCGGCGCGGCTGCGGTTGCCGTTTCTTGACGCCGACAGCGAGATCGAGGCAGCGGCCGGCATGTCGATACCGGATATCTTCGAGGCCCATGGCGAACCGCATTTCAGGGATGGCGAGGCGCGGGTGATCGCACGGCTGCTCGACGGCGGCCCGGCGGTGCTTGCGACCGGCGGCGGCGCCTTCATGCGCGAGGACACCCGCAACCGCATCCGCGACAAGGCCGTCTCGATCTGGCTCAAGGCGGATGCCGACATCATCATGAAGCGCGTGAAGCGCCGCGCCGACCGCCCGCTGCTGCAGACCGCCGATCCGGCCGGCACCGTCGAGCGGCTGATCGGGGAACGCGAGCCGATCTATAGCCACGCGGATATCACGATCTGGTCGCGCGACGTGCCGCACGAAAAGATCGTCGATGAATGTATCGATGCCCTGCATGGCCTTCTGAGCACGAGCCCATGACCGCGCCCCTGAAACATTCCGATTCCGTCATCGTCGATGTCGCGCTCGGCGATCGCACCTATGACATCGTGATCGGCCGCGGCGTGCTGCCGCAACTCGGCGCGCGCATCGCCGCGCTGCGGCCGGGCGTGCGCACGGCGATCGTCACCGATCGCAATGTCGCCGAGCATTGGCTGGAGCGGACCGAAGCCTCGCTGGCCGCGGCCGGCATCGCCACCTCGCGCATCATTGTCGAGGAAGGCGAAGGCTCGAAGACCTATGCCGGCTTGGGCCAGGTTTCCGAAGCATTGATCGCGGCCAGGATCGAGCGCAACGATCTGGTGATCGCGCTCGGCGGCGGCGTGGTCGGCGATCTCGCCGGCTTTGCCGCGGCGATCCTGCGCCGTGGCGTCGATTTCGTGCAGGTCCCGACTTCGCTGTTGGCGCAGGTCGATTCGTCCGTCGGCGGCAAGACCGGAATCAACTCGCCGCAGGGCAAGAACCTGCTCGGCGCGTTTCACCAGCCGCTGCTGGTGATCGCCGATACCGCGGTGCTCGACACGCTGTCGCCGCGCCAGTTCCGCGCCGGCTACGCCGAAGTCGCCAAATATGGCGTGCTCGGCGACGAATCCTTCTTCGCCTGGCTCGAGGCCAACCACGCCGATATTTTCGCCGGCGGCGCGGCGCGCGAACACGCCATTGCCACCTCCTGCCGCGCCAAGGCCGCGATCGTCTCGCGCGACGAGCGCGAGACCGGCGAGCGTGCGCTGCTCAATCTCGGCCATACCTTCGGGCACGCGCTGGAGGCCGCGACCGGCTTTTCCGACCGGCTATTCCATGGCGAGGGCGTTGCCGTCGGCATGGTGCTGGCGGCTGAATTCTCCGCCGAACTCGGAATGATTTCGCAATCCGGCGCGGCGCGGGTCAAACATCATCTTGCCGAGGTCGGACTGCCGACCCATCTGCAGGACATCGCGGGATTCGCCCAGGAGGGGCTGGCCGACGCCGACGCGCTGATGACGCTGATGGCGCAGGACAAGAAGGTCAAGCGCGGCAGGCTCACCTTCATCCTGCTGGAAGCAATCGGCCGCGCCGTGATCGCCCCCGACGTCGAACCGTCACGGGTTCGCGATTTTCTGAAAGCAAAGCTGGCGGCCAAAGTATAGAGCAGGCTTTTGAGCGTGATTCTCGCGCTCCAGACATAGACAAAGTGAACTTCGCGCCATGGACTGGTTGACCTTCTCCATCGTCATCGTCTGTCTCCTGATCTCGGCGTTCTTCGCCGCCAGCGAGACCGCGATGACCGGCGCATCGCGCGCCAGCATGTTGCGGCTGTCGAAACAGGGCAATCGCGACGCCGCGATCGTCTCCAGCCTGTCGGCGATGCGCGAACGGCTGATCGGCGCGCTGCTGCTCGGCAACAACATCGCCAATATCGGCGCCTCGGCGCTGGCGACCGTCATCTTCACCGCCTGGTTCGGCGAGGTCGGCGTGCTCTATGCCACCGGCGTGATGACGGTGATGGTCGTGATCTTCGCCGAGGTGCTGCCAAAAACTATCGCCATCAACGCGCCGGACCGGGTGGCGCTTCTGGTGGCGCGCCCGATGAGGCTGATGGTGTACGTGCTGGGCCCGCTGCTTGCCGTCGTCGAGGTGATCGTCCGGATGCTGATGCGGCTCTTGGGCGTCAAGATCGGTGTCAACCAGCCGATCCTGTCGCCGTTCGAGCGGCTGCGCGGCGCGGTCGACCTGCTGCATCACGAAGGCAAGGTCGAAAAGCAGGATCGCGACATGCTGGGCGGGCTGTTGGATCTGCGCGAACTTCAGGTCTCCGACGTGATGGTTCATCGCACCGAGATGGTGATGATCAATGCCGACCTGCCGCCGGAGGAGCTGGTGGCCGAGGTGCTGGCCACCGAATACACCCGGATTCCGCTGTGGCGCGAGAAGCCGGAAAACATCATCGGCGTGCTGCACGCCAAGGACCTGCTGCGCGCGATTCGCGCCGCCGATGGCGACACTTCCAAGATCGACGTCTCGACCATCGCGCTGCCGCCGTGGTTCGTGCCGGAGATGCGCCCGGTTTCCGAACAGCTCAAGGCGTTCCGCCGCCGCAAGACCCATTTTGCCCTGGTGGTCGACGAATACGGCGAAGTCGAAGGCATGGTGACGCTGGAAGACATCCTGGAGGAGATCGTCGGCGATATTTCCGACGAGCACGACGTGGTGGTGGCCGGTGTCCGCGCCCAGCCGGACGGCTCGGTGGTGGTCGACGGCTCGGTGCCGATCCGCGATCTCAACCGCGCCATGGACTGGAATCTTCCCGACGAGGAGGCGACCACGGTTGCGGGCCTCGTGATCCACGAGGCGCGATCGATCCCGGAGCGCGGCCAGAGTTTTACCTTTCACGGTTTCCGCTTCCGCGTCCTGCGCCGCGAGCGCAACCGCATCACCGCGCTGCGGATCCAGGCGGTGCCGCGCGAGGCCGAAGCCGAGGAGAAAAAGCCGAAGCGGGCGGGGACGTCGTTCTGACTCTCTTACCCTCCCCTGGAGGGCAGGGGAATCGCATATGGGTTTTCACCGGCTATTGCATTGGAAGGCAAGACGGATTCTGAAGATGACTCCCGGATTATGGAGGGGGTCGAATGCGGAAGTTCAAGAAGGCCTTTGGGCGGTT
>NZ_DATHOP010000088.1:0-35553 GCF_035484855.1 Bradyrhizobium sp.
TATTTCGGACACCAGGCGCAGCCGGCATCATGAACGATCGAGAAGAAAAATCGGGAGCATACGCCATGAAGACCTTCCCCATCAGCCGCCGCCTGCTCCTGAAATCATCGACCGCGGTCGCAGCGTCGCTGGTGGCGTCACCTGCCTTGATCGGACGCGCGCAGGCCGCGACCACCAAGCTCAAATTGTCGTCGTCGCTGCCCAACGACGCCAAATATGCCAACGGCCGGGTCTATTACGACAATCTGGTCAAGAACCTGAAGGGCAACGGGCTCGGCGAACAGATCGACGTCGCGTTCTACCCCGACAACCAGCTCGGCCAGGAAATCGACGTCATCAATTCCGTCAAGCTCGGGGTGATCGACCTGATGGTGTCGGGCTCGTCGATCTCCGCCAATCTCGTGCCCCTGGTCGGCACCTTCGACCTCGGCTATCTCTTCACCAGCTTCCCGCAGCAGACCAAGGCCTTCGACGCCGGCGCCGCCAAGCCGATCGAGGAGGCGCTGCTCAAGGGCGCCAATATCCGGATCATCGCCTGGGCCTATAATTTCGGCGCCCGCAGCGTGCTGGCGAAGAAGCCGGTGAAGAGCCCGGAAGATCTCGCCGGGCTGAAGATCCGGACGCTGCCCAATCCCGTCATCACCGAGTGCCTGCGCCTGATGGGGGCTGCCGCGACGCCGCTGGCGTTCGGCGAAATCTATACCGCGCTGCAGGCCGGCGTGCTCGACGGGCTCGAACACGATCCGCCGACCATCCTCGCCAGCAAGTTCTACGAGACGTCGAAAAATTACGCGCTGACGCAGCACATCTTCTCGCCGCTGGCGATCTATTTCAGCGATGCCACCTTCAATCGCATGGACCCGAAATTGCGCGAGGGTTTTCTCGACGCCGCGCAAAAGGCCGCCGCCGATACCCGCACCCATGGCCTCGCGGTCGAGAAGGAGGCGCTCGCGCTTCTCGTGGAAAAGGGCGTTACCGTCGTCGAATGCGACAAGGAGGCGTTCCGCAAGCGCGTGCTGCCGCAAACCGAGAATTTCGTGAAGGCGCGCCCCGAAGCAAAACCCGTGGTGGACATGATCCGCGCGACGCAGGCTTGAGGTAGAGACCATGTCAGGCGCCGCGCCCTCGAAGAGCGGCGGCCACCGGATCATCGCATCGCTGCTGGCATTGAGCGACGCAACCGCGGCGATCCTGCTCGCGGCCGATCTGCTGGTGGTCTGCGGCTCGGTGTTGCTGCGCTTTCTGTTCAATGCGCCGGTCGAGTGGTCCGACGACGTCGCGCGCGGCCTGATGGTCGGATCGAGCTTCTTCGGCGCGGCAAGCGCGCTGGCGCGAGCCGAGAATTTCGGCGTGGCGTTCTTCGTTGATATGTTGCCGGGTGCTATCAGGCGCGTGGTCGATGCGGCCGGCGCGCTGCTCGTGACGGTGATCGCGGGCTATGTGGCATTCAACGCCGTGAAACTCGGCTGGCTCACCACCGGGCAGACCTCGGGCTCCGGCTTGCCGCTGGAATGGACGTTCTATCCGATGGGCGTCGGCGCGCTGTTCATGACGATTTTCGCGGCCAACATCTTTCGGCTGCGTCCCTTGCGCGACATGATCGCCGCGGTAGCTGCAACGGGCCTGATCGCGGGCCTCTATCTGGCGTGGGATTTCCTGGCTCCCGCTTCGGTGCCGTCGTCGGGAACGCTGATGCTGGTGGGCTTCTTCATCACCCTGTTCGGCGGCTTGCCGATCGGCTTTGCGCTGGCGCTGGCGGCGCTGATCTTCATCTGGGTCGAAGGCACGCTGCCCGGCGTGATCTTCGCCCAGCAGATGGCGCGTGGCATCGATAATTTCGTGCTGCTCGCGATCCCTTTCTTTATTCTCGTCGGCTATCTGATGGAGGCGAACGGCATGTCGGTTCGCCTGATCGAACTGTTGCAGCGTGGCGTCGGCCGCATGCGCGGCGGCCTCAACGTCGTGATGGTGACATCGATGGTGCTGTTTTCCGGCATCTCCGGCTCCAAGATGGCCGATGTCGCGGCGGTCGGCTCGGTGCTGATCCCCGCGGCCCGCCGTTCCCGGCAGAATCCGGGCAGCGCGGTAGCGCTGCTGGCGGCCTCGGCGGTGATGGCGGAAACCATTCCGCCCTGCATCAACCTGATCATCCTGGGTTTCGTCGCCAACCTGTCGATCGGTGGATTGTTCGTCGCCGGCTTGTTGCCGGCAGGCCTGATGGCCTTGGCGCTGATCGCGGTGTCGATCCTCTTCGGCAAGAGCCGGGCGTCGTTTGCCGAGGTCGAATCCCGGCCTTCGATGTCGGGCCTCTGGAGCGGGGCGATCGCGTCGTTCGGATTGATCTTCATGATCTTCGCCGGCTTCAAGAGCGGGTTCGCGACCGCCACCGAAATTTCAGCGTTTGCGGTGGTCTATGCGCTCGTCATCGGCAGCCTGGTATTCCGCGAACTCGGCCTCAAGACCGCGGCCCACAGTTTCGTGCAGGCGGCAACCCGTTCCGGGCTGGTGCTGTTCATCGTCGCGGCGGCGCAGTCGCTGGCGTTCATTCTGACGCTGCAGCAGGTGCCGCATATGGTCGGCGAAATGATGCTGTCGCTGTCGGGCGCCCACGGCACCTGGCTGTTCATGCTGCTGTCGATCGCAGTCCTGATCGTGATGGGCTCCGTGCTCGAAGGCGCCGCGGCGCTGATCATCTTCGGGCCGCTGCTGTTGCCGGTGGCGACAAAACTCGGCGTCGATCCCCTGCATTTCGGCGTGGTGCTGGTGATCGCGATGGGGATCGGCCTGTTCGCGCCGCCGCTCGGGCTCGGCCTTTACGGGGCCTGCATGATCGGCAACGTGCCGATCGAGCAGACCGTCAAGCCGATCCTGGGCTATCTCGGACTGCTGCTGATGTGCCTGTTGGTGATCGCCTTCGTGCCCGGGATCTCGACCGCGCTGCCGCGCGCGCTCGGCTACTGACGGGGAGAAGCATTCACCTTGAAAGTCCTGTTGACCCATACGCCCCAGGCGAGGGGCCAATATTACGGCGAGCGCAGCCTGAAAGGGCTGCAGGCCATAGCGCAGGTCGTCCAGCATGAGGCCAATGACGCGCTGGACGCGGCCGGCCTGATTGATGCCGCCCGTGACGTCGACATCATCGTGGCCGACCGCCTGACCGAGGGGCCGGCCGAAATTTTTGCGCAGCTGCCGAGACTGCGCGCCTTCGTGCGTTGCGCGGTCGATATCCGCAACATCGATGTCGAGGCGGCAAGTGCTGCGGGCGTGCTGGTGACGCGCGCCGGGCCGGGCTTCGTGGCGTCGGTGGCCGAACTGGCGCTCGGCTTCCTGGTCGATCTGTCGCGCGGCGTTTCGCGGGCGAGCGCGGACTACCATTCGGGGCGGCTGCCGGAGGTGATGATGGGACGGCAGCTTGCCGGCAGCACTCTCGGCATCATCGGTTATGGGAGCATCGGCCGATACCTTGCCGAGATTGCCAGAGCGCTCGGCATGAACATTCTGGTGGCCGATCCCTTTGCGACCGTAACCGACGCTACAATCGAGCATCTGCCGCTGGAGCAACTCCTGGAACGGTCCGACTATGTCGTTTGCCTGGCGGTCGCCAATGACGCCACCGAAAACCTGATCGGGCAGGGGGTGCTGGCGCGAATGCGCAGTCATGCCTTCTTCATCAACCTGTCGCGCGGCAATCTCGTCGACGAGGCCGCACTGAGCGCGGCACTGCGCGAGAACCGCATTGCCGGCGCCGCGATGGATGTGGGCCGCGCCCGCGACCAGATGCCGACACTGGAGCTTGCAAAACTTCCGAATGTCATCGCCACGCCGCATATCGGTGGACTAACTCCGCCCGCGATCGAAAGCCAGTCGTTGGAAACGGTTCGCCAGGTGGAGGCGATCGTCGGCGGCAAGGTGCCGGTGGGCGCCGTCAACGCCGATCGCTGGACGCGCCGCCCGGAATGACAAGATGAAAAAGCTTCCCTTCTTCTACGGCTGGGTCATCGTCGCGGTGACGTTCGTCACCATGGCGATCGGGGTCAATGCGCGCACCGCCTTTTCGCTGTTCTTTCCGCCGATCATCGACGAGTTCGGCTGGGAGCGCGGAGTCACGGCCGGCGCCTTCTCGTTCGGCTTCGTGGTTTCCGGCGCCGTCAGCCCGTTGATCGGCCGGCTGATGGATCGCGCCGGCCCGCGCGCGGTGATGGAACTCGGCGTCGCGTTGATGGCGGGAGGGCTGTTGCTGGCGCCGCTGACGACACAGCCCTGGCATCTCTACGTGACCATCGGCGTCATGGTCGGCGCCGGCAGCATCTGCCTCGGCTACTCCGGCCAATCGCTATTCCTGCCGAACTGGTTCAACCGCCGCCGCGGTCTTGCCATGGGGTTGGCCTTCGCCGGCGTCGGCATCGGCTCCATGACCTTGCTGCCCTGGGTGCAGCACATGATCGAACAGACCGGATGGCGAACCGCCTGCACCGCGATGGGCATCGTGGTTCTGGTCGTGCTGGCCCCGATCAACCTGCTGTTACGCAAACGCCCCGAGGACATCGGGTTGCAGCCGGACGGCGACGCCGCGCCTTCGGCCACCAGCCAACCGGTGTCCTACGTCGTCGATTCCGATTGGGCCGGCATCGACTGGACGCTCGGCCGCGCGCTTCGCACCGCGCGGTTCTGGTGGATTTCGCTGGGCTATTTCGGCGGGTTGTACATCTGGTACGCGGTGCAGGTGCACCAGACCAAATATCTGCTCGATATCGGCTTCAGCCCGAGCGTCGCGGTATGGGCGCTCGGCGCGGTCAGCCTGCTCGGCATTCCCGGCCAGATCGCGCTCGGACATTTGTCGGACAGGGTCGGGCGCGAATGGATCTGGACCGTGAGCTGTCTCGGCTTTGCCATCTGCTTTGCGGCGCTGGTGGCGCTGGCGTCGTTTCCGAGCCTGATGCTGGTATACGTGATGGTACTGGCGCAGGGCGCGCTCGGCTATGGTCTCACCTCCGTCATGGGCGCGGTGGTGCTGGAAATTTTCCAGGGCAAGCATTTCGGCAGCATTTTCGGCAGCGTGATGCTCGCGGCGCTGGCCGGCGGCGCCGCCGGTCCCTGGGTCACCGGTTTTCTGCACGATCTCTCGGGGAGCTATAATTCGGCCTTCGTCATCGGCATTGGGGTCTGTGCGCTGTCATCAATCGCGATCTGGATGGCGTCGCCGCGAAAAATCCGCGCGGTCGCCGGGCAATTGCATCGGGTTCCGGCCGGCTAGATGCAAAAATCGCAAAACGAGCCCATGCAAAGTAGAAAATGGCCCGTCGTTGCGCCCCGGCCTGATCCCATCCCGCTTTAGGCCATCAGCCCAAAATGCAGCGCCGCGATGCTTATGCAGGTCCCCGCGGCGATCGCCCACAGCGGATTGCGCCGGCTGAACACGACGAAGATCGCGGTCGCCAGACTGATCGCGAGCGTCAGCGCGTCGTGATCGGCGGTCCGCATCATCGAGACGCCGCTCGCCAGAATGAGCCCGAGCGTCACCGGAATCAGTCCCTCCTTCAATAGCGCGATCCAGCGCGTCTCCGACCAGCGGTTCACCGCGCGGCCCACGAAGAACGCCAGCGAACAGGACGGGATCATGATCGCAAGCGTCGCGACCAGAAGCCCGGCGAGCCCGGCCAGTTGCCAGCCGATCAGGCTGACCAGGATGATATTGGGGCCGGGCGCCGCATTCGAAATCGCGAACAGATTGGCGAAGACGCCGTCGTTCATCCAGCCCTGGACGTCGACGATCTGGCGCCGGATCTCGGGAAGTACGGCGTTGGCGCCGCCGATCGAAACCAGCGAGAGAACGGCAAAGACGCGCGCGATCTGGATCAGGATGCCGGCGGTCATCCGCGCCGCTCCAGCGCCGCGGCGATGACGCCGAGCGGCACCACCACGCAAACCACGGGAACGAGCGGCCATTGCAGAATGCCGATGGCTGCGAACGCCAGAAAGCCGACCGCCAGCGCCAGCGGCGATGGCTTTATCTTCTGCGCCATCTTCAATGCGGTTCCCAGCACCAGGCCGGAGGCGCCGGCCGCGGCGCCGATCAAAGCTGCCTTCACTTCGGGAACAGTAGCGAAGCGCTGATAGACCACGGCCAGCGACGTCACGATCACCAGCGGCATCGCCATCTGGCCGAGCAGGCAGGCCAATACGCCGCCGATGCCCTGAAAGCGGTCGCCGATCATGACGGAGGCGTTCATGGTGTTGGGGCCGGGCAGGATCTGTCCGATGCCGAGGATCGCGGCGAATTCCTTTTCGGTCAGCCAGCGCCGTTCCTCGATGATCACGTGCCGCGCCCATGGCGCGATGCCGCCGAAGCCGAGCAGGCCGATTTTCAGGAATCCAAGGAAAAGCTCGCGCTTGCTGACGCTGCGCCGCGCTTCCCCTGCCTGATCTCCCTGCAAACCGGTGTTCATGTGTCGCCTCGATGTGAATGTCCCAGTCGATCGCGAATCGACTTGCTGCATCATAGGGAGCCGCCAAATGGCCCGCTTTGAAACGTGGGCCGAAACATGCTTGAATCGGGCCATGGCCAGACACATCCGCGCCCAGGAGCTCGAGGCCGTGCCGCGGCCGGTGACGTCGGTCGGCAATGATTATCCGGCCGGCCATGTCCATCCCGCGCACCGGCACCGGCGCTCGCAGCTGTTGTTCGCCGAATGGGGAACCATGCTGGTGCAGACCGCCGACGGCGCCTGGATGGTGCCCACCCATCAGGGCATCTGGATTCCCGCCGGCGTCAGCCACAGCATCACCATGCTGTCGCGGGTGGCGACAAGGAGCATCTATCTGGAAGGCAGCGTGGCGAAGGGAATGGCAACGCAGTGTCAGGTCGTCGGTATTTCGCCGCTGCTGCGCCAATTGTTGATCGAGGCGGTCGATCTTCCCTCGGAATACGATCCGCACGGCCGCGCCGGCAAGATCATGTCGTTGCTGGTCGATGAAATCCACGCGGCGCCGGTGCTTCCGCTCAGCCTGCCGCTTCCGAACCACGCGCGGCTGGCGCAACGGTGCCAGCGGTTTCTCGCGCATCCGACTGCGCAGGACACGCTCGCGCTTTGGGCCCGCGAACTCGGCCTGGGCCGGCGGACGTTCACCCGCCTGTTCAGGCAGGAGACCGGCCTTGGTTTCTCCGCCTGGCAACGCCGTGCCTGCCTGCTGCAGGCCATGCCGCGGCTGCTCGGGGGTGAACGGGTGACGACGATCGCCTACGACCTCGGCTATTCCAGTCCGGCCGCTTTCACCGTGATGTTCAAGCAGCTGGTTGGGCTTTCGCCAAATGCCTATCGCAGAGCCGCGCCAGCCACGGCTTTAGGACGATGAATTTCCGATTGCTCGCTGCAGATCGCCGATGGCGCGCAGAAAGCTGTCGGCCGGCGTGGTCTCCGGATCGATCAGACGGTGCAGGCGAAAGCCGTCCTCGAGCGCGAGCAGGACGGCGCCGGTCCATGTCGGGTTCAGCGACCCGTCCTTGCCGCTGTTCTTTAAAGCGGTCTCGACGATATCCGCGATCAGTTTTCGCCTGGCCCGCAGGTGCTTGGCGAGGTCGGGTCTGCGCTTTTCGGCCCGCGCCACGAACAGGATCATCTCCATGTGCAGCAGGGGAGAACGGGCGAGCGGATCCTGCCGGCTGCGGTCCATGGTCTTCAGCGCATCGATGAAATCCGCGATGTTCTTGTGCCGGGCGAGAAGATCGAGATTGCGTCGTATCGATTGCTCGACGTGATCCTCCAGCATGGCGATGATCAGCTCCTCCTTGCTCTTGAAATTCGAATAGAACGCCCCGCGCGTGAAGCCGGCCGCGGCCGCGATCGCCTCGATGCTGGCGCCGCCGATTCCCTGCTCTTCGAAGACGCGCGCCGCCGCCTCGAACAGCTTTTCGCAGGTATTGTCCCGGGTCGGTCTGGTTCGAACTCTTGACATCCGACGATTTTAGGTCAGAATGCAACTCGATACAATAGTGTATCGACTTTCAGGCTTCGGCCGGCCGCATGGTGTCCGGCCCTTGAAGGCGCCGATGCGCTTCAACGCGGTAACCAATTGAGGTCACGATGAACGAGCATGTTCAGGCCGCGGCGACCGAGCCGTTGTTCAACCCGATGTCGCCGGAGTTCATCCGGGATCCCTATCCGCATTACGAGCGCCTGCGCACCACCGATCCGATGCATGTCACCCCGCTCGGCGCCTTTGTCGCCAGTCGGCACGCCGAGGCGAGCCTGGTGCTGCGCGACAAGCGTTTCGGCAAGGATTACGTCGAGCGGACCAAGCGACGCTATCGGCCTGAAATCATGGAGGAGCCGATCTTCCGCAGCATGAGCCACTGGATGCTCCAGCAGGACCCGCCGGATCACACCCGCTTGCGCGGCCTGGTGGTGAAGGCGTTCACCGCGCGCCGGGTCGAGGACATGCGCCCGCGGATACAGCAGATCGTCGACCAAACGCTCGATCGCATCGTGCCGCAGGGCCAGATGGACCTGATCGAGGATTTCGCGTTCCGCCTGCCGGTCACCATCATTTGCGACATGCTCGGCATCCCCGAGGAGCATCGCGAGATATTTTATAGCAGCTCGCGCGATGGCGGCCGGATTCTCGATCCGGTGCCGATGTCGCCGGAGGAAATCGCGAAAAGTAACGCCGGCAACGCGCTGGCGCAGATGTATTTCCAGCAGCTGTTCGAGCTGCGGCGGAAGAATCCCGGCGACGATCTGACCACGCAGCTGGTGCAGGCCGAGGAAGACGGCAGCAAGCTCTCCAACGAGGAACTGACCGCCAACATCATCCTCCTGTTCGGCGCCGGCCACGAGACCACGGTTAACCTGATCGGTAACGGGCTGTTGGCGCTGCATCGCAATCCCGATCAACTGGCGCTGCTCAAGGCCAATCCCTCGCTGATCACCAACGCCATCGAGGAGTTCCTGCGTTACGATTCCTCGGTGCAGATGGCCGGCCGGGTAGCGCTGGAGGACATCGAGGACCTCGGCGGCAAGCGGATCCCGAAGGGCGATAGCGTGCTGTGCCTGCTGGGTTCGGCCAACCGCGACCCGGCGGTCTATCCCGACCGGCCGGACCAGCTCGACATCACGAGACCAAATGTGAAACCGCTGTCCTTTGGCGGCGGCATCCACTTCTGTCTCGGCGCCCAGCTGGCGCGGATCGAGGCCGAGGTCGCAATCGCGACCCTGCTGCGCCGGTTGCCGGAACTTCGGCTCGACAACGCCGAAAATCCGGAATGGCGGCCGACCTTCGTGCTGCGCGGTCTCAAGAGGCTCCCCGCCAGCTGGTAATGTCGTCGAGTTGTCGTCTACGAAAGCCACTCCACCGGCACATCCAAGGCTTGCGCGAGCTTCGCGATGGTCTCGGGGGTTCCTGTACGGCGCCCGCTTTCGAGATCCGACAGATAGCCCTGACCGATACCTGTTTTGAAGTTCAAACGCAGTTGTGTCTCGCCGCGCCAGTTGCGAATGGCTTTTAGCCGACTCTCACCTCGAAGAATCGCAGCGCTAACCTCCGGGGGCAGCACGCCGCCGCCAGTAGCCAATTCGGCCTTCCGAGCATCATAGATGGCGACGTCTTCGGCATCCTCGGCCTCGCGATCGGCGCGCTCGAGGAGCGCCTCATATTCGGCCCGGGGCAGCACCACCAGCTCTTCGCCGCCGGGCGTCCGAATAATCTGCGGTCCACTCATCGCCTTAGCTCCTCTTGTACGTCGTCGTGGCCCGGCGGCCGATGTAGATCGCCAGGATCGTGGTCGCATCCTCGTCGAAGATTACCCTGTAGCTGCCAATGCGGAGGCGGTAGCCGTCGCGGCCCGCGGTCATTCAATCGCCGCGCGTCAGCGCCATGATGGCATCGGTGCTCATTGCGACATCGCCACGGCCCCGTAGATGGGCGACAAGGCGAGCGCCGCGACCGTCCCTCTTACCGGCTTTGGCGCGAACAATGCGCACGACCTTGCCGTCGAACTCGAATTCCACTTCCGTCTGCGGCAGCAGACCCGCCCGCTCGCGGATTTCAGCCGGAATGGTCACCTGACCCTTGGACGTAATGCGCATGGCGGCCTCCTTACTCGTACGTGTAAGAGTAAGGGACTCGGTATTGATTTGCTAGGCTCGGTCGGCCGGGCATCTGCGGGGCAAATCGGCCACGGTCAGTTGATCGCAAGGTGGCGGGCCACGAACCACGATGATCAGCAATACGGCTACGCGCCATTCACCCATCGCCCCTTGCCCTCCCTTTCGATTTCCGGTACGATTTCCGGAAACGCGGAGGCGCCGGAATGGCCAAGGCAAAATCATCTCTTGCGACGCACCGCGCGCGGATGGCGCGCCAGGGTTTCGTACGGGTCGAGGTCAACGTCCGCAAGGATGATGCAAGCCTCGTCCGCCGTGTTGCGGCTGCCTTATCGGATCCATCGCGCCAGGCCGAGGCGCGCAGGCTTCTCCAGCAACGTTTTGGCGAGCCGCCCAAAGTGAGCCTGAAGGCGCTTCTTGCGTCCGCACCACTCGAGGGCATCGACCTCGATCGCAGTCCTGCCCCTGGACGTGAAGTCGATCTGTGAGCTACCTGATCGATACCAACATCATTTCCGAGGTCCGAAAGGGTGCTCGTTGCAACGCCGATGTGGCCGCCTGGTATGCGTCTGTTGCTGATGAAGAACTCTTCCTGAGTACGCTCGTGCTTGGTGAGATACGAAAGGGCGTTGAACTTGCACGCCCTCGGGACTCGGGCAAGGCTGTGGCGCTCGAACGCTGGTTGCGGGAAGTAGAGTTGGCATTCGATGGGCGGGTGCTCAGCATCGATAACGCAGTGTCCGATCAATGGGGCCGTATGACCGCCATCAGGCCGCTGCCGGCTATCGATGGCCTGCTCGCGGCGACCGCTTTGACCCATGGCCTGACACTGGTGACGCGCAATGACCGCGACGTCGCCGGTCTGGGCGCCATGGTGCTCAATCCGTTCAAGGGCGCCGGAAACAACCGTTGATCGCAATATCGGCGGCGCTTGAACGGAGCGGCGCGTCATAGCGTAGAAGCGGCGGGTGCCACGAACGATGAAGATGAGCACTATGTCTACGCTATAGCTCTATGATTGGTTTGAATCTTTGCCAACGTTGGGATCGGAAATCGACACCATCTGGTGCCCGTCTCCCGTCCAAGTGCGCACGTCGTCCAAGTGCTCGATGCCGCACCGATCATCCTTCGCCAACGCACCCAGAGACGTCTCCGATGGCATCGCCGCCGGTGGCCACCTCAACAGACGCAACCGACGTCGCACCCGGCAGGTTTTCATGGGATCGAAGAGTGATTTTCTCAGAACGCTCGCCGCCATTTCCGGTGTAAAATCGGCGATCGCAGTTCTGTTCCGGACTGGCGGGGCGCGGGGGATTCGAACCCCCAACATCCCGTTTGGCAAACGGACGCCTCTACCGTTGGGCTACCGCCGCACAGTGAAGCAACACCGAAATGCTGCTTCTGGTGCCTCTAGAATTGAACCGGCAGAATAGCACTAAAATTCAAATTAGGACACTACCCACCCCGGTGCTGTGACTTCGCCACAGTTGTCTCTATATATGGCGCTGCTCCGGCGCTGAATTTGGCGCGGCAGCGGTGGGCTGTCCGGCCGACGGATCGCGTGGTGCCGCACTGATCGCACCGGGGCGTGCTCAAAGGGAGACACCGTGCAGACGACGCTGCTCGGATTGGCGATTGCCTTTATCATCGCGCTGATGGCCGCGTTGATCGGGCCGTATTTCATCGACTGGAACCAGTTCCGGCCGCAATTCGAGGCCGAGGCGACGCAGGTCATCGGCGCGCCGGTGCGGGTCTCGGGCGAGCTTGATGCGCGTCTGTTGCCGACGCCGTCGCTGCGGCTGCGCTCGGTCGTGGTCGGCGGCCCCAATGATCTCGGCAGGGTTCGGGCCGACAAGCTCGACGTGGAGTTCAGCCTGGGTTCGCTGATGCGCGGCGAATGGCGCGCCGACCAGCTCGCGATCAACGGCCTGTCACTCGATCTCGGCCTCGATTCGCAAGGGCGGATCGACTGGCCGGCCTCGACCGGCAAGTTCAACCTGGGGACGCTCTCGATCGACCGGTTGAACCTGACCGGCCGCATCGCGCTGCATGACGCCGCAAGCCGCGGCACGCTCGAGCTGAACGATATCGCCTTCTCCGGCGATGTGCGTTCGCTGGCCGGCGCGGTGCGCGGCGACGGTCAATTCACGCTGTCCGGCGTACGCTATCCGTTTCGCGTCTCGTCCGGCCAGAGCGTCGATGGCAACGCCACCCGCGTTCACCTCAACATCGATCCCGGCGCCCGCGCATTCTCCGCCGATCTCGAGGGCATGCTGAGCTTCGAGTCGCGCGCGCCGCGCTTCGACGGCACGCTTTCTTTGGCCGCACCCGCGGGCCTCAAGGCCAAGGGCGACGTCCCGATCACGCCCTGGAAGATTTCGGCCAAGGTCAAGGCCGATCCGGCCACCGCCCGGCTCGATCAGCTCGATGCCAGCTACGGACCCGAGGAGAACGCGCTGCGGCTTTCGGGGCTCGGCGATATCAGCTTCGGCGCCGCGCCGCAATTTCATGCGGCGCTGTCGGCGCGGCAGCTCGATGCCGACAAGTTCATCGCGGGGGATAACGGCGCCGCGCCGCTGCGATTGTTGCCGGCGTTGCGTGCGCTGATGGCGGACGTTCCGCGGGTGCCGATACCGACGCAGATCGAGGTCAGTTCCGAACAGATCATGCTGGGCGGGCGTCCGGTGCAGAATCTGGCCGCCGAGTTCGGCAGCGACGGCAAGTCCTGGAGCATCGACCGGCTGGATTTTCGCGCTCCCGGCTCGACGCTGGTGTCGCTGACCGGCAGCAATTTGCAAACCGCAGCCGGTGGCTTCAGCGGCGCGCTCACGGTTGAATCCTCGGACCCGGATGCGCTCACCGCCTGGCTGCAGGGCCGCAGCGAGGTCGGCTGGCGCAGCCAGAAACCGCTGCGGCTGCACGGCGATGTCAGCGTCGTCCCGGATCGCATCGCCGTCGACGCCTTGAAGGCCGAGTTCGACGGCGGCGCCGTCGAGGGGCGGGTCTCGCTCGTAAATCCGGCCGCCGGCGGCTCCCGCCTCGAAGCGGCGCTGAAGGGCGAACGGCTCGATCTCGATGCCGCTTCTGCCTTCGCGCGCTCGCTGGCAGGCCCGCAAGGCGAGTGGCCCGACGAAGGAAAACTGTCGCTGGAGATCGGTCACGCCGCCTTCGCCGGCCAGGAGTTAAGGCCCTTCATGGTCAAAGTCGGCTACGGTCCGAAGACTGTTACGCTCGACCAGCTCAGGGTCGGCGAAGCCGGCGGCGTGACGCTGGAAGGCGCCGGCGATTTCGACCGCGTCAACGCGACCGGCAAGCTGGCGCTCGGTTCCAGCGCCGCCTCGCTCCATCAGATCACGGCGCTGATCGCGCCGCTTTCGCCGGCGCTGGCGTCGCGGCTCGATTCGGCCGGGCTGGATCCCGGTCCGGTGCGGCTGAAGCTGGCGTTGGGCGTCGACAACAACGCGCAGCATGCCGATCGCGCCAGCGCACGCGCCGTTCTCGACCTCGATACGCCGCAGCTCAAGGGCTCGGTGACGCTTGCGGCGACGCCCGACAAGGCGGTGCTGCGCGGCATCGATCTCGAAAAACTCCGGCACAGCGAATTCAGCATCGAATCGAAGCTGTGGGCGGAGCAGGGCCGCACCCTGCTGGTGCTGTTCGGGCTCGACCGCGCGATTGCTGCCGGCGACGGCGTGGCGCAATTCGAGGGATCGGCGACGGGTGTCTGGCGCGCGCCGTTGCGGCTGAAGGCGAAGCTATCGGGCGCCGGGCTCGACGCCGACGCCCAGGGGACCGCCGAGCCGTGGGCGCAGGAAACCAAGGCCGGCGTCAGCCTGAACGTTCGCCGCGCCAGCCTCGCGCCGCTGTTCGACCTCAAGGCCAGCGACCCACTGGCGCAGAACGTCAGCCTGTCATCGCGGGTATCGCTCGACGGCAACCGGCTCGCCTTCGACGATCTCGACAGCACGATCGCCGGCTCGCGGCTGCGCGGGCGCCTCGCCGTGACGCTCGGCGACGAAAGCAATGTCGAGGGCGAGTTAGGACTGGACGCGCTCGATCTCAAGCCGGCTTTTTCGCTGGCGATCGGCGCGGCCGGACGCGATGCAACCGAGCCGCTCGGTATTGGATTGACAAAAGGCTGGCGCGGCCGCATCGCGTTTCAGGCGCTGCGCGGCGCGCTGCCCGACGGCATCGAGTTGCGTCCGGTCAGCGGCAGCGTCACCAGCGACGGCCAGTCGCTGACCCTCGACGGCATCAAGGCGGGGCTCGGCGGCGGCGAGGTGACCGCCAATATCGACGCCAGGCAGAGCCCGAATGGCATCGCGGTGAATGCGCGGCTGCAGCTTTCGGGCGTCGATGGCACGGCGCTGCATTATCGCGGGCTGGCAATGCCCGCCGGCCGCGTCGCGATGCAGATGACATTGACGAGCCAGGGCCGCAGCGCCTCGGCGCTGACCGGCGCCCTGTCCGGCAGCGGCACCGTGACGCTGGAATCCGCGCGCTTCAAGGGCCTCGATCCGGGCGCCTTCGACACCGCGATCCGCGCCAGCGACAGCGGCCAGGCCACCGACGACGCAAGACTGCGACAGATCGTCGAGCCGGTGCTGTCGAACGGCGTGCTGTCGGTCAAGTCGGCGCAAATTCCATTCAGCATCGGCGACGGACGGCTGCGCGTCGGCGCCACCACGCTGGAGGCCGACGGCGCCCGTGCCATCATCTCCGGCGGCTACGATATTCCGGCCGACCAGGCCGATCTTCGCGCCACGCTGTCGTCGACGACGGCAGGACAAGCCGCCAGCCATCCGGAAATCCAGCTGTTCGCGGCGGGTTCGCCGGATGCGCTCGTGCGCAGCGTCGACGTGGCGTCGCTGTCGTCGTGGCTTGCGGTGCGGGCGATCGATCGCGAAACGCGCCGGCTCGATTCGATCGAGCGCGGCGAGCCGCCGCCGGCGTTGATGCCGGCCTCGATTCCACCGCCGGCAGGCGCAGCGCCTTCGTTCGCGACCCCGGACGCCACGCCACCGAACCAGCCGACTTCCGATGTTTCGATCCCCGGCCCCGGTCCACGCCGCCTGCCGCTCAAGCCCAAGGCGAGCGCGCCGCGTCCGCCTGCTGCTGCGGCGGCGCCGAATCCAAATCCGGCTCCGAACGCGCCGGTCGTCAGCCAGCAGGTCGCGCCGCTGCCGCCGCCGATCGAGATTCGCCCGGCGCCCGGCAGCCCTGTCGTCGCGCGGCCGAAGCCGAAACCGCCGCTGGTGCTGACCCCGCCGGCGGCACCGCCCCCGCGATAGGGGTCGCGGCGTCGTGCGTTTCGCTTCAATCGGATCGGGTCCGCAGTCGGTCGCGCGTCTTGCCGACCATTTCCGCGGAGACCGGTGCGGCCGATCCTTGCCAGGCATTGCGAATGTAGCTCACGACCGCCGCCACCTGATCGTCGTCCAACTGCCAGCCGAAGGATGGCATGCCCGGCCCGGTCGGTTCCTCCGCGGTCGCCACGCTTCGTCCGCCGCGCAGCACCAGCCGGATTGCGCTGGTGGGGTCGCTGGCACGCGCCAGCGAAGACTGCGCCAGCGACGGAAACAGCATCGCCACCCCGCGTCCATCGATGCCGTGACAGGCCGAACATTGATCGCGATAGATCGCCTCGCCCGCGGTCGTGACCGACGCCGCCGGCGCGGGCGCCGCATCCTGCCGTTCGGGCAGCGACTTCAGATAGGTTGCGATCGCATCGAGATCGCTGTCCCTGTAGTGCGAGGTGGAATCGGCGACTTCCTCCGCCATCGGACCGATCGCGGCGGTTATCCGGTTGTGTCCGGTCTTGAGATAGGTGCTGATATCCGCCTCGGTCCACTGGCCAAGTCCATGCGTACCGTCGCCGGTGATGTCGGGCGCAAACCAGTCCTGAACGTTGAAGCCGCGAAGGCTGTCATTGGTCTTGTCGCCGCCGAGCAGGGATTTCGGGGTGTGGCAAGCGGTGCAATGTCCGGGACCTTGCACCAGATAGGCGCCGCGATTCCACGCCGCGGACTGGCGGCTGTCGGGCTGGAATTCGCCTTCGGTGAAATACAGCGCGTCCCAGGCTCGCATCGCGAGGCGAATGTTGAACGGAAATGGCAGCGTGTTGGACTTGACCCGCTGATGCACCGGCTCGACCGTTTTCAGATAGGCGCGGATCGCCAGCACATCGTCACGCGACATCCTGGTGTAGGATGGATATGGCATCGCGGGGTAGAGCCGGCTGCCGTCCGGCGCAACGCCCTTGCGCACCGCATTGTCGAACTGCTCGTCGGTCCAGGCGCCGATTCCGGTGTCGTTGTCCGGCGTGATGTTCGACGAGGTGATTTCGCCGAACGGGGTTTCGATCGGACGCGCGCCGGCGAAGGGTTGGCCGGCATTGGGCACGGTGTGGCAGGCAAAGCAGTCGGCGACAGCTGCGAGGTAGCGGCCCTTCTCGATTTGATCGAACGCCTGGCTGTCGGGACTGGCCGCGCCGCACCATCCGGTGCCGCCGAGCCATGCCGCGGCCGCGCCGATCAGCATTGAAAATTTGGCGGCCCTACGCATGAACCAGTGGCCCCGGATTTTTCAGATACTGGCCGCGGAGCGCGGTGGCCGCCCAGAACGCCAGTGCCCCGACCGTGCCGGTCGGGTTGTAGCCGGCGTTTTGCGGGAAGGCGCTGGCGCCAAGCACGAACAGGTTCGGCACATCCCAGCTCTGCAGATAGCGGTTGAGCGCGCTGGTCGAGGGATCGCTGCCCATGATCGCGCCGCCGCACAGATGCGTGGTCTGGTAGTCGGTCGCGTCATAGGGACCTTTGCGATATTGCTTGTCGAGCGTATGCGCGCCCATCGCGCGGATGATCTCGGCGAACTTGTCGGTCAGGAAGGCGTTCTGCTTCAGTTCGTTGTCATGGAAGTCGATCGTCATCCGCATCAGGGGACGGCCGAAGCGATCCCTGTAGGTCGGATCGAGGTCGAGATAGACGTCGCGATAGCTGTAGAAGCTGCCATGCACGCCGGTGCCCGGCGTGACGGTCGAGAGATAATTGTCGCGCACCGCGCTCTTCCACGCCGCGCCCCATTTCGGCGTGCCCGGCGGCACATGCGAGGTCTGGATCGGACGACCGTTGGTCTGCACCTGTCCCACATAGCCGCCGCCGACGAAGCCGTGGGGGCCGTGATCGAAATTGTCGCCGTTGAATTCGTCGATGCACATGCCGATCGCGCCCGACGCGATGAAGGGATTGAAATTGAACTTCTTGTTGTCGAAGAAGCCGTTGACGCTGGAAATGGTCTGGTGCGTGAAGTTGCGGCCGATCACGCCCTTGTTGGCGACGGGATCGTAGGGCGTGCCGATTTTCGAATGCAGCAGCAGTTGCACGTTGAAAACGGTGAACGCCGACAGGATGACAAGGTCGGCCGGTTGCTCCCATTCGACGCCGCCGGTGTCCACGAAGGTGACGCCGGTGGCATGCTTGCCTGATGCGTCGAGGTTGATATGAAGCACTTCGGAATTGTCGCGCGCCGTGAAATTCGATTTGCGGACCAGAAGCGGCAGGATCGTCGTCTGCGGACTGGCCTTGGAATAATTGCCGCAGCCGAACCATTCGCAAAATCCGCAATAGGTGCACGGGCCCATGCGGATCCCGAGCGGGTTGGTATAGGCCTGGGACAGATTGCCCGAGGGCTGCGGAAAGGGCTTGTAGCCGAGGTCGCGCGCCGCCTTGCCAAACAGCGTGTGGCTGAAGGGTTGTTTCTGCGCCGGCGTGGGGTAGGGGCGGGAGCGCGGCCCCTCGAAGGGATTGCCGCCCTCCTGGATCTGGCCGCGCAGATTGCCGGCCGTGCCCGAGGTGCCGCACAGATATTCGAACGAATCGTAATGCGGCTCGAGATCGTCATAGGTGACGCCCCAGTCCTGGATCGTCATGTCCTCGGGCAGGAACGCGGCGCCGTAGCGTTGCGTCAGATGCGTCCGTGCCACGAAGTCGGTCGGCAGGAAGCGGAAGGTTTCCGCATTCCAGTGCACGCCGCCCCCGCCGACGCCGTTGGGTGGCATGAACGAGCCCCAGTCGCGGATCGGCAGCGCGGTCTGGTTCATCTTGTTGCGGAAGGTGAAGGTGTTCTGCTCGGGGCGCAGGAACAGTTCGTGGCGGATGCGGTAGCGCAATTCGTCCTGGGCGTAGTTGGGCGGAAATTCGGTCGGCGCGTCGCGCCACGGGCCGCGCTCGATCGCGATCACATCGAGTCCCTCGTCGGTCAACTCGTGGGCCATGATCGATCCGGTCCAGCCGAGGCCCACGATGACGACGTCCTTCTTCGGCAATCTCCGCGGCATCGTCCCTACTTTCTCGGCGACCAGTCGGCGCGGCCGATGATGCTGACCGGCGGCAGCGGAAAGCGCTCGTTGTGGCGCTCGACCCAATCGAGATAATTGTAGCGCGCGCCGGGGTAGCCGATCATTTTCCACCCCACCATGTCGCGGTTGCCGCCATAAAGCGGGTCGGCGAAGAATCCCATCTGCATGTCCTTGATGACTTGCGCGAAGAAAGACTTTCCGTCGGCGCCTTCGAGTCTTGTCTTGCCGTCCTCGATGCCCTTGAGAAGGTCGTCCTTCTGCTCGTCGGGCAGATCGGCAAAACGCTTTCCCCCGAAATTGGACTGGCAGTATTGATCGAGCGCCGCGAGCGCCTTGCGGTAGGTCGCCGCCGGCCCGTCGGCCGATTGCGCGCCCTGCTGCGGGGTACCGGCCATGAAGGGCGGCTGGTTGTAATGGCCCTCGGCGCGGCCGTACGGCCCGGCAAGCTGGCGGTCGATAAAGACGGCGCAGCCGGAATCCTTGCCGCCGGGCGTTTGCGGATCGGGCGGAATGATGCGGTCGGCGAGCGCCTCGACCGCGCGGCCTTCATCGGAGGTGAAGTAATGCCAAGGGCCCGGCCTTGCCTGGACCGGCGGACTGCCCGCATTCGGTGTCCAAGGCAGGCCGCCGGAAATGATGGTGGCTCGGCTGTGCATGGTGCTGAGCACCAGGATTGCGGTGCCCGCCAAAAAGTCGCGCCGCCTCATTGTCATGATCAGCCAACCCGCTGCCAGCCGGCCAAAGAATGCGCATGCAACGCCAAAGTTCCTTGACGCCTGTCAATTTTTGGCTCGTTTGGAATCCGCGAGGTAAGGCAAATACATAGCTGGGCGAGGAGCGCTGCGCGGGCGCGAGGCCGAAGCCGCCGCCGGTGCTGACCCCGCCGGTGGCACCGCCGCCGCGATAGATATCAAGGCACGGTCTCATCGACGCAATTCCGGTTACGCCGACAAGGTCGGCGCAACCGGATCGCACCCGCAGGTTCCGACAGCGAGGGAGATCAGTTCGCAGCGAACCGCGGTGAGGTGCAGCCGCCACATACCCACGGCCATGACCAATCGGCGACCTTGCCCTTGTTGGCCTCGACATAGGGGCTCCATGCTCTCGGCGGCAACGCCTTGCTCTTGTAGACGATGCTGAACTGGCCGTCGGCCTGCACCTCGCCGATCATGACGGGCTTCGCCATGTGGTGATTGCTGCCCATCACAACCTCGAAGCCCGATGGCGATTTGACCTTCTGGCCGATCATCGCCTGACGAACCGCCTCGACGTCGGTGGTGCCGGCCTGCTGCACGGCCTGTACCCACATGTGGAACAGGATGTAAGCCGACTCCATCGGATCGTTGGTGACGCGCTTGGGGTTCTTGGTGTAGGCGCGCCACTTGGCGATGAAGGCCTTGTTCTCCGGCGTGTTGACCGACTGGAAGTAGCTCCAGGCTGCGAGATGTCCGACCAGCGGCTTGGTATCGATCCCTGCGAGTTCTTCCTCGCCGACCGAGAACGCGATCACCGGAATGTCGGTGGCCTTGACGCCCTGATTGCCGAGTTCCTTGTAGAACGGCACATTGGCGTCGCCGTTGATCGTCGAGATCACGGCCGTCTTCTTGCCGGAGGAGCCGAACTTCTTGATCGCGGCTACCTCGGTCTGCCAGTCGGAGAAGCCGAATGGCGTGTAGTTCTCCCGGATGTCCTCGTCCTTGACGCCCTTGGTCTTCAGGAATGCGCGAATGATCTTGTTGCTGGTTCGGGGATAGACGTAGTCGGTGCCTTCCAGAACGAAGCGCTTGGCCTCGCCGCCGTCCTTGCTCATGAGATATTCGACCGCGGGCACCGCCTTGTTGTCGGGCACCGAGCTGCCATAGAAGATGTTGTAGGAGGCCTCTTCGCCCTCATATTCGAGCGGATAGAACAACAGCCCGTTCAATTCCTCGAACACCGGGAGTACCGACTTGCGGGACACCGATGTCCAGCAGCCGAACACGGCGGCCACCTTGTCCTTGGTGAGAAGCTCGCGCGCCTTTTCGGCAAACAGCGGCCAGTTCGAGGCGGGGTCGACGACGACGGCCTCGATCTGCTTGCCGAGCAGCCCGCCCTTGGCGTTGACGTCGGCGACCTCCATCAGAATTAGATCTTTGAGGATCGTCTCGCTGATCGCCATCGTGCCGGACAGCGAGTGAAGGACTCCGATCTTGATGGTGTCTTCGGCCTTTGCGCCGTTCACGCCGGATCCGAAGATCGCCAGAACGGCAGCCGCGGCAGATAGCCAACGGGAAAGTGCGGTGCTCATAAGTGCTCCTTTGGGTTCGAAGTCCGGGAGCATCGCGACGCGGCTCCCGCAAAGTTCGTCAGTAGCGCAACGCTCGCATGAAGCCGGCGCCGGCCATGAGAGCCGCCGGTGTAAAATGCGATGGCTCCATCGGCGGGGTCGGGGACCGGCGCGCAATTTCTCAGGTTGCTCAGGAGATGGACGGCAAGGAAAGGTTTCGGGCAGAACCTGCATCGGCGCTGGGCAATCGCTTGTCCGGACCGGCGACGATGGGTCCAGTTGCTGGCAAAGCGAGGGAGCCAGTTCGAAAACAGCGAAAAATCGACTGACATTGCCGGAATCCGGACCAAAATCGATGCGCTGGACCCACAACTGGCCCAACCCTTGCTCCGTCTCCAGTGATCGATCGGGGAAGCTTCCAACCGGCACAGCGAATATGCAGATTTCCGTTCTCCTCGACCGGTCCCGCCCGGAATCGCTGACGATGCAGATGGTTGACCAGATCCGTGAAGCCATCCGCTGCGCGCGTATCGGACCGGGAACGCGCTTGCCGTCGTCGCGCCGGTTGTCCGAACAGCTCGCGATCTCCCGCAACACCGTGGTGCGCGCCTACGATCTGTTGCTGATGGAGGGGATCGTCGAATCGCGACCGGCCTCGGGCATCTATGTCGCCGACGCGTTGCCGCGCGATGCCGCGCCGGTTCGGCCGGTCTCTGAATTTCGCGATGCCGTGCGCACGCGGATGCCGATGCCGTTGCGTCACGTCCGCGCGCCGGGAATGTCCCATCCCGTCCGCAACCGACTACTCTATGATTTCTTTCCCGGCCGCCCCAGCCCGGATCTGTTTCCGCTGAAGACCTGGCGCCGCCTGTTGCAGAACAATCTGTCTCACGGCGGCGGCGCCGGGCTCACGCAATATGGCGAACCGGCGGGATTGGCGGGGCTGCGCACCGCCATCGCCAACCACCTCGCGATCGCGCGCGGCATCGTGGCCGATCCGAGCCGTATCGTCATCGTGTCCGGCGTCCAGGAAGGCCTTAATCTTGCGGCGCGACTTTACCTCGCGCGCGGCGCGCTCAGCGTGGTCGAGGATCCCTGCTATCAGGGCGCGGCGCTCGCCTTCGAAGCCGCCGGCGCCGAGGTTGCGAACGTCGCGGTCGACCGCGATGGACTGATCCCTGATGACCTGCCGCGGCGCACCGCCTCGCTGCTTTATACGACGCCCTCGCATCAATATCCGACCGGCGCGACGCTGTCGGCGGAGCGGCGCACCGAGGTGATCGACTGGGCGCGGCGCTACGGCTGCTATGTGATAGAGGACGACTATGATTGCGACATCCGCTACCAGGGTTCGCATCTTGCGCCGCTGGCCGCGCTCGCGCCCGACTGCACGATCTACATCGGCACCTTCTCGAAATCTCTCGGCGCCGGATTGCGCCTCGGATACATGGTCGTGCCCGAGCATATCGCGGAGGCGGTTTGCATCGAGAAATCCCTGCTCAACAACGGCAATCCCTGGCTGGAGCAGGCGACGCTCGCCGACTTCATGCATAATGGCAGCTATGCGGCACACCTGCTTCGGGTCCGATCGCACTACAAGGATAACCGCGATTGCCTCGTCGCCGCGCTGCGCCGCAATTTCGGCGACGTTCAGGTCGACGGCGACGCCGGAGGGCTGCACGTGCTCTGGCATCTGCCGCCGGGCATTCCGGACGCCGTGACGGTCGAGGCGCTCGCCCAGCGCGCGCGGGTCGGCGTCTATTCTCTGGCTTCGGCACGGGTCCATTTCGAGCGACGAACCACGCTGACCCGCCGCGCCGTCATCCTCGGTTACGCCGCTTTATCCGCCAGGCAGATCGAGAAGGGCATCGCGCGGCTGTCGGATGCGATCGACGACGCCATCGATGATCCCGCGACCGACATGGTAGCGCTATTCTCGGACCAGTTCGCGCCGCGGCCGCCGCCGGTTTCCGTCGGGCGCGATCTGGCTCCACGAACTCGTCAGCAACCGGCTCTACGCAGATCACGGCCAAATCGTGCACTTTCCGGCAAGATCATCGTACGACAAGGTGGCGCGCCGATGCCGATCCTGAAGAATATCTATCGCTATCCGATCAAGGGATTGAGCGCGCAGGCGCTCGCAAGCGTCGAATTGCAGGCCCGGAAGCCGTTCCCGCACGATCGGGTTTTCGCCCTGGTGCGCCCCGGTGCCCCGTTCGATACCAGCCAGCCGAGATGGGGAAAGAAGGGGCTTTTCGTAATGCTGATGCTTGAGGAGGCGTTGGCGCGGGTCAGGACCACGCTGGATGTCGAGACGCTGAAACTGACGATCGCGCAGGGCAATCGGCAACTCGTCGTCGCCGACCTCGAAGATGAGACGTCGCGAGCGGAGGTGGAGGAGATTTTCTGGCAGCTCGTGCCCGCTTTGCGCAGCGCGCCGACGCTGGTCCGCTCGCGCGAAGGCCATTTCATGGACAAGCCGGACAACGTCATTTCGCTGATCAATCTGGCGACGGTGCGCAGCCTCGAAGCGCAATGGGGCATCACGATCGATCCCCTGCGATTTCGCGCCAATCTCTACGTCGACGGCGCAAATCCGTGGGAGGAATTCGACTGGGTCGGCAGCGACATCAGGATCGGCGAGGCGCTGTTTCGCGTCGATCGCCGCAACGGCCGCTGCGGCGCCACTAATGTCGATCCGGAAACCGGCCGCCGCGACCTCGATATCCCGGGTTCATTGCGCGCGGCGTTCGGCCACAAGGAACTTGGAGTCTATCTGGTGGCGAGGGAAGGCGGCCGCGTCAGCGTGGGCGATCCGGTGGTCACACCCGCCGCCGTCGGTACGACCGATGTCGCGCGATCGCCGGCGGTGATCCGGCAGGCGAGCCGGCAGATGTTCATGTGCGGCGGATGCTATTATATCTATGAGCCTACCGCAGGCGCTCCTGACCAGTTGGTCCCGGCCGGGACGCCGTTCGCGGCAATACCGGTCAACTGGCGATGCCCGGATTGCGGCACCGACAAATCGACCTTCCGTCCCTACGTTGAAGCGGCGCGCTCGCATCCGGCGATTTAAAGCGCTTTCGAGGGAAGTGGATAGCGGCTCGCCTACGCTCCGGGCGATGTGGACGGCTCCGCTCAGAGCCAGATCTCCCGCTTCACGCCGATCGCTTGCAGGAATCCCCGGTCGTGGCTGACCACGATTAACGCGCCGTCGAATTCCGACAATGCGCTCTCCAGCTCCTCGATCGACGCCAGGTCGAAATGATTGGTCGGCTCGTCCAGCAGCAGCAGCAGCGGCGGCTGCCGCCGCGCGAACACGCAGGCAAGCCCTGCGCGCAGGCGCTCGCCGCCGCCGAGCGTGCCGGCGAGCTGCAGCGCCGCTCTGTTGCGGAACGCAAAGCGGGCCAGCGCCGCGTGGGCTTCGTTGTCGGACAGATCGGGATTGAGCCGGCGCAGATTGTCGAGGATGGTCGCTGCGGGATCGAGCAGGCCGACATGCTGGTCGAGCAGGGCGATGCGATCGGTCATGCGGCTGATATCTCCGGCGGTGGGCGTCAGCTGTCCGGTGATCAGGCCAAGCAGCGTGGTCTTGCCGGAGCCGTTGGCGCCACCGATGGCGATGCGTTCGGGACCGCGTATCTCGAAAGACAGCGGGCCGAACAGGCGGCGCGCGCCATGGGCCATCGTCACGTCCCGGAAGGCGACAAGGCCGCGGCCGGCGGGAAGATCGGTCTTTGGCAGCGCGATCGTGATCGGCGTCAGCACTTCGACGCGCGCGCGGGCTTGCGCTAGGGCCTCTGCGTGGGTCTCGATCTGGCGGTCGGCGATGCGGCCTTCGCGCGAGGCGCTGTTTTCCGCACGCTGTTTCTCGGCGTCGAGGAACATCCTGCTGTCGCCGCCTTTGTCGCGCCGGGCGCGGCCGGCCTTGTCGCGGCGCGCCTTCTTTTCCTTCTCCTTCTGAACGGCGCGTTCGGCATGGCGCAAGGCGTCGGCAGCCCGGCCGAGGTCAGCCTCGGCGCGGGCACGCGTGGCCTCGCGCGCCTGCACAAATTCGGACCACGCGCCGCCGAACACGGTGACCCCGACGGCGGTCAATTCCACGATGCGGTCGACGCGCTCCAGCAACGCGCGGTCGTGGCTGGCGACGATGACGCCGCCGCGCCAGCGCGCGAGCAATCCCGCGACCGCCTCGCGGCCGTCGGCATCGAGGTTGTTGGTCGGCTCGTCCAGCACCAGCAGGTCCGGCGCCTCGATCAACAGCCGCGCCAGCGCCACGCGGGTCCGTTCGCCGCCGCTCAGCGTAGCGAGCCGGCGATCGGTGGCCAGAGCGGGCAGGCCGGTTTCCACCAGCGCCTGACCAAGCCGGGTTGGCAATGTCCAGTCGGCCTCGCCGGCGTCCTCGAGCGAGCCTTCGCCGGCTTCGACGCGGCGCAGGCGGGCAAGCCCATCGGCGACGCCCAGAGCCTCTGCCGCCGTCATTGTTTCATCGGCGAGTTGCGCGAGCATGCCGATCGAGCACGCCCGCTGCACCGAACCGGCGGCCGGCTCGCACTCGCCGGCGATCACACGCAACAGCGTGGACTTGCCGCTACCGTTGCGGCCGACGAGGCCGGTCCGCTCGGGTCCGATGGCGAGCGTCAGTCCGTCGAATAGAAGACGGCCGTCGGGGGTGGTGAGGGAGATCGAATCCAGCGTGAGCAGCGCGGTCATGGAGAGTTTCCGAAATGGACAGGGGGCGCGTAGCGATGTGCTTTGCGATGTCCATTTCAGGCTCCATGGGTGATCAGGCTTGCGAATGTATTCTTAGAAACTTGCCGGCATTATAGCGTTTTCGAGCGAAGTGGTCACCGGTTCGCATCAAGAAAACGCGTCAAATCAAGAATCTAGAGCCCCGTTTCGATTCCATCGAAACGGAAAAGGCTCTAGCGCAAGGGCGCCGGCTCATGGCAGCAGACGCAAATCTTGTTGCCGTCCGGATCGCGAAAATATGCCCCGTAATAGTCGGGGTGATAATGCGGCCGCAGGCCCGGCATGCCTTCGGATCGGCCGCCCATGTCGAGCGCGGCCGCATGGCAGAGATCGACGGCCTCGCGCGTGGCGGCAAGGAAGGCGGTCATGCCGCCGTTGCCCGGACTGGCCGGCTGGCGATCGTAGGGGAGCCCAATGAAAAACAACGGGCGCCTGCTGCCGGGAGCCGCCCATCCCGCCCATTGCGCCTGCGGCTCGCGGACCCTGAGCTCGAAACCCAGGGCCGTCATCACGGCCGCGTAGAAGGCGTACGACCGCTCGAAGTCCGTGATGCCGACGTTGACATGAGAAAACATCGTGGTTCCTCCATGCACAGGAAGGTAGGGGTCGACGGGTGCCGTCCGTGACGAACGCTCGCCGATGGCGTGGCGAAGATCAAGTTCGCTTCAGCCGGCACCGAGCGCAACCATGGCCGGTCGTTCAGGGATTCCGAAGGAACCTTGTCCGGCGGGGTTTAATTCCCCCTCGGGCATCCCCACATAGTGATCATGGCTCATTGGCAAGCATCTTTCACGCGGGCACCGACGCAGACCAAGGCTGAGCTGCGACAGATGCTGGCGGAAGCGGTCCGCAACACGCAGCCCGGTGCGGCCGAGAAGGCGAAGCAGCCGCCGAAGGCCAAAAAATCGACGCGTGTTCGGGCCTTGGCTGATTAGCCTGTCCAAATCCTAGGGCAGGGCCACCTTTGCCGAGAGCGTGATCCGATCAATGAAAACGCGATCGCAGCTTTCGTAAAAGCCCGTTGCGACAGATTGAGAGCCATCCGATGAAAAAGCCGGTTAGCGCAATTGACGAACCCGAGCCGAGGAAAGTAACGCGAGCCGACAGGCCTCCAGCCGAAGGGTTCGTGGTCGTTGTCGACGGCCACTTCAAGTCGGAGTTTGACACGGCCGATACCGCGGAAGTATCGGGCCGGGGACTGAAGTCGACTTATCCGATGCTCCAGGTCGAAATCTACGACGCCGCAACCAAGGTCCGTACCTTGTTGACCTGACAAGCCATCGCGGGTGCGGACCCTGCCATTTCAACAGACTGGTCGCAGCGGCCTGCCGCAATTTACCCGATCAGCCATCGCCCGGTGTGAATATCGAATTTCACGGCACCTTCGTTGCGCATTTTCAACAACAGAGATTGGCACACTTCCTCATTCGCGACATTGGCGTGTTTCATGATCTCGCGGACCTTGAGCGCCTTTGCACGCAGCGCGTTCAGGATGTTCTCTCGATCGTTCAGCATGACTGCCCTCCATGTCCGCTCTTGAATGAGCCGCTCAGACCATCACGAGTCTGATCTCGCCGTCTTCGATGGTCCCCGCCGCAAGCGCGTCGCGCGCCATCTTTTCGATCATCGGCCAATTTGTGAGAAAGTACTTCTGCGCCTGTTGCCTGGTCGGCAGCCCGGTTTGCAGGGTGCAGCGCTGCCGCGAATTCCCGTTTGCTATCTGAAAAGATACCGATTGCGGCCCCTCGCTGATCTCCTGCCGGGTGGGCTTGGCAAGTTTCCGCATAGGCTGTTCCTCGATCGGGATTGGTGACGCTGGGCTGTTGGGGAAGGGGCCACCAATAGTCTCAGGGGGGCGGATCAAAAATGAGCAGCAACCAGATCATAGGATCCTCGGCTTCCGCGAACGTAGATTTTGGCCGCGGCGGCGCATATCAAATCACGGTTGCAATCGAATGCGTTCAGGAAGCCCGACGCATCGGGGCGGGCATCCGGCTGAATGCGCTTCAATGCGTCTTCGCCTATGAAGAACGACGCCTCAATCGCGCTGTCATGCCCCCAGAATCGCACGGCGCGCCGCGTCGGATCATACGAACGACAGTGATTTGGAAAATCAATCACGTGATCGACGCCGGTCAAGCCGTCGCCGGTCCGCGCCGGTGGCGACCGGGACCGGAATCAGCGAGCCTTCGTCGTTGAACAGGCTTCGCAACGTTCGCTCGATCGTCGCGACGATCGGCCCAAGCGTGGTCCTGGCGATTGTTGCGGTCAGCCCCTTCAACGCGGCCAAGCTCAGAGGATATTTGCCACTCATTGTGTCAACCTCGCTGACGCGCTCTGGCGCGCTTCGTATTTCACCAGCTATATGGGCATTCATTTCATTTTTACGAGCAGTGACAGACGTATTATCGCTTTATCGCCGCATGGCATCGGCGGTGCCTTATTTGAAGGTGGAACCGATCGCATACGGGAACATTACCTCCCTGCCGCGATAACGCGGCGTCAGGGAGATTCTGAAATGAAACGTTTATTGCTGATCGGCGTTGCGGTGTGCGCATTCGCGGCATTGCCGATGCTATCCGCCTCGGCGATGCCGCGGGCTTCAGCAGACCAACTGGTCAGCGATACCGACAGCACTGTCATTCTTGCTCATGGCGGCCACGGCCATCACGGCCATCACGGCTGGGGTAGAGGTCACCATCACCGTTGGTGATAGTTAACAAGCCGAACCAGCGTTCCTGGAAGCCGCCTGATTGGGCGGCTTCTTCGCTACTATCGCTATCTCGTTGGGACAGAGTCCGCTCTCCGGGTAAGCATCGCTCCCTCAAATGCATCGATTTCGCTGCTTTCGCAGCGTTCCGCTCCGATGTCTTGCCATTATCAAGGCGATCGGGATCAATTAGGCCATGAGATGCTTGTCTTAGCGTCCGCAGCCATTCTCTGAGCCATGGCACGGACTGCTCTCTTTCCCCTCACATTGGAAATGCCGTCATGATGGTCCCGGATCATTCCGCTGTCCCCGCAGTCGTTCTCATCGTCGAGGACGAGATGCTGCTGCGCATGCGCGCGGTCGATATGGTGGAGGACGCCGGCTTTACATCGGTCGAGGCCGTCGACGCCGACCAGGCCGTCGCAATCCTCGAATCGAGGTCTGATATTGCGCTACTTTTCACCGATATCCAGATGCCGGGCAGCATGGATGGCATCAAGCTCGCGCACGCGGTGCATGAGCGCTGGCCGCCGATCAAGATCATTCTGGTATCGGGCCAGTTGAAGCTGGCAACGATCGTTATTCCCGCCGACAGCCGCTTTTTCGGAAAGCCGCTTGAAGCCGGGGAAATGATCGACGAGATGCAGAATATGATCGGCCACGCCTGAAACCGGCGCTTTAAGGCTGGAAATAGCAGTATTTGCTCGATTGGGGCCGAAAACGCATCGATCAAAGATGTGAACGTAACCCGACATAATGATATGAGCGCAACCCGACTTATGGTGATACAGTCGGCGATGTTCGAAATCGATCTTCACCAGGATCGCCGCGATTTCGGCGCCGGCGCAGCGCCTCCGCAGGAGTTTCTGGCGGCGGAGAATGTCAGCCTTCGGCTGCTGCTGGCGCAGGCGGAAATCGATGCCCAGGACCTGCTCGCGCAGGCCGGCATCGACGCCAGGGAGCGCGAGGCGGCCGACAAGCTTCAGAAGCTGATCCTCGAAGAGCTGCATCACCGCATCAAGAAT
The DNA here is from genome assembly GCF_035484855.1 of Bradyrhizobium sp. Classification (GTDB taxonomy): domain Bacteria; phylum Pseudomonadota; class Alphaproteobacteria; order Rhizobiales; family Xanthobacteraceae; genus Bradyrhizobium. The sequence continues at coordinate 29,210 of NZ_DATHOP010000088.1, forward strand.
ACGCTCGCGACGGTCAGCGCCATCGCCTCCCAGAGCTTGCGCAACGTGCCGGGTGCCGAACATGCGCAGCACGCCATCGAGGGACGGCTGCTGGCACTGGGGCGGGCCCACGACCTGCTTTTGCAGGCCCGATGGACCAGTGCGGACCTCGGCAAGATCATTCGCGGCGCCACCGAAGCTTTCGACAATCCCGATGTGCCGAAATTCAGAATTTCGGGACCGGACGTCCGGATGACGTCGGGAGCCGTGATCGCGATTGCGATGACGCTGAACGAACTCTGCACCAATGCGACGAAATTCGGTGCATTGTCGGTGCCGACCGGGCGCGTCGATATCGAGTGGACGCTCGATCCAAGGAAACAGCGTCTGCATCTGAAATGGACGGAGAACAACGGCCCTGCGGTTCTGGCTCCCGATAAGCGCAGTTTCGGCACGCGGCTGATCGAGACGCTTGGCAAGCAACTGAAGGGCGATGTTCAGTTGACGTATAAGCCCGGCGGCTTCGCCTACGCGTTCGATGTTCCGCTGACATCTCTGATGTCAATCGCGAGCGAATAGCGCTATTCGCGGCGATTCAGCCCGCCCCGAGCGCGACCGCGATGTTGTAGGTCGCAAGGCTCGCGACATAGGCGAGCGCCAGCATGTAGCCGAAGGTGACCGCCATCCATTTCCAGCTGCCGGTCTCGCGGCGGATCACCGCCAGCGTCGAGGCGCATTGCGGCGCGAAGATGTACCAGGCGAGCAGCGACAGCGCGGTCGCCAGACTCCATTTGGTGGCCAGCACCTGTCCGATCTGCTCGGCGGCTTCCTTGCCGCCCTCGATGGCGTAGACGGTGCCCAGCGCCGCGACCGCGACTTCGCGGGCGGCCATGCCGGGGATCAGCGCTACCGCGATCTGCCAGTTGAAGCCGAGCGGGGCGAGCAGCGGCTCCAGCGCCTTGCCGATCATGGCGGCCAGGCTGTAGTTGATCGCGGGGCCTTCGGCGCCGGCGGGCGGCTGCGGGAACGAGGCCAAAAACCAGATCAGCACCATCATCGAGAAGATCGTGGTGCCGGCGCGCTGCAGGAACATTTTTGCCCGCGTGTAGACGCCGATCGCGATGCTTTTCAGGCGCGGCATCTTGTAATCAGGCAGCTCCAGCATGAACGGCGCCGGCGCATAGTCGCGCCACATCAGGAATTTGATCAGGAACGAGACGCCGAGCGCACTGGTGATGCCGGCGGCATAGAGGCCGAACATCACCAGGCCGCGCAAATTGAAAAGACCCCAGACCTGGCTGTCGGGGATGAAGGCGGAGATGATCAGCGTATAGACCGGGATCCGCGCCGAGCAGGTCATCAGCGGCGCGATCAGGATGGTGGTGAGCCGGTCGCGGCGGTTGTCGATCACCCGCGTCGCCATGATGCCGGGAATGGCGCAGGCGAAACTCGACAGCAGCGGAATGAAGGCGCGGCCATGCAGCCCGGCGCCGCCCATGATGCGGTCCATCAGGAACGCCGCGCGCGCCATGTAGCCGAAATCTTCCAACAGCAGGATGAACAGGAAGATGATGATGATCTGCGGCAGGAACACGATGACGCTGCCGACACCCGAGATCACCCCGTTCTGCAAAAAACTCTGCAACAAGCCCGCCGGCAGCGTGTCGTGCACCAACTGCCCCAATGCGGCGAAGGCATCCGACAACACTTCCATCAGGGGCTGCGCCCAGGCGAACACCGCCTGGAACATCACGAACAGGATCAGCGCCAGGATCGCAAGCCCCGCCACCGGGTGCAGCACCACGGCGTCGATCCGCGCCGTCCAGGTATCGGGCCTGGCCGGCAGGCTGACGCTCGAGGCAATGATGCGATCGGCCTCGCGCTGGGTGGCGCGCAATTGCGCGACCGTCAGCGGCTGCCAGAGATTTTGCGCCGGCGGGGTCTGCGCTTCTGCGGCGATCTCGTCGGTCCGCCGCAACAGTTCGGCGGTGCCGCCCTTGCGTACCGCGATCGAGGTGACCACGGGCACGCCGAGCGCCTCCGACAGTTTCGCCACGTCCACGGTGACGCCGCGGCGGGTGGCGATGTCGAACATGTTGAGCACCAGCATCAGCGGCCGGCCGGTGTTCTTGAGTTCGAGCAGCAGGCGGATGGTCAGGCGCAGATTGGTGGAATCGGCGACGCATAGCACGAGATCGGGCACCGCCTCGCCGGGAGTGCGGCCGAGCACCATGTCGCGGGTGATCTCCTCGTCCGGGCTGCGGCCGCGCAGCGAGTAGGTGCCGGGCAGGTCGACCACCGACACCTGGCGGCCCGAGGGCGTGACGAAGGAGCCTTCCTTGCGCTCCACCGTGACGCCGGGATAGTTGGCGACCTTCTGCCGGCTGCCGGTCAGCGCGTTGAACAGCGAGGTCTTGCCGCTGTTCGGCGTGCCTACCAGCGCCAGATGCAGCAACGGAGCTTCCATGGTGTAAGGTCCGCTTCGCCGCTAGGCGACAATGATGGCCATGGCCTCGCGCCGGCGCACCGCGATGGTGACGTTCTCGACCCGAACCGCGATCGGATCGCGCCCGACGATGCCCTCGTGCAGCACCTCGACTCTCGCACCCTCGACGAAACCGAGTTCGATCAGCCGGCTTTCCAGCTCATTGGCCGACAGCGCCGATCCCGCGTCAACAGCGGCGAGGCGCTGAATCACGCCGGAATAACCGCGCTTGGCGGTTCCCAGCGGCAGATGTTGGCCATTGCCGTTTTGTTTGCTCATGGTTTGTATTTCCAACCGGCGGCCACAAGGTCAAGCGCGCCGATCGAAATGCGGCGGTTCCTTAGAGGGATTATAAACAGGCGCACGCGCCTGCCGGCCGATGCGGCGGCTGGAACAATCATTCAGCCCAACTTCTTTCGAATTGTAAAACGCCGAACAGGCGGTCCGGTGTTGATCCGTCGCAATCGTTCTCCAGCGATGCAGTCCTTGCGGGCATGATGGGGGCGAAGCGGGGTTAACATCCAGGCTCAGGCCCTATCGGAGGGACAGTGATGCCCAAGACAACACGATTTGATGCCGCCGACTATCTCGACAGCGAGGAACGGCAGGTGGCCTACATTGTGGCGGCGCTGGAAACCGGCGATGCGAATTTTGGGCGTGATGCGCTCGGCATCGTCACGCGTGCCCGCGGCACGGCTGAAATCGCGAAGTCGGCGTCAGCGAACCCGCGCCGCTGCTAGGCCTGCGGTTTTGCATCCGGCGGCGCGGCCGCCGTGGCGCGGGTCCGGAAATAGTCCAGCACGAACAGGCGAATGGCGGACGACAGGTTGCCCTGTTGGCGATTGCGGTCGATCTCGCCCACCAGTTCGGACAGCGTCAGGTCGCGCAGTCCGGAGATCTCCTTCATGCCGTTCCAGAACGCCTCTTCGAGGCTGACGCTGGTCTTGTGACCGGCAACGACGATCGACCGTTTCACCACCGGCGATTTCATGGCGTGTCCTCGCCGTCGATGCGGTGCTGGTCCAGCAGCTCGCCGGCGCGCTCGGCGCGCCGTTCCTCGAGCGCGCGCTGTGACTTGGTCCGGCCGAATCGCGTCCGGTTGGCTTCCGCCTGTTTCGCCGACTGCTCGCGCTCGGCGCGCTTCCTAAATCGTTTCAGGTTGACGATGTCCCCCATGTCAGCCTCCATCAATGAACCAATTTGGGCAGTTCGAAATTTTCACAAAGGCGTGAGTATCTGCGCTTGGCGTCAGCCGGCTCGCTTGTCATTCAACAATCCCTGCCAACCGTCCCTCGTCGTATCAAAAAAATATGCCTTGGCCCGAGAAAGCGCAACGTTTGGCTTTATCATGGACGGATGCAACGAAGATAGCTAATCAACTCTCCGCCTTTAAGCGTTATGTCGCATAACTATTTCTTGCGGCCCTTATACGGCCGAACTCTCCCGGAGTTTCACTTCCGCGATCAGCCCGGATGCGTCATTTTGGCCGGCTGCACCAGCCGGTCGAATTCGGCTGCCGAAACGAACCCCAGCCTTACCGCCTCTTCCTTCAATGTGGTGCCGCGGGCGTGCGCCGACTTGGCGACCTTGGCGGCGTTGTCGTAGCCGATCTTCGGCGCCAGCGCCGTCACCAGCATCAGCGAACGCTCCATCAACTCCTTGATGCGTTTTTCGTCGGCGCGGATGCCCACGACGCAGTGTTCGGTGAAGGAGCGCGCGACGTCGGCCAGCAATTGGATGGAATTCATCATACAATATGCCAGCACCGGCTTGTATACGTTCAGTTCGAAATGTCCCTGGCTGCCGGCCACCGTGATGGTGGTCTGGTTGCCGAACACCTGGCAGCAGACCATGGTCATCGCCTCGCTCTGCGTCGGATTGACCTTGCCCGGCATGATCGAGGAGCCCGGCTCGTTCTCGGGCAGGATCAGCTCGCCGAGGCCGGAACGCGGACCCGAGCCGAGCAGGCGGATGTCGTTGGCGATCTTGAACAGCCCGGTCGCCGCCGAATTGATGGCGCCGTGCACGAACACATAGGCGTCGTTGGAGGCCAGCGCCTCGAACTTGTTGGCGGCGCTGGTGAAGCGCAGTTTGGTGACTTTCGCGACGTGCCGGGCGAACAATCCGGCGAATTTCGGCTTCGAGTTGAGGCCGGTGCCGACCGCGGTGCCGCCCTGCGCCAGCGGGTAAAGCTCGTTTACCGCCACGCGCAGCCGCTTAATGCCGCTCTCGACCTGCGCGGCGTAGCCGGAAAACTCCTGGCCGAGCGTTAGTGGCGTCGCGTCCTGGGTGTGGGTGCGGCCGATCTTGACGATGTGGGCGAACTCCTTCTGTTTCTTGCGCAGCGCGGCCAGCAGTTCGCCGAGCGCCGGAATCAGGTCGGCGGTGATGGCGATGGCGGCCGCGATGTGCATCGCGGTCGGGAATGAATCGTTCGACGACTGGCTCATATTGACATGATCGTTGGGATGAACCGGCGCCTTGGCGCCGAGCTTGCCGCCCAGCATTTCGTTGGCCCGGTTGGCGATCACCTCGTTGAGGTTCATGTTGGTCTGGGTGCCGGAGCCGGTCTGCCAGACCACAAGCGGAAAATGATCGTCGAGCTTGCCGTCGATCACCTCGCGCGCGGCGCGGATGATGGCGCCGGCGCGGCGCTTGTCGAGGAGCCCGAGTTCGCGGTTGGTTTCCGCCGCCGCCAGCTTGACGATGCCGAGCGCGTGGACGATTTCGATCGGCATCCGGTCGTGCCCGATGCGGAAATTCCGCCGTGACCGTTCGGTCTGCGCGCCCCAGTAACGGTCGGCGGCGACCTCGACCGGGCCGAAGCTGTCGGTCTCGGTGCGCGTCGATCCGGATCGGGATGCGGTTGTCGATCGAGCCATGGCAAGGGTCCGTTGCGCGAGGCCGCCGGTTCGGAGCCGGCGTACCGGAGGCTCCGCGCGGCATCTTCAGTCTATAGTCGCGCGGGATGGCCGGCGCGGATTATTTCTTGCGGAAGCGATCCAACCGCACCACTTCGGCGCCTTCGCCGGGTTTCGCCGGCTCGCTCTGGGGCTCTGGCGATGCTGTAGCGGCCGGCGGCGCCGGCGCGGCAGGGACGGCCGGCAGGTTTTTCGCCGGAACCTCGCTTGGCGCATCCGTCGTCTCGAACTGCATGCCGAACTGAACCGACGGGTCGAGGAAGCTCTTGATCGAATTGAAAGGCACCACCAGGCGCTCGGGGATTCCGCCGAACGACAGCCCGACTTCGAAGCGATCCTCGGAAACCACCAGGTCCCAGAACTGGTGCTGGAGAATGATGGTCATCTCTTCCGGATGCTGCGCCAATAGCCGCGGCGGCAGCTTGACGCCCTCCGCGGTCGACAGAAAGGTGATGAAAAAATGATGCTCCCCGGGCAGGCCGTGTTCGGCGGCGTCGGCCAATACGCGGCGCAGCACCCCGCGCAGCGCGTCGCGCGCCAGCACGTCGTATCGGATGTGGTCGGTTGCCATCTAACAGTCCTGTCTCATGCCGCAGACGGACCGGCAAGGCCGGTCGTCGACTCGCCCGTTTTGCCCATGCTACCCCGGCGGCGGGCCGAAATCAGCAGGCTTGCCGCCGCCGGCGGAAATTCCGGCGGCAGGCCCGATCGGGAGGCGAAACCGGGAGGCAAAAATGAAGTGGAGGCTTCTGTTGCCAGGTGCCTCCGGACCCCGCCTAGCGGAGCTTAACCCACCAGGACTTCAGACTTGGTTTTTCAAACCGCTTACGCGGCCTGAGCAACCGGAGCATAGTTGTCGTTTGCAACTATTGCATAGCCCGATAACGGCGGAACCATACCGGGAAAAAACACGCCCTTTACGCCCTCGTCGATCCTGTTTCGCCCCCGCCGAAACCCGC
>NZ_DATHOP010000089.1:0-9103 GCF_035484855.1 Bradyrhizobium sp.
TTCGCCGTGAACAGCATCAGCGCCAGATTCAACAGCAGCAGCGACAGCGCGAACGTCAGGAAGATCTGCGGCATGTCGTTCGGTCCCAGCACCCGGCGGATCAGGAAATGCTGGATCAGCACGCCGGCCGCGAACAGGACCGGCATGGTGACGAACAGCGAGAGCAGGGGATCGACACCGAGCTGGCTCGACAGAAAGAAGGAGATGTACATCCCGATCATCACGAACTCGCCCTGGGCGAAGTTGACGATCTTGACCACGCCGAAGATCAGCGTGACGCCGATGCTGACGAGCGCGTAGATGCCGCCGATGAGCAGGCCGTTGATGACGGCCTGGGCCACTGTCTCCCACATCTGGTTCGACCGGTGTTTAGATCTTCAGCAGCGGCTTGCGGGCGTCTTCCTTGGGGAACACGCTGGCGAGATCGCCGTTCTGCCACTGCACGCCGACCGGGCGGCCGTAGATGTTCTTGCCGTCGGGTCCGAATTTTACTTTTCCGCCCGGCGCCATCGCCGCATAACCCGACGAAACGTCGAGCGTGGACAGGGCGTCGCGCACCTTCTGCGGATCGGTGGAGGCGGCGCGTTCCAGCGCATCGGCCAGCATGAAGGTCTGCGCGACCAGGCCGCCCGCATATTCGAACAGGAATTCGCCGGTGCGCTTCTTGTATTCGGCGTTTACCTTCTCGCAGTCGGCGTTCATGTCGTGGTTCCAGTGCGCCACGCCCTGCAGGCCTTCGGCGAGTTTTCCGACATTCTTGTAGAAATCCGGGATGACGAAACCGCCGGAGCCGCCGTTGATCGCGATGTCGAGGCCGACCTGCTTGACGGTGCGCACGATCAGGATCAGGTCGTTGAGATAGGACACCGAGAACAGCGCGTTGGCGCCTGACGATTTGACCTTGTTGATCAGCGGGCTCGCATCGGTGAATCCAGCCGAATAGGGTTCGAACATCACGATCTCGACGCCCTCAGTGGGCGCCAGTTCCTTCAGGCCGTTCGAGGTCGAGGTGCCGAAGGCGGTGTTCTCGAAGATCACCGCGACCTTCGGCTTGTCGCTGACGAGTTTCGACATCTGCAATTGCGCCTGCGCGAATTGCGAGGCGCGGGCGAACGGCGTGAAGGTGTAGGTGCGGCCCTTGTTGAGCTGGTCCGAGCTCGAGCCCGTGATCAGCGGCACCTTGGCGCGTTCGGCGACTTCGCTCGCGATCAGCGTCAGCGCGCTGGCGAAGCAGCCATGGATCGCCGACAATTTGTTGCCGGTGATGAGCCGGTCGGTTTCCGTCCGCGTCACCGTGGTGTCGCTCTGGTTGTCGGAAATGATGAGGTTGAGCTTGGCGCCGCCGAGCGACTTGATGCCGCCGGCCTCATTGACCATCTCGACCGCGAGCTTGGCGGCGGCGACGCAGCCCACCCCGATCTGCGCCATGCTGCCGGTGGTCGGATACAGCGCGCCGATATTGACTGGATCGGCGGCCCAGCCGCGCAGCGGCACCGCACCGAAGGCGCCCGCGGCCAAAATGCCGCCGGTCTTGATGAGGAATTGGCGGCGGTCCTGCCGCTTCGACGAGGCCTGGCTCGCCGCAATCTTGCTGTCGGAATTCTTGCGATGTTTCTTCATGACGTTTCCCCTGCGGTCGCGGCACCGGTCGTCCGCATGTTTGTAGCGATGGTGGCCCCATTTTTTTGCGATGGTAACCCCATTCAAAATTGTTTACAATACAGTTATCAATATTATTATCTTAATTGATAACTTCCACCGCTTGGTGCTCTGCTCGCGCCGGCGGCGTGTTTTTCAAATCGGGGAAATGATGGTCGGAAAATCCGCCAAACCGGCAATAAGTCGAAAGTCGAAGTCCGCCCAGACCCCGACTGCGCGAGAACCGGCAGCCGCCATCATCGCCAAGCGTATCGAGGAGGACATAGTCCTCGGGCGGCGTCAACCGCGCGAGCGCCTGGTCGAGCAGGATCTGTGCGACCTGTTCGACACCCATCGCGGCGACGTCAGGCTGGCATTGTTCGAACTCGAAAAGAAGGGGCTGGTCGAGCGCATTCCCAATCGCGGCGCGATGGTTCGCGGGCTGACGCCGCTTCAGGTGAAGGAAATCTACGCGGTCCGCGAGGAACTGGAGGTGATGGCCGTTCGCATCATTCCGTTTCCGGTTGCATCTCACGATGTCGGGCGGCTGGAGGAATTGCAGCGGCAGCATACCGCGGCGGTGGCTGCGGGCGATCTGCTCACGGTGTTCTACAGCAACCTCAGTTTCCACCGGGTGTTGTACGGCCTCTGCGGCAATGCCTGCCTGATCGAAACCATCGATCTCTTGGCGCAGAAGGTCTACGGCATCCGCTCCTACGCCAGCGCGCCCGAATCGCTCGATCGCGCCCGCCGCGATCACCTCGACATGATCAAGGCGCTACGCGGCTCGCGCCGCGACGAGCTGGTGGCGCTGACGCGGCGCCACCTGAAACCCTCGCCGGAAGCATATATAAAGGACTACGAGCGGCGCTTCGGCAAAGCCGATCTCGCGCTGGCGCAGTAAGCGGCGGTTGGCTATTCGGCGCTGCTCACCAGCTTGATCCGCGGTTCGGCTGCCTCCATCAGGCTGCGATAGGCGGCGAGATAGTCGAGCGCCATGCGGCGCGCGGTGAAGCGCGCCTCGAATTGCTTGCGGATCGCGTGCCTGCTCAAATTCGACAGGCGATCGACGGCCGCGACCGCGCTGGTCTCGTCCTCGACGATGAAGCCGGTGAGGCCGTCGTCGATGATCTCGGCGACCGAGCCGCGATTGTAGGCGATGACGGGCGTGCCGCACGCCATCGCCTCGATCATCACGAGGCCGAACGGCTCCGGCCAGTCGATCGGGACCAGAAGCCCGATAGCGCCGCTCAGGAAAGCCGATTTCTCATGGTCGCCGATCTCTCCGATGTACTCGACCAGAGGGCTGTAGTCGATCAGCGGACGTATGAGTTCATTGTAATAGTCCTGGTCGGCGCGGTCGACCTTGGCCGCGATCTTCAGCGGAATGCCGCAGCGGGTTGCGATCTTGATCGCGCGGTCGACGCCTTTTTCCGGCGCGATGCGGCCGAGCACCGCCAGATATCCGGGCGTGCAAGGCTGCGGCATCAGCAATCGCTCGGGCAGCCCGTGGTGGATGGTGCGCACCCAGTTGGCTTGTGGAACCGGCCGCCGCTGCGCGTTCGAGATCGAAATCACCGGAACCGAGGAGAAGGTCGTGAACACCGGCTGGTGTTCGGGCAGGTCGAGCCTGCCGTGCAGGGTGGTCAGAAAAGGGGTCGGCTGCCGCGAGAACAGCGAGAACGGGTAGTAGTCGAGGTGAAAATGCAGGAAATCGAATTCCTCATCGTCGCATTTTTGCCGCACGCGCTCCAGCATCACCATGTGCAAGGCGTTGGGATCGCGCACCGATCCGTCGAGCCGGAGTGCTTTCGGCCAAGTTGCCTCGAGTTTTGCGGAAGTCCGGGAATCCCCGCTGGCGAACAGCGTCACTTCGTTTCCCAACGCCACCAGTTCCTCGGTCAGCCAGTGCACCACCCGTTCGGTTCCACCATAAAGTTTCGGCGGAACAGCCTCCGTCAGCGGAGCAACCTGCGCGATGCGCATCTCTCAGTCTCCTGTTCGTGATCATGAATGAAGAAAAAGCCCCTTCGTCGAGTTGGCACCGGCATGCCGAGTCGGGAACGTTCTCGCATCTGCGAAGTTCCCTACAGCAGGATTACATCTTTGCATCTCACGGCCTTCCCGATCTCGTCGCCATTCTTCACGTCCTTGCGGCGTCCCATGCCGCAAAATTGTTGCTCCCTCATGGCGTGCAGCGGGAACCGTGAGCGCGCTTCGATCATTCGATAGGCGCGTGGGTATTCCGTTAGGCTCCTTCAGAAGGCGTGCTGCGAACATGGACAACCTTTCAGGATACGCGAACCGCCCGTTTGCATTCGTATTGCGCTATCTGCGTCGGCGTCTGGCCGCCCATATCGTGATTCTGACAGCCGTCGTCGCAGCCGTTGCATGTTCCGTAGGCACTCAATATGGCGTGAAGAATCTGGTCGACGGACTCTCGTCCGGCTCGTCCCATGCGGCCAGCGTCTGGCTGGCACTCATTTTGCTCATGTCGCTGATCACAGCGGATAATTTTCTGTGGCGAATTGCCAGCTGGACCGCGAGTTTCACATTCGTGGGCGTGACCGGCGATCTGCGCCGCGACATGTTCCGCCACCTGACCGGGCATGCGCCGAGCTATTTTTCCGACCGCCTGCCGGGAATGCTGACCAGCCGCATCACCGCGACCTCGAATGCGGTCTATACCGTCGAGAACATGTTTGTCTGGAACGTGCTGCCGCCGTGCATGGCCACGGTTTCCGCGATCGCGCTGATCGGAACCGTCAGCCCGGAGATGGCCGCCGGGATGATCGGGATCGCGGCCATCATGGTGGTGGCGATGTTCCGCATGGCCGCCGCCGGCAAGCCGCTGCATGACGATTTTGCGGACAAGGCTGCCGCGGTCGACGGTGAAATGGTCGACGTGATCAACAACCTGCCGCTGGTGCGGGCCTTCTGCGGGTTCGGCCTCGAGCACGATCGCTTTGACGCAACCGTCGGCCGCGAATTGACGGCGCGCGGACGCAGCCTTCGCTATCTGGAAAAACTGCGGATCATTCACGCGGGCGTTACGGTCGTGCTGACGATCGGCCTGCTCGCCCGGACCATCACGCTTTGGCAGCGCGGCGGCGCTACCACCGGTGACGTCGTGCTGGTCTGCACGCTGGGGCTTACGATCCTCAGCGCCACGCGGGATCTGGCGGTGGCGCTGGTCGACGTCACCCAGCACGTCGCGCGGCTGACGGAGGCGCTCGCCACGCTGCTGCTGCCGCACGAACTGCGCGACCATCCGGAAGCCGAGCCGCTGGTCAAGCGCGGCGCCGCGATCGCCTTCAACAATGTCGCGTTCCGCTACCCCGGCGGAATTCAGGTGTTCGACAGGTTCAGCCTTCGCATTCAACCCGGTCAAAGGGTAGGCCTGGTCGGTCAGTCCGGCGGCGGCAAGTCCAGCCTGTTCGTGCTGCTGCAGCGCTTCTACGACGTCCAGCACGGCAGCATCACGATCGATGGGCAGGATATCGCGAAGGTGACGCAGCAAAGCCTGCGGCAGGCGATCTCCGTGGTGCCGCAGGACATCTCGCTGTTCCAGCGCTCGATCCTGGAAAACATCCGCTACGGCCGTCCGAACGCCAGCGACGATGAGGTGTTGCGCGCGGCGATTGCGGCGCGCTGCGATTTCGTCGAGACGTTGCCCGATGGCCTCGCCACCATGGTCGGCGACCGCGGCGTCAAGCTGTCCGGCGGACAGCGGCAGCGCATCGCGATTGCGCGCGCCTTCCTGAAGGACGCGCCGATCCTGCTGCTGGATGAAGCCACCGCCGCGCTCGACAGCGAATCGGAGGAGGCGATACGCGAAGCGCTCATTCGGCTGATGCGTGGCCGTACGGTGATCGCGATCGCCCACCGCCTGGCAACGCTGCGCAATTTCGACCGGGTGGTGATGCTGAAGGCCGGCAAGGTCATCGAAGATGGCCGGCCCGATCGCCTGATGCAGGGCCAGGGTCCCTACCGCGAACTGGTGACGCAGGAAATGAGCCGGCTCGCCAAACACGCCGCGTGATCCAGCGACTGGTGTTTCAAGTCCCAGTGCGTATATCGAAGGCCGGGGGAGCCGATCGAGGTCACATGGCAGCTGAAGTCTTAACCCAAATCATGACGGTGCGGACCGTCGAGCAGGTTCTGGAATCACCGTTCTATATCCCGATGACCGGGCCCGCGGCGCGGCCACGGCGTTCGCTCAAGCATGACGACACCTTCATCGTACTCGACAGTCACGGCGACATCGGGGCCTCCGCCGGCGGGCCGGACGGCCTGTTCAACGCCGACACCCGCTATCTCGCCCACCTCGAGCTGTTGCTGGATGATGTCCAGCCGCTGCTGCTCGGCTCCAATTTGCGCGACGACAATTCGGGATTGACGGTCGATCTCACCAATCCCGACGTCTATCGCAACGGCCGGATCGTATTGCAAAAGGACATGCTGCATATCGTCCGCACCATTTTCTTGTGGCGCGCAACCGCCTATCAGCGGATCGGTCTGCAGAACCATGGCGAGCGGGCGGCGAGCTTCGACCTGACACTGCTGTTCGACAACGACTTCGCCGACCTGTTCGAGGTGCGCGGCGAAAAGCGGTCGCGCCGGGGTGTCGGCGCCAGCAAGCTGCTGGGGCCGGCCGACGTCCTGCTCGAATACAGGGGTCTCGACGCCAAATCGCGCAGCACGACGCTGCATTTCGACCCATGGCCGACACGACTTGCGGTCAATGCGGCGACCTATCATCTTGAACTGGCGCCGCATCAGATTAGTTCGCTGTTTGTCGCCGCGTCCTGCAACAAGCCGGCCAGCTTCAGGCCGGCGCCGTTCTTCCGCGGACTGCTGGCGCACCGCCGCGAAATGCGGCGCTCGACGGCGGGAGCCGCCAGCATCGAAACCTCGAACAATATTTTCAACGAGGTGCTGTGCCAGTCGATGGCCGACCTCAACATGCTGATGACGGACACGCCGCAGGGGCCGTATCCCTATGCCGGGATTCCCTGGTATTCGACGACCTTCGGCCGCGATGGGATCATCACCGCGCTGCAAATGCTGTGGATCGACCCGCGGGTGGCGCGCGGCGTGCTGCGGCGGCTTGCTTTTTATCAGGCCAAGTCGGTTGACCCGCTCGCCGATGCCGAACCCGGAAAGATCCTTCACGAAATGCGCGGCGGCGAAATGGCCGACCTGCGCGAGGTGCCGTTTGCGCAATATTACGGCAGCGTCGATGCCACGCCGCTGTTCGTGATGCTGGCCGGCCTCTATGTCGAGCGCACCGGCGACGAGGAGACGCTGGCCGAGTTGTGGCCTTCGATCGAGGCGGCGCTGGGCTGGATCGACGGGGCGGGCGATCCCGACCGCGACGGATTCGTCGAGTATCAGCGGGCTTCGGAACAGGGTCTCGCCAATCAGGGCTGGAAGGATTCCTACGACGCGATCTTTCACGCCGACGGCCGGCTGGCCGAAGGCTATATCGCGCTGTCGGAAGTGCAGGGCTATGTCTATGCCGCCAAACGGCTCGCGGCGCGCTGCGCGGCGCGGCTCGGCATGAACGATGTGGCGCGGGAGCTGGACACCGAGGCGCGGCAACTCGCCGAGCGCTTCGAGGATGCCTTCTGGTGCGAGGAACTCGGCACCTATGCGTTGGCGCTCGACGGCGCCAAGCAGCCGTGCCGGGTGAGGTCGTCCAATGCCGGGCAATTGCTGTTCACCGGGATCGTGTGTGAAGATCGCGCCCGCCTGGTCGCCGCCGATCTGATGCGGCCGCATTTTTTCACAGGCTGGGGCATCCGCACCGTGGCGCACGGCGAGGCGCGCTATAATCCGATGTCCTACCACAACGGCTCGATCTGGCCGCACGACAACGCGCTGATCGCCTTGGGGCTGGCGCGCTACGAACACAAGCACGCGGTCCAGACGCTCTTCGAGGGCCTGTTCGACGCCGGCACCTATATGGATTACCGCCGGCTGCCGGAACTGTTCTGCGGCTTCCAGCGCCACCACGGCCAAGGGCCGACGCTCTATCCGGTCGCCTGCTCGCCGCAGGCCTGGGCCAGCGCCACGCCGTTCACGTTGTTGGAAGCCTCGCTCGGCCTGCAATTCGACCCGTTCAAGGGCGAGATCCGGCTGTGCAATCCGCGCCTTCCGGCATTCCTCGACGAGGTGATCCTGCGCGATTTGCGGCTCGGCTCATCGAGCGTCGACCTGCGCGTGCGGCGGCACAAAGATACGGTATCGCTCGATACGCCCCGCATCAGCGGCGATATCCGGGTTTCGATCGTGTTTTCCTCCTGAATCATTGGGAACTTTTGCCGCAAGCCTGCCGGCCGCGCCGAGCCGTGGAACCCGCCGCACCGCGAAGGTTTAAGTGTGTGGGCTCCCAACCACCTCGGAGGCAGCATGCGCGGCGAACATCCGGCCGTCATGGCGGCAGCTGCATTGTTGGCGCTGACCGCCATCGTCAGCGTGGCGTCGTCTGAAAATGGACCTGCCCCACCGGCCCCGGCCCCGGCCAAGACCGACCAGCCGGCGCCGCCCGCGGTCGCCACTATCCTCCCCAATCATGAGGTCGAGGGCATTCTTGGCCGGCAAGTGCGCAGTTCGGCCGACGAGAACATGGGCCGGATCGTCGACGTGCTGGTGGATCGCAGCGGCCAGGTGCGCGCCGCGATCATCGACTTTGGTGGTTTCCTCGGTGTCGGCAGCCGCAAGATCGCGGTAGATTGGGCCGCCCTGCATTTTCCCGCCCCGGCCAAGCCCGAGCCGCCGATCAGTTTGGAATTAAACCGCGACCAGGTGAACGCCGCACCCGCCTATGAGGATGGCAAGCCCGTCGTGGTCTTAAGCGCGCTCGGCAAGCTCGAGCCGCTGCCGTTCCAATAATCAACATTTGCGGGAGACGTATTCTGCCGGCGAAGCCATCACGCGCCATTCGCGACCGAGTGGATCAGCACGACGCGCTCGCCGGCGAAGCCTTGCCGCCGCCACCGACATCTGAAGGTAGCGAGCCGCCGTCGCGGCCGTCGCCGCGCAGCCTGCGCGGGCTCGATTGGTTCATCTTCTTCGTCGCCGACGTGCAGACCGGTTTCGGCCCGTTCGTGTCGGTCTACCTCACCGGGCAACGCTGGACGCAGTTCGATATCGGTCTCGTGCAATCGGCGGCGGGCATCATCTCGCTCCTCGGCCAGATGCCGGGTGGCGCCATCGTCGATGCCGCCCGCTCCGAGCGCTTCGTCGCCGGCATCGCCATCGTCACCATCTGCGTCGCCGCCTTGACCTATGCGGCGCTGCCGATCTTCCCGGTCGTGCTGACGGGAGCGATCTTGCACGCGCTGGCAAGTTGCGTGCTCGGTCCGGCGATGGCCGCGATCAGCCTCGGCCTGGTCGGCCATGCCGCGATCGGTGCGCGGCTCGGCCGCAATGCCCGCTTCGCGTCGGTCGGCAACGGCTT
>NZ_DATHOP010000090.1:0-6932 GCF_035484855.1 Bradyrhizobium sp.
TCGTCGGCCTGGTGGTTGATCTGTCGGCCGTCGACGCGGAACGGCTGCCGGAACCAAGGGCGTTACTCACGCGCATCGACGGTATTTTAATACCCAGGATTCCCGTCGGACAGGATTTTCCGGCGCTGCCGCTGGTGATAGCGGCGCTGACGACAGGCACCAGTTCAGCTCCCGTTCAGCCGCCGGATGATTGTTTGAAGGGGAATGGTAACCATATGATGTCCAGTATCGCGACCGAATAGACCGGCGCAGGCTTCCCGCTCTATCGCTAATTTCCGGGAGAATCGCGCAGATCCCCTCTTGCGCGGGGGCTCTGGATGGTCAAAGTGGCGCGTTCGTGCGGTGCACCAAAAAGCACCCGCGAGGAGTTTTTCATGATTGGTCTAGTGCTTGTGACCCATGGGCGCCTTGCCGACGAGTTCAAGGCGGCGCTCGAACATGTCATGGGTCCGCAAAAACAAATCGAAGCGGTCACGATCGGGGCCGAGGACGACTCCGACCTGTGCCGAAGCGACATCATCGAGGCGGTCAACCGCGTCGACTCCGGCGATGGCGTGGCGATCCTCACCGACATGTTCGGCGGCACGCCGTCCAACCTCGCGATCTCCTGCATGAGCCGACCGAAGGTGGAAGTGCTCGCCGGAATCAACCTTCCCATGCTGGTCAAGCTCGCCAAGGTTCGCGAAGAGCGCTCGCTTCCCGACGCCATCGCCATGGCCCAGGAAGCCGGCCGCAAATACGTCACCATTGCCAGCCGGGTTCTCGCCGGCAAATGAGCGACGACGACGCGTCGCCTGAGAGCAGTGTCGGGCCGACGGTCCCCACCGGCGCGGTGTCGCGCGAACTTCCGATCATCAACAAGCGCGGCCTGCATGCGCGGGCGTCGGCGAAATTCGTCCAGATGGTCGAGCGCTTCAATGCCGAGGTCTGGGTGACCAAGGGCAGCGAGACCGTCGGCGGCACCTCGATCATGGGATTGATGATGTTGTCGGCGGGACCGGGAACATCGATCAGGGTCTCCGCGATCGGCCCCGACGCCGAAGCCGCGATCAATGCGATCACCGATCTCGTCGCCAGCAAGTTCAACGAAGAAGGGCAGTGAGGCTCTTGGTCGTCCCGGCCTGCGCCGGGACGACGGCTACTTCCCCGGCGGTACGATGTAGACTTTCCAGGTAATCGAAGGCCCGGGATGGCCGTGGAAGAAGCGCTCGGTCGTCACCGCCAGTTCCTCGGCGTCCTTGCCGTTCTCGCGCATCCAGGCTTCGCAGACCGGCAGCCGCCCGTCGGTGGTATCGCAGATGCCGATGAAGCCGAGCCGTTTGGCCTCTTCCAGCGAAGTCAATCCGGATGGCCACAACTCGCCCGGCGTCAGCGGCGCCGGATGATCGGGGCTGTAGAACGTCATCGGCTCGCCCACTTCCGTGGTGCCGGCGACCACGGCCCACCGGGAATGGAAACGCGAATGCCAGGCTTCCGTCAGCTCGCGGGCCAGTTGCGAGCGCGCGCCATAGGTCGAGGCGCCGTTCGGATTGACCTTCATCTCCTCGATCGCGATGTAGGGCGAGGCCGCAAGTGCCGCCAGCGAGACGATGAGCCAGATCGCCGTGATGTTGAACAGCGCCATCCGTTGCAGGCGCAGCGCGGGAATCGCCACCAATGCCAGCGGCGTCAGGAAGAACAGCGAGATTCCCCAGTCGGTCTTCATATAGACCGCGAAGATCAGCGCGCCGAGCGGAGGCCCGATCGCGACGATCGACTGGATCAGCCAGACATTGAGCGCCTGCGACGCATTCACGCTTCCGTTGGCGCCGCGCGACCATGCGCGGGTCAAGAACCCCCGCGCCCGCCATGGCGGCACCAATGCCAGCGCGAGCGCGGCCAGCGCAATGGGCACGAGCAACAGCGACAGGTTATGGCCGATATAGCCGAGTACGCGTTGCGCGCTCTCGGCGCGGCTCGACAACCCATAGACATCGCCCGCATAAGTCAGCGGAACGAAATCCACCTGCCACAGCCAGACCAGATGCGGGATCATGGCGACGACCAGCGTGACGATCGCGACCCATGGCGCCGGCGAGCGCAGGAATTTTGCGCGATCGGGATGAATCAGCGCGGCAAGTCCGACGGCGCCGATCATGGTCAGCACCCAGTATTTCGTCATCAGCGCCAGCGCGCCGGCAAGGCCGAGCCAGAGGCCGGCGCGGACACTGCGCTTCTCGAACGCGTTCAGATACGCCAGCACCACCAGCGGCAGCGTGACAAGCTGCAGCAGGTCGGGGTTGTATTTGAAGCCCTTGAAATTGAAGATCGGATAGAGCGCGAGCATCACCACCACGAAGAAGGCGCGGCGGCGATCGACCACGCGCAGCGCGATCAGCCAGCAGATCACAAGCGCAATGCCGAGCGTCGTCATCGCGAGCGCATAGGTGGCCCAGTCCGCGACCGGAAAGGCCTTGAACCAGAGGCCCGAGATCCAGCCCGCCAATGGCGGATGCTTGCCATAGCCGAGCTGGAACTTCTGGCCCCAGGCAAAGCCTTCGGCGACGTCCATATGGACGTCCTGCGCCGCCTTCAGATTGATCAGGATGAAGGTCCAGAGCACGGCATGCGCCGTGGCGAAAGCAATCACCAGCCGCAGGCCAGCCACGGGATCGCCGGCGCAGGCTGCAAGCCAGGCCGCCAGTCGCCGCAGCGACAGTTTTCGGCGCGCACGCGAGGCCGCGGGCAGGAATGACGCAGTCGACATGGCCCTCTGCGTAGCGCGTTTTCGCCATCAGTGGAATCAGCTTGGCGTGAAGAAGCGCCGTTAAATTGGCGCAAACTGGTTGCCGCATGGGGGTGCGAGTGCTATCTCGCGGCCATGACATCCATCCCTGTTTCCAACATCCGCAACTTCGCCATTGTTGCGCATATCGACCATGGCAAATCGACGCTGGCCGACCGCCTGATCCAGATCACCGGCGGCCTGCAGGAACGCGAGATGAAGGAACAGGTGCTCGATTCCATGGACATCGAGCGCGAGCGCGGCATCACCATCAAGGCGCAGACGGTACGGCTGAACTACCAGGCCAAGGACGGCAAGAGCTACATCCTCAATCTGATCGACACCCCCGGCCATGTCGACTTCGCCTATGAGGTGTCGCGGTCGCTGGCGGCCTGTGAAGGCTCGCTGCTCGTGGTCGACGCCAGCCAGGGCGTCGAGGCGCAGACGCTCGCCAACGTCTATCACGCGCTCGATGCCGGCCACGAGATCGTGCCGGTGCTCAACAAGATCGACCTGCCGGCGGCGGAGCCGGACGCGGTCAGGCAGCAGATCGAGGACGTGATCGGCATCGACGCATCCGATGCTGTGATGATCTCGGCGAAAACCGGGCTCGGCATCGACGACGTGCTGGAAGCCATCGTGCACCGGCTGCCGCCGCCGAAGGGCGACCGCGAGGCGTCGCTGAAGGCGCTCTTGGTCGACAGCTGGTACGACGTCTATCTCGGCGTCGTGGTGCTGGTGCGGGTTGTCGATGGCGTGCTGAAGAAAGGCCAGCGCATCCGGATGATGGGCACCAACGCGGCCTACGACGTCGAGCGCGTCGGCTTCTTCACGCCAAAAATGCAGCAGATCGACGAACTCGGTCCCGGCGAGATCGGCTTCATCACCGCCGCGATCAAGGAGGTGGCCGACACAAGAGTGGGCGACACCATCACCGACGACAGGAAGCCGGTGACCGAGATGTTGCCCGGCTTCAAGCCGGCGATCCCGGTGGTGTTCTGCGGCCTGTTTCCGGTCGACGCCGACGATTTCGAGACGCTCCGCGCGGCGATGGGGAAATTGCGGCTCAACGACGCCAGCTTTTCGTTCGAAATGGAAACCTCGGCCGCATTGGGCTTCGGCTTCCGCTGCGGTTTTCTGGGGCTGTTGCATCTGGAAATCATCCAGGAGCGGCTGCATCGCGAATTCGATCTCAACCTGATCGCGACCGCACCGAGCGTGATCTACAAGATGCACCTGACCGACGGCCAGGTGATCGAGATCCACAATCCGATCGACATGCCCGACGTGGTCAAGATCGCCGAGATCGAGGAACCCTGGATCGAGGCCACGATCCTCACCCCCGACGAATATCTCGGCAGCGTGCTGAAACTCTGCCAGGACCGGCGCGGCATGCAGAAGGAGCTCACTTACGTCGGCAACCGCGCCATGGTGAAATACGAGCTGCCGCTCAACGAAGTGGTGTTCGATTTCTACGACCGCCTGAAATCGGTCTCCAAGGGCTACGCCTCGTTCGACTATCATCTCACCGACTACAAGCCGGCCGACCTCGTCAAGATGCAGATCCTGGTCAACAACGAACCGGTCGATGCGCTCAGCATGCTGGTGCACCGCCAGCGGGCGGAGGGCCGCGGCCGCGCGATGGTCGAGAAGATGAAGGAACTGATCCCGCCGCACATGTTCCAGATCCCGATCCAGGCCGCAATCGGCGGCAAGATCATCGCGCGCGAAACCGTCCGCGCGCTGCGCAAGGACGTCACCGCAAAGTGCTACGGCGGCGACATCACGCGCAAACGCAAACTTCTGGAGAAGCAGAAGGAAGGCAAGAAGAAGATGCGGCAGTTCGGCAAGGTCGACATCCCGCAGGAGGCGTTCATCGCCGCGCTGAAGGTGGATAGCTGAAGTGGATTTCAGGGTAGGCGGCGGGGGCTAGCAATTGACGAAGAAGCCCATCGGCCTCACCGCTCACGCGCGGGTCAGGTTGCGAGACCGCGGTATCGACCCCAAATGGATAAGAGAAACGATTCTCGAACCCGACTGGACCGAGGTAGACCCGGGAGACCCGGCCATTGACGAAGATTTCGTGCCATTCCAGAGTTTGGCGGACGCATTCTTCGCGTGGCCTATAGCGAGACAAATTCGAACATTCGCGTTATAAGCGCAATGTTCGACCGGAACGCGAGGCGAAAGCCATGACAGACATGACTTACGATTCAGAAGCTGACGCAGTTTATATCGCCGTCGGTCGCGGCAAGGTCGAGCGGACGGAAGAAGCTGGACCGTTCATTTACGATGTCGACGCCAACGGACTCATCATCGGCATTGAAATCCTCTCCGCCAGCAAGGTTCTGGCGCCGGGAGACTGGAAAAAAGCTGTCTCCCGGGCGGGCGCCGCAGGGTAGAAGACTGGCACGGCTTCGACGCGAGCTTCGCGACCCGCATGTATGGGAAGAAATGCGCCGCGAGGCAGCGATGATGTCCCAACATCCGGAAGACGAGGCCATCAACGACTGGATCGAGGCGGTTTACGATTGGGACAGCTGGAAGTGAAATCAGGCAATCTTGCTTGAAGTTATGCTCCGTCATTCCGGGATGCGCGAAGCGCAGACCCGGAATCTCGAGATTCCGGGTTCGCGGAGCCCGCCATCGGGCCGCGCTTCGCGCGGACCCGTTGGCGCGCCGGAATGACGGGTTCTCCACCTTGATCCTCAGCCCCAGATGGATCACCATTGCGCCCTCGCCGACCAAGAACCCCAGAATGGGCCAAGGAAACGCATGAACAAGCTTCCCGGTTTCGGACTGATCGAGCGCGCCAGGGCGCTTGCGCCTCTGATCGCAGGCGAGGCCGACGAGATCGAGCGCACGCGCCGGCTCACGGCGCCGGTGGTAACGGCGCTGATCGAGAACGGGCTCTACCGGACGCTGTTGCCGCAAAGCCTTGGCGGCGCCGAGGCGCCGCCGGAAGTGTTCATGCAGGTACTGGAGGAGATCGCAAAAGCCGACGCCTCCACGGCGTGGTGCCTCGGCCAGTGTTCGGTCTGCGCCATGACGGCGGCCTATCTCGATCACGACGTGGCGGATCAGATTTTCAATTCGACGCCCGGCATCCTCGCCTGGGGCGCGATCGCCAACGAGGTCAAGGTGGTGCCCGGCGGCTACCGCGTCACCGCGCGCTGGGATTTCGCCTCCGGCTCCCGGCAGGCCAACTGGCTGGGGGCCCACGTCCGGGTCGTCGAGGCCGACGGCGCGACACGGGTGAAGCCCAACGGCGCGCCGGAATTTCGCACCATTCTGTTTCCGGCCAGTAGCGCCACCATGTACGACGTCTGGGACGTGATCGGGCTGAGCGGTACCGGCACCGACAGCTATTCGGTCGAGAACCTGTTCATCCCGGATAATTTTGCCGTATTGCGCGACGATGTCACGGCGCTGCGTGAAAAGGGACCGTTGTACAAGATCACCACCTACTCCATGTTCGGCCTCGGCTTCGCCGCGCTCGCGACCGGCGTCGCGCGCGCCACACTGGACGCCGCAACCGACCTGGCGCGCGGCAAGCAGTCGTTCGGACTTGCGGCGATGCGCGAGAACAGCGCGGTCCAGGGCCTGATCGGCCGCACCGAAGCCAATTTGCGCGCCGCGCGCGCCTATCTCTACGCCACCGCCGCCGCGGCATGGCGCGACCTGACCGAGACCGGCAAGCTCAGCGAAGAACACCGCGCTTCGATGCGCCTGGCGTCGACCTGGACCATCCATCAGTCGGCTCAAGTGGTCGATACCGCCTATCACATGGCGGGCGCCACCGCGGTGTTCAAAGCCAACAAGTTCGAGCGCCGCTTCCGCGACATGCACGCGATCGCCCAGCAGATCCAGGCGCGCGATACGCACTACGAAGATGTCGGCCGCGCGTTGCTGACAGGTGATCTCGCCAAACCACCAACGGCGCGATGACGAAAGCCGCTAAAGCTTCACGTGGCACGGCACGTTCGGGCTTTGCCGATCCAACAGTGGAGGCGACTTTTGACGCCTACCCCAAGCCGCTGAAGGCAAAATTGCTGGCGTTGCGGCGGCTCATCCTCGACACCGCGAAGACCACTAGGGGCGTCGGCGCGGTGGAAGAAACGCTGAAATGGGGCCAGCCGAGCTATCTGACGCCGGAGACCAAAAGCGG
>NZ_DATHOP010000091.1:0-9146 GCF_035484855.1 Bradyrhizobium sp.
GGTAGATTTCCTGCATCGCCGGTGAGCGTCCGACCAGCGGAATGGAGTCGAATTCGGCCTCGTCCGCAGGATTGGCGATACGTTCCTTTGGCTCGGCCAGCGCGCGGCCGACAATGGCGATCAATTCCTTCAGGTCGAATGGTTTCGGCAGATACTCATAGGCGCCGCGTTCGGAGGCACGGATCGCCGTCATGAAGGTGTTTTGCGCGCTCATTACGATGACCGGCAGATTGGGCCGCATCTTCTTGATCCGCGGCAGCAGGTCGAACGCGTTCTCGTCGGGCATCACCACGTCGGTGATGACGAGATCGCCCTCGCCCTGGCTGACCCAGCGCCACAGCGTCGCCGCGTTCCCGGTCAGCCGCACCTCGTATCCGGCGCGTGACAGGGCCTGGTTCAGAACCGTTCGGATCGCCGTGTCGTCGTCGGCGACGAGTATGCTACCTGCGGGCATTGTTATCCCTCATCTTGTGTCCTGTGAGGCATGCAACGGTGTCCCGGAAACCTCGTCGCGGCTGCTTTGGTCGAGATGCTTGGCAGAGTTGAACATCGGCAGCAGCACGCGGAAGATGGTCTTGCGCGGCTGCGACTCGCATTCGATGATGCCGCCGTGATCGCCGACGATTTTGGCGACCAGCGCCAGACCAAGTCCGCTGCCGGTCGGCTTGGTCGTGACGAACGGATCGAACAGATTGGGCAACAGGTCTTCCGGCACGCCGGGCCCGTTGTCCTTGACGCAGAACTCCAGCGGCAGCGAAACCCGGGATTTCTTGCCGGGAACCGAGAGCCGCACGCCCGGACGGAACGCGGTGGTCAGCTGGATCTCGGCATCGCTGCCGAGATCGGCCACCGCTTCGGCGGCGTTCTTGACCAGGTTGAGGAACACCTGGATCAGCTGGTCCTGATTGGCCAGCACCGGCGGCAGCGACGGATCGTACTCCTCGACGAAGCGGATATTGCGGGCAAAGCCGGATTGCGCCAGCCGCTTGACGTGGTCGAGCACGCTGTGAATGTTGACCGGCCCGCGCACCACCGGGCGGTCGTCGCCAAACACTTCCATGCGGTCGACCAGGGTGACGATGCGGTCGGCCTCGTCGCAGATCAGCCGCGTCAGCATGCGGTCTTCCGAGGAGGCCGCCTGCTCCAGGAGTTGCGCCGCGCCGCGGATGCCGGACAGTGGATTCTTGATTTCGTGCGCCAGCATCGCGGCCAGGGCGATCACCGATCGCGCGGCACTTCGATGCGTCAATTGCCGGTCCATCTTGTCGGCGATGGTGCGCTCCTGCAGCATCACGACGATATGGCCGGGCCGCTCGGTCAAGGGGGCGACGTGAAGGTCCACTTGACGATCGCCGCCGATCCGCGGTGTTCCCAGATCGACCTTGTACTCGTTGACCGGCGAGCCGCTGGTGCGCACCTGCTCGATCAGCGCCAGCAGCGGACTGCCGAACGGCACCAGCTCCTTCAGCGACTGGCGCTGCAGGAATTGCGTCGAGATCTCGAAAAACGATTCGGCGGCCATGTTGGCGTCGACGATCCGGCCGTCGGGCGCAATCAGCAGCACCGGATTTGGAAGTGCGTTGAGGATGGCCTCGCCATCGGTGGGAACGGGCCTGCGATGTTCTGCGACTGAGCTCATGCAGCTGCACTCCATGCAAAGTCGTCGAAGGCATCCGCGAGCGAGCGATGCACGCCGGCGGGATCGTCCGATGTCAGGATCCTTTCGCGCCAGGTCTTGAGTTTTGCAGCCGGTGCGCGGCTGCATCGCCCGGCCACCTCCAGCGCCCAGCCGAGATGCTTGCGCGCATGCCGCAGGCCGACGCGCAGTCCGTAGTGGCTGCAAACTTCATCGTAGAGCGCACGAACGTAATTGAGCTGCTCGGCCAGCGGCGGCGGCGCTTCGGCGATGCCGGTTTCCAGCCGACGGCCGATCTGACCGGGCAGCCAGGGCTGGCCTTGCGCGCCACGGCCGACCATCACGGCGTCGGCGCCCGACGCCTCGAGCGCCGCCACGGCTTTCTCGAAGGATGTGATATCGCCGTTGACGACGAGCGGAATGGCGATCGCGTCCCTGACCGCGCGCACGGCGCTCCAATCGGCATCGCCCTTGTAGAACTGGCAGCGCGTGCGGCCGTGCACCGAAATCATCCGCACGCCGGCTGCTTCCGCGCGGCGCGCCAATTCCGACGCGTTGAGCGAGCGCTCGTCCCAGCCGAGCCGCATCTTCAACGTCACCGGCACTTTGACCGCCGCGATCGTGGCCTCGATCAATTTGATGGCGTGATCGAGATCGCGCATCAACGCCGAGCCGGACTGGCCGCCCGTGACGTGGCGCGCCGGACAACCCATGTTGATGTCGATGATCTCGGCGCCGGCGGCCTCCGCTATCCGCGCGCCTTCCGCCATCCATTTGGCCTCGCAGCCCGCGAGCTGCACGACATGGGGACCAATTCCCGTCGCCTCGCAGCGCAGCCGCGACATTGGGCGGCCGTGCACGAGGTCGTCGCTTGCGGTCATCTCCGAGACGACGAGGCCGGCGCCAAGCGCTGCGGCCAAACGTCGAAAGGGCACGTCCGTGATGCCGGACATTGGCGCGAGAAGCACCCGGTTGGCGACCTTTATATCGCCGATCTTCAACGGCTTAGGGCTGGGGCGTGCACATTCCGAGCCGGTCACGGGCGTCTCGTTTTTCTGGCAGGCGCATCATTGCGACCGCCGGGAAACATTTTGAGCACAAATCTTGTGCAGTCAAGCTTCATGCCTACACTTTAGACAGTTCTGGCAATCTTGCAAGTGCACTGCAACAAAATATGCTTTCCGCACAGTTCAGGGGGAATCACGCTGTTCTCCCGCCGCCTTCATGATAAGGCCTGTGCGGCGTTGCCACCACCTGCCCTGTCCGATCCAACCCCTTGATCCCGCAAATCGAAGTCATGCCGAAACCCGAGCGGACCGCAGCCATTCTCGTCGCCGCCGGGCGCGGCCTCCGGGCCGGTACGGGCGGACCAAAGCAATATCGCTCGATCGGTGGGGAAACCGTGATTTTTCGGGCCATGGAACCGTTTTGCCGCCATCCACAGGTTTTTGCGGTGCAGCCGGTCGTCAATCCCGACGACACCGCAATGTTCGACGCCGCCGTCCGAGAATTGCGCCATCAACCTCCCGCCAATGGCGGGGCCACGCGGCAGGCCTCTGTGCATGCCGGACTGGAAGCATTGGCCGGTGAGAGACCGGATATCGTCCTGATCCACGACGCCGCGCGGCCGTTCGTCTCGGCGGCGCTGATTTCGCGCGCGATCGATGCCGCCGGCCGCACCGGTGCGGCGATTCCGGCGATCCCCGTGACCGACACCGTCAAGCTGATCGACGGCAGCGGCAATGTCGAAGCCACGCCCGATCGCGCCCGCTTGCGAGTAGCGCAGACGCCGCAGGCGTTCCGCTTCGACGTCATTCTCGACGCCCATCGCCGCGCCGCGCGCGAGGGCCGCAGCGATTTCACCGACGATGCGGCGCTGGCGGAATGGGCGGGATTGACGGTGGCGACCTTTGAAGGCGATCCTGCCAACATGAAATTGACGACACCGGAAGATTTCGTCCGCGAAGAAGCCCGCCTCGCCAGCCAACTCGGCGATGTCAGGACCGGCACCGGCTATGACGTGCACGCCTTCGGCGATGGCGACCACCTGCTGATCTGCGGCGTCCGCGTCCCGCACAGCAAAGGCTTTCTCGCGCATTCCGACGGCGATGTCGGCCTGCATGCGCTGGTCGACGCCATCCTCGGCGCGCTGGCGGACGGCGATATCGGTTCGCACTTTCCACCCAGCGATGCCAAATGGAAGGGCGCGTCCTCCGATCAATTCCTCAAATATGCCGTCGATCGGGTCGCCGCGCGCGGCGGCCGCATCGCCAATCTTGAAGTGACTCTGATCTGCGAGCGCCCGAAAATCGGTCCGCATCGCGAGACCATGCGCGCGCGCATCGCCGAGATCAGCGGCGTGAGCATCTCGCGCGTCGCGGTGAAGGCCACCACCAGCGAGCGGCTCGGCTTCACCGGCCGCGAGGAAGGTATCGCCGCCACCGCGAGCGCCACCATCCGCCTGCCCTGGAGCGACTAAGATGAGCGGCAGCGACGCCCGCGCCCTCTCCCGCTCGCTGCTCGATCTTTGCCGGATGCGCAAGCTGACGATTGCGACCGCCGAATCCTGCACCGGGGGCCTGGTCGCCGGCGCGCTCACCGATATCCCCGGCTCCTCCGACGTCATCGACCGCGGCTTCGTCACGTATTCCAACGACGCCAAGCGCGCGATGCTCGGCGTCAAGGCGTCGACGCTCGAGAGTTTCGGCGCGGTCAGCAAGGAGACCGCGATCGCCATGGCGGTCGGCGCGCTGGAGCGGGCCGGCGTCGACCTCGCCGTCTCCATCACCGGCATCGCAGGTCCCGGCGGAGCGACGCCGGGCAAGCCGGTAGGCCTGGTGCATCTTGCGGTGGCCAGCCGCGACGGCCGCATCATCAACCGCGAATGCCGCTTCGGCGCGATCGGCCGCAGCGCGGTGCGCCAGCGCTCGGTGGTGGAGGCGTTGCGCATGCTGATGGAAATGGCGCGCGGACCGCAGGCCCCAGTCAAATCGCGCCGCGACGCCGCCACCCGGCTGCATCCGCGCGTGGCGCGTTCCCCGCGCCGCGCCGCCGTCAAGCGGCGGCGGCCGCCGCGGGCGTGACACGTCACCCCAAGATATCCGCACTCTTGTTCATCTCGAAGGATGAACCACACAGGCCAAGCCATCGATCAGGGCATGCTCTGGCTCTTTGGCGCAATTCCGCCAGAAGGTTGTCCCTCCTCTTGGTCGTGCGTCAGCTGCAGCAGCGGATCACCCTCGACTTGCGGGAATTCAAGGGAGTTGGCAATGCTAGCAAGCTCTGCAAACATCTTGTTCCGCGCTTCGCCGTCCATGTCTTCATCTGGCTCGGGCGGCGGCGGCAAGGCACGCGGTACGATTTGCATTCCTCTTTCTATGCGTTCCAACAACATCTTTACTGCTCGATTTGTATACATCTCAAGTTCGTTGCGGCGCCCCACATCGCCAGAATAATTTGCAACTGCCTGCTCCGCCGCCTCCTTAATCTTCCCATCAATGCCGTTGTGGATCGTAACTTCTATTTGAACGATAAGCTTCTCCTCGACCATTCCAGATTTTCGTGCATCCTTCATCGCTTTCCGCAAGCTATAGGCCCCATTTAGAATATCGATGCAGAATTTGACTGCATTGCCGATTGCCATTGCAACGTTCGCGACCACTGCAACGGTCAACACGGGATCCGTCGTTGAAATATTTTTTACTTCGATCGGACCCGGTGTGACGTTGTTTATCTCATAAAAGACACGAATAATTTTATTTAACACTTCAAGCTCGCGCTGAAGCCCATGAAGATTATTTTCAAACAGCGATCGCGGCAAAGTAACTTCAATCTCGCTTTGACCCGGCTCAAGGTCATCGCTGGGGATGCCAAATCGATCAAACGCTTCCCTCGTAGCAGCCATTCCGGCTACGAAACTCTGACGTCCTACAATAAAATTGTGGAGGCCCGTTCGTCCGACATTTGGCGCGACCTGCAACTGGCGAAGCCATTCGGCTACCTCATTCGGCAGAAATTCACTGAAATATTGTTCAGCATTCAACTCGGCGATGTCTCTTTTCTGTTGCGGCGTTAGCGAGGAAAATGTTGCGTTTACGGCACTAATAGCGGCCGCCTGCGCCGAAGCTAAAGCGTTCTGCGTTTGAGGATTGCTTCCGCTCGCATTCGCGGACAGGGCGGCATCAAAATGATTTAGACGTGTCTGCACTTGTTGGCTGGCATCGAGATCAAGCAATCGATTGACGATGCCCCTAAGATGCGATGCGTTCATTGTTTCCTCGATCCGGGCCCGCTGAATTTGCGTTCAGGCGCATCATGACAGGCTTGGCGTGCGTTGTGGAGGGGGCGCTCGTTCTCGTCCTGGCTGCTCAGGCGTTGGAATTTCACGCTCACTTTGGATAGCCCGGCGCGGCGACAGTTCGCACTTCCGAATCATTTCTTGTTCACCGCCCTAGCCTGCCATAGATCACGTCCGCGCGCTTTTCGAACGCCGCGGCAAAGCGCTGGAAGGCGGCGTCGAACATCGTTCCCATCAGCAGCGCCAGCATCCGGCTCTTGAATTCGTACGACAGGTAGAAGGCGACCTCGCAGGCATTGTCCGCCTTCGGCTCGAAGCTCCAGCGGTTCTCCAGATTGCTGAACGGACCCTGCAGGTACTCGACCAGGATTTTCAGGTTGGCGCGATCCAGCGTCACCCGACTGGTGAACCCTTCGCGCACCAGGTTGAACGACACCGTCATGTCGGCGACCACGATCTCGGTGCCGTCGGGTTTTGTCGTGCGCTGGCGGATTTTCAGCGAACGGCACAGCGGCACGAATTCCGGATAGCGCTCGACGTCGGCGACCAGATCGAACATCTGCGCCGCGCTGTGGTTGACTCGGCGCCTGGAGTTGAATTTCGGCATCAGTGCGCACTCGCCTGGATGGCCGCCGACGACGCGACGTCGGCCAGATAGCGATCCGCCTGCGCCCTGCTGGTGAAGCGGACGAGCGCCTGATCGGGGCGCAATCCCTCGAAGTATTGGAGCAGCTTCGGCCGCCGCTGCTGACGATAGGTCCAGACATAACGGAAGAATTCGGGATCGATCTTTTCCGGACAGCCAGGGGCCATTTCCGGCCGCACCCGTCCATAGCTCGTCGCGATCCTCGTCATGATTCCAATCATGCAGGTGCTGCGCGGCAGATCGAACCAGATCACGGCATCGGCGAACCTGCGGCGGATCTCGCCGGCGCGTGAGATATAGTCACCGTCCATGATCCAGCGCGGCCGGCAAGCGGCGTCGGTAACGCGTGCTTCGAATTCGGCAGCCTCCGACGGCATCCAGCCGGGCTTCCAGAACAGCGCATCCAGCGACACCATGGGAATGCCGGTGATGCCGGACAGCCGCTGTGCAAACGTCGACTTGCCGGACCCGGACGACCCCATGACGAGGATTCGCTGCATGGCTCAAATCCGAACAATCAGGCCAGGCGTGCCGCGCGCGCCGCCCGCAGTTTTGCGAAATCATCGCCGGCGTGATGCGACGAGCGGGTCAAGGGGCTTGCCGACACCATCAGAAAACCCTTGGTGTAGGCGACCTTCTCGTAGCCCGAAAATTCGTCTGGGGTGACGTAGCGCATCACGGCGTGATGCTTGCGGGTCGGCTGCAGATATTGGCCGATGGTGAGAAAGTCCACCTCCGCCGAGCGCAGATCGTCCATCACCTGCAGCACTTCGTGGCGTTCCTCGCCCAGCCCCACCATGATGCCGGATTTGGTGAAGATGTCCGGATCGATTTCCTTGACCCGCTGCAACAGCCGGATCGAATGGAAATAGCGCGCGCCGGGGCGGACGCTGAGATAACGCGACGGCACCGTTTCGAGATTGTGGTTGAACACGTCGGGTTTGGCGGCGACGACTAGCTCCAGCGCGCCGTCCTTGCGCAGGAAATCGGGGGTAAGAATCTCGATCGTGGTCGCCGGACACCGCGCGCGGATCGCGCGGATGGTCTTTGCGAAGTGCTCGGCGCCGCCGTCGGCGAGATCGTCGCGGTCGACCGAGGTGACCACGATATGGGCGAGCCCGAGTTTTGCGGTCGCCTCCGCGACATGCTCCGGCTCCAGCGCATCGAGGGCTGTGGGCATGCCGGTCTTGACGTTGCAGAAGGCGCAGGCGCGGGTGCAGGTGTCGCCCATGATCATGAAGGTGGCGTGCTTCTTGTCCCAGCACTCGCCGATATTCGGGCAGCCCGCCTCCTCGCACACCGTGACGAGGCCGTTCTCCCTGACGATGGCGCGGGTGTCGGCATAGCCGCGCGTATTCGGCGCGCGCACCCGGATCCAGTCGGGCTTTGGCGGCGACAGCGCGTCCGGCCGGTTCACCTTTTCGGGGTGACGCGGGCGCAGCGGCGTGGCGGAGACGGTATCGACGACGACGACCATGGGGAATCCGTAGCTGACAGTCCTCTAGCTAATCCGGTGGACCGGGAACCGCAACCGCTCGCCTTGGCCCGGCCTCGGTCTTATACCAGACGCAATGGCCCCAAACCGCATCGCAAGCCCGCAAAAGCCCGGCAAACCGCTCAAGCGCGCCTTCTTCGGCCGCAGCGTGCTCGAGGTCGCGCCCGACCTGATCGGCGCGACCTTTCTGGTTGATGGCGTTGGCGGCATCATCGTCGAACTCGAGGCCTATCACCACACCGAACCGGCCGCGCATTCGTTCAACGGACCGACGGCGCGCAACCAGGTGATGTTCGGGCCGCCCGGTTTTATTTACGTCTATCGTTCCTACGGCATCCATTGGTGCATCAACTTCGTCTGCGAGAAACGGGGCTCGGCGAGCGCGGTCCTGATCCGCGCGCTTGAGCCGACCCACGGCCTTGCGACCATGCGGCGCCGGCGGAAATTGCACGACGAGCGGTTGCTGTGCTCAGGCCCGGGCAAGTTGACGGAAGCACTGGCGATCACGCATGCACAGAACGGCCTGCCGCTCGATGTCCCGCCGATCGCCCTGTACGCGCGCACGGAAAAGCCTGCCATCGTCACGGGCGTTCGGATCGGAATCACCAAGGCGGTCGAACTGCCCTGGCGATATGGGCTGAAGGGTTCGAAGTTTCTCAGCAGGCCGTTTTGACGGGGGGCATCTAGCCATCATTGCATCCACTGTCATTGCCGGGCTTGACCCGGCAATCCATCTTCTTTGAAAGAGTCTTTACGAAGCGTGATGGATGCCCGGGTCAAGCCCGGGCATGACGAGAGTGTTGTGCGGACACACCCACACATTCTCGCCGCAAGCTTTTTTTGCGCGAGGTATTCTTTTATTTCCCGCCCTCCAGTCAAAGGGCGCAGGGAATGCCGGGCGCTCGATGCACCCGCAGCCTCGCGTACGATAAAAAAACAAAGTACACGAGTGTAGTCACCACAGGTCACACCGGTATCACCCGGCATTCCCCACGCAATGGTTTTAACGGCTGCTACGTGCTCGCCCCGGTGCTTCGGGCTTGTTGGCCACCGTCGCCCGCGTGCCTTAACG
>NZ_DATHOP010000092.1:0-7239 GCF_035484855.1 Bradyrhizobium sp.
CTCGAGCAGATCCGCGAATGCGCGCACGATTTTGTCGTCAGGCGGCAGATATAAAACTGAATTGCCGAGCTGCCTCGATCGCTCCCACGCAAAATACGGCTTTGCCGGATCGATCTCGACCGGCTTCAGCAGCAGCACATCGGCGTCGAGCCACAAACGCGCCGCATCAGGACTCGCGCGCGCCGCCATCAGCCGCATCCGGAAGAAGTCGGAAAACTGCAGAATGGTCCAGTCGCGCCACGATCCGTCCGGCTGCGGCGGGCGCAGCCGTTCGGAAAACGAATGCGGCAGGATCGCCTCGGCCTCTGCATTGCCGACGCCGTCGGGCAATCCCGGCAGCGGATCGAAACTATAGACGGTGACCTGATGGCCGGCGGCGACCTGCGATCTCAGGCAAAGTTGGCGCAGCCGATCGAGCGGGCCATGCCAGAAGGTGACGACGTCCGGCCGCATGCGCGGGTCACCTCGCGCGATAAAAGATCAGGCCCAGGCGCGCTCGGTCCTGGCCTTGGCCTCGTAGCTGTCGATCGAGGCCTTCTTCTCCATCGTCAACCCGATGTCGTCGAGGCCGTTGAGCAGGCAATGCTTGCGGAACGGATCGATCTCGAACTTCACCGTGCCGCCGTCGGGGCCGCGGATTTCTTGGCTGGGCAGGTCGATGGTCAGGGTCGCGTTGGCGCCGCGCTCGGCGTCGTCGAACAATTTGTCGAGGTCTTCCTGCGACACGCGGATCGGCAGGATGCCGTTCTTGAAGCAGTTATTGTAGAAGATGTCGCCGAACGAAGTCGAGATCACGCAGCGGATGCCGAAATCCAGGAGCGCCCAGGGCGCATGCTCGCGGCTCGAGCCGCAGCCGAAATTGTCGCCGGCGACCAGGATCTTGGCGTTACGATAGGCCGGCTTGTTGAGGACGAAATCCGGGTTCTCGCTGCCGTCATCCTTGTAGCGCTGTTCCGAGAACAGGCCCTTGCCAAGGCCGGTGCGCTTGATGGTCTTCAGATACTGCTTCGGGATGACCATGTCGGTGTCGACATTGATGATCTTCAAGGGCGCCGCGACGCCTTCCAGTGAGGTGAACTTGTCCATCGAACGGCACTTCTGGTTGGAATGAAGGAAACGCGTTTTGCGGGCGTGGTTTATCGCGAATGCGCCAGCCATTAAAGCGCAAAATGCCTAATCGGCGGTAGCCTCGATTGCCTCCATGTCGTCGTCGGACAGGCCAAAATGGTGGCCGATCTCGTGAATCAGCACGTGGCGGACGATGTCGCCCAGCGTCTCGTCGTTTTCGGCCCAGTAGTCGAGGATCGGCCGGCGGTAGAGCCAGACCATGTTGGGCAGCCGGGCGATATCGCCGTGACTCTGATGCGGCAGGCCCGTGCCCTGGAACAGGCCGAGCAGGTCGAATTCGCTCTCCGCCTGCATTTCGTCCAGCACCTCCTCGGTCGGAAAATCGTCGACCCGGATGATGACGCCCTCGCAAAGTTCCCGAAAGCGCGGTGGCAGGCGCGCGAAAACCTCATGCGCCATGGTCTCCATCTCGGCCAGCGAGGGGGCTTTTGCTTCGATCCACATGCTGCCCTTTTAGCGCCGGTTCCGACCGGTTGCATCCGCGCAGTTGACCTTGGCGCGCCAATCGGAGACCTTGCGCTCCGCAACAGGTTCTTAAGGTGAGTGTGATGGTGCGGATCGGGACGGCGGCGCTGTTGGTCGCGTTTGCAGGCGCCTTGGCGTTGCGCCCGGCCGGGGCGCAGGCGCAGACCGCGCCTTCCGGCGTGCGTGTGGCGCAGGCGACGCCATCAGCGGCCGAGACGCCGCGCCACGTTCGGCCGCGGACGCGGATCAGGGTCTATCCGACCTACGAAACCGGCCCCGATGGCGTCTATCCGCGCTATAACCCCGGTCCCAACGCGGTGCGCGAATGCAACGCCACCTATGTCAGGGAATACCGGCCGAGCGGCACGGTGATCGTGCCGCGGATGAGCTGCTTCTGGCGCCCCGGCTAGAGCATGATCCGGAAAAGTGGACACCGGTTTTCCGAAAAGATCATGCTCAATCAAAAAGCTAGAGCGGGATGACGATTCGAAGAAAAGTCATCCCGCTCTAGCGCCGGCGCAGCGCCCCGACCAGGCCGGTGCCGATTATCAGCGCCGAGGTTCCGTAGACGATGATGGCCATCGCATGCTGGGTGAAACCGCTTGCGGTGCCCGCACCCCCGCCGGGGCCCTGCGAGGCGAGCGCAGCGCCGGCCCGGAGCAGGGCAGCGGCCGGGATGGCCAGCGCGAAGCGCTTGATCCGCTCTCTTGCGCGAGACGATGCCATGATGATCTCCTCTGAGGTATGTTTCCAGAAGATACGCACGCCAGGCTATGCCGGTTTTGGGAAATCTTCGAGCCGATGTTGTCCGAGGCGGAAACCAGGTTTGATTATGTCATCGCTTCTTACGCATTGAGGAGTCCTTCATGACGAGATGGATCGGAGCCGCCGTCCTGGCGCTGACGCTGATGTTCGGCGGCTCGGCCGCAGTCGATTCCGCCGCGGCGTCGCGGGCGCAGAACGCGACGCATCAGCCGCAAGCGTCGAAAGCGGAAGATATGAGTGCGCGGCGTCGCGTCCGGCATTATCGCTACTCCGCGTATCGCCCGTATGATCCGACCTATTATGACCGGCCCACTTACTACGCGCCGGCGCCGTTCTTTCCGTTCCTCGGACTTGGCTACGGGCCGTGGTGGTGATCGCCGATTCCGGAGATCATTGATTCTTCCGTCATGGCCGGGCTTTGTCCCGGCCATCCACGTCTTCCTTCTTGCCTGCGACAAGACGTGGATGCCCGGGACGAAGCCCGGGCATGACGAGCGCATTCGAAATGCGGCGCGGGGCGAGTGCTGAAATGGATCGGGCGCCTTTCGGCGCCCGATTTCATTGCCCAGAGCGTTTTCGAGCGAAGTGGTCACCGGTTCGCATGAGGAAAACGCGTCAAAAAAAAATGAATCCAGAGCCCCGTTTCGAT
Organism: Bradyrhizobium sp.; assembly: GCF_035484855.1. GTDB lineage: Bacteria > Pseudomonadota > Alphaproteobacteria > Rhizobiales > Xanthobacteraceae > Bradyrhizobium. Next base: position 3,008 of record NZ_DATHOP010000092.1, read on the forward strand.
TCCATCGAAACGGAAAAGGCTCGAGGGAATCTTGACCTCAATCCCAATTCTTGAATTTCCAGGGTTTCAGCTTCCAGGGCGTCAGCGTCTCGATGCGCCATTGCTCCCAGCGGTCCGGCGGCCAGTGGCTCAGCCGCGAGGTCTCCTTGATCACGGGGGCCACGATGCGCGGCGCGACGACGCGCCTCAACTGCCGCGTCGCCTCGCTGATCATATCGACGAATTCAGGCTTGTCGGCCATTTGCCGGTCCCTCGAAACGCCACGCCTGGGGCCGAACTAGTCTGCTCCCGAGGCGTTAACGAGAAGCTTCGCGGATGGGGCTTGAGGGATGTGGGCTATTTCCACTCCCGGATATCGACGAAATGCCCGGCGATCGCAGCCGCCGCCGCCATCGCCGGCGAGACCAGATGGGTGCGGCCCTTGAATCCCTGCCGGCCCTCGAAATTGCGGTTCGAGGTCGAGGCGCAGCGTTCTTCCGGCAACAGCTTGTCGGGGTTCATGGCCAGACACATCGAGCAGCCCGGTTCGCGCCATTCGAAACCGGCCTTGATGAAGATCTTGTCGAGCCCCTCGGCTTCGGCCTGCTCCTTGACGATGCCGGAGCCCGGCACGATCATCGCGGTGAGATTGCCGTTGACCGTCTTGCCCTCGACCATCTTCGCCGCCGCGCGCAGATCCTCGATGCGCCCGTTGGTGCAGGAGCCGATGAAGATGCGGTCGAGTTTGATGTCGGTGATCTTCGTGCCGGCCTTTAGGCCCATGTAGTTCAGCGCGCGATGTTTCGACAGCCGCTTGGCCTCGTCCTCGATCTCATCGGGATCGGGCACCATGCCGTTGATCGACACCACGTCCTCGGGCGAGGTGCCCCAGGTCACGATCGGCGGCAGCTTTGCGGCATCCAGCCTGATCTCGTGATCGAAATGCGCGCCGGCATCCGAGCGCAGCGTCTCCCAGTAGCGCATCGCGGCGTCCCAGGCCTCGCCCTTCGGCGATTTCGGCCGGCCCTTCAAAAACTCGAACGACTTTTCGTCCGGCGCGATCAGGCCGGCGCGGGCGCCGCCCTCGATCGACATATTGCAGACGGTCATGCGGCCTTCCATGGAGAGCGCGCGGATCGCGTCGCCGGCATATTCCAGCACATAGCCGGTGCCGCCGGCGGTGCCGATCTCGCCGATGATCGCCAGGATGATATCCTTGCCGGTGACGCCGTCGGGCAACTTGCCGTCGACCACCGCGCGCATGTTTTTCGCCTTCTTCTGGATCAGCGTCTGCGTCGCCAGCACGTGCTCCACTTCCGAGGTGCCGATGCCGTGCGCCAGCGCGCCGAACGCGCCATGGGTCGAGGTGTGGCTGTCGCCGCAGACGATGGTGGTGCCGGGCAGCGTAAAACCCTGCTCGGGGCCGATGACGTGGACGATGCCCTGGCGGCGGTCGAACTCGTCGAAATATTCGATGCCGAATTCCTTGGCGTTCTCCGCCATCACCCGCATCTGCTCGATGCTTTCGGGGTCGGGATTGGGTTTCGAACGGTCGGTGGTCGGGATGTTGTGATCGACCACGGCCAGCGTCTTCTCCGGCGCACGCACCTTGCGCCCTGTCGCGCGCAGACCTTCAAAAGCCTGCGGCGAGGTCACCTCATGGACCAGATGGCGGTCGATATAGAGCAGGCAGGTGCCGTCATCGGCTTCGTGCACCAGATGGTCGTTCCAGATTTTGTCGTACACAGTGGTGGGTTTTTTGTCGGACATGATGTCAGGCCTCGAGCGGGGATTTGAATCGGAGATTGCAATCGCGCGCGCAACGCAGCGCGTCGAGAGATCAGGCCGCGAGCGCCGCCGTCGTCAGCCGACCGAAGAAACGCCAGGGCAGCCGACGGCGGTCGTCGAGCACGACGCGGCACGCGATGGTTTGGTGATCTCTGAACATGGTGGCCATATAGCACACTAACGACCGTCATTGCGCCAACAAGAAAGCGCGGGATCAACTCGTACCCTTTTTAGCACAAATAAAATAGGAGCACAGTTGGATTTGCATTCAACAAAAAGTACTTCCACCTTCGTTATGACAGCCATTTTCAATCGTGGGTTCTATTTACGAAGTTGTTGTTCCTTTTTTCCGGGGCAGTCGTTTGCTGAGCGGGGCCTCGTCATTTGCTTCTTTCCGAACGCGAGCAAACTCGGGTGAAATCTCCTCCAATGCACGCCGCGCAGCGCCAACAACAGTGAAGTAAATGCTGCCACCCTTTTGTAGACGCTCGTACTCAATTGGGTTAGTCGCACCCTTTTCTAAATCGGCCTCTAGTTGAGCCAGGGATGTGTAATTTGCCTCCTTCAATTCTTGGACAAACTCCGACATCGAAGTTGCGGCACCCGAATCTCGCTTAGGATAGAGTCGAGCAAGAAGGGCTGATACGGTATCCAAGTTTATTTCTACCTGACCATCTGTCGCTTTCGAAGTATTCTCTGCCGATTCCTTCGAAGCTAACCGGGCAACGTAAAATTGCTCAAACTCATTGTCCGCAACGAAAAACAATCCGCTCAGCGCACTCAATGCCATTTTTAGATTTGCTGGGACATCCCAATCGCCTTTGTAGTCAACGTGATGAGAAACCGCGGCCCAACAGTGCATGCAAAGAGTTCTTAGCTGTATTTCGAATATTCGATTGCGAATTCTTTCATATCGAGGTCCGGTGTAGCCCGGCCTCATCTTGCAAATGATATGAATGGATTGGTAGCTGAGAGGGTCTTGGCCGGTCTCGATTTTGTCATCAATCTCGATGACTTCGAAATTATCTCTGGCCAGTTGTTTCAGCCTATCGAGATCCGAGCGAAATAAGCATATCACGCGCACTGCAGCGATATCAGCGAATTCCTCAAAGGGTTCGTTGCACCGCTTACGAGCGCATTTATCCAAAAGAGACTCGAGCTCCTTAACTCTACTCTCGATCGTGTGAATCTTGATTGAGCGTGAAGCAATGCGGTCCTGCAGAATGAAGACCGCTTCTTGTTTCAGCGCTTCGTAGACGTGATATTCCGCAGTATATTTGTCGGTAATAGATTCTCGGTCCAGATCAAACGGGGCCGTTTCGTTTGATTTCCCTGCCACTTTTGCTCGTGTCTAGGCCGCATCTGGACCGACCGCGGCGGGCCGGTCCGATTTCTTCTCGACGATGCGGGCCGACTTGCCGCGCAGATTGCGCAGGTAATACAGCTTGGCCCGGCGCACCTTGCCGCGGCGCACCACGGTGATCGAGTCGATCATCGGCGACATCACCGGAAAGACGCGTTCCACGCCCTCGCCGTAGGAAATCTTGCGCACCGTAAAGCTCTCGTTGAGGCCCGAACCGGAGCGGCCGATACAGACGCCTTCATAGGCCTGCACGCGCGAGCGATCGCCTTCCACCACCTTGACGTTGACGATCACGGTGTCGCCAGGGCCGAATTCGGGAATCTGTTTACCGGCGGCCAATTTGTCGTATTGCTCTTTTTCGAGCTGCTGAATGAGGTTCACGGGTAAAATCTCCATCGGCGGCGCGCCCCAGCCGGAAACAGCGCGGGCTGCGCGGGTGTTCGGTTATCCTTGCGCGGATTTGGCGCCCATATACGGCAAAGCCGGCGGCTTGTCACCCTTCCGTCGTGTTTTTTGGGCGTCTTTGGCCGCTCCCCGGCTGGAATTGCCTGGCGGCCCAGAGATCGGGCCGCCGCGCCTGCGTCAGCGCCTCGGCCTCGGCCTGCCGCCACGCCGCGACCCTGGCGTGGTCGCCCGACAGCAGGATCTCCGGGATCGGCCGGCCCTCGAACTCCTGGGGGCGGGTATATTGCGGGTATTCCAGTAAACCATCCGAAAAGCTCTCTTCGGCGCTGGAACTGGGCTTTCCCATCACCCCCGGCAACAGCCGCACGCAGGCATCGATCAGCGCCATCGCGGCGATTTCGCCTCCCGACAGCACGTAATCCCCGATCGAAACCTCCTCCAGGGAGCGCGCCTCGATCGCCCGCTGGTCGACGCCTTCGAACCGGCCGCAGACGATCAGCGGCCCCGACCCGGCGGCGAGTTCGGCGATGGAGGACTGGGTCAATGGCCGACCCCGCGGGCTCATCAGCAGCCGCGGACGATCGGGGGCGATATCGGCTGCATCGATCGCCGCCGCCAGCACGTCGGCCCGCAGCACCATGCCGGGCCCGCCGCCGGCCGGCGTATCGTCGACGCTGCGGTGGCGGTCGGTGGCGGA
>NZ_DATHOP010000093.1:0-13165 GCF_035484855.1 Bradyrhizobium sp.
GCCGGTGCCAAGCCGAGCGGCCAAAAGCTGAAACTCTCCGACGTTCGCGTTCTGACGCCGTGCGATCCCTCGAAGATGATCTGTCTTTGGAATAACTTCCACCAGCTCGCCGCCAAGAACGATTTCACGCGGCCGAAAGAGCCGCTCTGGTTCCTGAAGGCGCCGAATGCCTATTGGCCCGCCAGCCAGCCGATCCAGCGTCCGGCCACCTATGCCGGAAAGATCATTTACGAGGGCGAGCTCGGTGTGGTCATCGGCAAGAAATGCTTCAATATCAACGAGGCTGAAGCCGGCGACTACATCTTCGGCTACACCTGCGTGAACGACGTCACCGCCGTCGATCTCCTGCGCAAGGACAAGTCGTTCGAGCAATGGGCACGCGCCAAGAGTTTTGACACGTTCGGCGTGTTTGGCCCGGTGATCGAAACCGGCGTCGACCCCTTAAAACTGTCGGTCAAGACCGTCCTGAACGGCAAAGAGCGCCAAAACTATCCGGTCGCCGACATGTTCTTCCCGCCGCACAAACTGGTAGCGGCGATCTCCAAGGACGTGACGCTGATGCCGGGCGACGTCATCGCCTGCGGCACCTCGCTCGGCGCCGGCACGATGGGAGATGCCCACAACGTCGTCGACATCGTGATCGATGGCGTCGGCAGCCTCAGCAATGTCTTCGACCAGGTGCTGCCGAGCCCTTATCTGCTGGGCGCACCGCCGAAACAGAAAAAGATCTGCGTGGTCGGCGCTGGCGCCATCGGCGGCCTGCTGGCGGCCAAGTTTGCGCTGGCCGGCGAGGACGTTACCGTGATCGACCAGGGCGCGCATCTCGCCGCGATCCAGAAGAACGGTCTGAAGCTCGAGTGGCATGACGGCAAGGTCCAGACCGCGAAAATGAAGGCCGTCAACAAGCCGGCCGATGCCGGCAAGCAGGATATCGTGGTGCTGGCGGTGAAAGCGCACTTCCTCGACCAGGTGGTGCGCGACATCGATACGCTGCTCGGTCCCGACACCATCGTGCTCACCGTGCAGAACGGCCTACCCTGGTGGTACTTCCAGCGGCTCGGCGGCCAGTACGACAATCACAAGCTGGAAAGTCTCGATCCCTCCGGCGTGCTCACCAAGAATATCGATCCGAAGCGCATCATCGGCTGCGTGGTCTATCCCGCCGCGGCCGCCACCGCGCCCGGCGTGATCCACCACGTCGAGGGCGATCGCTTCCCGATCGGCGAACTCGACGGCAAGGAGACCGAGCGCGTCAAGGAATTGCACGACGTCTTCATCAAGGCCGGACTGAAATCGATGGTGTTGCCGGACATCCGCTCGGAGATCTGGCTGAAGGCGTGGGGCAACCTCTCCTTCAATCCGATTTCGGCGCTGACCCATGCCACGCTGGTCGACATCTGCCAGTTCGCCGAGACCCGCGCGCTGGCGGCGGCGATGATGAAGGAAGCCCAGGACATCGCGCAAAAGCTCGGCGTCACCTTCCGTGTCTCAATCGACAAGCGCATCGCCGGCGCCGAAGCCGTCGGCGCGCACAAGACGTCGATGCTGCAGGACGTGGAAGCCGGCCGCTCGCTGGAAACCGAAGCGCTGATCGGTTCGATCCTGGAAATGGCCAAGCTGACCAATACCGCCGCACCCTCGATCGAGTCCGTCTACGCGCTGGTGAAACTTCTCAACAAGGTCATGCTGCTGGAAGGCGGCGGCGTGAAGGTGGAGAAACTAGGCAAGGCGGCCTGAGCCTCGTCATGCCCGGGCTTGTCCCGGGCATCCACGTCTTTGCAACCCAGGAGCAGGAAAGACGCAGATGGCCGGGCATAGGCGAGCGCAAGCGACGCCGTCCTTCGGACGGCTATGCCCGGCCATGACAAAGAATGCGATTCTTTTTTCAGGCAGTTAGAGGAGCGCGGCCACGCCGCGCGTCTCGAACCACGAGGCCAAAGCACGCGCCACCATGCTTCCGCTCAAGTGGAATTCGCTTTAGGCAGCTCGTCGGCGGGCCACCAGCCTCGCCGAAGACAGTGAACGGCGCCCGTTGATCGGATTGCGCTGCGGATCGTATTCGGCGTGCCACTGCACGCCGAGCGCGAAGCCTGGGTGTCCGCGATCCGGATCGCCTCGATGGTGGCCGTCTTCCGCCACGCCTTCGATGACGACCGCTTGCCGGGCTCCAGGATGCCCCTGCCGTGCAGCCGGAAAAGCGGACATCGATTTGGGTCCGTTTCGTGGCCATGAACAGACATGCAGCCGCCCGGGGAATTTCACCCCGAGCCCTCACAGAACCGGACTTGACACGCTCGCCGCGTCGCGGATGGTGCAGTGCCCGCGGCTGATCAAAAGGGTCTGGAGACGACCATGAAGGGACCGAATGTGCTTCGGATTGTGGCCGCGCTGGTTGCCGCAATGGCGGCGATGCCGGCAAACGCACAGACCTATCCCGACCACCCGGTTAAGATCGTGCTGCCCTTCGGTGCCGGTGGCGTCGCGGATGTTAGCTCACGCATCATTGCCGATAAGCTCGGCGAGCGTCTCGGCCAGCGCTTCGTGATCGAAAACATGCCGGGCGCCGGCGGCATTAGCGCGGCCCAGACTGTGCTCGCCGCGCCGCCGAACGGTTACACGCTCGGCCTGGTGACCAACGGAACCGCTATCTCGGCCGCACTATTCAATCGCCTGCCATTCGATCCGACCGTGGACTTCGAGATGATCTCGACGCTCGCCTCGTTCGACCTCGTTTTCGCCGTCAACGCCGCTTCACCGTACAAGACGCTCGTCGATTTTGTCACGGCCGCCAAGGTTTCACCGGGCAAGCTCAACGTTGGCACCGTCAATATCGGCGGCACGCAAAATCTCGGCGCCGAGCTGCTCAAATCGGCAGCCGGCATCGACGTGCAGGTCGTTCCGTTCCGCAATTCGCCCGAGATTGTGGTCGGGCTGCTGCGCGATGACGTGCAGATGATGGTGGACTTTCCGGCCGCTGTGAAAGGTCAGGTCGACGACGGCAAGCTGAGATTGCTGGCGACCTCCGGCCCGAAGCGCTCGCCCTCGATGCCGAACCTGGTTACCGCCGCAGAAGGCGGCGTCAAGGGCTATGAGGTGACGTCCTGGAACGGCATGTTCGCGCCGCGCGGCACGCCGTCATCGATCATCGCCTTGATCAATGCGACCCTGAGGGAGGTGCTGGCGCTGCCCGACGTCAAGCAGCGCCTCCTCGAGCTCGGCATCGAGGCGCGGCCGAGCAGTCCCGAGGAGCTGATGGCCTTGTTCAAGGCCGACGTCAGGAAATGGGATAAGGTCATCATCAACGCCGGCATCGAAAAGAAGTAGCCTTGGGAAGGAACAAATGCCCGATCATCAATTGTCCATTGCAATCGTCGGCGCCGGCATGGGAGGCCTCGCGGCCGCTGCCACGTTGCGGCAAGTCGGCATCGACGTGCAGGTCTACGAGCAGGCTGCGCGCTTCGCGCGAATCGGCGCCGGCATCCAGATGATGCCAAACTCGATGAAGGTGTTGCGCGGCATCGGCATCGAGCAGCGGCTGCGCGAGTTTTCGTTCGCACCCTATTCGCATCTCAACCGGGTCGGCGACACCGGCGAAGTCACGCGAGAATTGCCGATGCCGGAGAGCCTCTACAACGCGCCTTATCTGTGCATGCACCGCGGCGATCTGCACGACGCGCTGCTTGCGACCGTCCCCGCCAACAGCGTCCACACCGCCAAGAAGCTCGTCGGACTCGACCAGGCGAAAGGCCACGTGACTCTCACCTTTGCCGACGGCTCGCGCACGACGGCAGACGCCGTCATCGGTGCGGATGGCGTACATTCAACGGTGCGGGACTTGATCATCGGCCGCGACGAGCCCGTGCACAAAGGCCGCATTGCGTACCGGGCGGTGTTTCCATCGGCACTGATGAATGGAAAAGACATCGGCCACTCACGCACCAAGTGGTGGGGTACCGACCGGCACATCGTCATCTACTACACGACGAGAGCGCGCAACGAAGTCTACTTCGTCACAAGTGTCCCCGAGCCATTTGAAGGGCTGACACGCGAATCATGGTCCGCGACAGGCGACATGTCTCAATTGCGCGCCGCATATGAGGACTTCCACGAGGAGGTGCGCGCAGTTCTCGCCGCCTGTCCGGATTGCCACAAATGGGCGATCCTCGAGCGCGAGCCGCTGCCACGTTGGAGCAATGGGCGGGTGGCCTTGCTCGGCGATGCCTGCCATCCGATGACGCCCTACATGGCGCAAGGCGCCGCAACCTCGATCGAGGACGCGGCGGTGCTCGCCCGCTGTCTCCAGGCCGTTGATGGCGCCGACGTCGAAGGCGCGTTCGCCCGTTACGAGGCCCACCGCAAGCCGCGCACGACCGTCATCCAGGCCATTTCGAGCGCCAACACGTGGATGCGCGAGGGAAGCGGCGACACGAGTTGGCTCTATGGTTACGACGCCTGGACGGCGCCGCTCGACGAGCCGGCCGCTCACGCCGCGGCAGCCTAACGTCCTACACCGGTAAGTTCGCGACGGGCCGCCAACGCCTCCCCGAAGGCGGTGAACAGCGCGCGGTTGATCGGGTTGCGCTGCGGATCGTATTCGGCGTGCCACTGCACGCCGAGCGCAAAGCTCGGCGCGTCCGCGATCCGGATCGCCTCGATGGTGCCGTCTTCCGCCACGCCCTCGATGACGACGCGCTTGCCCGGCTCCAGGATGCCCTGGCCGTGCAGCGAGTTGACGCGGATGGTTTCGCATTTGAGGATTTGCGCGAACGCGCCGCCGGGCACCAGCGTGACCTCGTGACGGTCGGCGAAGATGACCTTCGGATCGGGATGGATTTCGCCGTTTTCGAGCCGCGGCATGCGGTGGTTCATGCGTCCTGGGATATCGCGGATTTCCGGATGCAGCGAGCCGCCGAAAGCGACGTTCATCTCCTGCAGGCCGCGGCAGATGCCGAACAGCGGGATGCCGCGGGCGACGCAGGCTTCCGACAGCGCCAGCGCCAGATCGTCCCGAGGGATGTCGTAAGGCTCGTGGCGGGAATCGGGTTCGGTGCCAAAGCGCGTGGGGTGGACGTTGGCGCGCGCTCCGGTCAGCACCACGCCGTCGACGACATCGAGCAGCGCTCCGATGTCCGTGATCTCGGGCGTAGCCGCAAACATCAGCGGCAGCGCGCCGGCGACGTCGGCCACCGCCCGAAGATTGCGCTCGCCGACCAGCTGGGTCGCAAATCGATTTTCGATGCGATGGGCATTCCCGATCACACCGACCACCGGTCTCCTCATCGCCATCAATCCGGTTCTCGCCCTCGCGCACCGCCAAGGATTCGCGGCGATCATGCCTGCCGGCCGGGGCCGGATCAACCGGTCGGACCGCAAGGCGGCGATGCTATTTCCGCGTAAAGGCCTCTTTTGGATCGATTCCCTCGATATCGGGCAAACCCGCCGCCCGCAGCGCCGTCGCCGCTGAATTATCCCCGCCCTTCAGCCATGGCAATCTCGCCTCGATCCCGCGCGTGACGGGCTCTCCCAGCACGCCGCCGAAATCGAGCGGCCACAGGCCGTTCGGCACCGCCTCGGCCGTAACGGCATAGAGGCGAAAGCCCTTGCCGAAGGCGGCTTCCAGATCGTCTGATTTAACCAGGCGCGCGCTCGCGGGATCGGTCGGGTCGGCGAAGGTCACGAGCACCGGAATCAGTGCGCCCGTCACCGGCACCGTGCCGCTCATCCCGCTCATCTCGTTGAACGACACGTTGCGGCCGTTTGCCTTGTAGGCGCGCAGGGCGACGTAATTCATGCCGTCGAGATCGATTGTCTTGTCGAGATGCGCCAGCAAGGCGACCAGATTCCTGCCGCCGCCGAGGTCGACGAACACCGCATCGCCTTTCATCGCGGTGTGGCCGCGACGGCTGTAGCCGCGGTCGGGATGCACCGACATCACGCCGGAGGCCGATTTGGTGCCTGCAGGCGTCTCCACCTCGACCGTCAGGCGGTATTTGTGACCGGGCCGGTTGATGCGAATCTGGTCGCCGATGAAAAGCGCGGCCAGCAACGCCACAGGCCCGAGCCATCTGAAGTTCATTCCACCCGCTCCTTGACCATCGTAAGACCGCATCATCGCTTTGCACAACGAGGGCGCCGGCGTCAAACCGGCGCCTTCTCCGCTTGATCGCGGGCGCATTTGACGAAAGAGTAGGTTCGGCCATTGGCGTGCGAGGGAGACCGTGTGGAAGGTTCAGAGGATCGTGTTCGGACCCGTAACGATCTGGCATGGGCGATATCGGTCGGCGGCGTCGGCATCGTCGGCTTTGCCGCTTTGCTGGCGTTCACCTGGTACTATGCCGCGGCGCTGTTTTTGATATTCGCGGGCGTCCTGCTCGGCGTCGCGCTCAACGCCATGACCACACTGCTGGGCCGCGTGGTGAAGCTGCCGCATGCGTTGCGGCTGACGATCGTGTGTCTGGTGCTCGCGGGCCTGCTGTCGGGCGCAGTCTTCCTCGGCGGCGCCACCATTGCGGAACAGGCGACCGCGCTCAGCGACACCATCAAGTCGCAACTGGTCGGCGTCAAAGCCTTCCTGGAGCGGCACGGCATCGACACCAGCTATTTCGACGTCGGCACGTCCGCCGCGTCCGGGAAGTCGCCAGCGCCGGCAACGCCGGGCGCGGCGACAACGCATGAGCTTCCGGGCGCCGGCGCGCTTGCTTCCAGCGGCGGCGCGATCGTCAGCCAGACCCTCAGATTGCTGCTCGGTACCGTGAGCGCGGTCGGCAACTTCTTCATCGTGCTGTTTCTGGGGCTCGCGTTTGCGGCGCAGCCTGGTGTCTACCGCAAGGGTCTGTTGTACATGGCCCCCGCAAAGCACCGCGACCGTGCCACCGTGATCGTCGACCGCATCGGCGAAACCCTGGAGCGCTGGCTGATCGCGCAGATCCTCACCATGTTCGTGGTCTTCCTGGTGACATGGATCGGGCTTGCCATCATCGGCATCAACAGCGCATTTATCCTCGGCATCCAGGCCGGGCTGCTCGCCTTCATTCCGACCGTCGGCGCGCTGATCGCGGGCCTGATCGTGGTGCTCGCGAGCCTCGCCTCGGGATGGGTCGCCGCAGTCAGCGCGCTGGTGCTGTTCCTCGGCGTTCACGCGCTCGAAAGCTATGTCCTGACGCCGATCCTGCAGCGCCGCGCGCTCGACATTCCCCCGGCCACGCTGTTTGCGTTCCAGATCCTGCTCGGCATCGTGTTCGGCGTCTGGGGCATCGCGCTGGCGCTGCCGCTGATGGCGGTTGTCAAAGTCATGATCGATTACTTCAAGGCGGATGAGGCCGCGGCCAGCCTTGGCTGATGCAAAGCACATGAAGCGGCGCTTGCTATTGTCAAGCTTCGCGGCGCTCTTGTTGGCCGCCGGCGGCGCATATCTATTAGAAGACAAGTTCACGGTGCTGGGCTTGCGCGTCGCAAGACTTCATTCCCTGACAACCAAAGTATCGCCAACAGGGATTGCATGGTCTCCCGATGGAGAAAAAATCGCGGCCATCCACGATTTCGGACGAGCTATCTCGGTTTGGAATACTGGCGGCGACCTCCTCATTACGATCAAGCGCGAACTTACGACCGGTCCCTATGTAGGATCGTCCCTTGCGTTCATGCCAGATGGCCGCAGCATACTCGCGCCCGCGCCTACTCCGACGCATTATCCAACGTCGTCTCTGGGTCTCTGGGACGTCCAAACTGGCGCGCTTCAACGAGTCGTACCGGCGCCATCGTCGGACAAGATATTTCAGGAAGTCCTTGCAGGAATATTCGTCGTTTCACCAGATGGCACCTTGGTGGCCTTTAGGCCGATTCACGACGTAGGACCGATATCCATCTACAGAACTGACGATTGGAGCCTGCTTAAAACCAGGCCAATTTTCGAGAGCGAAACACGAGGCCTCAAACCGTCGGCCATCACCGGAGAGACGCGACCGGACTTCCCGGACATCGTCACCGCGCTTGCGTTCGCCCCAAACAACGATCTCGCGGTTGGCCTGATAGACGGACTTGCGATGATGGGATCGTCCTCAAGCATTCTCCAATACATTGAGGGTCGGACGGTTCGCAGCCTGGCCTATTCGCCAAACGGGCAGTTTGTCGCCACGGGCATTGGGACCATGTTGTCTTCGACGTCCGCAGCACATCTTGTCCATCTGCAAATCCGCGAGGTCGCGTCTGGGAGTGCAGTTGTCAACGACAACACGATTGGAGACGTGCGCAATCTCGCGTGGGATCGGGAGGGACAAATTCTTGCCGTCGTGACAACGGACGAGACAGTCCATCTGTATCGCCCGTTTGCGAGCGGCAGCGCTCACCAAGACATGTCCGTCTCAAAAGGAGCGTTCACGCTCGCGTTTTCTCCGACAAAATCAGAGCTTGCTGTCTCTACCGGAACAGGTGTCGATATTTATTCGGTCAGATAGGCCAAGACGGCCATGGCCGTCTTGGCCAGATTCCTGTACGGAGCCATCAGGTCGTCACCACCGTCTCGGTGTGTTCGACCTCGGGCGGCGAAGCAAATTACTGCCCAACCAGTCCGCGCCACGCCGTGAAATCCTCGGAGCCGCGGAAATCGACGGTGTGGTTTTCCAGCGTCTCCCATTTGGCCATCAAACGGTAGCGCTGCGGTTTCTCGATCGACTTGTGCAGTTCAAATCCCTTGCCACCCTTGGCGCGCAGGAACAGCGGGCGCGCTTTCGCGACCGCGGCTTCAAAATCCTTTTCGGAGCCGGGCTTGACGTCGATTTGGGCGATTTCGGTGATCATCGGGGACGGCCTCTGGTTTTCGATGGCACGTCTGTAGCGCACCTCATTGCGTTGTTGAAGTGTCAGCATCCGCCAAATTTGCGCGCGACCTCAAGCCTTCCATTCTTTCACCGCGCCGACCACGTCCCACATCATTTTGTCGAGCGCCTGCACGACCTGGAACTCATGCGGCGCATTCTTGCGCGAGTTCGCGAGCGCCGCCCAGGACAAGCAGGACTTCGTTCGCACCAGGATCGCTGAAGTGCCGGTGAGCGTGCCGTTGTACCACCAGTTTCCGGCGTCCGTAATAAGCCAGCCCTTGGCACCCGCTAATTCAACAGCAGCACCGTGGCGGCGACCAGCATCGCGCAGCCGACGAACATCACGACCGCCCAGCGGATCCGGAGCCGATCATAGCGGCCCTGGGCGCGGCGTTCGGATATCAGCGCCGTCTCATATTCGTCGGAAGTCTGGAACATGCAGGCAAAGCCGCCGCGGGCCGACGCCGCGGCGTCTTCGAGCGACATCAGCGCGGTGCGGGCGTTCCGATTCCGGATCGTGTCCATGACCGAAATGATATGGAGCGAATGGTAAACGGCAGGTTACCGGCCGCTTCACACCAGGCCCGCCACCGGCCGCGAGGACGCCGGAAGGGCAAGGCCTGCGGTCTTGCGCCGCCAGTTTTCCAGCGACAGCGGCAGCTCCTCGGCGGCCTCGACGCGGTTGCGGCCGCTTCGCTTGGCCTGATAGAGCGCGGTGTCGGCCGCCGCCAGCAGCACTTCGAGCTCGGTGCCGGCGGGGCCGCCGGCGACGCCGATGCTGACGGTGGTATCAACCGGCCCGGCATCGTCCACAATTCCGGAATCTGCGAACGCCTCGCGCACGCGCTCGGCCGCGATCACGCCTTCCTCCAGCGAGCACGGCAGCAATGCCGCGAACTCCTCGCCGCCGATCCGTCCCGACAGGTCCGACAGCCTGAGCGCATTGACGACGATGACCGCGAACAGTTTCAGGATCTCGTCGCCTGCCGGATGACCGAAGCGGTCGTTGATCTTCTTGAAATGGTCGATGTCGAAAATCAGCACCGTCACCGGGCGGCCGGCATGGGCCTCGCGCTCGATCACCCGCGAACAGGCCTCCGCAAAACCGCGGCGATTGAACATGCCGGTCAGGGGATCGATCGCGGCCGCCGTCTTGTGCGCGCTCACCGTGCGCTCCGACACCAGCATGAAGATCAGGAACACGGTGCCGACCGCGTAGAGCACGAGTTCGATCGCGAACACGGTCACCCAGATGCTGCCGGAAAACTTGCCGTCCTGCGGATGCAGGAGGTCGCCGAGCAGGATCGGCAGCATCAGCACGAAGCCGTGCATGACCGGCACCACGATGGCCGGCCAGCGCTTGCGCATGGTGCGGCGGCGGTCGGACCACAATTCGGTGGCGGTCAGCGCCGCATAGATGGCGACAATGCCGGCGCCGATGGTCAGGCGCAGCTCGGCGGCCTCCGGCGCCAGCGTCATCACCGCGGCGATCCAGGCCATGGCGCCCAGCACCAGCCCCGGCAGATTGGGCTTGCGGCCGTGAAAGACGCGCGAGGCGTTCCAGACCATGCCGCAGGCGACGAAGCCGACGGCGTTCAGCGCCAGCGACAGCATCTCGCCGAGCGTGCCGCTGGCAAGCGTCCAAAGTGCGACGGACGCCGCGCCGAGCAGATAGGCGGTTCCCCACCATATCAGCGCCGGGATGTTTTCCTGGTTGCCGAAGAACAGCAGCATGGCTCCCAGCATGGCCGCGACCATAGTAGCAACGAGATAGAGCGTTGAGGTATCGAGCGACATTGGCAACCCCTAAGGACTGTGATGCAGCGGTGCCGGTTCGGATGAAGGTTAAAAACCTGCCTCCTCCACCGCGGAATCTAGGACCGCCGTGTTTGCATTTCGTTGTCGCGTGCGCGCAAGTTTTCGCAAAAAACTGCGTCAACTCATCGGCAAATGCATCGCGATGCGCACAACGAAAAAGGGCGCCCGAGGGCGCCCTTCTGGATTGCGGATACGCGGCATTCGCCGCGGTTTTTTAACGCTTGGAGAACTGGAACGACTTGCGCGCTTTCGCCCGGCCGTACTTCTTGCGCTCGACCACACGCGAGTCGCGGGTGAGGAAGCCGCCCTTTTTCAGCACGTTGCGCAGGTCCGGCTCGAAATAGGTCAGCGCCTTGGAGATGCCGTGGCGCACCGCGCCGGCCTGGCCAGACAGGCCGCCGCCGGCGACCGTGCAGATCACGTCATACTGGCCGGCGCGGGCGGCGGCGACCAGCGGCTGCTGGATCATCATCCGCAGCACGGGGCGGGCGAAATAGACCTCGACCTCGCGGGTGTTGACGATGACCTTGCCGGCGCCGGGCTTGATCCAGACCCGGGCGACCGCGTCCTTGCGCTTGCCGGTGGCGTAGGCGCGGCCGTATTTGTCGACCTTCTTGACGTATTTCGGCGCTTCCGGCGTGGCCGGCTTCAATGCCGACAACTGGTCGAGCGACTGCATGGTGTCGGACATGTTATGCGGCCCTCATGTTCTTGCGGTTCATCGATGCGATATCGAGCGTTTCGGGTTGCTGGGCCTCGTGCGGATGCTCTGGGCCGGGATAAACGCGCAGGTTACCGAGTTGCACGCGGCCGAGCGGTCCGCGCGGGATCATGCGCTCGATCGCCTTCTCCACCACGCGTTCGGGAAAGCGGCCCTCAAGGATCGACTTTGCAGTGCGTTCCTTGATGCCGCCGATGAAGCCGGTGTGATTGTAATAGACCTTGTTCTCGCGCTTGCGCCCGGTCAGCACCGCATGCGCGGCGTTGATGATGATGACATGGTCGCCGCAATCGACATGGGGCGTATAGGTGGGCAGGTGCTTGCCGCGCAGACGCATGGCGACCAGGGAAGCGAGCCGGCCGACCACCAGACCCTTGGCGTCGATCAGGATCCACTTCTTCGTCACCTCGGCTGGCTTCGCCGAAAAGGTTTTCATGTGAGGAAATCCGCAAAAAGGGGAAATCGGCGCGTGCCGCGCCGAACTGCGGCGGTTTCTAGATAACCGCGCGGCGCGCGTCAATGCCCGACCGAGATAAATAATCATGTAAAAACAATGGCTTATAAATATGGTGCGATGTTACCGGGCAAAACATCAAGCATTTGGAATGGAATAGGTCGAGGTTACATGGGCGATCGGTTCCGGCGAGGTCCCCGACAGCAGATTGACCTCGCCGACGGCCAGCCGCTTGCCCAGCTTCAGGAGCCGCGCCTGCGCCAGCAGATCCTGCCCCGGCGCGCCCTTGCGCAGAAAATTGATGTTCAGATTGGTCGTCACGGCGAGCCCGACCGGGCCGATCGCCGACAGCAGCACCACATACATCGCGAAATCGGCCAGCGCCATCAGCGTCGGTCCCGAAACCGTGCCGCCCGGGCGCAGCATCTGCTCGCTGTATCGTTGGCGCAGCAGACAGGAGGTACCATCAGCGCGTTCGATCGATATGTCGCCGCCACGGAAGACCTGCGGGAATACGTCGTGCAGATACTTCTCCAGTTCCGCCACGGTCATTTTTGCGCTTGTCATATCGCTCCGCCTGCCCTCGCCTCACGCGGCTTGTTACATTAAGGTGATGCAGCCACCCAAGCGATTATTAAGTGGATATTTCGATGACCAGCCAAACCGCCCGCGCCGCGCCGCCGCAGACCCCGATCCTGCTGCGCGAGATGGCAGGCCCTATCGCCGTGCTGACGCTCAACCGGCCGGCGGCGCGCAACAGCCTGTCCGAGGCGCTGATCGCCGAACTCGACGCGGCGCTGCGGCAGATTCACGACGATGCAAACGTGCGCGCGGTGGTGATCGCGGCCAACGGCCCGGTGTTTTCCGCCGGTCACGACATGAAGGAATTGACCGCGCGCCGCAGCGATGCCGATCGCGGCCGCGGCTATTTTGCCGAGATCATGACGGCCTGCAGCGCGATGATGCAGGCAATCGTGCATCTGCCGAAGCCGGTCATCGCCGCGGTCCAGGGCATGGCCACCGCCGCCGGCTGCCAGCTGGTCGCCAGCTGCGACCTCGCGGTCGCCGCCGACGATGCGCGCTTCGCCACCTCGGGGATCAATGTCGGTCTGTTCTGCTCGACCCCGATGGTGGCGCTCAGCCGCGCGGTCGGGCGCAAGGCGGCGATGGAAATGCTGCTGACCGGCGATTTCATCGACGCCGCGACCGCGCAGGCGCTGGGGCTGGTCAACCAGGTCGTGCCGGCAGCGGGGCTGCGCGCCGCGACCGACACCCTCGCCCATAAGATTGCCGAGAAATCGGCGCTCGCCATCGCCCTTGGCAAGGAGGCGTTCTACCGCCAGATCGAGATGAACC
>NZ_DATHOP010000094.1:0-11154 GCF_035484855.1 Bradyrhizobium sp.
ATCTCGCGCAGCGCCCGGCCTGGCTTCGGGCCGCGGGCAAATTTCCGCGCTTTGCCGACCGCACTGACAAAATCCTGCTCGACGTCGATGTGCCGGGCGACCTTGATGAGGCGGCGCAGGCCTTCGCCGGTCATCAGCACCAGATAGTCGAAGGGCGCCGCGATGAAACGGCGGATCCAGGCCTCGATCGGCGCGGGGTCGGGGGCGTCGTGGATGGCGAACATCGGACATTGCAGCACATTCGCACCCTGCTCGGTGAGCAAGCGGGAGAACTGCGCTTCCTCGCGCGTTTCCAGGATCAGGATGCGGTAGCCGTTCAGTCTGTCAGCCATGGTCGTGGGTAACGCCGATCGCCCGTTGTTTGTTCATCATGCCGCGCCCCGCGGGATTGGCGCAAGGGCGCCGGCGGTGATAGAGCAGGGCCGCGAAATCATCGATCTCTCATCTTCCTCAAGCGCCCTCCATGCCCGATCATCAATATGTGTTGACATTGTCGTGCCCGGATCGTCCCGGCATCGTTTCCGCTGTTTCCACCTTCCTCGCCCATAACGGACAGAATATCCTTGACGCCCAGCAGTTCAGCGACGTCGAGACCGGGCATTTCTTCATGCGGGTGGTGTTCGCCGCCGCCGATCTCGCGGTCAATCTGGCGGCGCTGCAGACCGGATTCGCGGCCATTGCCGAGCGCTTCGGCATGGACTGGCAGATGCGTGACCGCGCCAGCCGCCGTCGGGTGATGCTGCTGGTCTCGAAATCCGATCACTGCCTGGCCGACATCCTGTATCGCTGGCGCACCGGCGAACTGGCGATGATCCCGACCGCCATCGTCTCCAATCACCCGCGCGAGACCTACGCCAATCTCGATTTCGGCGAGATCCCGTTTCATTTTCTGCCGGTGACGAAGGAGACCAAACGCGAGCAGGAGACCGCGATCTGGAATCTGGTCGGCGAGAGCAACACCGATCTCGTGGTGCTGGCGCGCTATATGCAGATACTGTCGGACGAGATGTCGGCAAGACTGTCGGGACGCTGCATCAATATCCATCACTCGTTCCTGCCGGGCTTCAAGGGCGCGCGGCCCTATCACCAGGCGCATGCCCGCGGCGTCAAGCTGATCGGCGCCACCGCCCATTACGTCACCACCGATCTCGATGAGGGCCCGATCATCGACCAGGACGTCGAGCGCATCAGCCATCGCGACACGCCTGACGATCTCGTCCGCAAGGGGCGCGATATCGAGCGCCGCGTGCTGGCGCGCGCGATCCGCTACCACCTGGAGGATCGGGTAATCCTCAATGGCCGCAAGACCGTCGTGTTCATGGATTAGGGCGGCGAGGCCGGCGCCGATCAGTGAACGGGGGCGAGCTCCGACGACGAGGTTTGCTGGGCTTCGGGCGTGGGTGCCGGCTCGAGACGCTTCTTTTCCCGCTCCCGCATCATTTCCTCGTATTTGGCGGTGCCCGGCCGCGGCGGCGCGTCCGGCGGCAGGCCGCCGAGCCACTGCGGAACATAGTCGCCGACGCCTTCCGCGAGCTTCTGGTTGATGGTCCCGCAAGCGCTCAGGCTGCACGCCAGCAGGGCGGCAGCGAGGGCGAGGACAAACTTGCTGATATTGCGGGGCATCTCGAGAAGCGTCGTACCCTGGCGCGGTATGAATCTTGGCAGCCGGATTGGCCCGGTGAGCCTATCCCAAATGGGTAAAATTGGCTTATTCACGGTATAGAGGTATTAAGTTACCTCAAGCCGTGAAGCGGTTTATTGACATGAGCGCGATCCCGCCAACGACAAGGGCACACCCCATGAACACACCCATTGTCGAGATTGACATAGCCGCGCGCATAAGACGCCATGCCGCGCCGATACACGGCCGAAAAATCTGGGCTATGGTGAGGCAAGGGCCGGGGACTCGGTTCGAGGCACGAAACCGATCAGGGAGAGGGTTCATGTTCATGGGTACGAAGATGTTGTCGCGGGCCGCGGCCTTCATGGTGTTCGCAGGCGCAGCAGCCTTGGCGCCGGCGCAGGCGCAGGCGCAGGCGCAGGAGACCGTCAAGATCGGCCTGATCCTGCCGATGACCGGCGGCCAGGCGTCGACCGGCAAGCAGATCGACAACGCGGTCAAGCTGTACATGCAGCAGAACGGCGACACCGTCGCCGGCAAGAAGATCGAGATCATCCTCAAGGATGACGCCGCCGTGCCCGACAACACCAAGCGGCTGGCGCAGGAATTGATCGTCAACGACAAGGTCAATTTGATTGCGGGCTTCGGCGTCACGCCGGCGGCGCTGGCCGCGGCGCCACTGGCGACGCAGGCGAAAATCCCGGAAATCGTGATGGCGGCGGGCACCTCGATCATCACCGAGCGTTCGCCCTATATCGTGCGCACCAGTTTTACCCTCGCGCAGTCCTCCACCATCATCGGCGACTGGGCGGTCAAGAACGGCATCAAGAAGGTCGCGACGCTCACCTCGGACTATGCGCCCGGCAATGACGCGCTGAATTTCTTCAAGGAGCATTTTGTGGCCGGCGGCGGCGAGATCGTCGAAGAGGTCAAGGTGCCACTTGCTAATCCCGACTTCGCACCCTTCCTGCAGCGCATGAAGGACGCCAAGCCCGACGCCATGTTCGTGTTCGTGCCGGCAGGACAGGGCGGCAACTTCATGAAGCAATATGCCGAGCGCGGGCTCGACAAGGCCGGCATCAAGGTGATCGGGCCCGGCGACGTGATGGACGATGACGTCCTCAACGGCATGGGCGATGCGGCGCTCGGCACCGTCACCGCGCATCTGTATTCGGCCGCCCACCCCTCGCAGATGAACAAGGATTTCGTCGCCGCCTACAAGAAGGATTTCGGCAACCGGCCCGGCTTCATGGCGGTGAGCGGCTATGACGGCATTCATTTGATCTACGACGCGCTGAAGAAGACCAACGGCAACACCGACGGCGACGCGCTGATCGCCGCCATGAAGGGGATGAAGTGGGAAAGCCCGCGCGGGCCGATCTCGATCGATCCGGAAACCCGCGACATCATCCAGAACATCTACATCCGCAAGGTCGAAAAAGTCGACGGCGAGCTCTACAACGTCGAATTTGCGACCTTCCCCGACGTCAAGGACGCCGGCAAGACGAAGAAGTGACGGCGAAGCCGTCATTCCGGGGCGCGAGCCTGGGCTCGCGAACCCGGAATCTCGAAGTTGTAGCAAAGATCGTCATGCCCGGGCTTGTCCCGGGCATCCACGTCTTTCTTCGTACAATCGGCAAGGAAGACGTGGATGGCCGGGACAAGCCCGGCCATGACGTTGTAGATATGGCACATCATTTCTGACGCCTCCTGTAGCCGGCTCGTCCCATGACCTCGCTGTTCACCAACCTGTTCGACGGCGTCGCCTATGGCATGCTGCTGTTCGTGCTGGCCTGCGGGCTCGCGGTCACGCTCGGGCTGATGAATTTCGTCAATCTCGCCCATGGCGCGTTCGCGATGGCCGGCGGCTATGTCTGCGCGGTGCTGGTCAATCGGTACGGCTGGCCGTTTTTCGCCGGCCTGCCGCTAGCGTTCGCGTCGAGCGCGCTGATCGGCGTGGTGCTGGAGCGTTCGCTCTACCGTCACCTTTATAGCCGCAGCCACCTTGATCAGGTGCTGTTCTCGGTCGGCCTCGTCTTCATGTCAGTGGCTTCAGTCGATTACATCATGGGATCGTCGCGGGTCTTCATCACCATACCGCAGGCCCTCGAAGGCCAGATCGATTTCTTCGGCGTCGGCATCGGCCGCTACCGGCTGATGATCATCGTGATCTGCGGGTTCTTGACGCTGGCGCTGCAGCTGGTGCTGGCGCGCACGAGATTTGGCAGCCGCTTGCGCGCGGCCGTCGACGACCCGCGCGCCGCGAGCGGGCTCGGCATCAACGTGCCGCAGGTTTTTGCGTTCACCTTCGCGTTCGGCTGTGGGCTGGCCGGCTTGGGTGGTGCGCTGAGCGCGGAGATCCTCGGGCTCGATCCGTATTTTCCGCTGAAGTTCATGATCTATTTTTTGATCGTCGTGACAGTCGGCGGCTCATCCAGCATCACGGGGCCGTTTCTGGCCTCGCTCCTGCTCGGCATCGGCGACGTCGCCGGCAAGTATTACGTGCCCAAGATGGGACCGTTCGTGATCTACACCATGATGATCGTGATCCTGATCTGGCGCCCGAACGGCCTGTTCGGCCGCACCGCCGCCCGTTGAGCGCGCACCCGATGACCGCGCAAGCCGATGTCGGAATTCACGCCAGGGTGCATGCGCGCTGGCACTGGAGCGAGATCGCGTTCTGGATTCTGGCACTCGCCTGCGCCTTTCTGTTTCCGTCGCGCTACCTGATCATGACCGATATCGTGCGGCTGGCGCTGTTCGCGCTGTCGCTCGATCTGATCCTCGGCTATGCCGGCATCGTCTCGCTTGGCCACGCCGCATTCTTCGGCGTCGGCGCCTACTGCGCGGGGCTGCTCGCGCTGCACGGCATCATCACCGAGCCTGTCGTGGCGCTGCTCGCCGCCGGTCTCGTCGCGATGGCGCTCGGCTTTGCCACCAGTTTTCTGGTGATCAGGGGCGCCGACCTTACCCGGCTGATGGTGACGCTCGGGATCGCGTTGCTGCTGGAGGCACTGGCGGAACGCTTTTCCGATATCACCGGCGGCACCGACGGGCTGCAGGGCATCGAGATGGCGCCGATCCTCGGGCTGTTTTCCTTCGACATGGTCGGCAAGGTCGGGTTCTTCTACTGCCTTGCGGTGCTGTTCCTGCTGTTTTTGCTGGCGCGGCGGATCGTGCATTCGCCGTTCGGCCTGTCGCTGCGCGCGATCAAGAACAATCCGCTGCGGGCCGCCGCCATCGGCATCCCCGTCAACAAGCGGCTGATTGCGATCTATACGCTGGCGGCGTTCTATGCCGGGATCGCGGGCGCGCTATTCACCCAGAGCACGCAGCTCGCTTCGCTTGATGTGTTCGCCTTCGAGCGCTCGGCCGACCTGATGCTGGTGCTGGTGATCGGCGGCACCGGCTATCTCTATGGCGGGCTGATCGGCGCCGTGGTGTTCCGGATGCTGCAGGAGGTATTTTCGACGATCACGCCGCAATACTGGCAATTCTGGATTGGCCTGGTGCTGGTGGTGATCGTGCTGGTCGGCCGCCAGCGGCTGCATCGCTGCGTGCTGTGGGCGCCGAACCTGGTGATCCGGCTATTGGCCGGCAGCAAGGCCGCCGTTGTCGTGCCGGAAAGCGATGCGCCATGACGTTCGCGCTGGAAACCAAGGGGCTGGAAAAGCATTTCGGCGGCCTCAAGGTCACCCGTGACCTCTCGCTCAAGATCGAGCAGGGCGCCCGCCATGCCCTGATCGGCCCGAACGGCGCCGGCAAGACCACGGTGATCAATCTCTTGACCGGCGTGCTCAAGCCAAACGCCGGCCGCATTCTCCTTGAAGGCAACGACATCACCGATCTGCCTGTCCATACTCGCGTACTGCGCGGGCTGTCGCGCACTTTCCAGATCAACCAGCTCTACAATGACCTGACGCCGCTCGAGACCATTGGGCTTGCGGTCTCCGAGCGGCTCGGCCGCGGTGGCGACTGGTGGCGGGTGATGGGTACCCGCGACGACGTCAATGCCGAGATCGCCGAAAATCTTTCGCGCTTCCATCTGCTCGATGTCATGAACGAACTGACGGCGACCTTGCCCTATGGCAAGCAGCGCCTGCTGGAGATCGCGGTCGCGATCGCCGCCAAACCGCGGGTGCTGCTGTTGGACGAACCCGCCGCCGGCGTGCCCGAAAGCGAGCGCCACGATATCCTCGCCGCGGTGGCAGCGCTGCCGCGCGACGTCACCGTGCTGCTGATCGAGCACGACATGGATCTGGTGTTCTCGTTCGCCGACCGCATCTCGGTGCTGGTCAACGGCGCGCTGCTGGTCGAGGGCCCGCCGGATGAGGTGGCGCGTGACCCGCGGGTCAAGGCGGTCTATCTCGGCGAGGCCGCCGATGCCTGATCTGCTTACAATCGAGAACCTGCGCGCCGGCTATGGCGAGGCGGTGGTGCTGCCCAACATGTCGCTGCGGCTGCCCGAAAGCCAGGTGCTGGCGCTGCTCGGCCGCAACGGCACCGGCAAGACCACGCTGATCAACTCGATCGTAGGCGTCACCCGCCGCTTCGGCGGGACCATCGCACTTCGTGGGCGGGACATCACGGCGATGCGTCCCGACCAGCGGGCGCGGGACGGCATCGGCTGGGTGCCGCAGGAACGCAATATCTTCAAGTCGCTGACGGTGGAAGAGAACATGACCGCGGTGGCGCAGCCGGGCCCATGGACGGTGGCAAGAGTCTACCAGATGTTTCCGCGGCTGCAGGAGCGCCGCAACAATTTCGGCAACCAGCTGTCCGGCGGCGAGCAGCAGATGCTGGCGATCGGTCGCGCCCTGACGCTGAATCCGAAGGTGTTGCTGTTGGACGAGCCGACCGAGGGGCTCGCCCCCATCATCGTCGAGGAACTGCTGGCCGCGCTCGGCGCCATCACCCGTTCCGGGGGCATCTGCGCCATCATCGTCGAGCAGAATGCGCAAAAGATTCTAGGGCTGGCCGACCGCGTTGTGATATTGGAGCGCGGCGCGATCGTCCATGACGGCCCGAGTGCCGCCCTGAAGGCCGATCCCGCGGTGCTCGAACGCTTCCTCGGCGTCTCCGGCGCTGCCGCACATTGAATTTTCGGAAGTTGGAGTAAAAGCATGCAAAAATTAAGAGCCCCCTTCCGCGCCGACGAGGTCGGCAGCCTGCTGCGGCCGGCCAAGATCAAGGAAGCGCGCGCCAGGCTGGAAAAGGGCGAGATTTCCGCCGAGGACTTGCGCAAAATCGAGGACGTGGAAATCGAAAAGGTCGTGCATCGGCAGTCGTCGACCGGCCTGAAACTTGCGACCGACGGCGAATTCCGCCGCTCCTGGTGGCATTTCGACTTTCTGGCGAAACTGACGGGCTGCGAATTGTTTCACCCCGAGACCGGCATCCAGTTCGCGGGCGTCGAGACCCGGCACGACGCGGTGCGCGTGATCGGCAAGCTCGATTTTCCCGCGGATCATCCGATGCTCGATCATTTCAAATTCCTGAAAAAGCATGCCGAGATCGCGCATGTGATGCCGAAGATGACGATTCCCTCGCCGGCGGTGCTGCATTTCCGCGGCGGCCGCAAGTCGATCTCGAAACAGGTCTATCCCGACCTCGAAGTGTTCTACGAGGATCTCGCCAGGACCTACCGCAAGGCGGTCAAGGCGTTCTATGACGCCGGCTGCCGCTATTTGCAGTTCGACGACACCGTATGGGCCTATCTCTGCTCGCAGGACGAACTCAAGAAGGCGCGCGAGCGCGGCGACAATCCCGACGGCCTGCAGGACATCTATGCGCGCATCATCAATTACGCGATCGCCGAGCGTCCCTCCGACATGACCATCACCACCCATGTCTGCCGCGGCAATTTCCGCTCCACCTGGATTTCCTCGGGTGGCTACGAGCCGGTGGCGGAGACGATGCTGGCCGGCACCAATTACGACGGCTATTTCCTCGAATACGATTCCGAGCGCGCCGGCGGCTTCGAACCGCTGCGCTTCCTGCCGAAGGGCAACAAGATCGTGGTGGTCGGCGTCATCACCTCCAAGAGCGGCGCGCTGGAGAACAAGGACGATATCAAGCGGCGGTTGCAGGAAGCCGCGAAATACGCGCCCCTCGACCAGCTCGCGCTGTCGCCGCAATGCGGCTTTGCCTCGACCGAAGAGGGCAACATTCTCACCGAGGAAGAGCAGTGGGCCAAGCTGCGCCTCGCGGTCGAAGTGGCGAACGAGGTGTGGGGGAAGTAATCACGGTCGTCATTCCGGGGCGATGCGAAGCATCGAACCCGGAATCCAAGGATTCCCAGATGTGCAATTGCACATCTGAGGTTCGCGTCTTCGACACGCAATTGCGTCGTCGGCCGCCACTGCATCATTGTCGCGCAGTCGGGACTGAGCGGCAGCGTGACGCTGGAAGATTTCGTGATACTGGGTCCCCGCACCGGCATCATTCCGCACATCACCGTCGGCAAGGGCGCAATTACGGCGTCGCGATCGACCATCTACGAGGACGTTTCCGCAGGCGGGTTCTGGGGCGGCTTTCCGGCGAAGCCGCGAAAGCGATGGCTGCGCGAGGTGGTCGCTCTCGAGCAACTCGCGGCATCGTCGCGAAGGAGCGCCGAGTCCGCAAAACCTGCCCCCGGGTCCGCCGCCGAACCGGCGCCATATGATCGCGATAGCCAATCGGAAGCGTGAGCTAGCAGCGATGCCTGCTGTCGGCACTCTTCGGAAGTGCCGCAATGCCGCCCGTGCTGCAGGGCGGTGTGCCGTTCCCGCATTTCCATGATTGGGCAGAAGCTGGTAGGACATCGGCTCCGCCGATCGCTGCCCACCCGCTTGTCCCACGCCCGCGTCGCATGAAAAACCCGGAAATCCTCAGCCAGATCACCGAATTCTGCCGCCAGTCGGACATGGCCGAATCGACCTTCGGCCGGCGGGCCGTCAATGACGGCAAGCTGGTGCATCGGCTCCGCGAGGGGAAGCGCATCACCATCGATACGCTGGACCGCATCCAGGCCTATATCGCGGCTTCCTCGCCGGACGGGGTGCCGCCGCGGCGGCTGGAGCCGCCGCCCGAGAAGCGCGATCCCCGGGGCAATTTCCGGTTTTTCGAGAATCGCCAGAAATACCTGCTGTTCGTTCATACCTGCAGCGAAAAGCGGGTGATCGCGGATCGGGTGGCGCTGGAGCTTCCCAGCATCCATCCGCGTCCCCCGGCGCTCAGGGTATTCGATGCCGGCGTCGGCGACGGCACCGTGCTGGCGCGAGTGATGCGCTCGATGCACGGCCGGTTTCCCCACATGCCGTTCTATATCGCGGGCAAGGAGCTCAGCCTGGAGGATGTCCGGTTGACGCTGGAAAAGGTGCCGGACCGGCTGTTCGAGCATCCGGCGACCGTCTTTGTCCTGACCAACATGTATTACGCCGAGGCGCCCTGGCTGACCCCGGCCTCGCCGGTGGCGGCCGCCGGCATGATCTGGCACGAGGTGGCGCTGCGGGGCGCCTCATCGGGCGAATTCGAGGCCCAGATCGCCGAGCTAAAGCCGTTTCTGGAGCAGAACTGGCGGGCCAATGTCAGCCCGCGTTCGGGGATGCCGGTCTATGAGCGGCCGGTCGCCATCGTGCTGTACCGGGAAGACCACCGCTTCCTGCTCGACCAGATCATCCCGCGGGCCGGGCGGACCGAGGCCAATTTCGACCTGATCATCGCTTCCCAGCCCTATCGGGCCAAATCTTCTGTGAATTTCCGGGCCAAGCGTATCATCGCACCCCTGGCCCGGGCGCTGCGGGCCGGCGGCCGGCTGATCGGAATTCACTCCCACGGCCAGGATCCCGGGATGGAGATCATCCAGGCGGTCTGGCCCGGAGAAAATCCTTTCGCGGTGAGCCGCCATGAGCTATTGCGCGAGGTGAAATATGAGCTGGGATCGGCCGGGCGGGACCTTAACTTTAATGCCTATGCCGATAACCGTTCGATCTTCCGCTATGATATGGAAGCGCTGCCCAACGAGGTCACCGGCTCGATCGGAACCTCGACGGCCTTTGCAGCATGGAACGCGGCGGTGTATGTCGCCCAGATCGAAGACGACCGGTTGACGGAAATGACCCAAAGCGGCCGTACGCTCGATGCCGTCAGAGAGGTTCTGCGCAAGCATAACGGGCTCTGGTTTTACGACGAATCCTACGTCATCTCGCGCCGTCGCGACTGACAACTCAGGACATATTGGATAAGGGACCGCCGGGGGTCTGGCGAAACAGGGGTTGGTTGATGCGCGAGTCTTATCTGTTCACTTCAGAGTCGGTTTCCGAAGGCCATCCGGACAAGGTTTCCGACCAGATTTCGGATGCGATCCTCGACGCCTTCATCGAGAAGGACGTCAAGCTCGGCATTGCCGACGACAGCCTGGTCAATACCCGGCTCGGCTGCGAGACGCTGTGCACGACCAACAAGATCGTGATCGCCGGCGAGGGCCGCGGCCAGCTGTTCCGCACCATCCACGGCAAGTCGGTGGTCGACCGCGAATTGATCTCCGAGATCGCGCGCGGCGTGGTCAGGGATATCGGCTACGACCAGAACGGTTTTTCGTATCACGGCGCCGACGTCGAGGTGCTGCTACACGGCCAGTCGCCCGACATCGCGATGGGCGTCGACGCCAAGAAGAAAAAGACCGGCGAGGAAGAGGGCGCGGGCGACCAGGGCATGATGTTCGGCTATGCCTGCAACGAAAGCGAAGTGTACGAAAAAGGTTCGTACATGCCAGCGCCGATCTATTTCGCCCACAAGATTCTCAAGACTCTTTCCGAGAAGCGCCGCAACGGCCAGCTGTTCGACCTGCAGCCGGATTCGAAGAGCCAGGTGACCGTGAAATACGTGGACGGCAAGCCGGTCGGCTGCACCAAGGTCGTGGTCTCGACCCAGCACAACGAGAAGAGCCGCAACGGCAAGAAATATTCGCCCGGCCTGATCAAAGAGATGATCTCCAGCGCGGTCGAGACGGCGCTGCCGAAGGGCTGGATGCCGCAAAAACCATCCGACTTCCTGGTCAATCCGACCGGCAATTTCGTGGTGGGCGGACCCGACGGCGATTGCGGCCTCACCGGGCGCAAGATCATCGTCGACACCTATGGCGGCTATGCCCCGCATGGCGGCGGCGCGTTCTCCGGCAAGGACCCGACCAAGGTCGATCGCTCGGCCGCCTATGCCGCGCGCTATCTCGCCAAGAACGTGGTGGCGGCGGGCCTTGCCGAGCGTCGCACCATCCAGGTTGCGTATGCGATCGGCGTCGCCGATCCGATGTCGCTGTTGGTGAATACCCACGGCACCGGCAAGGTCGACGAGAAGAAGCTCGAAAAGGTGCTGCCGGAAATGTTCCGGCTGACGCCGACCAACATCCGCCGCTCGCTGGAGCTGAACCGCCCGATCTACCGCCGCACGGCGTCCTACGGCCATTTCGGCCGCGCGCCCGAATCGGACGGCGGCTTCTCATGGGAGAAAACCGACCTCGCCGCCGCGCTGAAGCGGGCGATGTGAGATGAACG
>NZ_DATHOP010000095.1:0-108559 GCF_035484855.1 Bradyrhizobium sp.
ATCACGCCGGTGACGGAGTCTTCGCCGCCGATCAGGTACGACGTGTTGTTGCCCGGATAACCGTTCCACGGCGACGCATAAGCCGAAGACGACTTACCGAAGGTGAAGCCGGCGAATTGCAGGAACACATACTCGACCGCGACATAGCCGCTGCCGGGCGTCATAAGCAGGGTTGTGCTGTTGGCGCCGAGGTTCGAGGCGAGGCCGCCGGGAGCGAACGAACTCTGTCCCAGGGTGTCGTACTGGAAGTCACCCTGGCCGAACGTGCGCACTACGCCGTATTGGGTCGCAGTGCGGGTATCGACGGTGATCGCCATACGGGCACGGGAGACCTCGTGGTTGACGTAGCGATCGCCAAGACCAAGATCGCCGCTCCAGGCCGGCTGATCGTAGATGCTGCCGTTGAACGTGGTATCAACGCGCAGATAACCACCCAGCTTGATGCAGGTATCGGTGCCCGGAATGTAGAAGAAACCGGCACCATACAGGGAGCAAATCTTCACGTACTCGACCGCTTTGGCCTTGACGGGAAGATCGGCTGCCTGAGCCCCACTCATGGCGATAAGACCCGCCGCTGAGCCGAGCATAAGGCTCTTAACCATCTTCATGATAACCTCCAAGTTGCTCTGTAGGGAAGGTTCCGGATCCGCTGGGTGCAAACACCCTAAGGTTGGTTCCCTTAATCCCTTGAAACCCGCTTAGCCGCTTCGCGCCTTCGGACACTCCCGCATGAACGCGAGGGACTTAAGCGAACCACCTAGAACGGGACGACCTCGGGATGCCCCCCTCCGTCGCAACATCACAATTACCGAAGGCTTCTGCACACGCAACAAAGGAACCACTCCGAACGACCTCCGACTGCGCGTTTTTGGAACGGTGTTGCACAAATAACACGCATCCGTGATCGAGATTTCATCGCAAGCCATTGTTCTGCAATGCTGTTTTCGATTAGTTCCATTTGGCGCAAGATCGATGCCTGGGCATCGCCGACGGCCGGTTTTCCACCATCGCCTCGCAATTCCCGCCGAATCGAGCACCGCAAGCCATATCGCCAGCGCGAAAAAACGGAAAATGATTCATCCGACGGTTGCGCGAAACAACCCCGGCCTGCAGCCGTGATATCGCGACTCGCGCCGACGGCATCGCAGTGCCGATCGAACTGCGCGGACGATTTGAAGAGTAATTTGCAATCCCGATCGCTGCGACTCGTTCCGCAGTCGCCGTAGAGAGGACTCGCGAAAAACCCTTATTTTACGGGCCTATTTCTATCTTCAGTCATGACGGCCGATCGCGCGCGCAACAATCGATTCTCGTGCGACGACGTCAATCGAAATCGCTGCGACGACGGTCGACGGGCATGAAATACGAACCCGCGCCGCGAAAAGCAGATTGGTGCGCGTGCGATCGTCGGCGATCGCTGAGCCATTATAAGGTCGCGATGAGGTCGCGGATTTCGCCGCGCCGAATCTGCCGCTTGCGGCTCGCCCCTTCGTCGGGCATATCGGCCGTGATGGAGCTGTGGCCGAGTGGCTGAAGGCGGCGGTTTGCTAAACCGTTATAGGGTTGTAAAGCCCTATCGAGGGTTCGAATCCCTCCGGCTCCGCCACCCCTCGCCCTGCGGGCTACGGGTGGCGGGCCACATTGTTGGGCGTTTCCGACTCAGTAAACCAGACCGGTGCCGGGCGGCTTTTCCATTGCCGCGGCAAGCGAGCGATATTCCTCGCTGTCGGTGCCGGCCAGAGCGGCGATCCGGGTCAGATGATATTCCGCCTGTTCGCGGTTGCCCTGTTCGAGCTGCCACAATCCATAATACTGCCAGGTCCTGACATGGTCGGGGTCGGCCTGCAGCGCGCGCTCGTACCAGATCTGCGACACCTTGTAGTCGCCGAGCTTGCGATAGGAATAGCCGATCAGGGTTGCCACCGAAGCGTTGTCGTCGTGACCGAGCGCCTTCAACTGCTCGATTGCGGCGGCGTAATCGTTGCGGTCGTAGATCGTGGCGTAGGCCGCCCGGTAAGCCGAGACGAACGCCGCATCCTCGATGCGGGGCTGGAGTTCGCTGGTCTTCTTCTTGCCGTTCGTCATCGGCTTGCTGCTGCTCGCCGGTGGCGGCGGCGGCGATGACGGTGTCGGATCTCCGCCGGCGAAACAGACGGACATCAACGTGGGCGCAACCAGCAGCGCCGCCGAGAACATCGCCAGCGTTAGAAACCTGGTCGTAAATTTGCGCATTCGACTCTCCCGATTTTCCAGTGGGCAATTTGGAAGCCAAGATTCCCTGAGTCTGAACCCCGGTACGCGCGTCACATTCCATTAAAGCACGGCGCCCGTGCCGATTGATCGGGGGCCATATGCCCGTCATTCACTTCCGCGTGACGGCCGGTTCGTCCGGCACGGTCGCCGGCCTGCAAATCTACCAGGGAACACGGATGTGGTCCGGAGGAAGACCGTCCTGGTAGCGTCGAACCATTGCCGAATAAGCGCTTTCGATGTGCCGGGTCTGCAGCGCCGTGTCGAACAAAGGCGCGGTCGAGCGATTTTGCGCGAGCCTCGCCCTGATCGCAGCCAACGCCTGCGGCTGTGTCGCCAACTCGATCGCCATCGTCTCAAATTGCTCCCCGGTCCGTGCGATCAGTTCGGGCAGGCCGACCGCGGTCAACAGGCTCGCGGCAACCCTGCCCGCGAAGGTCTCGCCGATTTGCGTCAACACCGGCAGGCCCGCCCATAGCGCGTCACTCGCCGTGGTGTGGGCGTTGTAGGGCAGCGTGTCCAGGAACAGGTCCGCCAGGCGATGCCGCGCCAGATGATCCGCCGATGAAGGCATCCGGTCGGCGAATACCAGCCGGTCCGGATCGACGCCGGCGGCGGCGGCTTCCCTTTGCAAATTGTTCACCGCCGAGGGATTGTCCTTGGTCAGCCACAACACGCTGCCCTCCACGGCTCTGAGCAGGTTCATCCGCGACCGAAACACCCTTGGATTGAATTTATAGGCGTTGTTGAAGCTGCAAAAGACAAAGCCGTTTTCAGGCAAGCCGAATTCGGCGCGGGCGAACGGTCGCTCCGAGATCGCGCGGCTTCTGTCGTCATGCGGCATGAAGCTGTGAGGAAGTTGGACGATCTTCTCCACGTAATTGACGTGATCCGACATCGGCACCAGCACCGGATCGGCTATCATGTAATCGATGTAGTCGGCCCCCATCGTTCCGGCATAACCCAGATATTGCGCCTGGACCGGTGACGGACGCCGCGCGGCGATGCCGGGTCGCCCGTACTTGGTAAGACCGGTCAAATCGACCAGGATGTCGATTTCGTGCGCCCTGATCAGGCTGGCGATCTCGTCGTCGCCTTGCGTTTCGACGTCGACAAATCGCTCGAACGCGGCCTCCAGGCGCTGCCGCATGTCCGAATTGTCATTCGGCCCCCACGATATCGCCGTTGTCTCGAACCTCGATTTGTCGTGGTGCTCGAACAATCCGGCGGTCAGATAAGAAACCACATTCTGGCGAAAGTCGAACGACAAATAGGCGACGCGAATGCGATCGTGGACGTATCGCTCGCCCTGCCAAAGCGGTTGGCTGGAAGGCGGATGCATGACCTTGATCCACATCCTGGCGCATGCGAGCTGGTCGGCGGCCGATGACGGAACCGCGAGGAATTCGAACGGTCCGGCATTAGTGCTGCCGCCCCTCACCGCTGCAATCAGCCGCGCGCAGTCTTCTTCCCAGCCGTTCCAGTGACAGATACAATTCTTGGCATTGATGCGGGCGCTTTCCGCCGCGGTCAGGTCGGGCTTTAACGACAGGGCCCTGTCATAGGCGGCGAGCGCCTCGTCAAATTGAGTGAATTCGCGCCACACGTTGCCGCGGCCGTACCACGCCTCCGCGAGCCCGGACTTGCGCGCCAGCGCCTCGTCATAGGCGATGGCGGCCTCCCGATAGCGCCGCAGCTCGTAGAGCACGTTGCCGCGGCCGAGCCAGGCTTCGGCCAATCCCGCGGCCTTGTCGTAGGCGGCAAGCGCCTCCTCGAACCATTTGAGCTTGAGCAGGCCGTTGCCTCGGCCAAGCCACGCGGCGCCGAGTTCGGGTTTGAGCGCCAAGGCCCTGTCGCAGGCCGCCAGCGCTTCTTGCTCGCGCGAAAACTCGAGCAACACATTGCCGCGGCCGAGCCAGGCCTCGGCCATTGCGTCGTTGAATCCGAGCGCCTTGTCATAGGCGGCAAGCGCCCGGTCATATCGCCTGAGTTCGCGCAGCACGTTGCCCCTGCCGACCCAGGCCTCCGCCGATTGCGGCCTGAGCGCCAAGGCGCCTTCATAGGCAGCCTCCGCCTCCTGATACCGTTGAAGCTCGCATAGCACGTTGCCGCGCGCGACGAAGATCTCGTCGGCGCCGGAATTGAGCGCTTGCGCCCTGTCATAGGCGATCAGGGCTTCATCGAACCGCCGCAGGTCAAACAGCACATTGCCATAGCCGAGCCAGGCGTCGGCCGAGTTCGGGTTCAATCGCAGCGCCCGGTCGAACGAAGCAATGGCTTCGTCGTGACGCTTCAGCTGACCGAACAACACACCGCGGTTGAGATGAGCCTCCGCATAGCTCGGATCGAGCGCGATGGCCTTTTCGATGCCGGCAAGCGCCAAATCATATTGTTGCAGGGCCGTCAGCACGAAGCCGCGCTCGGCCAGCGCCGCAACGTGGTTGGGCTCGTGCAGCAGCAGTTCGTCGAATTTCAGAAGCGATTCCTGCAACCGGCCTTGCTTGAGCAGCGCGCCGGCCAGCACATAGAGTAGGTAGGCGTTGCCGCGATCCGCCTCCAGGGCCTTCAGGCACACCGCGCCGGCCGTTGCGAAATCCTGCAACTGGCACAGCACCGTGGCGTAGTTTTGCGCAAACTGGATATTCGTCGGCTGAACCGACAGCGAGCGACCCATCAGTCGCGCGGCCTCGGCGCGGTTGCCGTTGGCCGCCTCGATAATGGCAAGCGAATGAAGTGCGTTGGCTTCCCGCGGATTCGATTTGATGATCTTGCGGTAGAGCTTTGCGGCTTCGGCAAACCGGCCGCTTCGATGCAGCGAAAACGCCTGTTGCAGGCTGTGAGCTTCGTCACGCTTCGACATAAAATCCGCGTAACAGAATAGCCGCCCTGCTTCAAGTAAAGCCCCGGTCGCGGCCTGTTCCGGCGCCACGCGAGGGTCACGGCCTGCCTCGTCAAGCGCGCTTGCGCTCGAGCGACCACCCGTTGCGGATCAATGCCTGGCGCGCGGCGGCGTGGTCGAGGGGCCGGTGCGGTTTCAGAATGGCCTGCTCCAGCCGCTCGAGGGCGCAACGCCCGCAAGCGCCTGCTGCTCGCCCGCGAAGCGATGCATCTCGATGCTGCAATCGTGGTGCGTTCCCCAGACCGCAATGATCGCCGTTCAAGGTTACCGGCTGGTCTATGTGGCGCCTCGTAAAAACCCGGAGAGCCTATTGCGCGGTCATCCAGGCCCGGGCTTCACGTTGGGCCGCGGCAATCTCGACTTCCGACATCATCTCGGCGACCTCGCGGCGCAGCGGGATCGCATCGGTGCGGCCTTTCAGGGCCGCGAGGTTGAACCACTTATGGGCAGCTACGAGATTGACCACGCCGGAACGCCCGCTCGCCCAGTACAGGCCACGCTCGTACAGCACGTCGGGGATGGCGCTCGCCTGCACCGGTATCGCGGTATCCTGATCGATGGTTCCCTGAAACATCCGCCGTCTCCTTTTTGATCTTGTTGGCCGCGCTCGCGCTACCCGCGCGCGGCTCCCGTCCAAATGCCAAACGTCCCGTTATTCCCCACGCCGTTTGCCGGCTTGTTGGAATGATCATGACCGATCAAATTTGAAGGGCAGTTTAAGTATCGCGATGAACGGGATGTAAACGCTCAGGCGGCGCCGATAGGTGCCGGATTGCAGTAGTCCGCGTGTGACGCGGGTTTCCGCCGCTTTGCCAGATTTGGTTTACCCTGCGATTTCGCGGAACGATAACCATCGGGGCGATTCCACACTCCGGAGGCGGCGCAGCGCGCGGCTGCGGTGGCGGCCTGACCCGCCGGCAGTCGCCGGTGCGGGCGGCTTGGTGCGGCGGATATCGTCAAGTTGGGAAAATCGAGAGCGCCGGGGCAATAGCCACGCGGACGATGGGAACGAGGGCGTCGGCGAACACGTCAGGACCAGATTTCACGTTGGACCCGGAGGTCCGGTGAAATTGCGGAGTTTTCGAGATCCGCACCGAACGAAGAAAAACCGTTTCTTCTGCCGGACCGGTTTTCGTCGGAGCGCGAGTCTCCCCGAAAATAACGATCCAGCCGTTTGACCTGATGTCTCGCCGACACCCTCTTTCGTCGACAGAGCCGCCTATCTAAAATTCGCTTCGAGAAGCAAATCGTCCTGAAGGCTCTCGTGACGTGCCGGCATCAAGCCGCCGGCAATTTTCTTCAAGCGAGATTTACTTCTTCTTGGCGACCTTGCGGGTCTTCTTCGCAGTCTTCTTCACTGCGCTCTTCGCCTTCTTTGCCTTCTTAGCTTTCTTGGCCATGTTGCCCTCCTAATGTAGTGAGATGGCTTAATCGCTGCGTGCACTCGGGAATCGAAATGCACTACATCCCGAATACACCAACACATTGAAAAAAACAGCGTCCCGCTTAAGGAAGTGTTGACGCGCCGAAGCGAGAGCGCGCGCGGCGTATTGATCGACAACATCACGAAGCGTTGGCGCGGCGATGCGAATGTCGCGCGAAAACCTGCATCGGCGAATGTCAAGATTAGAAGAATCGGCTGTGCTGCAGCCATTTCCATCAATCACGCATCCGACCACCGATGCGCACATGATGTCGCTGTGTTGCATCGAAGCCGGCCGAAAGTGCGTTGCGCGGACTCTGAGTCGCCGATTTTGGCAATAAAAAAATTTTCATGCCCACCGGCTTCGCGTCTCATCGGCGCTCGCCAAAACCGGATTTTTGCGCGAATCGCGCGCAGCTGATTCGCGGAGCTCGAAGCGTTCGTCGCGTACGATGCCGCCCGTTTATGGTGAATGATCGGTGCACGCGCAGCCCCTCGAGCGATGCCGCGGCCATGATGCCGCCGCGATCGCAGGCGACGTTCAGATGCCGAGTTTGGACTTGAGCAGGTCGTTGACGGCTTGCGGATTGGCCTTGCCGCCGGACGACTTCATCACCTGACCGACGAACCAGCCGATCAGTTGCGGTTTGGCGCGCGCTTGCGCCACCTTGTCGGGATTGGCCGCAACGATGTCGTCGACCACCTTCTCGATCGCCCCTAAGTCCGTGACCTGCTTCATGCCGCGCGCCTCGACCAGCGCAGGCGGGTCGCCGCCCTCCTGCCAGACGATCTCGAACAGGTCCTTGGCGATCTTCCCCGAGATGGTGCCCTCGCCGATCAAGTCGACGATGGCGCCAAGCTGGCTGGCCGACACCGGCGACGAAGCGATGTCGCGGCCTTCCTTGTTGAGCCGCCCGAACAACTCGTTGATCACCCAGTTGGCGGCGAGCTTGCCGGAGCTAGCCTGGTCGGCGAGACCCGCCAGCATGGCCTCGAAGAAGTCGGCGCTTTCCCGCTCCGTCACCAGCACGCCGGCATCATAGGGCGAGAGGCTGAAATCGGCGATGAAGCGCGCCTTCTTGCGGTCCGGCAATTCCGGCAAGTTCGCCTTCAATTCGGCGACATAGGCCTCGCTGAACTCCAGCGGCAACAGGTCGGGATCCGGGAAATAGCGGTAGTCGTGCGCCTCTTCCTTGGAGCGCATCGAGCGCGTCTCGCCCTTGTTGGGATCGAACCGCCGGGTTTCCTGGTCGATGGTGCCGCCGTCCTCGAGGATGCCGATCTGGCGGCGCGCCTCGTATTCGATGGCCTCGCCGATGAAGGCGATCGAGTTTATGTTCTTGATCTCGCAGCGGGTGCCGAGCGCTGCTCCCGGCCTGCGCACGCTGACATTGACGTCGACGCGGAGGCTACCCTTCTCCATGTCGCCGTCGCAGGTGCCGAGGTAGCGCATGATCGAGCGCAGTTTTGTGACATAGGCCTTGGCCTGCTCCGAGGAACGGATATCGGGCTTGGAGACGATCTCCATCAGGGCGACGCCGGCCCGGTTGAGGTCGATATAGGACATCGTCGGGCTGCGGTCGTGCAGCATCTTGCCGGGGTCCTGCTCGAGATGCAGCCGCTCGATGCCGACGGTCGCGGTCTCGCCGCCGGAAAGCTCGACGACCACCTCGCCTTCACCGACGATCGGCGATTTGTATTGGCTGATCTGATAGCCCTGCGGCAGATCCGGATAGAAATAGTTCTTGCGGTCGAACACCGAGCGCATATTGATTTTCGCGTTGAGCCCGAGGCCGGTCCGCACCGCCTGACGCACGCATTCCTCGTTGATCACCGGCAGCATACCCGGCATCGCCGCGTCGACCAGCGAGACATGGCTGTTCGGCTCGCCGCCGAATTCGGTCGAGGCCCCTGAAAACAGTTTTGAGTTGGAGGTGACCTGGGCATGGATTTCCATGCCGATGACGACTTCCCAGTCGCCGGTTGAGCCCTTGATCAGCTTTGATGGTTTGACGGCGACGTTCATGACGGCTCGGTTGGGCTGCGTCCGAAGACGCGGATTCACGGCAAAAAGCGTTGAAATAATTGAATATTTCTTCGCTAACGATGGGTTTTCGGGCGCCTCGGGCTCGATTCTTCGAGACGATGCCGCACTACTATAAATTAGGCCGCCGCGTGAGCCGATGCAACCGGCCGTCTATGGCAAAACCTTCGCTCCCGATCGCAGCTTGATCCGCAACACCCCGGCCCGCTGGCCTGGCATTTCTTTTTTCAGATTTGCGGATTGGTTTGGCCGATTTTTTTGGCGATATTGCCAGCGTAAATGGCGTAGGGCTCGATATCGCCGCGCACCACGCTACCCGCCCCAACCACTGCGTGCTTACCGATCCGGGACGGGCCCAGCACGACTACGCCGGAAGCCAACCAAACACCTTCTTCCAGAATGATGTCGCGTCCTTCCTTCGGATAGGATGTCACGCGTTCAGGTCCGAACTTTGTGACGTCGTGTGTACCGGTCAACAGCATGACTGTATGCCCGAAAAAACAATCCTTGCCGATTTCGACCCGGCCACTGGACACATTGATCAACATGTCGTTCGGCGGGTACTGCGACTTCCAGGCGATTCGGCTCGGATCGCCAAAAACGCGCCCTACGTGCAGGAGCGTATTGGCGATATGGGGCGCATTGCGCCTCACCAATTCAATGAACTCTGCGTCCGTCATCGCTTCCTCGCGCAACCGCGGTCTCGTCAGCCCCAACGTATCACAACTATCATGAGCACCGAGGGAATGCCATTGCCCGTGCCTGCCGCAAGCCCACCTCGCCGGCCGCGGAGTTCTACAGAATGGTCGAGACCACGGAGCAAACGGATATCAGGTCTGAAAAATGCCCGCGCCAACACTTCAAGTGCGACTCTTTCTGATGCGGAATCCGCGGCGAACTACTAAGCTACGACGGAGCTCAGTGAAGGCCGGAGTGGACACAAAGATGATGAGCGAACCACCAGCGGACGGAATCAAGCTTCATATTGGCGGCTGGGAACAGCGCGAGGGTTGGAAGATACTGGATGCGATCCCGGGGCCGATCGTCGATTACGTCGGGAATTGCACCGACCTGACTTTTCTCGACGACGAGAGTTGCTGCGAGGTTTATGCATCGCATGTACTCGAACATCTCGGATATAATGGAGAGCTTCAAAGTACGCTCAAGGGAATCTACCGAATCCTCAAACCGGGCGGCAGATTAAGGGCGTCCGTCCCCGATCTCGAAACGCTATGCAAGATATATGTCCACCCCAACGTCACGCCTCAGGGGCGCTTTCACGTTATGCGGATGATGTTCGGTGGCCGGACCACGCCATATGACGTTCACTATTCGGGGCTGGATACCGCCATTCTCGGAAGCTTTCTTCACGAAGCGGGATTCCGCGAAATCGAGCGTGTCGAAAAGTTCGGGGTATTCCAGGATACCAGCGAGTTGCGTTTCAGCGACACGCTGATAAGCCTCAATATGATTGCTCGTAAGCCTTTCTAGTTTCTTCCACGCTGTGGATTCAATACTTACCGCCGGGCCGTCATGAACAATGCACAGAACGCACCCTTCTTCAACATCGCACAGATGCTGCCGGGCCTTCCGCGCCTGAAGATCGTGGATGTCGGCGCCATGAGCCTCGGCGAAGGTACCGACGCGTATTCTCCGCTCGCAAACGCCACGCCATGCGACGTCTATGGGTTCGAGCCTGTTGCCGCAGAATTTGCGAAGCTCAAGGCCTCGGCGAAGCCGGGACATCATTATTTGCCGTATTTCGTCGGCGACGGATCGGCGCGAACGTTTTACGAGTGCAATTTCGCAATGACCTCGTCCTTGTTCGAGCCGAACAGCGCTCTGCTCGCCAAATTCCAGAACCTCGAGGAGCTTGCCCGCGTTCAGAAAACCTACCCCGTCCAAACCACGCGGCTCGACGATATTCCTGAACTCAAGGGCACCGACTTTCTCAAGGCCGACGTGCAGGGAGCCGAATTGATGGTGTTTGAGGGAGCGACCAGGCTGCTCGACGAGGTGCTGGTCGTTCACGCCGAGGTGGAATTTGTCGAATTGTACAAGGGCCAGCCGTTGTTCGCGGAGATCGACACCTATCTGCGATCGAAGGGATTTGCGCTCCATTTGTTGGGGAAGGCGGGAAGGACGTTCAAGCCGCTTGTATTCATGAACGATCCGAATGCGATGCTTAGCCAAATCCTTTGGGGCGATGCCGTCTATGTGCGCGACTTCATGTTGTTCGACCGGCTATCCGGCCAGGCGCTGCTCAAGATGGCGACGATCCTTCACGAGACCTATCGTTCGGTCGATCTTGCCGCGGTCGCGCTCGACGCTCACGACCGCCAGCATGGAACCCAGTTGCAGCCGGCCTATCTGAGAAAGCTCGGTGGGGGCTGATCGGAGGCGATCTCCTTGTGGATATCGTCCGTGGGTGACACTGCTCGCGGCGTAGTCAATCTGCCACTTTTCCGTCGCTCGCGATCAGTGCGAAGACGATCTGCTCCCACTCGCTCTCGAGCGAATCCGCCGCGACCGGTTTGCCGGCCCGCCGGTACCAATAACCGGCATTTCCGAGATCACCCTCGACCCGGTGCAGGTAGGCATGGACCCAGGCGGCGTCGGTGGTCTCCTCATCCTGCACGATCTTGTGCGCCTCGTCCCAACCGCCTTTGGCCGCCCACCACAGCGCGGCGAGCGGCGCATGGAGGCCCGGCGCAGGTGTCGCGCCGGAAATACTGGCTTTGAATTCGGCGGCGTTCACCACCACCTCGGCGGCGTGAAGCGGCCGGCAGCCTGCTCGATCACCTCGCCGAGCGAAAACAGCGTTTCCTCGTCGAACGGACGGCCGATCAATTGCAGCCCGAGCGGCAAGCCCTGTGCATCCTTGCCGGCGGGAACCGCGATCCCCGGCAGTCCCGCCATGTTCACCGTCACCGTAAAAATGTCGTTGAGATACATCTCGATGGGATCGCCGCCCTTCTCGCCGATGCCGAACGCCGCCGACGGCGTCGCTGGCGTCAGGATGGCGTTGACGCCCTTGGCAAAGCAATCCTCGAAATCCTTCTTGATAAGCGTGCGGACTTTTTGCGCGCGCAGGTAATAGGCGTCGTAGTAACCGGCCGAGAGCACATAGGTGCCGATCATGACGCGGCGGCGGACTTCGGCGCCGAAACCTCCGGCGCGGGTAGCTTCATACATGTCGCCGATCGAACGGGCGGGCACGCGCAGGCCGTAGCGCACGCCGTCATAGCGGGCGAGATTCGAAGAGGCTTCCGCCGGCGCGACGATATAATAGGCCGGCAGCGCGTATTTGGTGTGCGGCAACGACACCTCGACCAGCTCGGCGCCGGCTGCTTTCAGCCAGGCGGCGCCCTCGCTCCAGAGCTTTTCGATTTCCGCCGGCATGCCGTCGAGGCGGTATTCCCGGGGGATGCCGATCTTCATGCCTTTCACCGATTTTCCGATCGCTGCCTCGTAGTCCGGCACTTCGCGATCGACCGAGGTGGTGTCCTTGGGGTCGTGGCCTGCCATCGAGCGCATCAGGATCGCCGCATCCTGCACCGTGCGGGCGATCGGCCCCGCCTGGTCGAGCGAGGACGCAAAGGCGACGATGCCCCATCGCGAGCAACGGCCATAGGTCGGCTTCAGGCCGACGGTTGCGGTGAACGCCGCGGGCTGGCGGATCGAGCCGCCGGTGTCGGTCGCGGTCGCGCCCATGCAGAGCAAGGCCGCCACCGCCGAGGCCGAACCGCCGGACGAGCCGCCCGGCACCAGTGTGGTGTTGGCACCCTCGCGCCGCCACGGATTGACCACCGGGCCGAAGCACGAGGTTTCATTGGACGAACCCATCGCGAACTCGTCATTGTTGAGTTTTCCCAGCATCACCGCGCCGTCGCGCCAGAGCTGCGAGGTGACCGTGGATTCGTAAGCCGGCACGAAATCGCCGAGGATTTTGGAGCAGGCGGTGGTGCGCACGCCCTTGGTGGCGAACAGATCCTTGATTCCAAGCGGGATGCCGGCGAGCGGACCGCCCTCGCCCTTGGCGATTCCGGCATCGGCCTGCCGCGCCATGGCGCGCGCCTGATCCGGGGTTTCCTTCACAAAGGCATTCAGCGCGCGCGCGGCCTCGATCGCGTCGAGATGCGCGTTCGTCAGTTCCAGCGACGTAAAGGTCTTGTTCGCGAAGCCGCGTCGCGCCTCGGCGAGCGTCAGCGAGGTCAAATCGGTCATTTATCAACCGGGCTGCAGAAGAATGGCGACAGCGTCTTGTCGTTGGCCGGATCGTCCTTGACGCAGGCCTTGTCGGCGGCTTCCAGCGCATCGAGCACGGCATCGACCGCCTTGTCGCGATCGGCCGCCTTGCCCTGCCGCTCCATCGCGTCGAGGTAATTCATGTAGGCCGCATAGGCCTTTTCATCGTCGCAGAGCAGACACATCGGATTTCCCGTCCAAAACTTATTCCACGACTTTCGGTACCAGAAAGAAATAATCGTCGGTCGCCGGCGCATTCCCGACGATGTCGTCGGGGATACCGCCGTCCGTCACCACGTCAGCCCGCTTCTTCATTTCCATCGGCGTCACCGAGGTCATCGGCTCGACGCCCTCGACATCGACTTCCGACAATTGCTCGACGAACGCCAGCATGGCGTTCAACTCGCCCGCTAGATGCGGAATCTCGGCCTCGGAGACCGCGATTCGCGCGAGATGAGCGATACGGCGAACGGTGGCGGCATCGACGGACATTATATAGGGCCTCGGACGGCGGGTTTCAGGGCCGTATAGCAGAGGGGGCTTTTGCGCCGCAACCGCAGTCGTCGTCCGCTCAGCCCGCTATTTGGGCAAGCCGCGCCAGCGCAGCTGCGGCCAGTGCCCGCGTTAGCTCGGCGGCCGGCATGTCGCTCCCCAGTCCTACCGCCTGCCCCGCCCAGAGATTGGTGAAATCGACCCGGCCGAGCTTCTCGGCCGCCGCCTTCAAGGGCGCGAGCGCGGTCGCGGCATGGGGAAAAGCCGGTGCGTCAGGGGAAATCGGGCCGACTTCGCGCATCACTCGGTTCCTGACCCCGCGCGCGAGGCGGCCGGTCATGACGTTGGTGATGACGGTAGAATCGTCCCTCGCCTCGGCTAGCGCGGCGCGCACCGCCGGGGTCACCTTCGATTCCGGACAACGCAGATAGGCGGTGCCGATCTGCACGCCGGCAGCCCCCAGCGCGAAGGCGGCTGCGATGCCCCGCCCGTCGGCTATGCCGCCGGCGGCGATCACCGGTACCTTCACCGCGTTCACCACCTGCGGCACCAGCGCGAAGGTGCCGGGCTGCCCGGCGATATCGTCGGTCAGGAACATGCCGCGATGGCCGCCGGCTTCCGCGCCCTGCGCGATGATGACGTCGACGCCGTTCTGCTCGAGCCAGATCGCTTCCTTCACGATGGTCGCGGACGACATCACGAGGCAGCCCGTGGCCTTGACGCGCTTCAGCAGCGCGGCCTCGGGAAGCCCGAAATGGAAACTGACGATTTCGGGCTTCAATTCCTCGACGAGATCGCACATCGCGCCACCGAACGGCGCACGGTTGGCGGCGTTGACGGGCGCCGCAGGATCGAGCCCCAACTCCTCATAGTAGGGTGCCAGCCTCCGCTTCCACCCGGCCTCGCGGCCGGGGTCGGCATCGACGGGCTGATGGCAAAAGAAGTTCATGTTGAGCGGCCCGGACACCCGCTGGCGGATGACGTTGAACTGCTCGCGTGCTTTCTCCACCGACAGCATTGCGCATGGCAGCGAGCCGAGCGCACCGCCCTGCGCCGCGGCCATCACGAGGTCGGCGTCCTGCACGCCCGCCATCGGCGCCTGCACGATGGGAAATTCGATCTTGAAAAGGTCGAGAATTCGGCGGTCCGGCCACATGGTTCTGATCTTTCGGATAAGAGGGATTGGCGCAAGCGCCAATCTGGACATCAAGCATAAGCCCGGCTAGCATTCATTATAAGTGATTTCTTTAGAACGCTGTCATCTTGAAAACGAAACGGTCAAGCTCATGGAATTGTCCGATCTGGTGACCTTCTCAACCGTTGCCCGCGTCGGCGGCATCACCCGCGCGGCCAGCGAGCTCAACACCGTTCAATCCAACATCACCCAGCGGGTGAAGGCGCTGGAAGCCGAGATTGGCACCGCCCTGTTCGAGCGGCACAGCCGCGGCATGACGCTGACGGGCGCCGGCCGAAGGCTGTTGCCGTATGCGGAGCGGATGGCCGCGCTGTCGCGCGAGGCCCTTCTCGCCGCTCGTGATGACGGCGAGCCCAAGGGGCCTTTGGCGATCGGCTCGCTGGAAACGACGGCAGCGGTGCGCCTGCCACAGTTATTGGCCGCATTTCACCGGCGATTCCCCGCGGTGCAATTGAGCCTGCGGACCGCGACGACGGCGGATCTGGTCGCCGCCGTGCTCGAGGGCGCGCTCGACGGCGCTTTTGTCGCCGGTCCGATCGAACATGCCGAATTGATCGCCGAGACCGCTTTCAGGGAAGAACTGGTGCTGGTGACGGCGCGGCACTGGTCCAGCCTCGCGGCCTTGCGCGCCGCCACGCCCGAATCGGGTCCGACAGCCC
Source organism: Bradyrhizobium sp. (assembly GCF_035484855.1). GTDB lineage: Bacteria > Pseudomonadota > Alphaproteobacteria > Rhizobiales > Xanthobacteraceae > Bradyrhizobium. The sequence continues at coordinate 15,211 of NZ_DATHOP010000095.1, forward strand.
TGGTGTTCCGCGCCGGATGCACCTATCGGCAAAAACTTGAACAGGTTTTCGCCGAGTTCGGCTGGCCGTGTTCGGCGCGATTCGAATTCGGCACGCTCGACGGCATGGTCGGCTGCGCGGCAGCCGACATGGGCGTGACGCTGCTGCCGCGCGCGGTGGTCGAGCGTGGCGAGCTCAGCGGCAACATCCGCATCCACAGGCTCAAGCCGTCGCAATCGCGGGTCGATACCCTCTTCATCCGGCGCCGCGCCGCGCATCATTACAGCGCACTGCAAGGTTTTGCCTCCTGCCTGAAGGAAAACGCCGAGGTCATTGCGGCCTGAGGCCAAAGCGCCGCAGCGCGACCACCGCCCAGATCGCCTCGACCAGCCCGAACGGCCAGGCTCCCTGCAAAAATCCGTAAACCGATCCGAGCGCGCAGGCGACCGCGAAGGCCAGCACGAACCAGCGGCTGCGGTCCTCCAGCGCGTAGGTCAGAAGCATCAATGTGACCGCAAACAACCCGAATGATGTCAGCCGGTCCATGCCGTCAGCCTTTCGCCGCTTTTGCACGCATTGGGAGGCGCGTGGTATGCGCTATCCATGCCAGCCCTTATCCTGCCCTTGATCGATGCTGTAACACACTGGCCCGTGCGGGGCCCCCTTGTCGGTCTCGATCTCGGCACCAAGACCATTGGGGTTGCGGTATCCGATCCCGACCGCAGGCTTGCGACCGGCGTCGAGACCATCAAGCGCAAGGCATTCAAATCCGACGCCGCGCGGCTCTTGTCGATCGCGGCCGAGCGCAATGCGGCCGGCTTCGTGCTCGGCCTGCCCATCAACATGGACGGCAGCGAAGGTCCGCGCGCGCAATCGACCCGCGCGTTCGCCCGCAATTTCTCAAGACTCACCGATCTTGCGATCGCACTGTGGGACGAGCGGCTTTCCACCGCCGCCGTCGAGCGCGAATTGATCGGCATGGATATGAGCCGCGCCCGCCGCGCCGAAGTAATCGACGAGCATGCGGCGATCTTCATCCTGCAGGGCGCGCTGGACCGGCTCTCGTCATTGCGAGCGCAGCGAAGCAATCCATAGCCGGCGAGGAAAGTGTGGATTGCTTCGCTGCGCTCGCAATGACGGAAAGGCCCTCTTATCCATGCCCCGCCAGCAGCCAGGTCTGCACCACCGCGGCGAGGTTGTTGAGCCCGTGCATGAAGATCGTCAGCCAGGTCGATTGATAGCGATAGCGGAAATAGCCGAGCAATAGTCCGATCGAAAACACCTCGCCGAAGAAGAACCAGTCATATTGCAGATGCAGCGAGGTCCACACCAGCGACGACAGCAGGATGGCGCCCGGTGGCCGGAGAACGGATTCCGACCAGCCGCGATAGAGAAAACCGCGCGCGAATAATTCCTCCGAGACGGGAGCTGCGACGCTGAACGCGATCACCAGAAGCCACAATGCGCCATCGGCCTGAGCCGATTGCAGTACGTCGCCCATGAATCCGGGCTCGACATCGCGCCCGGCCGCGCGCGACACCAGGTCCCAACCCGTTACCAGCACGCCGAGCGCGACCGCGCCGATCAGGAAATGGACCCAGGAGGTACCACGCAACGCGAGATAATCGGCAAATGGCGTCCGCGTCGGACGGATCGCGATCCATAACGCCGCCAGCACGGCCGGCAACCCCATGATCACGGAGAGCGCAATCGTCAAGCCGCGGCCGCTGACGGCGGGGATGGAAGCAAGATCGATCGGCCCTCCCCGCTGCAACACGAACCAGGCCACGACAGCCATTTGCCCGACAAACATCGCGGCGAACACGACGAGGCCCCAAAGCAAGGTGCCCCAGAATTTCCAGATGCGCGGCGGACGTTGGGCTGGAACGACCGGAGCGGTCGCGGCGGGATTTTCGGGATCGAGGGAATCCATCAATGGGCTTTCAGCTTTTTGCCGTCATGCCCGGCCCTGTGCCGGGCATCCACGTCTTTCTTTGTACCGAGGTGGCTTAAGAAGACGTGGATGGCCGGGTATAGGCGAGCGGAAGCGACGCCGTCTTTCAGACGGCTATGCCCGGCCATGACGGGAGAGATATTCACGGCAATGCCCGTTCCAGCAACCTTCTGACATCGTCGGTCGCAAGATCGACGGCGCCGTACATGCTGGCGTGATTTTGCGCAAGCCGGGTTCTCGCAAACAATTCGGCGTGATGCGGCGATATCGCCTTGAGCGCGGCGCTTGCGGCAAGCAGCGCCAGTTTTTCGACGGCCAGCCGCGCCACGCACTCGCCGTCGGGCCGGCGGAAAGTCTTGCCGATGAAGGTCACAGCGTCGCCGGCGCCCGGCAATCCCCTGGTTTCCTCGGCCAACTCCTGCAGAACGGCGGAGGCGGCCTCGGCCTCGCGCGACAGTGCCCGCAGCACGTCGAGGCACATCACATTGCCGGAGCCTTCCCAGATCGCATTGACCGGAGACTCGCGAAAATGACGCGCCAGAATGCCCTCTTCGACATAGCCGTTGCCGCCGAGGCACTCCATCGCCTCGTACAAAAATCCCGGCGCGCTCTTGCAGACCCAGTATTTTATCGCCGGCGTCAGGAGCCGCATATAAGCAGCCTCGGCCGGATCATGCGGCGCGCGGTCGAATGAACGGCATAGCCGCATGACGAGCGCGATCGAAGCCTCGACATGCAGCGCCATGTCCGACAGTACCGCCTGCATCAGCGGCTGATCGGCGAGATGTTTCTGGAATACGCTGCGATATCTGGCGTGATGCAGCGCATGGGCCAGGCCCGAGCGCATCAGCCCGGCGGAGGCGATGGCGCAATCCTGCCGCGTCAGCTGCACCATCTGGATGATGGTGCGGATGCCCTTGCCCTCGTCGCCGACGCGCTCCGCATAGGCGCCGACGAATTCGACCTCGGAGGAGGCATTGGAGCGATTGCCGAGCTTGTCCTTGAGCCGCTGGAACTGGATCGCATTGACCGAGCCGTCCGGCCGAAAGCGCGGCATGAAGAAACAAGTGAGGCCTTCGTCGGCCTGCGCCAGCACCAGAAAGGCATCGCACATCGGCGCCGACATGAACCATTTGTGGCCGGCGATGCGGTAGGCCTCGCCGTCGCGTTCCGCCCGCGTCATGTTGGAACGCACGTCGGTACCGCCCTGCTTCTCGGTCATGCCCATGCCGAGCGTCATGCCGCGCTTGGTCCACCATGGCGCAAAGGTGGGATCGTAGGCGCGCGTGCCGATGACCGGCATGGTCCTTGCCAAAAGCTCCGGTTGCGCCGCCAATGCCGCAACGGACGCGCGCGTCATGGTGATCGGGCAGAGATGCCCGGTCTCCACCTGTGCCGCCATGTAGAATTTTGCAGCGCGGCTGACCTCGGCGGCGCCGCCGGCCGGCTTGCCATCCGCGTTCCAGGTCGAGTTGTGCACGCCGGCATGCGCGCTGCGCGCCATCAGCTCGTGATAGGCGGGATGAAACTCCACCTCGTCGCGGCGATTGCCCCGCGAGTCAAATGTCCGAAGTTTTGGTGTGTTCTCATTGGCGATCCGGCCGCGCTCGGCCATCGCGGCCGAACCCCAGTGTTTTCCGAATTCGGACAGTTCGCTTTCCGACGCAGCCCCGCCATTGGCCGCGACCGCTTCCAAAAGCGGCCGATCGACGGCGAACAGATCGACGTCCCAAAACGGCGGCGACTGGTTGAACACTTCGTGGGTGGCGAATTTGGCCTGGGTCATGGCCGCTCCTCGCGGTCGAACGATATCGGATCAAGCGCTCGGGCAGACTCAGCGGTGCTGCGCCGTGATCGGAAAATCATACGCCGGCCCACCTGTGCCCGGCAGCGAAAAATGCCACCACTCCTTGGCATAATTGACAAAGCCTTGCTTCGCCATCGCGCCAACCAGCAGGTCGCGCCAGCGGCGCTGCTCAGGGGTAATCGACCTGGCAGCGGTATGCGCCTTGAGATCGGAACAGTCATAGCCGGTGCCCATGTCGACGCTGGCTTCCGGCGCGCGGGCGGGTGCCGGCGCGATGCAGTCCGCATAGGACTTGTTAGCGTCGAAGACTCCGGAATTGTCGGCCTTCAGATCAACCAGCGTGAGGTCGACTGCGGAGCCTGTGGAATGGCCGGAGTGCTCGGCGATATAACCGAGGCGGAACAGGTCCCTCTTGGAGAATGCCGGATTGTAACGCCGCTCGACCGCCGTCTCCTTCCCGTTTTGCGCCCACAGCACCATATCGTGCACCGCGCGCGCCGGGCGGTAGCAATCCAGCATTTTCAACGACAGTTTTTGCGGCGCGAGTTCCTGCTGGACGCGCTTCAGCGCCAGCCCAACCTCCCGCTTCACCACGCATTCGCCCGCCCCGTAGCCGGCGAGCGGCCGACCCATGAAATTGTTGATCCCGGCGTAGCGGATGTCCTGGAGGATCGTCGGATCGATGTCGCGCAGCAAGACAAAACTGCCGGGCAGGCTCTGCGCGGAAGCCGGACTTGCGAAGAACAGAGCCACGAGCGCGATCACAATTGGTTTCACGAAAATAGCATCCTCAATCGTCACGGCCGGACTTCCACCTTCGCCAACCGCCTTCGTCCGAAGGCGGACTTCTGCGGTAAAGAGGCTTCGGCGGACCGGCACCGAAAACCCGGCGAAGCCTTGGTGCAGACGGGTGTTCCGGCCATCGACGTCTTTTTTACGGTTAACAAGAAAATGAAGACGTGGATGCCCGGCACAAGGGCCGGGCATGACGAGGAGGGAACAGACCGGGGGATAACTCGCGCAGCCTCTATTCGCCCTTGCCCCGCGCGCCAACCCTGCCTATAGCTCTGGCTTTAATGACCCCTGCATCGAAATCGACCTATGTCTTCGGTCACCGGCACCTGCTGGGAATCGAGGGGCTTTCGGCTGCCGATATCACCGGCCTGCTCGACCTCTCCGAGGAATATGTCGAGCTCAACCGCCAGATCGACAAGAAGCGCACCTCGCTTCGCGGCCGCACCCAGGTCAATCTGTTCTTCGAGGCGTCCACCCGCACCCAGTCCTCCTTCGAGATCGCCGGCAAGCGGTTAGGCGCCGACGTCATGAACATGTCGGTGTCCTCCTCCTCGATGCGCAAGGGCGAGACCCTGATAGACACCGCCGTGACGCTGAACGCCATGCATCCGGACATCCTGGTGGTGCGCCACCACGCCTCCGGCGCGGTGGAACTGCTGGCGCGCAAGGTCGACGGTTCCGTGATCAATGCCGGCGACGGCGCCCATGAACATCCGACGCAGGCGCTGCTCGATGCCCTGACCATCCGCCGCAACAAGGGCCGGCTCGAGGGGCTCACGATTGCGATCTGCGGCGATGTCATGCATTCCCGCGTCGCGCGCTCCAATATCCTGCTGCTCAACACCATGGGCGCCCGCGTCCGCGTGGTCGCGCCATCGACCCTGTTGCCGCGCGGCATCGAGCGGATGGGCGTCGAAGTCGCCCGCGACATGCGCGAGGGCCTCGACGGCGCCGATATCGTGATGATGCTGCGGCTGCAGCGCGAGCGCATGAACGGCTCGTTCGTGCCCTCGACCCAGGAGTACTTTCACTATTTCGGGCTCGACCAGAAAAAACTCGCTTACGCAAAACCCGGCGCGCTGGTGATGCATCCGGGGCCGATGAACCGCGGCGTCGAGATCGACTCCATCGTCGCCGACGGCGCGCAATCGCTGATCCGCGAGCAGGTCGAAATGGGCGTGGCGGTGCGGATGGCGGTGCTGGAAGCGCTCGCCCGCAACCTGCCGAACGCGTAAAGCGCGATGCTGACCGACCGCCGCCCGATCCTGCTCGCCAACGCCCGGCTGATCGACCCGTCGCGCGATTTCGACGGTCCCGGCGACGTGCTGATCGCCGACGGCGTGATCCGTGAGTCGCGCCGCGGCATCGGTGCGGCCGGCGTGCCCGAGGGCACCGACATCGTCAATTGCGCCGGCAAGGTCGTGGCCCCCGGGCTGATCGACATGCGCGCCTTCGTCGGCGAGCCCGGCGCCAGCCACCGCGAGACCTTTGCCTCCGCGAGCCAGGCCGCCGCCACCGGCGGCATCACCACCATCATCTGCCAGCCCGACACCTCGCCCGTGATCGACAATTCGGCGACGGTGGATTTTGTCCTGCGCCGTGCCCGCGACACCGCGATCGTCAACATTCATCCGATGGCGGCGCTCACAAAGGGTATGCGCGGCGAGGAGATGACCGAGATCGGGCTGTTGAAGGCGGCCGGCGCGGTCGCCTTCACCGACGGCGACCGAAGCGTCACCAACGCCCAGGTGATGCGCCGCGCGCTGACCTATGCGCGGGATTTCGATGCGCTGATCGTGCATCACACCGAAGACCCCGACCTCGTCGGCGAAGGCGTCATGAACGAGGGCGAATTCGCCGCGCGCCTTGGCCTGGTCGGCATCCCCAACGCGGCGGAAGCCGTGATCCTGGAGCGCGACATGCGCCTGGTGGCGCTGACCGGCGGGCGTTATCACGCGGCTTCGCTCAGTTGCAACGAATCGCTGGAAATCCTCAAACGCGCCCGCGACGCCGGGCTCGCGGTCTCGGCCTCGGTCTCGATCAACCATGTCACGCTGAACGAGAACGACATCGGCCCCTACCGGACATTTTTGAAACTGTCGCCGCCGCTGCGCACCGAGGACGACCGGCTGGCGCTGGTGGCAGCGGTTGCCTCCGGCTTGATCGACGTCATCATGTCCGACCACAATCCGCAGGACGTCGAAGTCAAGCGGCTGCCGTTTGCGGAAGCAGCCGCAGGCGCGGTCGGCCTGCAGACCATGCTGCCGGCGGGCTTGCGTCTGGTCCACAGCGGCGACATCGATTTCAAGACGCTGATCCGCGCAATGTCGACGCGTCCGGCTGAGCTTCTGGGCCTGCCCGGCGGCACATTGCGCGCGGGCGCGCCGGCCGACCTCATCGTGATCGACGCCGATACGCCCTGGATTCTCGATCCGGCCGATCTGAAATCGCAATGCAAGAACACGCCATTCGACGAAGCCCGCTTCTCCGGCCGAGTGGTACGCACTATTGTCGGCGGACGCACGGTCTATGAGCATGTCTAAAGCGTTTTCAAGCGAAGTGGGCACCGGTTCGCGTCAAGAAAACGCGTCAAAAAGAGGCTCTAATACGCGAAGGATTTGTCGCGACGACAGGAGACACGGCGATGTCGGCTGACGCATTCCTGCCGGTGGCGTTCATCATTGGCTATCTCTTCGGCTCGATCCCGTTCGGGCTGATCCTGACGAGACTCGCCGGCACGCAGGATCTGCGCTCGATCGGCTCCGGCAATATCGGGGCCACCAACGTGCTACGCACCGGCCGCAAGGGCCTTGCGGCGGCCACTCTTATTCTCGACGCGCTGAAGGGCACGGCGGCGGTGATCATTGCCGGTTATTGCGCAGGCCCCAATGCCGCGATGCTGTCGGCGCTCGGGGCCTTTCTCGGCCATCTATTTCCGGTGTGGCTGAAATTTCGCGGCGGCAAGGGCGTCGCGGTCTATATCGGCGTGCTGATCGGCCTGTTCTGGCCGGCCGCCGTCGTGTTCTGCGTCTTGTGGCTCGCGATTGCCTTCACCACGCGCTACTCCTCGCTGGCGGCACTGGTGGCAAGCTTCGTCACGCCGATCTTTTTGTGGTGGTTCGGCCACCCCGCGCTGGCTTCGCTGTTCGTCGTGCTCACGCTGCTGTTGTTCTACAAGCACCGCGAGAACATTGAGCGGTTGCAGGCGGGAACGGAAGGCAAGATCGGGGCGAAGTGACGGCGTCCGCATTCCCTCGTCATGCCCGGCCTTGTGCCGGGCATCCACGTCTTTCTTGCGCGAACGGAAGCAAGACGTGGATGGCCGGGACGAGCCCGGCCATGACGATTAATTCCTCATCCCCGCGCCAGCACCTTCTCGACAAAACGCGCCGCGTTCAGCGCCCCCGCATCATCGCCAAATCGCGCGATCACCTGCACGCCGACCGGCAATCCGCCGTCGGCGACGTCAGCTGATACGTTGACGCAAGGCACACCCATCAGCGTCCACAGCTTGTTGAATTTTGTGTCGCCGGTCGAAGCCAGTCCCTTTGGCGCAGCGCCCGGGGCCGAGAAGGTGAGCAGCACGTCAACGTCATTAAAGACCTCGAAGAGCGCGCGCCGCGCCCGGTTCGCGACGCCGCGCGCGGCGTCGTAGGCCGCCGGCGCGATGTCGCGGCTGTCATCGAGCCGTCCGCGCAGGAGCGGCGGCATCGCATCGTAGTTTTCGCGGTATTCCCAGGCGAAAGCCTGATGCGCCTCGAAATTCTGGATCGTCCCATGGATGCGCCACGCTTCGGCGACGATATCAGGCAATGCAAGCGTGCGGACCGAGGCTCCCGCGCGTTCGGCCGCAACACGAGCGATTCCTAGCGCCTGCTCGCTTGCCGCTTCCGGCGCGCCGGCAAAATCCTGCAGCACTACGCCGATGCGCGGCGTTCTCACCGCGGCATCCGGCAACAGTTCGGGCCGGTCGGTGATGGCAGCGAGGGCGCAGGCGAGATCCTCGACGCCGGCGGCAAACAGCCCGACCGTATCGAGCGTCCACGAAAAGCACTTCACGCCGACCCTCGGCAGCAGGTTGAACGACGGTTTTATCGCGGCGACACCGCAGAACGAGGCCGGCCGGATCACCGAGCCGCCGGTCTGGGTCCCGACCGCCAGCGGAATCATCCCGGCGGCCACGGCCGCCGCCGAGCCCGAGGACGATCCGCCGGGCGTATGGCCATGATTGTGCGGGTTGAGCGTTGGGGTCGGATCGTTCGCCGCGAACGCCGTGGTCGTGGTCTTGCCGATGACGGTGGCGCCGGCCTGCTTCAGCAGCATCACCACGGACGCGTCCGCGCGCGGCCGCCAGCCGCGGTAGATCGCCGAACCCATCTCGGTCGGCATATCCGATGTATCGATAATGTCCTTGATGCCGACCGCGACGCCGCGCAGCGGACCGGAAGCCGCCGCGCGCGGCTCCCCGGCGCGGCAGACGAAGGCGCCGATGGTCCCTTCGTGGGCGTCGATCGCCGCGACAGACTGGGCGATGGCGGCCTCGGCCGAAAGCTCGCCGGAATGGATGCGGCGCTGGAGATCGGCGAGCGAGATCATGGAGGCGTTCCCTTGCGAAAGACCGGATCGCTTTTAGGGACCGGGCCGGGATGCGGCAAGCCGATGAACCGTCATTTGCGGTCTGCGCCGGCGATGGCACCCCCTTCCCCACATCCTCCAGTTGATCCAAACTGGGCGCGGGGGCCGCATGGACAACAAGACGCCGACCACGACACACCTGACCGACGCGCAGCGGATCGACTCGCTGCGGCTGATCCGGTCCGACAATGTCGGCCCGCGCACCTTCCGCTCCCTCGTCAATCATTTCGGCAGCGCCCGAACCGCGCTGCAGCGGCTGCCCGAGATGGCGCGGCGCGGCGGCGCGGATCGGCCGGGACGAATCCTGAGCGAGGAAGACGCGCGTACCGAGATTGCGGCGGGTGAACGCATCGGCGTTCATCTGGTCGCGCCGGGCGAGGACGGCTATCCGCCGCGGCTTGCGGAACTGGACGATGCACCGCCGCTGCTCGGCGTGCGCGGCGTTCGCGATGTCCTGATGCGGCCGATCATCGCGGTGGTCGGCTCGCGAAATGCCTCCGGCGCCGGGCTGAAATTCGCTGGTTCCCTTTCGCGCGATCTCGGGGAAGCCGGTTTTGTGATTGCCTCAGGGCTGGCGCGCGGCATCGATGCGGCGGCGCATCGCGCCACCATCCCAAGCGGCACGATAGCGGTGCTGGCGGGCGGGCACGATCGGGTCTATCCGCCGGAACACGAAGGCCTGCTGGCGGAACTGATCGCCGCAGGCGGCGCGGCGATCTCCGAAATGCCGCTCGGGCATTCGCCGCGCGCGCGGGATTTTCCACGCCGCAACCGGCTGATCTCGGGCGTAGCGCTCGGCGTGGTCGTGGTCGAGGCCGCGCATCGCTCGGGCTCGCTGATCACGGCACGGATCGCCGCCGAACAGGGCCGCGAAGTCTTTGCGGTCCCCGGCTCGCCGCTCGATCCGCGCGCCGCCGGCACCAACGACCTGATAAAACAGGGCGCGACGCTGACCACCGAAGCCTCCGACGTCATCGACGCCGTCGAGCCGATCATGGGCCGGCCGATCATGTTGCGCGAGGGCGACGATGAGCCGCTGGCCTCCGAACCCGATGCCGGCGATCGCGCCCGCATCGTCAATCTCTTGGGACCGACCCCGATCCTGCTTGACGATCTGATCCGGATGGCCGGAACCACGCCTGCGATCGCGCGCACGGTATTGCTCGAGCTGGAACTCGCAGGCAGGCTCGAGCGCCATGGCGGCGGGATGGTGTCGCTACTCTGAAAGCGACGCTTTACGCGGAATCATTGCGCCGGTCGAACCGCGCCCGCGCATCCTCGATCTCGGTCTGATGATCGTGCGCCCATTTGCCCAGCGCTTCCACGGGCTGCCACAGGCCGCGTCCGAGATCGGTCAGTTCGTAGTCGACCCGCGGCGGAATCGTCGGGAACACGGTTCGCGTCACCAGCCCATCGCGCTCCAGTCCGCGCAGCGTCAAGGTCAGCATCCGCTGCGAGATGCCGCCGACCATGCGCTTGATCTCGTTGAAGCGCCGCGGTCCCGCACCCAGCAGCATGATGATGAACACGCTCCATTTGTCGCCGACCCGCGCCAGGATCGAGGCGACGCCGCGGCAATCGCTGTTCTCGTGGGCGTAGGGCTCCAGGACAGTCACATCGGTGTGCTCAGGTTTCAACGGTGTGCTCGGGTTTCAAAAATGTGCGTTCTTGCGGGGTTTGCGGACGGTCACTCATATAGCCCCAGTTACAAACTTATACCAAGGGTGACCACCATGAAACTTCTGCATATCGACTCCAGCGTTCTCGGCCCCCACTCCGTCAGCCGCCAGGTTTCCGCCGCGATCGTCGATCGCCTGCGCCAAACCACCCCTCGCCTCGAGATCGTCTATCGCGACCTGACGTTGACGCCGCTGGCGCATCTGTCGGGTTCGCATCTCGCCGCCGCCCAGGGGGCGGCACCCGAAGCCGCCCTCCAGCCGGACCTCGCCGCCGGCAAAGCCGTCCTGGACGAATTTTTGGCCGCCGACATCGTGGTGCTCGGCGCACCCATGTACAATTTTACCATACCGAGCCAGCTCAAGGCCTGGATCGACCGCATCGTGGTGGCGGGCAAGACATTTAAATACGGCGCGCAAGGCGCCGAGGGCCTGGCCGGCAACAAACGCGTGATTATCGCAGTCTCGCGCGGCGGATTTTATGGCGCCGGCACGCCGGCGGCGGTCGGCGAACACCTGGAGACGTATCTGCGCTGGGTGTTCGGCTTCATCGGAATCACAAATCCCGAATTCATTTCCGCCGACGGAATCCAGGTCGGACCGGAACATCGCGAGAGGGCGCTGGCGACCAACCTTCACGCCGCATGAGATGATATCAAGACGCCGCCTGCCTTCGTGCAATCACGGCGGCGGGCGCGCGTCATCGATATCAAAGCTAGCTAGTACCAGACGCCCTGAACGCCCATGAGAATTGCGACCAGGGAAATCAACAGGCCGATGCCGGAAAACAAGGCGACTGAAACAAGATCGTTGCGTTCGGTTTTCTTCTCGGATGAAGCGCTCGTGGCGGCAATCGGTGCAGCAACGTGAATGGCCGTCGGCATGTCAGGCTCTCCAATCAATGAGTTCTAAAATCCCAACCCATCGGATTGTCCTGGCAGTGCCGACGAAGGTTCAATGTATCAACTGAGTTCCATTAGATCATATTCGCGATACATGTGAGATGTTTCACAGATCGCGCAGATCGAATCTGATAGTCGCCATGCAGCTTTCTCGACCGCGGCCGATCGGTGCACGCCCGCGGGACAAGATTTTCACGCCTGATATTCGGCGCATCGTCGGACGCGAAGTTTTGAACCGTGTTTGCGGATTCCACGGCGTCGCCAGGCTGGTTGCGCAAGCTCTAAGCCGGTAAACGATTACGTGCGGGAATGCGAAGACGCGTCCCGCCGCGTGATCATCTCAGCCCTCACGACAAATTGCGTTTGCTGCGGAGCCTGACGCGTTCCTCCGCTTCCAACTGCGCCATCGAGAGCAGGAAGCCGAGCATGGCAAGTTCGTGCCGCCGCGCCAGCCCGACCAGGCTCGCGACGGTTTCCGCAATGAAGGCCGCGGCCTCGTCCGGTCCGCCCTCCCCGTCAAGTTCCTCAGTTCGCGAACGCCGACCCCTGCCCTGATCGGCCCGCGTTCGCCGGCCCGGTTTCTTGGTCAAACGGCTTGCATCCAGATCCGCCAATCTCCGACGGATAGCCTTTTTGGCGGCGCAACTCTAGGAGGTATTTCACAACTTTTCAGATAGGATACACCGGCCATCCGACCCTCCTTCAACATCTGTCGATTTGACAGGGGCGTTCCCACCACCCATGTTCGCTTGCGAAACGGCCGACGCGAATCTCGCGGAACCGGCCTTTATTTTCCCCGTAAGCCATTGGAATGACATGAATATCGTCATTGTCGAGTCGCCGGCGAAGGCCAAGACGATCAACAAATATCTGGGAGCCTCCTACGAGGTTCTGGCCTCCTTCGGCCATGTCCGGGACCTCCCGGCCAAGAACGGGTCGGTCGATCCGGAGGCCAATTTCCAGATGATCTGGGAGGTCGATCCGAAGGCCGCCGGCCGGCTCAACGATATCGCCCGCGCCATCAAGGGCGCCGACCGCTTGATTCTCGCCACCGACCCCGACCGCGAGGGCGAAGCGATCTCCTGGCACGTGCTGGAAGTGCTGAAGGAAAAGCGCGCGCTGAAGGATCAGAAGATCGAGCGCGTGGTGTTCAACGCCATCACCAAGCAGGCGGTCACCGACGCGATGAAGCATCCGCGCCAGATCGACGGCGCGCTGGTGGACGCCTATATGGCGCGCCGGGCGCTCGACTATCTGGTCGGGTTTACGCTTTCGCCGGTGCTGTGGCGCAAATTGCCGGGCGCGCGCTCGGCCGGCCGCGTGCAGTCGGTGGCGCTGCGGCTGGTCTGCGACCGCGAACTCGAAATCGAAAAGTTCGTGCCGCGCGAATATTGGTCGCTGGTCGCGACCCTATTGACGCCGCGCGGCGAAGCCTTCGAGGCGCGGCTGGTCGGCGCCGACGGCAAGAAGATTCAACGGCTCGACATCGGCTCGGGCGCCGAGGCCGAGGACTTCAAGAAGGCGATCGAGGCGGCCAATTTCACGGTCACGACCGTCGAAGCGAAGCCGGCGCGGCGCAATCCGCAAGCCCCCTTCACCACCTCGACGCTGCAGCAGGAAGCCAGCCGCAAACTGGGGTTCGCGCCGGCCCACACCATGCGGATCGCGCAGCGGCTCTATGAAGGCATCGATATCGGCGGCGAGACCACCGGTCTCATTACCTATATGCGAACCGACGGCGTACAGATCGACAGTTCGGCGATCGTTCAGGCGCGCAAGGTGATCGGCGAGGATTACGGCAACGCCTATGTGCCGGATGCGCCACGGCAGTATCAGACCAAGGCCAAGAACGCGCAGGAAGCCCATGAGGCGATCCGTCCGACGGATTTGTCGCGACGGCCGGCCGACATGCGCCGCCGGCTCGATACCGATCAGGCGAGACTCTACGAGCTGATCTGGATCCGCACCATTGCAAGCCAGATGGAATCGGCCGAACTGGAACGCACCACGGTCGATATCGCGGCGAAGGCCGGCTCCCGCGTGCTGGAACTCCGCGCCACCGGGCAGGTGATAAAGTTCGACGGCTTTCTCGCGCTCTATCAGGAAGGCCGCGACGACGACGGCGACGACGAGGATTCGCGCCGCCTTCCCGCCATGAGCGAGGGTGAGGCGCTGAAACGGCAAGCCCTAGCCGTCACCCAGCATTTTACCGAGCCGCCGCCGCGATTCTCCGAGGCCTCGCTGGTCAAGCGGATGGAAGAGCTCGGCATCGGCCGACCCTCGACCTACGCCTCGATCCTGCAGGTCCTGAAGGACCGCGGCTATGTCCGGCTCGAGAAGAAGCGCCTGCATGGCGAGGACAAGGGCCGCGTCGTGGTCGCGTTCCTGGAAAACTTCTTCGCCCGCTATGTCGAATATGATTTCACCGCCGACCTCGAGGAGCAGCTCGACCGCATCTCCAACAACGAGATTTCCTGGCAGCAGGTGCTCAGAGATTTCTGGGGCGATTTCATCGGCGCCGTCAACGAGATCAAGGATCTGCGCGTCACCGAAGTGCTGGACGCGCTCGACAACATGCTGGGGCCGCACATCTATGCGCCGCGCGAGGATGGCGGCGATGTCCGGCAGTGCCCGACCTGCGGCACCGGCAGGCTCAATCTGAAGGCCGGAAAATTCGGCGCCTTCGTCGGCTGCTCCAATTACCCGGAGTGCCGCTACACCCGTCCGCTCGCGGCCGACAGCGAGGCCAGCGCCGACCGCATCCTCGGCAAGGACCCGGAGACCGACCGCGACATCATCGTCAAGGCCGGCCGCTTCGGGCCATACATCCAGCTCGGCGAGCAGAAGGATTATGCGGAGGGCGAAAAGCCGAAGCGCGCCGGCATTCCCAAAAACACCTCGCCTTCCGACATCGAGCTCGATCTCGCGTTGAAACTGCTGTCGCTGCCGCGCGAAATCGGCAAGCACCCCGAGACCGGCGAGCCGATCACCGCAGGATTAGGCCGCTTCGGTCCGTTCGTGAAGCACGAGAAGACCTATGCGAGCCTGGAGGCCGGCGACGAGGTATTCGACATCGGGCTCAATCGCGCCGTGACCCTGATTGCAGAGAAGATCGCAAAAGGCCCGAGCGGCCGGCGCTTCGGCGCCGATCCCGGCAAACCGCTCGGCGACCATCCGACCCTTGGCGGGGTCGCGGTCAAGAATGGACGCTACGGCGCCTATGTGACATCGGGCGGCGTCAATGCCACGATCCCGAGCGACAAGACGCCGGATACCATCACGTTACCGGAAGCCATTGCCCTGATCGACGAACGCGTGGCGAAGGGCGGCGGCAAGCCAAAGCGTGGCGGCGCCAGGGCCAAGGCGGCAAAACCCGCCAAGGTTGAAGCCGGTGCGGCGGCTTCAAAGCCGGTGAAGAAAGCCGTCGCGAAGAAGTCGGTGACCAAGCCGAAATCCGACGCCGTCAGCAAGGCGCGCGGATCGGTTGTGTCGCCGGCTAAACCATCGGCTGTGAAGGCACCTCCGGCCGCCAAAGCAGCGGCGAAAAAGAGCGCCGGCAAGGCGCGGGGATAAAGTGGCGAAAAACCGCGAGCTTGGCTTTCCGGCCCGGGACGCCATCGTCGCCTACATCCGCGCGCATCCGGGCGAGACCGGCACACGCGAGATCGCGCGCGAATTCGGCCTCAAGAATGCCGACCGTGCTGAGCTGAAGCGAATCCTGCGCGAACTCGCCGACGACGGCACCATCAAGAAGAGCGGCAAGAAGATCAGCGAACCCGCAGCCCTGCCGGCAACCCTGATGGCCGACATCTCGGGACGCGACAGCGATGGCGAACTGATCGCGGTTCCCGCCGAATGGGACGAGGTGGAAAGCGGCGAGCCCCCGAAAATTCGCATCCATATTCCCCGCAGGCCGCAGCCGGGCACGGCGGCCGGCGTCGGCGACCGCGCGCTGCTGCGGATCGAGAAGCTGGAGGACAGCGCGGGCGCGGTCTATCGCGGGCGCGTCATCAAGGTCATCGATCACGCCAAGACCCGCGTGCTCGGCATCTTCCGCGCCCTTCCTGAGGGTGGCGGGCGCCTGGTCCCGGTCGACAAGAAGCAGGCCGGCCGCGAATTGAACATCGCCAAAGCCGATACCGGCGGCGCCGTGGACGGCGATCTCGTCAGCGTCGACCTCCTGCGCTCGCGCGGCTACGGGCTTGCCTCCGGCAAGGTCAAGGAGCGGCTGGGTTCGCTCGCGACCGAAAAAGCGGTCAGCCTGATCGCGATCCATGCCCACGAAATTCCGCAAGCCTTTTCCCCCGCCGCGCTGCGCGAGGCGGAGGAGGCAAAGCCCGCAACGCTGAAGGGCCGCGAGGACTGGCGCGAATTGCCGCTGGTCACCATCGATCCCCCCGACGCCAAGGACCATGACGACGCCGTTTACGCCGAACCTGATCCTAATCCCAACAACAAGGGCGGCTACATCGTGACCGTCGCGATCGCCGATGTCGCGTTCTATGTCCGGCCGGGCTCGGCGCTCGATCGTGACGCGCTGACCCGCGGCAATTCGGTGTATTTTCCGGATCGCGTGGTGCCCATGCTGCCCGAGCGCATCTCCAACGATCTCTGCTCGCTGGTGCCGGGACAGCCGCGCGGCGCACTCGCCGTGCGGATGGTGATCGGCAATGATGGCCGCAAGCGTTCGCACAGCTTTCATCGCATCCTGATGCGCTCGGCGGCGAAACTGAATTACGCGCAGGCGCAAGCCGCGATCGACGGCCGACCAGATGATGTCACGGGGCCCCTGCTCGATCCGATCCTGAAACCGCTCTATGACGCCTATGCGATCGTCAAACGCGCGCGCGACGAGCGCGATCCGCTCGATCTCGACATTCCCGAGCGCAAGATCCTCCTGAAACCCGACGGCACGGTCGACCGCGTCATCGTGCCTGAGCGGCTGGATGCGCACAAACTGATCGAAGAATTCATGATCCTGGCCAATGTCGCGGCCGCCGAAATGCTTGAAAAGAAGGCGCTGCCGCTTATTTACCGGGTGCACGATGAACCGACGCTGGAGAAGGTTCACGCCTTGCAGGAATTCCTGAAGACGCTCGACATGCCCTTTGCGAAAAGCGGCGCGCTCCGGCCTGCGCTGTTCAATCGCGTGCTGGCGCAGGTCAAGGGACACGATTCCGAACCGCTGGTGAATGAAGTGGTGTTGCGCAGCCAGGCCCAGGCAGAATACGCCGCCGAGAATTATGGCCATTTCGGCCTGAACCTGCGGCGTTACGCTCATTTCACTTCGCCCATCAGGCGATACGCGGACCTGATCGTGCACCGCGCGTTGATCCGCGGCCTTGGGCTCGGCGAAGGCGCGCTGCCGGAGACGGAAACGGTGGAAACGCTGAGCGAAATCGCGGCGCAGATTTCGCTGACCGAGCGCCGCGCCATGAAGGCGGAGCGCGAGACCGCTGACCGGCTGATCGCGCATTTCCTCGCCGACCGCATCGGCGCGACCTTTCAGGGCCGCATCTCCGGCGTCACCCGCGCCGGCCTGTTCGTCAAGCTCGCCGACACCGGCGCCGACGGCCTGATCCCGATCCGCACGCTGGGTAGCGAATATTTCAACTATGACGAGACGCGCCATGCGCTGGTCGGCTCGCGCAGCGGTGCCATGCACCGGCTGGGGGACGTGGTCGATGTCCGTCTGGTAGAAGCTGCCCCCGTGGCCGGTGCATTGCGGTTCGAACTGCTGTCGGAGGGCAGCGTGCCCTCGCGCGGGCGCAGGCGTCCAGATGTTGCCAGGGCGCAGCCGAAGGCCCATCCCGGCCGGAGCCCGAGCAAGAAGGATCGCCGGCCGGGCAAAAGCAAGCCCGGCAAGTCGAAGAAAGGCAAATCATGGAAACCTTGAGCGCACGTCCGACCGTCTGGACTCGGGAAACCGGTGTGATCGAGAAGCGCGACGTCTGGACCGCGTTGAAGCGCGGCTTTCGTGGCCGCTGCCCGCGCTGCGGCGAGGGAAAGCTGTTCCGCGCCTTCCTGAAAGTCGACAACAATTGCAGCGTCTGCGGGCTCGACTTCACGCCGCACCGCGCCGACGATCTGCCGGCCTACCTCGTCATCGTCATCGTCGGCCACCTCGTGGTGCCCCTGGCGCTCCTGATCGAGACCAATTATTCGCCGCCGGTAGCGCTGCAATTGGAGATCTATTTGCCGATGACGCTGATTTTATCGCTTGTGCTCTTGCAACCGGTGAAGGGCGCCGTGGTCGGCATCCAGTGGGCGCTGCGCATGCACGGCTTTGACGAGAATGCTACCGATGATATTCCACCGGTCTGATTGAACGAGAACAAGAACAAGTGGGGATGGAATGACTGACGCCGCCAATGCCTCGACCGAAGCCAAGAAGGAAGAAAAAGAGGCCGATCATCATCCCTATCGCCGTCCGGTCGACGCCGCCACGTTGATCCTGGTCGACCGCACCGCCTCCATTCCAAAGGTTCTGGTCGGCAAGCGCCACGACAAGGTGGTGTTCATGCCCGGCAAATTCGTCTTTCCCGGCGGCCGGGTCGACAAATCAGACAACCGCGTCCCCGTCGCGGCGCCGATTCCGCAGGCGCTGGAAGGAAACCTCCTGAAGGGCAGCCCGAAGATTTCGGCCTCGCGCGCGAAATCGCTGGCGGTTGCCGCGATCCGCGAGGCCTGCGAGGAAACCGGCCTCTGCCTCGGGCGCAAGAGCAGTGGGGCCACCCCGAAGCTGGAAGGCGCCTGGAAACCGTTCACCGAGGCCGGGCTTTTGCCCGATCCGTCCGGGTTGTTCCTGATCGCACGCGCCATCACCCCGCCCGGCCGCGTCCGCCGCTTCGATACGCGCTTCTTCACGGCCGACGCCTCCGCGATCACCCATCGCGTCGAGGGCGTGATCCATCCCGATGCCGAACTGATCGAACTGGTCTGGGTCGAGATCGGCTCAAAGCCGCTGGCTGATCTGCATCCCATGACCAAGAATGTCCTGGGTGAACTGGAGCGACGCCTCGCCACCGGCCCACTCAAGCACGACGCGCCGGTGCCGTTTTTCCATTTTTACGGCGGCAAGATGCAGAAGGATGTGCTGGCGTAAGGTGCGTTTTGACTAGAACGGGTTTCGAGCACCGGGGTTATATGCGTCGATGGCTTCTTGCATTTTTTCGTGAGCTCTTCGCTTTTGAGCATCCGTGGGCTTTTTCGTTTCTTTTCCGTCGATTTGTCCTGGGTAACCAGTGTTTCTCCTGACCAAAATCACAGTGATATCTGGTTTCCCAGCTGCCTTCTCTTCGTCTGCGATTAAATCCAAAACCTGTTTACTGGGTCCACGTGGGCCAGTTTGCGTTCTAGCGCCAAACTCACCGTAGTAGATTTTCTTAATAGGCTTGGCTTTGATTGCGTCGAGCAAACCGGCGTGGATAATACCTTTCTTATCGAGATGCCTGATTTTCTTGATCATAGTGCCCTCCTTACAAGCGATCGGCATCGTCCCCGAACCTCATCCTGAGGAGCATCGCGAAGCGATGCGTCTCGAAGGATGGCCGCGGGCGACGGTCGTCCAAGCCGCCATCCTTCGAGACGCAAGCCTTCGCCCTAAGGGGCGATGGCTTGCTCCTCAGGATGAGGTCAGAGTGCCTGGAAGCGACCGGTTTCATGGAATCGGTTGTCTAGTCAGAATTCAATGCATTTTTCTCGATGGAGACCAAAAAACAGAATAATTATTCGTAAACTGAGCGATGGCACAAGTGCACTCTGTGCCTATGTGTTTTCGACAACATCACCGCGGAAACGAATTCATGGCAAAGCGTCAACTCAGGCTCGGCGCCTTCATGCGGCCGGTCTCTATCCACACCGGCGCCTGGCGTTATCCCGGCGCCTGGCCGGACGCCAATTTCAATTTTGGCCATATCAAGCAGCTGATCCAAAAACTGGAGGCGGGAAAATTCGACGCCTTCTTCATGGCCGACCATCTGGCCGTGCTCAACATGCCGGTCAACGCCTTGAAACGCAGCCACACCGTGACTTCGTTCGAGCCGTTCACGCTGTTGTCGGCGCTGGCGGGCGCGACCGAACACATCGGCCTGATCGCGACCGGCTCGACCACGTTCGACGCGCCCTATCATGTCGCCCGCCGCTTTGCTTCGCTCGACCATATCAGCGGCGGCCGTGCCGGGTGGAACATCGTCACCACCTCAAACCCGGACGCGGCGCTGAATTTCGGCATGGACGATCACATGGAGCATGCCGAGCGCTACAGGCGCGCGCGCGAGTTCTATGACGTCGTCACCGGCCTGTGGGATTCCTTTGCTGACGACGCGTTTGTGCGGGACGTCGAAGCCGGGCTTTATTTCGATCCCGCCAAGATGCATGTGCTCGACCACAAGGGCAAATATCTGAAGGTGCGCGGCCCGCTCAACATCGCCCGCCCGGTGCAGGGCTGGCCCGTTATCGTCCAGGCCGGCGCGTCCGACGACGGCCGGCAGCTCGCGGCGGAGACGGCGGAGGCCGTGTTCACCGGCGGCGGACCTCTTGCCGACGGCCAAAAATTCTATGCGGACATCAAGGACCGGATGGAAAAGGTCGGCCGCAACCCCGAGCATCTGAAAATCCTGCCCGGCGCCTTCGTCGTGGTCGGCGACAGCGTCGAGGAGGCCAAGGAAAAGCGCGCGCTGCTCGACAGCCGCGTGCATTACGACAGCGCGATCGCTTCGCTCTCGGTGCAGCTCGGCACCGACGCCTCCAGCTTTGATCCCGACGGACAATTGCCGCCGATCCCGGAAACCAATGCGAGCAAGAGCGGCCGCCAGCGCCTGGTCGATGCCGCCGCGCGCGACAAGCTGACGGTGCGTCAGCTGGCGCAGCGCGTCGGCGGCTATGGCGGGCTGTCGTTCGTCGGCACGGCCTCAACCATCGCCGACCAGATGGAGGAATGGCTGACCAGCCGCGGCTGCGACGGTTTTAATATCATGTTCCCGTTCCTGCCCGCGGGCCTCGACGATTTCGTCGACAAGGTCGTGCCTGAGCTGCAGAAGCGCGAAATCTTCCGCCGGGAGTACGAGGGCAAGACCTTGCGCGAGAACCTCGGCCTGCCGCGGCCGAAGAACCGCTTCTTCGAAGCCTAGGCCGGACGGTGCGCCCGCAGGAAGGAACGGATCTGTCGCACCACCAGCGGGATCCGTTCCTTGGGCTCCTTCCACGGGAACAGGCTGACTTCCGCGTTCGGCGCGAGCATCGCCGTTTCCATCGCGACCGCGTAGGGATGCGCGGGAACATCGTCGGGCAGGATCAGGACCGGCGTCTGGCAGTTGCGCACGAAGTCGCGCGTCACCGTGAAGACGAAATCGGGGTTGGTGCGATACATCCGGGTCAGGAATTTCTCGGCCATCTCCATCGTGAGGTCGGGCCGGCGTTTGACGAGGTCCGGCGCCCATCCCTTCATGTTGTTGTCGTAGAACAGGTCGCGCATCTCCGGACGCGACCCGCTCGGCTGCGCCAGCACCGCCGCGACGATGCGATTCTGCGCCCGCCGCAGCAGGTTCCAGATCAGGGGTCCGCCGATGCAGAATCCCATGACCATGAACTTGTCGATGCCGAGATGGTCCATCAGGCTGAGCTGGTCATCGGTGTGCGAATCCCAGGGACGATCGAGCTCGAGCGGGCCTGTGGACTGGCCGGGGTTGGCGTTGCGCAGGTCGAAGGCGATGCAGCGGTACTCGTTCTTGAACTCCTCGAACGCCTTGAAGGGCGGATAGGTGCCGGTGATGCCCGCGATCGTCGAATTCAGTCCCCCGCCCGCGATCAGCAGCAACGGGAAGCCGGAACCGGCCTCTTCAAAATGGATTTTGACCGCGCTCTTTTCGTAAAAGCCCATGACGTCTCTCCCTTGCCCGTTTTTGTAGCGCAAACAGCGGCACGCCCGCACTTGCCGCCGCAGCGTGATTGCCAAACGCTCTAACACGGGTTCCGTCGACGCTGAAGGCCGGCCGGCGCAAGGCTGAAAACCACCTTGTTTTCAGCCTCAATCCTCGGAAATCGCGCGGTTATTTGAACTCAAAACCTTGACTTTGGACTGTCAGAGGCTAGGTTGCGCGGCAAATGCAGGCCGGTCCGGCCGGCGCCCAATTTTCCCGGATTTTTGAGGTCCTCACATGGCCAAAGCGGTCACCATCAAGGTCAAGCTCGTTTCCTCGGCGGACACCGGCTTCTATTACGTCGCCAAGAAGAATTCGCGCACCATGACCGACAAGCTGGTCAAGAAGAAGTACGATCCGGTCGCGCGCAAGCACGTCGAATTCCGCGAATCCAAGATCAAGTAAAATCGCGGACGTTACTGACTTGAACGGGGCCTTTACGGCCCCGTTTTCATTTGCGCCGATACCGTGTCCCGGACGCGGCGCAGCGTTCTTCACGACGCGCCGCAGAACCGGGACCCATCGACGCAGCATTGGACCCCGGATCAGCAGCGCACCACGCCGCAAGTGCGGCGCGCTGCGCCGCATCCGGGGAACGCAGGCGACGTCTCAGGCGGTCTTCAGCATCGGCGGCGCCGACGGTTTTATGAGCGCGAACGCGACCTGGATGATGCCGGCCGCGAGCCCCAGCGAGACCCCGATCCGCCAGGCCAGATCGTAGGAACCGAGCGCGTCGTAGATCAGGCCTCCTCCGTATGCGCCTATAAAGCTGCCGAGCTGGTGGCTGATGAAGGCGAGCCCCTGGATCATCGCCTGCCATTGCAGCCCGAACAGTTCGGCGACCGCGCCCGCCACGAGCGGGCCGACGCCGAGCCAAAGGAAGCCCATCATCGCGCCGAACAACAGCGTGGTTTCCGGCGTCGGCGGCAGCATGAAGTACCAGGCCAGCGCCAGCGAGCGGAACACGTAGATGCCGCCGAGCAGCGCCAGCTTGTTCCAGCGCTGGCCGGCCCAGCCGAAGAACAGGCTGCCGAGCACGTTGAAGCCGCCGATCACGCCGAGCGTCTGCGCGCTCAGCATCGGGTCCATGCCGCAGATGGCGAGATAGGACGGCAGATGCGTGGTGATGAAGACAAGCTGCATGCCGCAGACGAAATAGGCGCAGGTCATCACCACGAAGGAGGCGTTGCCGAAGGCGATTTTGGCGGCCACGGCGGCCGACGTATCGGCGATCTGGTCGGGCGCGCGCGGCGGCAACGGCACCCTGTCGACCCGGCCCGCGAACCAGGCCGCCGGCAATAGCGCCACCGACAGCACGACGAAGCCTGCGAGGCCGGTCCGCCAGCCGAAATCCTGATTGAGCACCTGCCCGATCGGCGCCGACAACAGCGCCCCAAGTGAACCCGCCGCCGAGACGATGCCGAGCACCGTGCTGCGCACGCCGGCAGGCACCGCGCGCGCCGCAACCGACATCGCGATCGCTGCCGCCGTGCAGGCCAGCGACATCCCGATCAACACCCCGGCGCCCAGCATGACGCCGAGAAGACCCTGCGCGCCGGCCATCATGACCAGGCCCGCGATGTAGAGTAGCGCGCCCACCATCATGATAGGGCGAAAGCCGTAGCGGACCGTCAGCGCACCGGCGAACGGTTGCAGGAAACCCCAGGCGAGATTTTGCACGGCAATCGCCAGGGTGAAATCGGAGACCGAGATCCCGACGTCGTGGGTCAGGGGTTGCAGGAAGATGCCGAGGCTCTGGCGCAGGCCCATGCTCAGGGACAGCATCAGCGAGGCGCCGATCAGGATCGGAAGCGCGGGACGAAGCGTTCGCAGCAGGGTCATTTTTTGTTCTCCGTTGCCAAGGCTGGCTCGAAAGCCTTAGGCCTGCTGTCGGAATCGAGCTTGATTACACCGATCTGTGTAACTAAGGTAAAGCCGCCGGCCTTGTCAAGCCCGAATAACACAGGTCTGTGTAATCATGCCGTCACCCGTAAAACCCGACATGAAGCAGCGGATTCTCGATACCGCCGACCGGCTGTTCTATCTGCACGGCATTCGCGCCATCGGCGTCGATACGGTCGCCGCCGAGATCGGCATCTCCAAGCGCACGCTCTACAACCACTTTCCCTCCAAGGAAGAGTTGATCAAGGCCTACCTCGCGCGCCGGTCCGTCACCCTGCCGCCCTCCGACAAGCCGCCGGTCGAACAGATCATCGGCACCTTCGATGCGCTGGAGCGGCGCTTTGGGGCAAAAGATTTTCGCGGTTGTCCGTTCGTCAATGCGGTGACCGAGCTCGGCGCGGAGGATCACGCGGTGCGCAAGATCGCGACCGCCTTCAAGGACGGCCGCCGCGCCCGCTTCCGCGAGCTGCTCAGGCAGATCGGTGCCACCGACCCGGACCGCGTTGCGACGCAGCTGCAGCTTCTGGTCGATGGCGCGATCGCCGCCGATCTCGTTCACAACGATCCGTCGATGGCAGTCGCCGCGAAGCAGGCGGCCATCGTATTGCTCAGGAATGCGGGGGTCGAGGTTGGCGACCGCATTTCGACGTCGTCTCCGCGAAAGCGGGGACCCCTACGCCGGGCCGATGCGGGGTGAAAAAGGTGGCCGTTACAGACTTCTTTCCAGCAAGGGGGCCGCCATCGGCTACTTTGCATGGGGTTGTTTTCGATATTTTTGTTGTCCGGCCACAAAAGCCTCAGCCCGGACCTGAATTCATCAAGCTTTGGGCAGGAAGGGCGGATTAAGCCGCCTGCGCCACCACGCGGTTGCGGCCGTCATGCTTGGCGCGGTAGAGCGCGGTGTCGGCGCGCTTGAGCACGTCGGCGACCGATTCGCCCTTCAGCTCCAGCGTCGAGAGCCCGATCGAGATCGTGACCTCGATGCGTTTGGCTCCCTTGTTGACCGAAAACGGCTCGCCGGCGATCGAGCGGCGCAGCCGTTCCGCCACCATGCCAGCGACATGCAGGTCGGTTTCCGGCATCACGATGACGAATTCCTCGCCTCCGTAGCGGCAGGCGAGATCGATGCCGCGGATCGATTTGCGGACCCGGACGGCGAATTCGCGCAGCACGTCGTCGCCGGCGTCGTGGCCGTAACTGTCGTTGATCGACTTGAAGAAGTCGATGTCGAGCATCATCAGCGCCAGCGGCTTGCCCCGGCTCGCGGCCTGTTCGGCGAGCGTGCCGAGATGGCTTTCCATGTAGCGGCGGTTATGCAGGCCGGTCAGCGCGTCGGTGATCGCCATCTCGATCGAGTTCTGCACGTTGTCGCGCAGATGGTCGGTGTAGCGGCGCTTGCGGATCTGGGTGCGGGCCCGTGCCAGTAATTCGTTCTTGTCGACCGGGCGCAACAGGTAATCGTTGACGCCGATCTCGAGCCCGCGCAGCAGGCGGGCATTGTTGTCGGCATCGGCAATGGCGAGGATCGGCACCTGGCGGGTTCGCTCCAGCGAGCGCGCCTGGCTGCATAGCCGGAGGCCGTCGAAATTGTCGAGCCCGAGCGAGACGATCAAGAGATCGTAATTGCCGTCGGCGGCGTGAAACACCGCTTCGGCCGGATTGGTCTCGACGTCGACGGTGTGCTCGGTGGCGAGCACCGGCGCCAGCCGTTCATAGGACGACGGCCGGTCGTCGACCAGAAGGATGCGGCCGCCCCGTCCGGTATCGGCCACCGCACTGCGCTCCGGCGCCTGCACGCCGATCTCGAGCGAGGTGATCGCGCGCATCCGCAGCTCGTCGGTCATCATCTTCAGCCGCGTCAGCGAGCGCACCCGCGCGATCAGCACGATGTCGGACACCGGCTTGGTCAGGAAATCGTCGGCGCCGGCCTCGAGCCCGCGCACGCGGTCGGCCGGGCTGTCGAGTGCGGTGACCATCACCACCGGAATGAAATGGGTCGCCGGATTGGATTTCAGCCGGCGGCAAACTTCGAAACCGTCCATGTCCGGCATCATCACGTCGAGCAGGATGATATCGCATTCGGCGCGGGCGCAGATCGAAAGCGCCTCCGCGCCGTTGGACGCCGTCAGCACATCGAAATACTCGGCCGACAGCCGTGCCTCCAACAGCCTGACGTTGGCAGCGACATCATCGACGACCAGAATGCGCGCGGACATCGAAATTCCCCTTACCCGATAAACCGTCGGACCGTTTCAATGAATTTGCCGACCGAGATCGGCTTCGACAAATACGCCTCGCAGCCGCCCTCGCGGATGCGTTCCTCGTCACCTTTCATGGCAAATGCGGTGACGGCCACCACCGGGATCGAGCGCAGCTCCGGATCGTCCTTGATCCAGCGCGTCACCTCAAGGCCGGACACCTGCGGGAGCTGGATATCCATCAGGATCAGATCGGGACGCAGCTTGCGCACGAGGTCGAGCGCCTCGAAACCGTTGGAGGTGCCGGAGGTCTTGTAGCCGTGCGCTTCCAACAGATCGCGAAAGAGCTTCATGTTCAGCTCGTTGTCCTCCACGATCAGGACGGTTTTCGCCATCCCGTCCCTCCCCTCCGCAAGCTATAGGCCCGGAATGCGGCGCATCGGCGCCGTCATCGGGCGTGTCAAAAAGTGAATTCAAACTAGCGCCAGATTCGCTCTAACCCGTTAAGCTCGCATGCCATCTTTGTGCGAAGTGGTTTCCACTTGCTTGAACACATTCCGCAGACTCGGGCATGATGGCTCCCAAAATAGAGACCATAAGTTAGCGAAAGGCAAATATCGCGCTTGAAGAAGCCTGTTCGAAACCCCCGGGAAGTTGCTGAAATCGTTGCGGTTCAGGCGCTTTCCTTCATTGCCGGCGACGCCGAGCGGCTGGGATTGTTCCTGGCCGAAAGCGGGTTGGGTCCGGAGACGCTGCGTCATGCCGCCGCCGACCCGCGCTTTCTCGCCAGCGTGCTGGACTTCGTGATGCGGGATGACGCAACCGTGAAAGCCTTTGCGAGCGTCTCGCAACTTCATCCGACCAACATCGCGGCCGCGCATCAGGCCCTGAACGATCCGAAATGGGAGCGCGATGTGCCGTGAACGCTACCGCGCCAGCCGTGGAGGGACCGACCTGCTTCTGCCGGGACTGCCTCCATGATCTGGACTTCACGGTGCGGCGATGCCGCGAATGCGGCTCGCCCCGGCTGGTTCGGCACCACGCACTGCCCTCGCTGACGCTTGCCCATATCGACTGCGACGCCTTCTACGCCACCGTCGAAAAGCGCGACAACCCAGATATCGCCGACAAGCCCGTCATCATCGGCGGCGGCAAGCGCGGCGTGGTCTCGGCCGCCTGCTACATCGCCCGCACTTTTGGGGTGCGCTCGGCGATGCCGATGTTCAAGGCCTTAGCGCTGTGCCCGCAGGCCGCCGTGATCCGGCCCGACATGGCAAAATATGTCCGGGTCGGCCGCGAGGTGCGCCACGCCATGCAGGCGCTGACGCCGCTGGTCGAGCCGCTCTCGATCGACGAGGCCTTTCTCGATCTGGCCGGCACCCAGCGCGTGCATGGCATGATCCCGGCCAAGGTATTGGCGCGGTTTGCCCGCGAGGTCGAGCGCGGAATCGGCATCACGGTATCGGTCGGCCTGTCCTGCAACAAATTCCTCGCCAAGATCGCTTCCGACCTCGACAAGCCGCGCGGGTTTGCGGCGCTGGACCAGGAGCAAGCCTGCGCGATGCTCGCCGAAAAGCCGGTCGGCTTTATCTTCGGCGTCGGACCGGCGACCCAGGAAAGGCTGATCCAGCGCGGCTTTCGTACCATCGCCGACCTGCAGCGCGCCGACGAAATCGAGTTGATGAAGCAATTTGCCGGCGAAGGGCGCAGGCTGTGGCGGCTGGCGCGCGGCATCGACGATCGCCGCGTGGTGCCCGATCGCGGCGCCAAGACCATTTCAAGCGAGACCACCTTTGAAAACGACATCCGCGATTTTGCCACGCTGGAGCGGATGCTGTGGCGGCTGTCGGAGAAAGTATCGGCGCGGCTGAAGAGCGGCGAACTTTCGGGCTCGACCATTACGCTGAAACTGAAGACCGCCGATTTCAGGCAGCGTACCCGCTCGCAATCGATCCAGGCGCCGACGCAATTGGCGGCGAAGATCTTCGCCATCACCCGGGAAATGTTGGCCAAGGAAATCGACGGCACGTCGTTCCGCCTGATGGGCGCCGGCGTCAGCGCGCTGCGGCCGGGTTCGCAAGCCGACGACACCGATATGCTCGACCGCCGCTCGGCCCACGCCGAACGCGCGATCGACGATTTGCGCAAGAAGTTCGGCCAGGCCGCCGTGATCCGGGGGATCTCCTATGAGGGGCCGGAGAAGGCGGAGTAGTGCAGCCACCACCGTCATTGCGAGGAGCCCTTGCGACGAAGCAATCCACGCTTCTTCGTCTCCGCAGCAGCTATGGATTGCTTCGCGGAGCCTGTCATCGGGCGGCGCTTGGCGCCGACCCGTTGGCTCGCAATGACAGCGCGGACTACGTCCGCGCCGTCACTTACACGGCTTGGCGTCCTTGACGTCGAACTTGCCGAGCGCGCCCGACACCACGAAATCATTATAGTCGAGCACCAGCGCGCGGGAGACGCCGTTCTCGAACAGCTCGAACGACATCGCATAGATCGGCGTCTGCTCGCCGTCCGTGGCCTTGGCGTCGCGATCGTAGTAGGTCACCGTGACCGGCCAGCGCGTCAGCGATTTCATCTGGTCGTTGGTGGTGGAGGGATCGGGCGAGGGCGTGGTCCGGTCGCCGGGGATCGGCTGGCCGATCACGCTCATCGTGTAATAGACCTTCTCGCCATTGTCGGAGCCGTCGAAGACCGTCAGTTCGAGCAAGGATTTTCCTTCCCTGGCGGCTGCGATGATGCGCCGGATCTGCTCGGTCGGAAACACGGTTGAGCCGTCGAGGGTAAACGTCTTGGCTTCCGGCTGCTTCAGCTTGACGGTGATGTGGTCGCCGTCGCGCTCGGCGATCCCGTCGACCGAACTGGAATCGGTATCGTTCATGCGGGAGTCGACCTTGAAACGATAGCTCTTGCCGTCGGCATCTTCCCACGAGGTCGAGCGCAGGTCGCTCAGCGTCACGCTGCCCTCGCCGCTGCTCAGTTCCGAGACCTGGCGGAATTCGGAAGTATAGCCCTCGCAAGGACTGCCGGAGAAATTATAGAGGATGCGCCCGCGCGCGCTGTCGATCGAGGCCGAACCGCGCGACTTGACCAGGCTGAGGTCGTAGAGCGCCTGATGCGGCAGGAACGCGGTGGTCGCAGCGGCCCTCGCCTGCCCTGCGGCCATCCCCCATCCCGCGGCGACGGCGGCGATCGCCAGCAGCACCAATCGGGAATGCGGAATCCGAAACCGGCTCACCATGTGTCTTCCCTGTGAAATGCGCTGTGAATCCCGACCTTATTCATCGCGCTATTGCGCCGCAACTAGGTCCGCTTCACGAAAAAGTAGGAATCGGCCGACCGCAAGCCCTGTTTTTTGGCATTTCAGTGCCGAGCCGCGCTCTCTTGCATGTGCCGTCGCGATGCGCGAAACAAAGCGTTCCCGATCGGATATCGCTCGGGCGCTTACATCAAACGGGGACGAAACATGGCGGGTACGGTCGAGCAGAAACTGGCGGCAGAAGGCGTGGTCCTGCATCAGGCGCCAAGCCCGGTGGCGAACTATGTCGGTTTCGTGCGCTCGGGAAACCTGCTGTTTGTCTCGGGGCAGGTTTGCTTCGACCCACAGGGCAAGCTGATCGCCAAGGGCAAGTTAGGGGCCGGCGTCACCACCGAACAAGGCAACGCCGCCGCGCGCGGTTGCGCCATCAACCTGTTGGCGCAGGTCAAGGCAGCCTTGGGCGACCTCGACAAGGTGGTACGCGTGGTCCGGCTCGGCGGCTTTGTCAATTCGGCACCGGATTTTCTCGAGGGACCGAAAGTGCTGAACGGCGCATCCGATTTGATGGTCGCGGCCTTCGGGGACAAGGGCCGCCATGCCCGCACCACCGTCGGTGTCGCCTCCCTGCCCGCCGATGCCGCGGTCGAGGTCGAAGGGATATTCGAGGTTTCCTGAAGCGGAGCGCGCCGCATGCGCGCACCCGCCTGGCTGACGGCTCGGCCGGTGGCCCATCGCGGCCTGCACGATCGCGCCCGCGGCATCATCGAGAACATGCCGGGTGCGGCGCAGGCCGCGATCGCCGGCCGTTTCGGCATCGAATGCGACATCCAGCTCACCGCCGATGGCGAGGCGATGGTGCATCATGACGACGAACTCGGCCGCCTCACCGAGGCGAGCGGCGCGCTCAAGGAAAAGACGGCGGCCGAGCTCAAAGCGGTCAAATTCAAGGACACCGAGGAGCGGATGATGTCGCTGGCCGATCTCTGCGCGCTGGTCGCAGGCCGCGTGCCGCTGGTGATCGAGATGAAAAGCCATTTCGACGGCGACCGCAGGCTGGTGAAGCGGATGGCCGAGGTGCTCGCATCCTATTCAGGGCCGGCGGTCGGCATGTCGTTCGACCCGGATCAGGTGCTGGCGTTGCGCGAAATCATGCCGGCGCTGCCGCGCGGCATCGTCGCTGAAAGCACCTATGATGCGGCCGATTGGCCGGAGGCGACGCCCGCCCAGCGCCAGGGCATGACCCATCTGCGCCACGCCTTCCGCACCCGGCCGCATTTTGTTGCCTATTGGGTCGACGAGTTGCCCGCCGTAGCGCCCTGGATCGCCCGCAATTTGTTCGGCCTGCCGCTATTGACGTGGACGGTGCGCACGCCCGAGCAGCGCGCCCGCTCCGCCCGCTACACGGATCAGATGATCTTTGAAGGGTTTGTGCCGGGAACCTGAGGTACCTGCGCACGCCCTTGAAGTCATCGCTGCAATGCACGATCTTTGCATTGGTTCAACGCATTCGTCATCCTTTGCATTCGTCATCGGATGCGTGGCCAATGGCCGACCGTAACGCGTGACCGGTACAAATCGTCGATGGATTCATCCGAAATAACGCTCGAGGCCGTCTCATCCGTCAGCCAGGTACCGGCTGCGGATTGGGATGCCTGCGCCAATCCGGCGGTGCCAGCAGACAGCATCCACGGCCTCGACCGGCTTGCTTCATCCGATACCGCGGACGTTTCCTGCGCTGGATCAAAAGCACCTTATAACCCCTTTGTTTCCCATGCATTTTTCTCAAGCCTGGAAGCCTCAGGCTCGGCCGTGGCGCGGACCGGATGGGGGCCGCGGCATCTCCTCTCCCGGCTCGACGGCGAGATCGTCGGACTCGTGCCCTGCTTTCTGAAATCGCATTCGCAAGGCGAATACGTGTTCGACCGCGGCTGGGCCGATGCCTATGAGCGCGCCGGCGGCCGCTATTATCCAAAGCTGCAGGCTTCGGTTCCCTTTACCCCCGCAACCGGCCCACGCCTTTTGATCCGCGATGGCATGGACCGCGAGCGCGTCGGCACCATGCTCGCCGCTGGACTGGTGGCGCTGTGCGAGGCGACCAAGGCATCATCTGTTCATGTGACCTTTGCGCCCGAAGCCGAATGGAAATTCCTCGCCACCCACGGCTTCCTGCAGCGCACCGATCAGCAATTCCACTGGCACAACCTGGGATTTGGCAGCTTTGACGATTTCCTCGCCACCCTGAACTCGCGCCACCGCAAGGCGATCAAGCGCGAGCGGCGCGAGGCGGTGGCGAACGGCATCACGATCCACGCGCTCACCGGCAGCGACATCACGGAGGATGCCTGGGACGCCTTTTTTGCCTTTTACATGGAGACCGGCTCACGCAAATGGGGCCGGCCGTATCTCACGCGCACGTTCTTCTCGCTGATCGGCGAGAGCATGGCCAAGGACGTGCTGCTGGTCATGGCCAGGCGCAACGGGCGCTGGATCGCCGGCGCTATCAATTTCATCGGCTCCGATACGCTGTTCGGCCGCAACTGGGGCGCGATCGAGCATCATCCGTTCCTGCATTTCGAGGTCTGCTATTACCAGGCGATCGATTTCGCCATTCGGCGCGGCCTGAAGACGGTCGAGGCCGGCGCGCAAGGCGAACACAAGATCGCGCGCGGCTATCTGCCGCAAACCACTTATTCGGCGCATTACATCGCCGACCCCGATCTGCGCCGCGCGATCTCGGACTATCTCAGGCGCGAGCGCGCCTATGTGGCGGAAGCCGGACGCGAGCTTGCCGAGCACGGCCCGTTCCGCAAGACTGACGAACCGTCCTGAGCCAAGAAAACATTCGGGAGCCGCCATGCCTGCCTACGATCCGCAAAACCCCTTCGCAAAGATCCTGCGCGGCGAATTCCCGAGCTACAAGGTCTATGAGGACGACCATGTGCTGGCCTTCCTCGACATCATGCCGCGCTGTCCCGGCCATACGCTGGTGATTCCGAAGGCGCCTGCCCGCAACATCCTGGATATTTCGCCCGACGACTACGCCCATGTCGCGCGCGCCGCCCACAAGATCGCAGCGGCCGCGATGAAGGCTTTCGACGCGGACGGCATCACCATCCAGCAATTCAACGAACCCGCCGGCGGACAGGTGGTGTTTCATTTGCACTTGCACGTGATGCCGCGCCACGAAGGCACGCCGCTGTTGGCGCCGGCGAGCCGGAAGGAAGACGGCAAGGTGCTGGAAGCGAATGCGGCGAAGCTGAAGGCGGCGCTAGGGTAGTTGCGTCACATACCACCGTCATTGCGAGCGAAGCGAAGCAATCCATTCTTTCTTTGCGGGTCCATGGATTGCTTCGTCGCTTCGCTCCTCGCAATGACGGAGGGGGTCCTCACTCCGTCTCGAAATCGCCGGCTTGCGGCGGCGCCAGCGGGGTGAATTCGCAGCGATCCGGTTTCAGGTCGAGCAGCGGCGTCTCGTCGAGGCAATCGAGCCCGCGCACCAATACCGTCGAGCCTTCGATCCCGACCAGCTTGACGATCGAGGTGCCGATCGGATTCGGCCGCACCGGGGAGCGCAGCGAGAACGTGCCGCGCGTCGACTTGTTGTTCTTCGGTGACTGCAGCACCAGATCGCGGCGCGACAGGTGCAGCCAGTAAATCACTTCGAGGTTCGAGTAGAAATCGACGCCCTTCAGCGCCGGCACCCAGGGCTCGAAGATTTCGAGCCGGCAGACCGGGCCGTCATGACGCCCCTGCCGCGGGGCCTCCAGCCGTGAGGTCCAGGGCGTGCGGATGCGGCCGATGAAGACGAGGCCGGCGTCGCGCGGCGGCGGCGTCTCGACGGCGAGTTCGCCCTCGCGGATTTCACTCTCTCGCACCATGGTTTCAGTCCAATGTTAAATTTTGCGATTTTATCACGCCCGACCACCTGACACGCTCGGCCGCCATGAACTCGCCGATGTCAGCCGGACTGCGCGGACGGAGCGCCGTAAACCCGACCTTCTCGATCGCCGCCCGAAAACCTTCGTCATTCATCACCCGATCGAGACTATCGGTCAGGATCCGCGTCACGTCATCCGGCAATCCCGCAGGGACGGCAAGTCCGTTCCAGACACTGACGAAATATCCGCCGTAGCCGCTTTCCGCAATGGTCGGAACATCGGGGAGAGCCGGGTGCCGCTGTACAGAGCCGATGCCAAGCGGCCGCAGCTTTCCGGATTGTATCAGCGGCAGCGCGGTAGAGACCGATTCAAACATCAGCTGGATGTTGCCCGACATGACGTCGGTCAGCGCCGGAGCCGCCCCCTTGTAGGGGACATGGGTCATCTGGATGCCGGCCATCTGCTTGAACATCTCGGCGGCGAGATGCGTAAAGCTCCCGGTTCCGGAGGAGCCGAAATTGAGCTTGCCGGGGTTTTGTTTGGCATAGGCGACGAATTCGGCGACCGTCTTCACCGGCAGCGACGGATTGACGCAAAGCACCACCGGCACGTCCGTCACCAGCGCCAGCACGCGCAAATCCCTGGCAGGATCGTAGGGCAGTTTCTTGTACAGCAAGGGATTGAGCACGATGACCGAACCGGAGGTGCCGAACAGCGTGTAGCCATCGGGATCGGAGCGCGCGACCATTTCGGCGGCGATGGCGCCTTGCGCACCGCCCTTGTTCTCGACGATCACCGTCTGCTTGAGGTCTCGGCCGAGATATTCGGCCAGCATCCGGCCAAAAATATCCGTCGGCCCGCCCGCGGCATAGGGAATGACGAGCTTGATCGGATGCGTCGGAAACTCCGCGCGCGCAACCGGCGCGGCCGCCATCGCGGCCACGATGCCGAGGCAACCGATCAAGGCCGGTCTTGTACGCGAATTCATGCCGTTACTCCCTGGTTTTTTTGATTGGTCTCAAGAGTATCAGCCCACCCACCATTTGCCAGCCGGCATCAGCCATTCGTCGCAGGCGACACGCCTGTTCATCCCCGCATGTTTTTCAGCACAAAGCACGCCCCACCGGCACGCCGGATGCGGTTGCAGAGATCGTCCGCTGCAGGCCGCGTGTCGGCGCCGATCCGCACCTGGTAGAAGGTGCGGGTGCCGCGGTTGCGCATCATCGAGCTCAGCAGGCTCGGGTCCTGGTCACCGATCACACCGCGCAACCGCGACATGGCGCGGGCATACATCGCGAGCGCCTTGTCGCGGTCGAAGCCGGCGGCGAGCTGCACGCCCCACAATTTCGCTGCGGCGAGTTGCACATGCTGTTCCAGCTCGGTGACGAAGGAGTTCGGCGCGCGCCGGAGCAGCGCCATCAATTCGCGGCAACTCGAATGCGGCGCACGGTCCGGCATTTTCGCTGTAATGCCCGCCCTGGCCCAATCGTCGACGCTGCTGCCGGTGATCGCGCTGACGTAATTGCGCGTCTCCTGCGGCATCGCGCCTGTTCCTGCGAGCCATTCCTGCACCCGGCGCGGGCCGGCATTGTAGGCGGCCGCCGCCAGTCCGAGATTGCCGAACTGGCTGCGCAATTCGCTCAAGAATTCCGCCGATTTCGGCAGCGCTTGCACCGGATCGAAGGGATCGAGCAGCCGCCGCTCGCTGGCGGTGCCCGGCATGAACTGCGCGATGCCCTGCGCGCGCTGCCCGTTGCGGGTGAGCGGGCCGACCGCGTCGGATTGAAAGCGGCTCTCCTGCCAGATCACGCGGGCGAAGAATTCCAGCGGCAGATCGTTGGCCCGCGCCGCCGATTCGATCATCAGGCACATCGCCTCGCGGGTATCGGTTTCGCGACCGCCCTCCGGGGGCGTGGCCAGTTCCTCCACGCTCGGCCGCGCGACGTTGGTCTTGGCCGGCGCTGTGTCCTCCGCCACGGCGGGCGTCAAAATGATCGCTGCCGCGACGCCAAGCGCGGCACGCAGGACTATCCTCGTTCGCATCGTCGTTCTGTTTGCCGCAAGGCCGCGCTCGATATGGGGACAGATTTTCCAGTCATTCCAGACAATGATGGCGTGCTTATGAGGGCGCAAGGCCGGGCCGGCCCGCGGCGGCATAGGCCTCCGCTCCCCTTCAAATCCCTCAAAATCCCGATCGTTCGGGCGTCGATCGGTTTACGTTAACGCGGCATTTCGGCCCCCCCGGTCTTTCGCCGGCGATGAAGCGGGGTATGGTGCCCCTCTTGACAAGGAGTGGAACGATGCTGGATCGACGCCAGAGCACGCGCGACAAGGTGATTTTCGGCGGCGTCGCCGAGATCGACGGGCATGGCGAAAAACGGGATTGCGTGGTGCGCAACATCTCGGACAACGGCGCGCACATCGAATTCAGCAACGTCGTCAGGCTGCCGAAAGAGAAGCTGTCGCTGACGATCGCGCGCAAGGGCCGCTCCTTCCTCGCCAAGGTGGTGTGGTGGCGCGACAACTTCGTCGGCGTCGCCTTTTCCTCGGAGCAGCCTTACGAGCTGCCGGTCTCCGATCTCGAGGAGCGCCTGCGCAGAAGCGAGAAGAAAAAGCGCCAGCTGCAGCGCCGCATCAACGAGCTGCTCGGCGAAGGCTGAGAGCAAACTTTCCGGAACACCCATCAAGCGGGCCAGCCTGGCCAGAACCACACCAGCCCCTCGCAGTTGCACGTAGCGGCCTGTCCGGGATTGCGGTAGCCAGTCGATGCCAGGACTGGAGCCGCCTACCCAATGTCATCATCCGTCATCGAGCATGCCGATGGCCTGCCCAAGCCGCAGCGCAATTGGGCCATCCTGACGATTGCGCTCGGGCTCATCCTGGCGGTGGTCGACGGCGCCATCGCCAATGTCGCGCTGCCCACGATCGCGACCGACCTCGACGCCAGTCCCGCCTTTTCGATCTGGATCGTCAACGGCTATCAGCTCGCGATCACGATCTCGCTGTTGCCGCTGGCCTCGCTCGGCGAAATCATCGGCTATCGCCGGGTCTATCTGGCGGGGCTCGTGCTGTTCACCCTCGCCTCGCTGTTCTGCGCGCTGTCGCACACGCTACTGCTGCTGACCGTCGCGCGCATCGTGCAGGGGTTTGGCGCCGCGGGGATCATGAGCGTCAATGCGGCGCTGGTGCGCTTCACCTATCCGCGCGCTTTGCTCGGTCGCGGCATCGGCATCAATGCGCTGGTGGTCGCGATCTCGGCGGCGGTCGGGCCGACGGTGGCCGCCGCCATCCTGGCGGTCGGAACCTGGCCCTGGCTGTTCGCCATCAATATTCCGATCGGGATCGCCGCCTTCACGCTGGGCTGGCGCTGCCTGCCGCACACCACGCGCGGCAGTCACGCATTCGACTGGCAAAGTGCGGCGCTGAGCGCGATCGCCTTCGGCGTCGGCATCGCGGCCATCGACAGCGTCGGCCATGGCGAGGTGCCGTTCGTCTGGCTGTCGGAGTTCTCGGTCGCCGCCGTCGCCGGCGTCCTGCTGGCGCGCCGGCAGACCCACATGACTTCGCCGCTGCTGCCGGTGGACCTGTTGCGGATTCCGATCTTCGCGCTGTCGATCGGCACCTCGATCGCCTCGTTCTGCGGCCAGATGCTGGCCTTCGTCGCGCTGCCTTTTTATCTCGAACACCGGTTTGGCTATTCGGCGGTCGAGATGGGCCTTCTGATCACGCCGTGGCCGATCGCGGTGGCGTTCGCGGCACCGCTGGCGGGACGATTGATGGAGCGCTACCCGGCCGGCCTGTTGGGCGGCATCGGGCTTTTGCTGTTCGCCATAGGCCTCGCCACGCTGGCGCTGTTGCCGGCCGATCCGCCGCTCGTCGATGTGATCTGGCGGATGGCGCTGAGCGGCTTTGGCTTTGGCCTGTTCCAGACCCCCAACAACCGCACCATGATCGCGGCCGCGCCGCGCGAGCGCAGCGGCGGCGCCAGCGGCATGCTCGGCACCGCGCGGTTGTTGGGGCAGACCACGGGTGCGGCGCTGGTGGCGCTGTTCCTGGCGCGCTATCCCAGCGACGGCACCCGGATTTCGCTGTGGGCCGGCGCCTTCTTTGCGCTGATTGGCGCCGTGCTGAGCCTGCTGAGGCTGTCGCCCGCGGGCACCCGCGGCGCCGAACGGGTGCGGGTCCATGCCGACCAGCGGCTGAAGGGCGAGTAACCGGCGACACGACCGAGGGCGACGCCGTTATTATTTTTCGATTGATAAATAGCCTGCAAAACTGAACACTGCCGCCAGAAAAGAACCAGGGCTTGAGGAAATGGCCGAGGCGGTCGAGCAGGACAACATGCTCATCGAGTGGGACGCCGGGATCGTCATGGACGACGGCCTGGTGTTGCGGGCGGACGTGTTCCGCCCCAAGGCGGCAGGGAAATGGCCGGTGCTCCTGACCTACGGCCCCTACGCCAAAGGTCTCGCCTTTCAGCAGGGATATCCGAGCGCCTGGCAGGCCATGATCGCGGGCCACCCCGACGTCGCTTATGGCTCGACCAACAAATATCAGAACTGGGAAGTGGTCGATCCGGAAAAATGGGTGCCCGATGGCTACGTCTGCATCCGCGTCGACTCGCGCGGCACCGGCCGATCGCCGGGATATGTCGATCATTTCTCGCCCCGCGAGACGCGCGACTTCTATCGATGCATCGAATGGGCCGGCGTCCAACCTTGGTCGAATGGCAATGTCGGGCTCAATGGCATCTCCTATTACGGCATCAACCAGTGGCAGGTGGCCTCATTGCAGCCGCCGCATCTGAAGGCGATGTGCATCTGGGAAGGTGCGGCCGACTGGTATCGCGACATGACCCACCATGGCGGCATGCTCTCCACCTTCTGGGCGAACTGGTACGACATGCAGGTCAAGACCGTGCAATATGGCCTGGGAGAAAGAGGCCCGCGTAGCGCGGTCACGGGCGCGCTGGTGTGCGGCGACGAGACCTTGTCGGATGACGAGTTGGCACGCAACCGCTGCAGTTTCGGCGACGACATCCTCGCCCATCCGCTCGACGACGATTATCACAAGGCGCGTTCACCGGATTGGGACAAGGTGACGGTGCCGCTGTTGTCCGCGGCGAACTGGGGCGGCCAGGGCCTGCACCCGCGCGGAAATTTCGAAGGTTTTGTGCGCGCCGCGTCGAAAGAGAAATGGCTGGAGTGCCACGGGCTGGAACACTGGACGCATTTCTACACCGACTACGGCCGCAGTTTGCAGAAACGCTTCTTCGATTTCTACCTCAAGGGCGAAGCCAATGACTGGCCGCGGCAACCGAAGGTGCAGTTGCAGGTCCGCCATGTCGATCGCTTCGTCGAGCGGCATGAGGCCGATTGGCCGCTGCCCTCCACGGCCTGGACCAAATTCTACCTCGACCCCAGGGATCAGACGCTTTCGCTGCAGCCGCCGGCCGAGAACGCCGAGATCAGTTTCGCGGCGATGGGCGACGGACTGACCTTTGTCTCGAAGCCGTTGACGGAAGACACCGAGATCACCGGGCCGCTGGCGGCCAATTTGCGAATTTCCTCCTCGACCGCGGACGCCGACCTGTTCGCCGTGTTCCGGGTTTTCTCCGCTGACATGCGCGAGGTGACGTTTGTCGGCGCGATCGATCCGCACACGCCGGTGGCGCAGGGCTGGCTGCGCGCCTCGCACCGCAAGCTCGACGAAACCCTGTCGCTGGCTTACCGGCCCTATCACAGCCATGACGAGGTGCAGCCGTTGCAGCCGGGCGCTCCCGTCGATCTCGCCATCGAGATCTGGCCGACCTCGATCGTCGTGCCAAAAGGATATCGCATCGCCCTGAGCATTCGCGGCAGGGATTATCGTTGGCAGGCGATCACGGGCGCAAAACTCTCCAACTTCAAGAACG
Organism: Bradyrhizobium sp.; assembly: GCF_035484855.1. GTDB lineage: Bacteria > Pseudomonadota > Alphaproteobacteria > Rhizobiales > Xanthobacteraceae > Bradyrhizobium. The sequence continues at coordinate 54,033 of NZ_DATHOP010000095.1, forward strand.
AGCTGTTGGGCTGCGGACCGTTCCTGCACGATGATCCCCGCGACCGCCCGCGCGGTCTGTTTGAGGGAACGACCACGTTGCATATCGACGACAAGGGTTTTTGCCACGTTCTGGTTCCGATCATCGCAAAGCCGCCAGCATAGATCACAACAATCGGCCGCTGAGGGCCGAAACGGGAAACGTCAGGGAGAAACATCATGGGAATTTCACGTCGTGGATTTGTCACGGGCGTTGCGGGACTCGGTCTCTCGCCCGTCATCGTCCCTCGCCGCGCGCGCGCCGACCAGGGCCCGATCCGCATCGGCCTGTTGACGGTCAAGACCGGGCCGCTCGCGTCGGGGGGCATCGACATGGAACGCGCGCTGGTGATGTTCCTGAAAGACCGCGACAACATGCTGTCGGGCCGCAAGGTCGAACTGATGACGGCCGATACCGCCGGGGTGCCAGCGACCGCCCGCACCAAGGCCCAGGAAATGGTGGAAAAGAACAACGTCCATTGCCTGATCGGCCCATTGGCCGCCTTCGAGGCGCTGGCAATCGACGACTATCTTCGCCAGACCCAAACGCCGACGCTCTCGGTCGCCGCGGCCGAGGACATGACGCAGCGGCATCCGAACCCCTGGTTCGTGCGCGCGACCTCGACGTCGTCGCAATGCGCGCACCCGCTCGGCGAATACGCCGCCAAGGAGCTCAAATACAAGAAGATCATCACGATCGCCGACGACATCGCCTATGGCCAGGAAATGGTCGCCGGCTTCCAGCGCACCTTCGAGGACAATGGCGGCGAGGTCATCCAAAGACTATTTCCGCCGCTGACGGTCCCCGACTACGGCAGCTATGTCGGGCAGCTGAAAAAGGCGGACGCGATCTTCTTAGGGTTTGCCGGCTCGAATGGCTTTCGTTTCTTGCGGCAATTCGTCGAATTCGGGCTGAAGGACAAGATGCAGGTGATCGGCGGCATGACCGCGCTCGACGAAGCGGTGCTGCGCAACATGGGCGACGAAGCGCTCGGCATCGTCACCACCTGCTGGTACTCGGCCGAACTCGACGCCAAGCCGAACCAGGTCTTTGCGCCGGCCTTCCGCAAGGAATTTTCCTACGATCCCGGATTTTATGCGGCGAGCACCTATGTGAACGGCGCCGTGCTGGAAGCGGCCATCAAAGCCGTCAACGGCAATGTCGAGGACAAGCCGGCGCTGATGGCCGCGCTTCGAGCGACCAATGTCGACACCGTGCGAGGGCCGGTCAAATTCGACGATCTCGGCAACGTCGTCGGCAACGTCTATTTGCGCAAGGTCACGCGCAAGGACGGCCGGCTGGTCAATTCGGTGTTCAAGACCTATCCCGACGTCAGTCAGTTCTGGACCTACGGCAAGGAGGCCTTCCTCGCCAACCCTGTCTATTCGCGCGACTTTCCGCCGGCCAAGCATCTGGAGCCGTGACAGTTCACGCGTTCATCGCGCCGGCAGGCGTCGCGCAGCAAAAAAGCCGGCGGTCTCGCGACGCGCCGGCTTCCAGATTGGCAAATCGACCGCTCACACCTTGACCAGCGGACCTCGCGAGGCCGGGCCTTTCGAGCCCCCGCTCGGACCGCCCGGCGGCTTCGGCCTGCGCGGCATCGTGCGCTTGCGCGTGCCGGGGAGTTTCTCCGGCTTCGGCGTCACCGGGCCCTCGACATATTCGAAGCCGATTTTTTCCTGGGCCGCCTCGCCCGCCGCCTCGTCCTTGACCAGCACGACGCGGACATGTCCGCCGCCCTTGAGCTTGCCGAACAAGACCTCGTCGGCCAAGGGCTTCTTGATGTGCTCCTGGATCACGCGTGCCATCGGCCGCGCCCCCATCTGCTCGTCATAGCCGTGCTGAATCAGCCAGGCTTTCGCCGGCTCCGACAGTTCGATGGTGACGTCGCGGTCGGCGAGCTGCGCCTCGAGCTGCAGCACGAACTTCTCCACCACCATGCCGATCACGTCGGCATTGAGATGGGCGAACGAGACGATCGCATCCAGCCGGTTGCGGAATTCGGGGGCGAACTGGCGATTGATCGCCTCATGGTCGTCGCCTTCCCGCTTGCTGCGGGTGAAGCCGAACGCCGCGCGCGCCATGTCGGCGGCGCCGGCATTGGTGGTCATGATCAGGATCACGTTGCGGAAATTGACCTGCTTGCCGTTGTGATCGGTCAGCCGGCCGTGATCCATGATCTGCAGCAGAACGTTGTAGAGATCGGGATGCGCCTTCTCGATTTCGTCGAGCAGCACCACGCAATGCGGATGCTGGTCGACGCCGTCGGTCAGAAGGCCGCCCTGGTCGAAGCCGACATAGCCCGGAGGCGCGCCGATCAGGCGCGACACCGTGTGCCGCTCCATATATTCCGACATGTCGAAGCGGATCAGCTCGACGCCGAGCGACGCCGCGAGCTGCTTTGCGACCTCGGTCTTGCCGACGCCGGTGGGTCCTGAGAACAAATAGCAGCCGATCGGCTTTTCCGGCTCGCGCAGGCCGGCGCGCGCCAGCTTGATCGAGGCCGACAGCGCGTCGATCGCCTTGTCCTGGCCGAACACCACGCGTTTGAGGGTCTGCTCGAGATGTTTCAGCACCTCGGCATCGTCCTTCGACACGCTTTTGGGCGGAATCCGCGCCATGGTCGCGATCGTGGTCTCGATCTCCTTGATGCCGATGATCTTCTTGCGCTTGTTCTCAGCCACCAACATTTGCGCCGCGCCGGATTCGTCGATCACGTCGATCGCCTTGTCCGGCAGCTTGCGGTCGTGGATGTAGCGCGACGACAGCTGCACCGCGGCCTCGATCGCCTCGTTGGTGTATTTCAGCCGGTGATAATCCTCGAAATAGGGTTTTAGCCCTTTGAGGATCGCGATCGCGTCTTCCACCGTCGGCTCGTTGATGTCGATCTTCTGGAACCGGCGCACCAGCGCGCGGTCCTTCTCAAAGTGCTGGCGGTATTCCTTGTAGGTCGTTGAACCCATGCAGCGAATGGTCCCCGACGCAAGCGCCGGCTTGAGCAGATTGGAGGCGTCCATCGCCCCGCCCGAGGTGGCGCCGGCGCCGATCACCGTGTGGATCTCGTCGATGAACAAAATCGCGTTCGGGTGCGCCTCGAGCTCTTTGAGGACCTGCTTCAGCCGCTCCTCGAAATCGCCGCGATAGCGGGTGCCCGCGAGCAAGGTGCCCATGTCGAGTGAGAACACGGTGGCCGCCGCCAGCACTTCCGGCACTTCGCTGTCGACAATGCGTTTAGCGAGTCCTTCCGCGATCGCGGTCTTGCCGACGCCGGCCTCGCCCACGAACAGCGGATTGTTCTTCTGGCGGCGGCACAGCACCTGAATGGCGCGGTTGATCTCGGAGTTGCGCCCGATCACCGGATCGATCTTGCCGTCGCGCGCCTTCTTGTTGAGGTTGACGCAGTACGTCTCCAGCGCCTCGCCCTTCTTCTTGGAATCGTCGTTGCCCTTGGTCTCGGTCTCCTCGTCGACGCCGCGCACGGGCCGCGCTTCGGACACGCCTGGCCGCTTGGCGATGCCATGGCTGATATAGTTGACCGCGTCATAGCGGGTCATGTCCTGCTCCTGCAGGAAATAGGCGGCGTGGCTCTCGCGCTCGGCGAAGATCGCGATCAGCACGTTGGCGCCGGTCACTTCCTCGCGGCCCGACGACTGCACGTGGATCACCGCGCGCTGGATCACGCGCTGGAAACCCGCGGTCGGCTTGGCGTCGTCGGCGCCGTCCGTGACGAGGTTTTCGAATTCGGTCTCGAGATAGTTGACGAGACTGGTGCGCAGCTTGTCGAGATCGACGCTGCAGGCGCGCATGACGGCGGCCGCATCCGAGTCATCGATCAGCGACAACAGCAGGTGTTCAAGCGTCGCATATTGGTGGTGACGCTCGTTTGCAATCGCCAGCGCACGATGCAGGGATTGTTCTAGGCTTTGGGAAAAAGTCGGCATTCGCGTCCTCTGTGGCCCCCGCCATCATGATCGCCGTTGCCCGGTCAGGCAACAACAACCTTTGTCATATAGTTACACAAGTTCGCGGCAAAAGAGCGGTTCCCGCGACTCGTTTTCAACACCACCGCAAGCATACATCCGAAAACCCGCCCCAGCGCGCCCCGTGAATGGCGTAGGCCAGACTGGTCCGCCGCCATCCATGTCGCCGGTGCAAGGGCTAAAGTCTCCAGTACCAAGGCTTTTAATGCAAAACCCGTTCCCATTTTCGGGGCAATTTGCGCGACGCTACTTTTTTTCCATCACGCATTGCAGGGGATGCTGGTGCTTGCGCGCGAAATCCATCACCTGCGTGACCTTGGTCTCGGCGATTTCATAGGTGAATATACCGCATTCGCCTATTCCATGGTGATGGACGTGGAGCATGATCTTGGTCGCGGCCTCGACGTCCTTCTGGAAGAATTTCTCCAGCACATGAACGACGAATTCCATCGGCGTATAATCGTCGTTGAGGATCAGCACGCGATAGAGATTGGGGCGTTTGGTCTTGGGCTTGACCTTGGCGATCACGGATGTGGCCGGACCGCTGGTACCCCCGCTGCGGTTCTCATCATTGCCCATTCGGGGGGCAGATGCGGCGGCAGGTGCGGAAGAGCGAGATCTGGAAGTTAATTGCAACATGGCACAGGCGTTCGAAATCCCCTCAGGAAACCGGAAAGTAACCTGGTAATGCGCTCCCGCTGGAGGGCATCATAACGAGTTTCCAGGCGTACATTCCAGATCGCCGCTCCGCAGCCGGCCCGACCATGCGCTGGTCAAACAGCAATATGGGTCTGGCCACGGCGCGCCGCAAGCACGCAGATTTACGGACTGCGCGGCCGGCGACGGCCCCGATTCCCGGATCGGCAATCCCGGCAACATTAATCAATCCCGCGGACTTTGACAAAACAAGAGCGCGTGGGCTCGGGCCGGCATTGACGATTCGCAAAGCCACTATTGCCGCCGGGTGGGTCCGCAATCGACCGAGCGCCGTCGGCGCTTGCGCGGGGGGAGCGACCACGACGCCATTCGACAAAAAAGCCCGGCCATCCGGCCGGGCTTTTGAATTGCAAGAACAAAAAACAGTGTGGCGTTCAGGCGGCGGCGGCCGGGGTGAACTTCGCGACCATGCCTTCGAGCGGCTTGAAGGTCTGCTTGGCGAGATCGGTGTAGAGGCCCGCGATCTTCTGCGATTCGGCAACGAAGGTCTCGTAGGAGGATTTCGCGAACTCGGTCTGCACTTCGAGCGCCTTGTCCAGCGACTTCACGCCCGACAGCTTCTCGACGAACGACTTGGTGTCTTCAAACGACTTCTTGGTGTAGTCGCCATAGGCGCTGGCGATGGCCTGCAGGCCGTGCTGAACCGTGGTCGCGGATGCAACGACGGTGTCGAGGTGCTCTTTTCCGTAATTCTGAATGTCTTCAACCTTGATCATTGAGGAGTCCTTCCCAGACTGCTGAGCTAGATGATGCCGGGAGGTCCCCGGCTCCCTGAACCGTGCCTAGATATAGTGCATTGCACAATTGACGTCAAGATTTTTTGTGCGACGCACAAAATAAAGCCCAAAAGCCGCAAATACCGGGGGACTATGCAAGGGTTCGTTAATCTTTTGGAAACTCCGGCCACCTAACCTGATTCCCGGGCGCGTCCGAAGCCGGGCCGTCCGCCGAAAAAGCTTTTTTGTACAGTCTCTTAGCTAGAAAGGCGGCTTGAACCGCGAGACAGCGGCAAACGGCCGCTTTGGATCGCATGGTTCGAGCAGGGAAACGTCACCGGCCGTTGGGCATAATTTAGCCTCACGAACCGGTGATCAAGACAGAAATCGGGACGGGGAAGTTCATGCTTGGTAAAACCTTGGCTTGCTCGCATCGTGTGCGGGTTTGCGTCTTTGGGCTGGTCACGGTCACAACCGCCGTCATTTTCACCAGCGATAACGCCGAGGCGCGTCAATACCGGCACTATCGTCACTATGCGCATGTGAGCCGCCACGAAGCGAGCGACAGCTCTAGCCCCGCCTTCTCCTCTATCATCGTCGACGGCAATTCCGGCGCCACCCTTACCGCTAATAGTCCAGACGCCAGCCGCCATCCGGCTTCGCTCACCAAGATCATGACGCTTTATCTGCTGTTCGAACGTCTCGACGCCGGCAAGATGAAGCTCGACACCGAAATGGACGTTTCCGAACACGCTTCCGAACAGGCTCCGACCAAGCTCGGGCTGCGCCCGGGCCAGACCATCCGCGTCGAAGACGCCATCAAGGGACTGGTGACCCGCTCGGCCAATGACGCCGCAGTGGTGATCGCGGAGGCGATCGGCGGCAGCGAGGACGATTTCGCCAAGCTGATGACCCGCAAAGCGCATGCGCTCGGCATGAGCCGGACCACCTATCGCAATGCTTCGGGGCTACCCGACGACGAACAGGTCACCACCGCGCGCGATCAATCGACGCTCGGCCGCGCCATCCAGGATCGTTTCCCAAGCTATTATCGCTACTTCTCGACGGCCGCGTTCAACTATCACGGCCAGACCATCCGCAACCACAATCACCTGATCGGCAGCGTCGAGGGTGTCGACGGCATCAAGACCGGCTACACCCGCGCCTCCGGCTTCAATCTCGTGACCTCGATGCATCGCGGCAACCGCTTCCTGGTCGGCGTCGTGATGGGAGGCCACAGCGGCGGGTCGCGCGACGCCATCATGCGCAATCTGCTCGCCGAAAATCTCGACAAGGCCGCCACCAGGCGCACCGTCGCGGCGATCACCGAACATGGCTCGTCGGATGCCAATGCCGATGTGGCGCAGACTGAGTCCGCGCCGGCGGTGCAGCCCCCGACTGTGGTTCAGCCTCCGGTCCAAATCGCGGCCGCAGCACCCGAGCCGGCCGCTGCGCCCGCGCGTGCACCGCTTACCCGATCGATCTTCGCCGCCGCGACCGCTTCCATGCCCCGGACCGAGCCGGCCCCTTTGACCAACGGGGTGATCCAGTCGCAATCTCTCGCCGCCATTCCCGGCTCGTCCGAACCGATGAAGCCCGTCAGGGTCAGGACAGTCCACGTCAAGGCCGGACCGGTCAAGGTTGCCTCGGCCGATCCGGCCCAACCCGCCACCCCCACGACCAGCGCAATCCCAGCGCGCCCGGAAATGCCGGAGACATCGAGCGCGATCGTTGCCAAGGCTGAAGCCGAGAAGGTCGAGGTTGCCAGACCCGACATCAGGCCCGACATGGTGCCGCAACCGGCCAATCACGGCACCGGCAATGGCGTGCTCGGCGCCCTTCCGGCCTCGAGCCTGCCCGCCTCCTCCTCGCAGGCCATGGCCTATGCCGATCCGGCTCCCCGCCCCCAGCCGCAGCCGGCTGCACCCGTCAACACCGCCAAGCCTGCCACCGTCCATAGCGGATGGATCGTCCAGGTCGGGGCATTGGAAAGCGAAGGCGAAGCGCTACAACGCATCGATGCGGCGCGCAGCCAGGCCCATGGCCTCTTGGCCAAGGCCGATCCGTTTACCGAGCCGGTGGTCGCCAAAGGCGACCGCAAGCTGTTCCGGGCCCGTTTCGCGGGTCTCGACCGCGATTCCGCCGAGGCGGTATGCCGGACGCTGAAGCACTCCGACATTTCCTGCATCACCGTCAGGAACTGACCAAGCCCGTAGAAATCCCGAAGATGTCGGCGCCGGCCGCCGGCGACGGTTGCGCGCCTGCGGGATCACGCGGCGACCTCAGTGCTGCAAACTTCTCGTCAAGATTTAGCGGTTACAACTTAAAGACACGAACGATCGACCACGCCGGACAACGGCGGGCGGCAACGGGGCGTCAGCCGGAGCAGGAACGGAAGCAATCTTCGGTTGGTGGCGTGGCGTTGTCCGGAGTCAGCTGTGATGCGTGCGAAGCAGAGTATCCTTGGCCTCGTTTACACGGGCGGCGAGATACGTCGACCCCCCCTGGTCGGGATGGAGTTTCTTCATCAGCGCGCGGTGCGCCCGGCTGATTTCGTCGCGCCCCGCCCCCGGCTGCAGGCCAAGGATCTGATAGGCCTCCTCGTCCGTCATTTTGCCGCCCGTCGGCGGGCGGCTCTGCCCCCCTGCCGCGTTTCCCTGCGCGTGCTCACGCCAGGCGGGAAACCGGCGGTCCAGATAGCTTTCAAGTAACGACACGCTCTCCGCGTCGAAGGTGGGAATCATCGCCGTCAGCTGCACCAGGTCCATCTTGCCGAGGGACTGGCGGGCATAGGGTCCGGCCACGACGCGTCCCGTCAAATCGCCGGTGTTGTGATAGAGCGTCATGTCGAGAAATCGCGAACGGACCCGCGAGGTCGGTCCTCGCGGCCGCGCGCTGAATTCGTCTAGCCTTTCGCGGAGATCGGCAAACCAGGATCCACTGACCGGAGACCATCCCAGCAGGGTTGCCCCGGCGATGGCGGTCGGGATCGCTACGACAAGCTCGCCCCTGATGCCCGTAAGGGCGGCGAGCCCGAGCAACAGCAGGCCGCCGCCGATCTTGACCAGGCGTGCAAGCGCGACCGGATCGGCCGCGCGAAACATCTGCAGCAGCGAATAGAGCACCACAACGGCGACGACACCGGCGATCAGGACAGGCATGTATCCAATATAGCCACTTCAGTGGCAAAAAGCATGGCGGTCGCGGCCTGCCCGGCCGACCTTCGATCGCCAAAAGCGCGTTGGCGAATTCGGCGTGCAATTACTAAGCTGCGATCGGACCGCAGCCGGATAGCCATGGAGCAAGCGATGGCGGTGCAGGGATTGACGACGGTACGAAGCAATTTCGGGCCGCAGGACACCATCGACAGGCTCGAGACGGCGATCAAGGCCAAGGGCATGACGGTATTTGCCCGGATCGATCATGCCGCGGGCGCCGCGGTCGTCGGACTGTCGCTGCGGCCGACCGAGGTCGTGATCTTCGGCAATGCCAGGGGCGGCACGCCGCTGATGCAGTCGGTCCAGACGCTGGGCATCGACCTGCCGCTGAAGGCTTTGGTCTGGCAGGACACCGCCGGCGCCACTTGGCTGTCCTACAACGATCCAGCCTGGCTCGCCGAGCGGCACGGGCTGAGCGGTGCGGAAGCGCCGGTTGGCGCGATGACCGCAGCCCTCGAAGCGGTCGCCAAAGCCGCTACCGCCGGCTGAGCCGATGTCGTCGCGTTTGCCGCCGCCGCTCGCGCGGCAGCGATCGCGATCACTTCACGCATTCACTTCATCTGGCCGATCAATTTGGCAGCGCCGCTTGCGGTCTTCGACAACCGGAGCAGCGCTTCGCGTCCGCCGGCGGCATAGGCGGCCGCGGCCCGCAGCAATTCGCGCAGTTGCGCGGCAGCACCGGGATCGAACCTGCACCAGGCGCCGCCGGTCAAGCGCGCGATCTCGCGGAACGCCTGCTCGGCACCTGCATCATGTCCCTCCTGGAACATGAACACCGGCACCTTGAGGAGCCCAAGTTCACCGGCCTTGGAGCAGAGTTCGTCGACCCTTTCTTCCATGGCATCGCCGACGAAGACCACCGCGCGTATGGCGGAGGCTGCCGCCTCGCGGCGCGCTTCCGCCAAGACCTTGCCGATCTGGGTGTTGCCGCCACGGCAATCGATCTTGCTCATCAGCTTCGCCAGTTTGGCGCTGTCGGAAATCCACCCAGTGCTACGGCATTCATTGTTGCCGCGATAATAGACGAGGCGGATATCGAGGCTGCCGAGCGCCGCCGCTTCGCGAAACATGTCGGCCTGCAGCGTGCACGCCATGTCCCAGGTCGGCTGCCGGCTCATGGTGGCGTCGAGCGCAAACAGCAGCCGCCCCCTGGCGCCTGCCGCATGCGGCGACATCGCTCGCGCCTTGGCGACGAAGGCGGCAATCTCTTCCGAAGCGGACGGTTGCGCATCCGGCAACGAGCCGGTCTTCGACGAAGTCACTTCCGTCGCGGAATTGGGTTTGATCGGTTCGCCGGACATCGGTGCTCGCAAATGGCAGCAAGCCCTATGTGGGCCCCGATCCGGGAGCGGTCAATGCGCACCGGCCCCTTGATAAGCGGCAGCGATGGTTCGGGCGCCGATCAATAGCCGACAGCCATCAATTCTGGAGCGGCGCGGCAGGCGCGGCCGACGGCTTGACCGGGACGAAAGGCGCGACCGGCCCGGCATCGGTCATCAGCGGCTGTGGCGTCTTGTTCTCGCCCCCCTTGAGCGGGCTGTCATCGGCGATGAACTGGTCGAGCATGTTCTCGATGGATTCCTTGGCCGCGTCAGGACCGGTGTCGCGCATGTCGTTGTGCTGGAAGCCGGTACGCACCACCGTGATGCCGGCCTTCTCGCAGACCTCCTCGGAAGGAATGACGCCGGGATCGGTCTTGAAGACGGGATCCTTGGAACGGAACGAAAGAATCTTGAATCTGCCATCGGTGATGAACGGCACGCGCAGATTATCCAGCGTCACGACCTTCTTGACCAGCTCGGGATGCAGCTTGGCGAAATACATCGAGATGTCGGCGCCGGCGGAATGTCCAACCACGGTGAGGTGTTCGTAATCCGCATTCGGTTGTACCTTCTGCATTTCCTCGACGGCAAACAGGATATTGGCGACGCCGCGCAGATATTGCGGCTGGCGGCCGACATAGAGTTCGCCGATTTTCGTCACCATCGGCGGATCGGTCGGCAGATCATGCTGGATGCTGATCGCCATGTAGCCCCGCGCGGCAAACAGGTTGGCCAGGAAAGAGTATTCGGTGAATTTGACGGTGTGGCCGTGATTGAGCACCGCGACCGGCAGCGTGATCATGCCGGCATTGGCCTGCAGCTCCTTGTCGCGCCGCACGGCAATGTCGACCGCGACCGTGCGATTGTCGCGGGTCGCATCGTGGAATGTCAGCGTCTCATGCCGGATCGCCCACTTGCTCACGGTGAAGTAGCCGAGCGTAGCCAGCACGGTCAGCGAAAGCAGAACGGCAATTCCACGTTTCATGTTTTCCTCGGCCCGCCGATCGCGTGGGATAGCAGCTCCTTGCCGGAGACTCTGCAGCGCCCTACCGGATTAATATATGTCACAGTGACGTGACGTGAAGGCTAAATGTTGTGAATTGACCGCCTGATCGTTGTGCGGTGCACCCTCTTATTGTGCAACTGCACAATCCGAGGTTCCGCGCTTACTGATGACTGTCGGACGCCACCGATCAACGTCAGGTTCAAATCTTCGGTAAAGGCGGCGTAAAATCGCTCAGACATCCGCCCGATACCAGCCATAGGCGGTCAATTGGCAGTAACGACTTACCGCCTAGGCGCCGATGATGTCGTGGACTTCGAGCGGCTTGTCGACCTGGCTGAACCATTCGACCCGATTGGCGGCGCGCCGGCGGCCGCGTTCGTCGAGCGGCAATTTCAGCTGCCGCAGCAGGCTTGTGACCTCTTCCCGCGCCGTGACATGGCCGAGGCTCGGTCGGGTGCCGAGCGTGGTCTCGTCGAGGTCGTCGAGCGCGGTCAGGCCGCGCGGGAAAAATTCGCGATAGACCACGCGCTCGGCGAACCCGTCGATCGAGCGGAAGCCGAGCCGGAACGACAGGTCGTTGAGGCTGTCGGCGACCAGCTGCTTGTTGCGCGATCCCAGCATCGACAGCCGGTTGCGGACCACGATCCAGTCGGTGGTGGCGCCGTCGAGCTGGCGGCGCTTGCGCCGCGTATCGCGCACCATTTCCGCATAGTGGCTCTCGCCGGTCACCGAATAGGTTTCGGGATCGACCGTGCCCAGCACGTCGAAATCGAGGAAGCTGTCGTTGATCGGCGTCACCAGGGTGTCGGCCATCGAATGCGCCAGTCGCATCAGATAACTGTCGGTGCCCGGGGTATCGATCACGATGAAATCGAAGGTCCGCTCCACCGCGCTGACCGCGTCCATGAATTGCTGGAACTCGGAGGTCTCATTGTCGGCGATCTGCATGGTCTCGCCGAGCTTGATGCAGCAATGCACGGGAATTTCGAGCCCGAGCGAGGTGCGGCGCGCCCAGGCTCGGCGGTTGCTGATGTAACGGGTGAAACTTTGCTGCCGGCAATCGAGATCGATGGTGGCGACGCGCTGACCTGCCTTCATCAAGGCGACCGCGATGTGCAAAGCGGTGGTGGATTTACCCGAACCGCCCTTCTCATTGCCCAGCACGACGACGTGAGCCGAGCCGGATTGCCCCTGACTAGCCTGAACCAACATGTTCGACCCCTCAAGATATCTTCAAATTCCGCGCGACCGCGGTCAAGTGAAATGCGCTGGTGACCTCGCCAAATCGAAGTCCGCCTGCCTTAATCATGAATCGGATACACGTCGCGGCAGCGCTGCCGTTTTTTTGCGCGCCAGCCGATTGTCTGCGGGGCGATTGGCGGCCACGCGTCGGACTTGATAAGGTCGGCGTCCTCGCCATGTCGGGGCTGGCGGCCTCCTCAACCCCCGACTCACCCCAAGAGATCTGCTCCCGATGCGAAGTCCCATGATCGTCCGCACGATCCCCGCGTTGCGCCGCGCCCTCGATTCGCTTCGCGCAAGAAAGGCAACGACCGCCCTGGTGCCGACCATGGGAGCGCTCCATGACGGCCATGTGTCGCTGGTGCGGCTGGCCCGTCGCCGCGCCGCCAAGGTCGTGGTCTCGATCTTCGTCAATCCGACTCAGTTTGCGCCATCGGAGGATTTCGGTTCCTACCCGCGCACCTGGAAGGCCGATGTCGCCAAGCTCGCCGCCGAAAATGTCGACCTGATCTGGAATCCCGACGTGCGGACGATGTACCCGGCCGGCTTTGCCACCCGCATCCTGCCGAAGGGACCGGCGGTCGCGGGGCTGGAGGATCGCTTCCGCCCGCATTTCTTCGGCGGCGTCGCCACCGTGGTCGGCAAGCTGTTTACGCAAGTGCGGCCGGATTTTGCGATCTTCGGCGAAAAGGATTTTCAGCAATTGCGGGTGGTGACGCGGATGGCCGGCGATCTCGACCTCGGCGTCAAGGTGATCGGCTCGCGCACCGTGCGCGAACGCGACGGTTTGGCGATGTCCTCGCGCAATGTCTATCTGGCGCCCGAAGAGCGCCGCGCCGCGCCCGTGCTGTATCGGGCGATGAAGCAGGCGGCCGGCCGGCTTCGCGCGGGCGACGACGTCGCGGCCGCCATCGCCGGCGGCGCGGAACTGATCGCGGGCGCCGGCTTCGCGCTGGATTATTTCGAAGTCCGGCACGCCGAGACGCTGGCGCCGGTTGCCTCGGTCGAAGACGGACCGATTCGGATCCTGGTCGCGGCGAAAATCGGAACCACCCGCCTGATCGACAACATCGCGGTGTGAGCCGCCGGCGCAGAATTCTTCGCTTGCACTACCGCCCGCCGCCATGAAAAATCGCCGCGCAATGATCGCGCTGGGGAACCGGGCCATGGGCAGATTACCGCTACGTGCGGCGATTTTCGGCGTGCTGACATCGCTGGTCGCGGCAGGTTTTGCCGGCGCGCAAACGCCACCGCCGGTCGGCGGTATCGCCTCGCCGCCCGGCGCCATGATTTTCTATGTCGCCCACGGCGCCGCCGGCGCCTGCGGGCCCGGCTGCTCCGAATGGATTGCGGCCGAAGGCACCGTGCAGTGGGATACCTACAAGCGGCTGCTCGCGATCTTGGATCGCCAGGCCGGGCGCAAGCCACCCGTCGTCATCCACGTCTGGGGCCAATCCAATTTCAATGTCTCGGCCAGCATGGGCCGAATCCTGCGCGACCGTGGCATCGACGCGACGGTCGGGTCGACCGAAGTCGAAGCCTGCAATGAAAAACCCGAGGCCGAATGTTTCGCGGCCAAGCGTCAGGGCGGATTGCTCGACGCAAAAATGGACTTCAAGGACGCGCGCTGCGACACCGCCTGCGTGCTGATGCTGGCCGGAGGCGTCCATCGCAGCCTGCCCGCCGGCACCAGGATGATCCTGAGCGGCATGACGATTCGTAATCGCCTGGCGCCCAACGTCTCCGACGAGCGGCGCGCCGGCCTTACCGAGTTGTTCGGTCAGCAGTTCCGCCTCTATTTGCGGGAGATGGGTGTCGACCCGGAGTTGATCGATATCATCGACAGGAATTCGGAAACCGGGCGCGCCACCGAAATCCCGCCATCGGATTGGACCCGGCTGCGGATCGTCACCTCGTCGGCGCTGTAACCGGTTAACAGCGTCTTCGAGTCTAGAGCAGCCCCAACTCGCGCAATTCGCGGCGCAGCGGCTCCGGCATCGCGGCAACGCCGGCGCCGGCGGATTTCAGATCCGGCGGCACGGCATCTTCGGTGAAATAGCGCCAGCCCTGGAACGGGCGCATCGGGCGGGCCAGCACTGAAATGACCTTGGGCTGCATCACCAGCCGGCATCGGCCGATACCATCTCGATCCCGGAACGGCTCGATCGCGATGATTTTTTCGCGCGCGGCGATCTCTCCGCGGATCACCCAGTACAGCGAGCCACCGTCCAGCAGCTCATCGACGCGCTTGGGCACCATCCGCGTGACGTGAACATGATGCTGCGGCAGGCCTTTTTTCTTCGCGGTCTGCATCCGCTTGGCGACCCAGCCCTTGAGGTCTTTCACGGAATCGCAGCCTACGGCAAGCTTGATGAGATGCAGCGTCATGGCGCGACGTTAGAGCATGATCCGCTGGTGTGGAAACCGGTTTTCCCCAGGGATCGTGCCAGAACCGAACTTTCGATGACAGCCGAACACCATCAATCATTCGACGCCGCGGGCGCCGGCGCTCCCGCGGCAGGTGCAAGCGGAACCGGCGCAGGCGTATGCGCGGATTTCGGCGCCGCGGCCTGCTTCTTGCCCGCAGCCGGCGCCGACCCTGTCGCCGGCCGCGGCGAAGGCAATGGCGCATTGGCCGGTGTCGACGCGACCGAACGCGGCGCGGGCGCAGGCGTGGTACCCGGCTCCGGCGTCATGATGCTGACGGGCGGGGTCGAGGCGGCCGAGGGAAAATCGGCATTGGTGGGTCTGCCCGTCGGCATGGTTGGCGCCAGTGTCGCAACCGGCCCGGGCGGCGGTGGCGGCGGGGCGTTCCATGACGGCGCGTAGCGCGCGATCAGGCCCTCATAGGTTCGCTCGTCCATATCGACCAGGATCTGGTGGTTGTCCGTGAGCGAGCGGAACGCCGGGCAGTCCAGCGGACTACAATGGTCGCGCGCGATCAGCACCTGCGACATCAGCCCATATCGGTCGCGTTCGACGGCATGGCGAAGGGTTTGCAGCTCGGGTGTCATGTTGCCGTTGGCGGTCGCGACGTCGCCGAACGCCACCAGCCGCGTCAGCTCGGAGGCTGCATAGGAGACGGCCGCAGCCGCATTCTCAGCGGAGCCGAACAATGCCTTCTCGCACGCCGCCAGCACGATATCGCCGGCCAGGTCGTCGATGCAGGACAACGCCGGCAGCGATGCCGTCGTCGGCTGCGATGACCGGCTCATCTCCCCGGATGCGGCCCGGCCGGAGGGACCGAAGCCGCGGATGGTCGCGGCAACCGCGATGCCGACCGCGAGCAGCGTGATCACCGTCAGCGCGCCATTGGCAACCGATTTCTCGGCGCGCAACAGTGTGATCAGCACGATGATTCCAAAGAATCCGGCAGCCGCCAGCGTCAGCCACATCGGAAACGCCGGCGAACGCCAGATTTGGTCGAGCGAAGATGCCCAAGCCCAGTTCATGCGCGATATCCCCTACCGCAGCATAGAACGCATCCAGCGAAAGTGAATGCCGATTCTTTTGCGGTCAGCTTGCACAGACTGGTTCGGAGAACGGGGCCTTTTGACGGCGGGCCACGCGGAACCCACCTCCCCGATCCGTCAGGACCGGTCCCGTCAGGAAATGTCGAGCTGGCTTTCCTTGGCCACCCGCTCGAAAGCTTCGGTGGAGTTCTTGATCCGATACTGGCAGTCGTCGCCATCGGTCGGCAGCAGCCGGATCACCTCATAGGTGCCGCTGGCGGCCGGTCTGGCGACATTGCTGGCAGTAAAATAGACGGTCTCTCCAACGTTGTATTTGTGCTTCAACGCCCTCTCCATCACGCAAAAACGTCGGCCGCGCCTTACGGTCCCGCTTGCTTCGGCCAACTGGGAAATCCCGGCAACTATATAGCATGGCGCCGGGCCCGTTGGCCAGTTACATCGGGGCATAGCAAGTACGCGAATTTTGCAGATTTTTCAGAGCGATAGGGAATTTGGGGGCTCCGGAAAACGCACGCTTTGCCGAATCCGGAACCGGCGATCCCGGCGCCTCACGCCTTAGGGGGAAGCTTGCCGTCCGGACTGGCATGATCCACGGCGAGCGGAAGCTGGTGCGCCAGCAATTCCGAGATCTGATCGACCGGAATGTTGTATTTGGCGGCGAGCTGCCGGACGGTGTCGTTACCCAGCACCTGCCGCACCTGGTCCGCCGTGATCGGAAGGTTCTGACCGGTTCCGATCCAGGAATTGACCTGGGCGCCGAGACCCGCCTGCTGCATCTTGGCGACGATCGCGTTGAGGCCGCCGGTGCTGCCGGTGCCCATCACTTCCCCGAGCACGACCGGAAGCACGGCTGCGCCGAGTTGGCCGAGCACGCCCTTGAGCGCCGGTGAATTTTCCAGTGAATCGAGAAATCCCATGGCCAAATCCTTTCTCCTGAATGCGCCCTGCCGGTCCGCGGAGATTCAGACCGCTTTCGCAAGGTCCCGTCAAGCCGCGATTGCGGCCGGCGTTCGGCAATCGAGCTTCACGCCGTCTCAAATCTGTCAATCACGATGGTTTCTGCAAGGCCCGCTTTGGTCCATTCGGCAAAGGCCGGCAGCGCCATCATCGTATCCATGTAGGCTTGTACTTCCGGCGCGACCGATATCGCATAGGTGCGGAAGCGATGCACCACCGGTGCAAACATCGCATCTGCAGCGCCGAAGGCGCCGAACAGGAACGGTCCGGATTTTCCGTACATCGCGCGACACCCGGTCCAGATGCGCTGGATGCGCGCGACGTTGGCGCGCGCCTCGTCCGACAGCGCGATCGCCCCGATCGGCCGGTGCAGGTTCATGCCGCATTCGTTGCGCAGCGCCATGAAACCCGAATGCACCTCCGCCGAAATCGAACGCGCATGCGCCCGCGCTGCACGCTCCGCGGGCCACAGCCGCGCCTCCGGAAAGCGTTCGGCTGCATATTCGATGATGGAAAGCGAATCCCAGACCGTGATGTCGCCGTCGATCAGCGCCGGCACCTTGCCCGCATCGCTGAAATTCAGGATCCGCTGCTTGTCGGCAGCGCCGGTGTAGAGCGGGATGAAGATTTCCTCGAAGGCAATGTCGTTGGCGCGCAACGCCAGCCACGGCAGCATCGACCATGACGAATAGTTCTTGTTGCCGATCACGAGCTTCAAGGTCATCGCGGGAAATCCTCTCGGTTGGTCATTCCGGCCGGCGCCGCGACTGAGTTAGGAGCCGGCCGCAAAATCCTGCGGCGTGAATGTCAGGTCCATCACCTTCCATTCGCTGTACCGATCCGCCGGCAACATCGGATAGGGCTGGCAGGCCTGCAGCGCGTCGATCGCACTTTGCGTGAGGTCGATCCCCTTCAACGATGCCGGGCCTTCCATCGCGACCGGTGCTCTTGCGAGCTTGCCGTCAGGCGTCAAGAACACCCGCACCCTGACCTTCACCCCGTCGAACGGCGCGACCGATCCCGGCAGCTTCGAACACGTCCTGACATGTTGGCGAAACTCGCCGACGACACTCGATGCGATTTCGGCTTTCGCCAAGGTTTCGGCGTCGCCGGGATCGCCGGCTTTTTCCCGCGCCTCTTTGACGAACATATCCGTCGGCCAACCAACCATCCCCGGATATTTGTTGGAAGGTTCAGGCGCCGGAGGTGCGTTGGCGGGCGCTGGCGGGGTCTCCGGCGGCTGCGGGGCGTTGACCGGTTGCGTCGGCGGTTGTGGAGCTGGTTGTGGAGGCGGCTGCGGGGTCGACAGTGCCGCCTGCTTTTGCTTTGGCTGCGGTAGCTTTTGCGGCTGCGCCGCCGCTGGTTGGGCGGCGGGCGGTTGAGCAGCCGGCGGCGGTGAATTAGAGGTCACCGGTGTAGTTGTGAAGTCGAAGCTGTCGGGGAGCTTCGGCTTCGGTGTGGGCTTCGGCTCTTCCTGCTTTGCGGGCGGCGGGGCTTCGGCCGGCGTTACGATATCGACCGCGATCGGCTCGGCCGTGACCGACCCGAACGGATGCACCTCCGAGAAGAACAGCACCAGCATCAACACCGACAGATGGGCAACCGCCGATGCCGTCATGCCGCTGAGTATGACCCGCCATGGTTTCATCGTACCCGATCACGAGATCGATCCCGCCTCCAGCATAGCGGCCCGCGCGCGAGCCTCAATCCCATTTCGGCGCGAAACCGAAATCGGTGAGCCGGGCCTTGGCGCTGCCCATCCGGAATATCTCGGCCATCTCCTCCTCCGACAGCGCGAAATCGAAGATATCGATGTTTTCCGACAGCCGTTCGATCCGCGAGGTCCGCGGGATCGCCGAAACATTCTGCTGCACCAGCCAGCGCAGGCAAATCTGCGCCGTCGTCTTGCCGTGGACCCGCCCGATTCGCGCCAAGGTCGCGTCGTTCTTGATCCGGCCCCTCGCCACCGGGCTATAAGCCACCAGCGCCATGCCGTGGCGCGCGCAGGCTTCCCTCACCTTGGTCTGGTCCAGATAAGGGTGATATTCGACCTGATCGCACACCAGCGGTTCCGGGCAGGCCGCGACCGCCTCGTCGATCAGCGCCACCGTGAAGTTCGAAACGCCGATGTGCCTGGCCATGCCGAGCTTCTTGACATGCGCCAGCGCGCCCAGCGTCTCCTCCAGCGGCACCTGCGGATTGGGCCAGTGCAGCAGCAACAGATCGACTTCGGTCAGCCGCAGCTTGGTCAGGCTCTCCTTGGTGGATCGCTCGAGATCGTGCGGCGCGAAATGGTTGGTCCAGACCTTGGTGGTGACGAACACGTCGTCGCGCCTGATCCGCGAGGCGCGCAGGCCCTCGCCGACCTCGCGTTCGTTCTCATAGACCTGCGCGGTGTCGATGTGGCGATAGCCGAGCCGCATGGCCTGCTCGACCAGCCGCGCGCAGGTGCGCCCCCGCAGCTCCCAGGTGCCGAGCCCGATCGCTGGGATTCTGGCGCCGTTGGCCTCGACGAAAAGCATGGACGGGTACTCGGGATTAATCGAGCGCCATTATGTCCCGCCGGCGCGGCGCTGCCAACCGAGAGCTGCCGGAGGTTCGGACGTCGGATCAGGCTCTCGCGAGCGCCGCGAACACCGTTTCCGGAGCATGGGCGATCACGGCAAGCAGCGCGCGGGCCGGTCCGCGCGGCATGCGCTTGCCTTGTTCCCAGTTCCGGATGGTTTCGACCGGCACGCCCAGCCGTGCGGCGAATTGCTGCTGCGTCAGGCGCGCGCGCCGGCGCAGGTCGCGCACCGCCGGGGGGTTTTCGGCTTCCGCAGGCGCGGCCGCTATCATGTCAGGCGCGAGCGGAAATTCCTGCCCGTCCCGCAATTCGACGATCCGTCCGTCCGCCTTCAACCGCAAGCGCTGCATGATCCTGCTCCGCGCAACAGTCTCGGTGATGCGCGTTAAGGTCCAATTAACGATGATCGCGGACCGCCGGCCGCCCTATTTCAGCCCGAACCACAGGGTGGCGATGCCGAGGAACGAGAAGAAGCCGACCACGTCGGTGACGGTCGTGACGAAGGTGCCCGAGGCCACGGCCGGATCGGCGCGCACCCGCTCCAGCACCATCGGGATCAGGATGCCGCCGAGCGCGCCGGCGACCAGGTTGCAGATGATCGCAAGCCCGATCACGATGCCGAGCCCGGGGATCTGGAACCAGGCCACCGCGGCAATACCGGTGATAACCGCAAAGGCCAGTCCGTTGACGAGGCCGACCAGGCCCTCGCGCATGACCACGCGAAACGCGTTGTTGGGGCCGAGCTCGCGGGTCGCCAAAGCGCGCACCGCGACCGTCATGGTTTGCGTGGCGGCGTTGCCGCCCTGGCTGGCGACGATCGGCGCCAGCACGGCGAGCGCCACCATTTTTTCCAATTGCCCCTCGAACAGGCCGAGCACCGATGACGCCAGGAAGGCGGTGGCGAGATTGACCAGCAGCCAGTTGAAACGGCCCTTGGCGATGGTCCAGACATTGTCGGACAGTTCTTCGTCGCTGGTGATGCCGCCGAGTGCCTTGATCTCCTCGTCGGCCTCCTCCTCGATGACGTCAACCACGTCGTCGACGGTGATGACGCCGACCAGCCGGTTTTCGGTATCGACCACGGGGGCTGCGACCAGATTATATTTGCCGAACAGCCGCGCCACCTCCTCCTGATCGTCCAGCACCGAGACCCGGCGGCGGTCTTCCTCGATCAGGTCGGCCAGCGGCACCGGCCGGCGCGAGCGCAACAGCGAATCCAGTGACACCGCGCCCTGCCAGTGCTGCGCGCCGTCGACCGCGTAGATTTCGTAGAACCGCCCCGGCAGATCCGGCGCGTCGCGCATGAAGTCGATCGCCTGCCCCACGTTCCATTCCGGCGGCACCGCGATGAATTCGGTCTGCATCCGCCGTCCGGCGGAATTTTCGGGATATTCCAGGCTGCGCTCGAGCACGTCGCGCTCCGAGGCCGGCAGCTTGTCGAGGATTTCCTCCTGCTCTTCCTCATCGAGCCCTTCGAGCAGTTCGACGGCGTCGTCGGATTCCAGCTCGCGCACGCCCTCGGCGACCGTCTCAGGCTCGAGCTCCTCGAGGATTTCCTCGCGGACGGCGTCGTCGACCTCGTTCAGCGCCGAAAAGTCGAAATCGGTGCCCGTCAGTTCCACCAGGCTGACGCGGTCGTCGGGCTCAAGCGCTGCGATCAGATCGCCGAGATCGGCCTCGTGCAGTTCCGCCACCACGGCGCGCAGGAACGGAGCATCGGCCGCATGGATTGCACGCGCGATCTCCTCGACGAAGGGGGCGCGAATTTCGCCATCTTCGTCGCGCATCGGCAAATGGTCGAGCACGGGGACGGCGCCCTCGGCAACGTCGATATCTTCGGCCATGCCGCGCGCTCCGCCGGTTTGACAGAATGGCTCAACTCGTTTGAGCTGTCGCTTCACGCCTTACCCAATGGGCAACACCCAGCGCAATGGCAAAGATGCAGTGGCGAATGAGGATCCGCAGATTCATCGGCCTTTTGGCCGGTGCGCTGCTCGCCTGCGTCATACAGGGCAACCTCGCTCGCGCGGCGCAATGTCCGCGCGAACGAACCCTTGGCACCTCCCGCATTCTCCATGTCGATGCCGCCACCACGCCGCGGGTGGGCTTGAAGGAATTTCCGCAAACGCTGCCGCTCTGGGATCACGAGGTGGTATTGACCTTCGATGACGGCCCGTGGCCGCCGACGACGCCGAAGGTGCTGGAAGCACTGGCCGAGCAGTGCGTGAAGGCGACATTCTTCGTGATCGGCAAGCCCGCCACCGAACACCCCGAACTGCTGCGCCGGACCGCGGCCGAAGGCCACACCATTGGGCATCACACCTGGACCCACGCCAGCCTGATGCGGATTCCACCCGCTGATGCCGTGACACAAATCGACCGCGGCATATCGGCGGTCGAAATGGCGCTTCACGGCACGGCGACGACGGTCCCGAGCACGCCCTTTTTTCGTTTTCCGGGCTTCGAGACCACGCAAGCCACCCTCGACCTCCTGCAGTCCCGCGGCATCGTGGTGTTCGGCGCGGATATCTGGGCCAGCGACTGGAAACTGATGACGCCTAACCAGGAATTGAAGCTGGTGATCGACCGCCTCAAGGCCGCCGGCCGGGGGATCATCCTGTTCCACGACGCCAAGGCAAGGACCGCGGCCATGCTGCCGGCATTTTTGCGCTATCTAAGGGACAACGGCTATCATGTGGTCCATCTGGTGCCGACCGGGCCCGCCGTCGATTTCGACGGCGTGCCCTAAGCGCCGAGATGGTGTACGTAAAGCGAACATTAAGCCGCCGTTCATGCCGCCGCATGTAACAAAACGCGGGCGTCAATGGGAATGCAGACGGTGTGCGATGATCGGTAATGTGCTGGCTGGCGTTCGGACACCGCGATGGACGGCTGCTTGCCTTCTGCTACTTGGCCAGATGCTGTTGGCCTGCATCGCCGCGCCTTCGGCTTCCGCTGCCGATTGTCCTGATCATCCCGACGCGATCGGCACCTCGCGCACGCTGGTGGTCGACCCGCGCGAACATCCCCGCATCGGCGTGATGCAATATCCGGAAACGCTGCCGCTGGCCGATCACGAGGTGGTACTGACCTTCGACGACGGACCGCTGCCGCGCAACAGCAACCAGATTCTCGACATTCTCGCCGCGCAATGCGTGAAGGCGACCTTCTTCGAGATCGGTCGCATGGCGCAGGCCTACCCCGAGGGCGTGCGCAAGCTCGCCGCGGCGGGCCACAGCATCGGCACCCATACCGAGGACCATCCGCTGACGATGAACCACATGCCGATCGAGCGCGCCAAGGCGGAGATCGACGACGGCATCGCCTCGGTAAAGGCAGCCCTCGGCGATGACGCCCCGGCGCTAGGGCCGTTCTTCCGTATTCCCGGCCTTTTGCGCGAGGAGGCGGTCGAGGACTACATGGCCTCGATGGGCATCCAGATCTGGAGCGCCGATTTTCTCGCCGACGACTGGCGGCATATTTCCTCCACCAGGGTCTTTGAACTCGCGATCAAGCGGCTGGAGCAAAGGGGGAAAGGCATTCTGCTGCTGCACGACATCCAGTCGCGAACGGTCGCGGCCTTGCCGAGAATCCTGCAGGAAATGAAGGCGCGCGGCTACCGCATCGTCCATGTCGTGCCGGCAACGCCGGAAAACCCGGCCACGCCGACCGAACCGGAGGACTGGCGGCTGCATCCGGAGGATATGGCGGCACACTGGCCGAAGACTCTCCCCGTTGCCGATACCGATGCCGGCACGCTTCCCGCGCCCTCGCTGTGGGACAAGGACTGGCTCGACAACGGGTCGATCACGCTCGCGCTGGAAGCCGACAACAGCCGGCCCGGGCACAGCGTTCCGCTGCCGCGGGAAGCCCCATGGCCGCGGCAGTCGCCCTTGCTGGTGCAGACCGCGATTGCGCTACCGGTGCCGGCGCAAGGCATTTTCGACATCCCCGAAGGGCTGCGCATGGCGATGCGGACCGGCACGCCGGCGGCGCATCGCGAGGGGCAGGCGGCCGCGGTTCATGAAGCGGCTGCGATCGAGGCCGTCGAATCGCGGGCCGCGACGCGCGGCAGGCATCGTGCGGAACAGCTCCGTCACGTCGCCGGTCGCGGGAGCCGGCATGTCGCCGCTCGCGCAAGCCGGCATGTCGCGCATGCCCGTCACGTTCCCCTGAAACATCTGGTCCAGGTCAAGAGAAGAAGCGTCTGACGCCTCAATCCGTCACGATCTTCGAGATGCACAACAGCACGATCATCGCCAGAAACAGCAGGTCGATATAGGAGTTGAATTCGTTGGCCCGGCGCAGCGTGCTGACGTCGGCAACGATCTGCTTGCGGGACAATGTGAGATTGGCCGCTTCGCCGGCGACGCCCGCCAGGCGCCGCGCCTCGAATTCGAGCCGTTCGACGCGCTGGTAGAAGTAAAACGAACGCAGCGCGGAGACCGCGCGCATCGCGGCATAGACCAGCACCAAAATCGCAAGGATCGCGCGCTGCGAGTATTTCTCCATGAAATTCAGGCTGTAATAGACCAGCGCCAGAAAGACGAAATTGGAACCGAACCGATAGGCGTGGCTGAGGAATCTCATGGCAGGGTTCCTGTCGATGATCTCTGAGGTTCGATCAAGCCTGATGCGCGGAATTTCTAGCTGGCAGGGCCGGAACCGCCCGGAACCCGCATCGCCGGATGTACGCCCACGTTGTTACAACACGGCAACGGGGGCGCGTTCGGCATCGCCAGCGGCAACGCATCGCGCCTTCAAGCCCCGGCCCTTGCCGGCACGGCGCCGTCGCACAATTTTCTTTCTTGGTGCGCTCGGAGGGACTCGAACCCCCACGATGTTACTCACTGCCACCTCAAGGCAGCGCGTCTACCAATTCCGCCACGAGCGCTTGGGAAACCGGTTTTCCGGAACGGCCGGACCGGATCAACGGCTGCGGGATGTAACAAATCGCAGATGACCGGACAAGGCCCGGGAATCCCGCGTCCGGGCTACCTTGTGCCCGGGGATTTCGGCAGTATCTGCTTGACTTCGACGGCGATGCGGTTGCGGTCGACCAGCACCACGCCGCTGGCGATCGGCAGGTTGTTGGCGAGGATCTTGACCTCGTCGGCTTCGGTGGCGTCCAGTTCGATGATGGCGCCGCGGGACAGCCGCATGACCTGATGAATCGGCATCGTCGTGGTGCCGAGCACCACCATGAGGTCAACGCTGACTTTATCGAGGGTTGGCACTAAAGGACCCGACTGACTGACAAATGCGAATTGCGTGAAAAGACATCACCACGTTATGGTTAGCCAATGGTTAAAGCCCGCCAAAGCCTTGATTTGACGCCATTCTCGCAGGGTCCCGGCGCCCCGCTGGAATGGCTGATTTCAGAGGCACCGGTCCCCTATCCAGAAGCCGTGTCCTTCATGGAAGCCCGCGCCGCCGACATCGCAGGCGGCCGGGCGGCCGAGCTGGTCTGGCTGCTGGAACACCCCCCGCTCTACACCTCCGGCACCAGCGGCAAGGCCAGCGACCTGCTCGACCCCCGCTTCCCGATGTTTGCCACCGGGCGCGGCGGACAGCTGACCTATCACGGCCCAGGCCAGCGGGTGGCCTACGTCATGCTCGACCTCAAGCAGCGGCAGCCCGACGTGCGGGCCTATGTGGCGGCCCTGGAGCAATGGATCATCCGGACGCTTGCCGCCTTCAACGTGCGTGGCGAGCGGCGCGAGGATCGCGTCGGGGTCTGGGTCAGCCGTCCGGACAAGGGCAAAGGCTTCGAAGACAAGATCGCGGCTATCGGTGTGCGGCTCAAACGCTGGGTGTCGCTGCACGGCATCTCGATCAACGTCGAACCGGATCTTTCGCACTTCACGGCGATCGTGCCGTGCGGGGTGGCGGACCCGCGTTATGGCGTCACCAGCCTTTACGATCTCGGTCATACCGCAAGCATGGCAGATGTCGATATCGCGCTCCGGCAGGCGTTCGAACAGGTGTTCGGCGCCTTGCAAGCGCAGCCGGAAACGACAGTCTGACTTAAACGGACGGCGCCGCGGAGCGAAGCGCGTCGAGGCCGCGAATGAAGACTTCGATCGTCATCGCGTACAGCCTGTCGTAATCAACGGTGTCCAGGAACGATGCCGCCATTTCGTGGAGCACAAATCCGCGGACCAGCGTGCGCAACATCAACAGCGCGTTGATCGCCTGCTCGCGATTCAGTTCGGCGCTTTCGAAGGCGCTCAGGGCGACGGCGCCCAACAATTGATGTTCACGCCGCCATTCCGGCGAGTCGGTCGTCGCATTTCTGAAGGTTGCCGCCGACAGGCCGGGGCGCTCGTGGGCGAAGGCGCGCATTGCCCGGGCCATCGCCCGGATCGCATCGTCTCCGGTCGCATCGCCGATTTCGAATTGCAGCCGCGCCCGCAATTGCCGATAGCCCTTGACCGCGAGAAACCGCCTGATCTCGGGGATGGTGTCGACTTTCTCGGCCAACTGGCTTTCCAGCTCGGACGCAAGATCGGCGGCGATCCGGCGGTCCCAACGGGAAGCTTCGCTGGACAGCAGTTCCTCGATCGAAAAACTCTTCTGGTTGATCGACATCACCGGCTCTCGATTGCCCTCATCGCCACGGGCGTTGCCCGAGAGCCTAGAGACAAGCGGTTAATGCAGGCGTTAATCGAGCAGCCCGTAGTTTCCCGGGGTCTGTCGTTCCGTCGCGGCTTCACGCTTCGTTGCCGCGCCGCTCGGGGGTTATGGCCCTTACGGTTATGGCCCCTACGCCTATTACGACGGCCCGGTCCACTGAGACCAGCGGATTACGCGCGTGAAGCGGTTGCGGCGTCCGGAAGATCAGTAACGCGCGACCACCGGTCCGCCCCAGCCGAAGCGGTAGTTGACGCCCAGTTTGACGGTGTGAACGTCGAAGCTCCCGCTCGGCAAGCCCGGCGGCAGTATTCCCACGAAGTAATTCTCGCTCCCATAGTGAGCGAAGAGGTATTCGCCCTTCACCGACCAGTTCGGGGTGAAACCGTATTCGACACCGCCGCCGGCCGTATAACCGAGATGGGTTTCGGTGTCGCTGACCGATGCGCCCAGCACGGCAATTTTGATGTTGTTGCTTGCAGCGGCAAAGCCGCCCTTGCCGTAGATCAGCCAGTTGTCGACCGCCACGCCCGCTCTGACCGTGGCCGATCCGAAGGCCTGAATGGTGTCGGTCGCGCTTGCGAACCCGAGGATCCCGACCGTTTGCCCGATATCCGCCCAGGCTCCTTCGACTTCGCCGCCCACGACGAAGTTCCCAAATTGGGCATTGCCGCCGATCGTCCCGCCGGCAAAGCCGCCCTTGAAGTCGACGCCCTGGCTGGTCGACCATCCATAGCCGCCCATCGCGCCGATATAGAAGCCGGTCCAATTATAGACCGGCGCTACCGGTGGCGGCCGATAGACGGGCGGCGGCGCCGGCGTCGGAGGCAATACATCTGCGGCCACCGCAGCCGAAACCGACGCGGCGAGCGCCAACACAACCAAAACTGATTTCATCCCACGCCCCTTTTACAATATCCCCGTCCACACCGGAACATAGGCAGACTCCGCAATCAATAGTTGAGGTTCTATTTTTCGGATTTTTTGTGCAGAGGTCGTGGAACCGGAACCGCTGTGGCCGTCGATGCGGAACCCGTCCGAAATCTATGCGGCCATCAGCATGCGGATGTCATGGTCCTCGTCCAACTGGGCGATTTGGCGCTGGAGCATGCTGGCTCGTTCGGCTCCAATGACGGGATCGGCGAGGCTATGAAACTTGGCCACGAGGCGCCCGCCCTGGCGGTCCAGATCTAGATCCGGGATCGCCACGTCGAAGGCAGTCTCGGCAGTTTGGCCGCGGCTGGTCGTGATTCTGACGTGGGCGTCCCGGCCTGCACCGCGATCGCCGTGCACGGTCACCCGTTCGCGAACCATGGCGAGCGTCGCATCAAGGGCGTTCGCATCTGAATAAGTCTGGATCGCGGCAGTATCCTTGCCGCAAGCCGCAAGTGCCGCGGTGTGGCGCAGGCTGAACTTGGTTTCGAGCCCGCTCCGCGGTGAAGCAATGTTGCAAACCGATAAATGTCCCGGTGCGACATGGAGGTCGATGCTTGCTACATCGGGGCCGCTAAAAGACAGCTGGCGGCGCAACAGTTTGATCGCCTCGATGCTGGAATGGGTGAGGTAGCAGGCTGCGTGATATTTGAAGAGCGTCTCCACGACCAGGCTGCCCCGAGGCGGCAATGGCACGTCGATCGACGGATCGCCGTCGCTCTGGGTCGCGATGAAGCCCTGCGCCACCTCGAGCACGCTCGCGTTGGCGGTGAATCCGCGCGCTGCAAGGCGCGCAGCCAGCACGCCGTTGGCCGCCGCGCGACCGGCATGGAACGGCTTTCCCATGGTACCGAACATCGATTTCAGCCCCGCCGCCTGGGTGCCGGCAAGACCAAGCGCAACCGCCATCTGCGCCTCATCGAGATCGAGCAGGAGGCCGGCCGCTGCTGCCGCACCGAACGAACCAAGCGTAGCGGTAGCGTGAAAGCCACGCTCATAATGCGAGCGCATCACCAATGAGCCGACAAAGCCTGCCGCCTCGTAGCCTGCGATGAAAGCACGCAGCACGTCCATTCCCGAGCGTCCCTTGGCTTCGGCGATCGCCAGCACCGCCGGCAGCACCGCGGCTGTGGGATGGCCGATCAGCGGATGAACGTCGTCGTAGTCGAGCGCGTGCGAGGTCGCGCCGTTGATCAACGCCGCATCGACCGGCGAGCAGCGGAGATCGAAGCCCACGATCGACGATGATCCTTGCCCGGAGGTCGCCATCTCCTCGCGCAGAATGCGCGCTACCGGCTCGTCGGCGCCTGCAAGCGTCACACCGTACCAATCCAGAACGCACTGTTTAGCCACCGTCAGCGCCGCCCGATCGAGCCCGGCGCCGCGATAGCCGACGATGTGACGGGCAAGCTTTGCGGTGAGGTTCGGCATTTGTCGCTCCCATGTCCCTGTTCGGCGCTATGGATACAGCACTGTCACTAAAGTCGCTTCCAACTCTATGAACCGGTGGGATCGCCGTTGCCCATCGGTCAATGGGTCAGGGGCATTGTGAACTATTTGGCATTTGGTGAATAGGTCCGCCGCGCAAGTGTGATTCAAGCACGCCCGCGCATCAACGGGCGACCTCCCAAGCGAGCCGCGAGTTGACGCCCCGCCTACTTCGGAAGACCGGGCGCGACGCGCATCTTCCACAGGTTCCAGATGCGATCGAGCACGACGAAGTTGATGGTGTCGGCCTTGGCGCCCTCGCCCGGCGTCAGGTAATTGATCTCGCCGCCGAGGCCGATCGCCTGCGCCTGCAGCTTTGCATCGACGTCGGTGTAATAGGCGCGGAACACGGCCATCCGGACGCTTGGCGCGACGGTGACGTCGCCATGGCCGCGCATCAGCACCACCGGTTTGTCGCCGAGCGTCGTGGCCAGCGACTTGCCGCGCGCGGAATCGCGAACCAGCATGTCGGTCTCGCCAAACTCTTTGCGGATGTCCCAGACCGGCACACCCGCCCCGAGGAAGGCCGCGTTGTGGAACATCGGCCGCAGCGCCATTTGGCTCACGCCGAAGGGAATGACGCCGGGCGAATGGGTGTGGACCACCGCCATCACGTCCGGCCGCGCCTTGTAGATCTCGCTGTGGATGAAGCGCTCCAAAAACACCTGACGGCCGCGGGCATCGACGGCGTTGCCGTCGAGATCGAATTCCATGATGTCGTCGGCCGTGACCAGCGCCGGCGCCAGCGAGCGCGACATCAGAAAATGATTTGGATTCTTGGGATCGCGCGCGCTGACGTGACCAAAACCGTCGAGCACGCCAAAATCGGCCAGCACGCGGCTGCCGATCACGATGTCTTCGATCGTGCTGTCGGCGCCCGCCGCCGGAACGGCGGGGGCCTGGGCACGCACCTGTGCCAAGCCGCACAGCAGCGCCATCGTCACCAAGGCGCCGAGGCAAGGGAGCCGAACAGCCAATTTGAATGTCGCAATCATTCGCCATCTCCTGCCGCAAACATCATCCACTTACATACTCCAGTTTTCGTACGCTGTTATTTCAGCGAGCGGGAATCGCGTCGCGCTACGTGTCGTGGTGATTGATTAGAGCCGCGCCTACTTCGCAAGCCCGGGTGCAACGCGCAGCTTCCACAGGTTCCAGATCCGGTCGATCACGATGAACTTGATGGCGTCGGCTTTGGCGCCCTCCCCCGGCGTCAGATAGTTGATGTCGCCGCCGAGCGCGATCGCCTGCAACTGCAGTCTTGCATTGACGTCGGTATAGTAGGCGCGGAACACCGCCATCTTGACGGACGGTCCCACCGTCACGTCGCCGTGGCCGCGCATCAGCACCACCGCTCCGTCGCCGAGCGCAAGCGTCAGCGATTTGCCGCGCGCGGCATCGCGGACCAGCATGTCGGTCTCGCCGAACTCCTTGCGGATATCCCATACCGGTGCGCCGGCGGCGAGAAAAGGCGCGTCGTGGAACATCGGCCGCAAGGGCACCTGGCTCACGCCGAAGGGGATGACGCCGGGAGAATGGGTGTGCACCACCGCCATCACGTCCGGCCGGGCCTTGTAGATTTCGCTGTGGATGAAGCGCTCCAGGAACACCGATCTTCCCTTCGCATCGACGGCGTTGCCGTCGAGATCGAATTCCATGATGTCGTCGGCGGTGACCAGCGCCGGCGCCAGCGAGCGCGACATCAGGAATAGTTTGGATTCTTGGGATCACGGGCGCTGACGTGCCCAAATCCGTCGAGCACGCCGAAATCGGCGAGCACGCGGCTGCCGATCACGATGTCCTCCACCGTGCTGTCGGCCCCCGCCGCCGGAGCGGCCGGGGCCTGGGCCCGCGCCGGCACCAGGCCGCAGAGCAGCACGGCCGCGACGAGCGTGGCGAGACGCGTGAACCAACAGTTTGCGCTTGTTCTCATTGTCACCTCCAACAGGCCGCCGTTCCCTACACCGTCGGCAGCACCGAAAACCGCTCGCCCTGCCGCCGCAGATTCAGCGCATCGGGACCGGCGGGCTCGTCCTCGACCGCCTCGACCCGCGCCGTCGAAGGGCCGCGCCGGCAGCGATCGATGAAATCGGCGATCTCATGGTCAGGTCCCGCCAGCACCGCCTCCACGCTGCCGTCCTGCCGGTTGCGCACCCAGCCCTCGAGCCCATGCGCCCTCGCCCGGTGCTCGACCCAGGCGCGGTAGCCGACGCCCTGCACCCGGCCGCGGATCGTCAGGTGACGGATCGCGCCGCCCATCTAGCGTTTGAGCCCCAAAAATTCCGCGAGCCGCGCCTTCACGTCGGCGTCGCGGGTGACGCGTCCGGTCAGTTCGGCAGACGCCAGGCCCTTCAATGACTTTGGCGACGTTCCTTCACGCAGCACTTTAAGCGTTTCATAGACGGCTTGTGTTGCGGCGGCAAATGGTGCGTGTCCCTGCAGCGCGATCCGCACTCGCTGGCTGGCGAGATAGCCGAGGTCGGCCATATCGTCGGGTGCGCCGCCCAGCACGATCGGCAATTTCGTCGCCGCCGCGATGGCTTCCAGTTCCGCGCGGTTCTTGATGCCGGTCAGGAACAACCCATCGACGCCGCAGGCCTCATAGGCGACCGCGCGCGCGATGGCGTCATCGAGCGAGACGATCGAGACCGCACCGGTGCGCGCCAATATCACCAGCGCCGGATCGGCGCGGGCGTCGACCGCCGCCTTGATCTTGCCGATGCCCTCTTCGCGCGAAATCAGCTGCGTCGCTGTCTGGCCAAAGGCCTGCGGCAGCAGCGTGTCCTCGATGGTGAGGCCGGCGGCGCCGGCCACTTCCAGTTCCTCGATGGTGCGGCGGACGTTCATGGCGTTGCCGTAGCCGTGATCGGCATCGACCAGCACCGGCAGGGAAGCCGCGCGCGACATCCGGCGCATCTGCTCGGCGAGTTCGGTCAGCGTGATCAGCGCGATGTCGGGATCCCCCAACACCGCAAGCGAAGCCACCGAGCCGCCGAACATGCCGACCTCGAAGCCGAGGTCGTGCGCAATGCGGATCGAGGTCGCGTCATAGACCGAACCGGGGCGGATGCACCTCGTCCCCGTCAGGATCGAGCACAGTGCCTCGCGGCGTTTGTGGAAAGTCATTCCAGGATTCCTCTCACTTTCGTCATTGCGAGGAGCGAAGCGACGAAGCAATCCATTCTTTCTTTGTGCGCGATGGATTGCTTCGCTTCGCTCGCAATGACGGTACTACGCAAACTCCAGTATCAGCGCGTCGACCGCCAGCGTGGCGCCGGGGCTGGCGTATATCTTCTTCACCGTGCCGTCACGTTCGGCGCGCAGCACGTTCTGCATCTTCATCGCCTCCACCACCGCAAGCGTCTCGCCGGCCTTGACCTCCTGGCCCTCGGTGACCGCGATCGACACCACGAGCCCCGGCATCGGGCACAGCAGTTTCTTCCCCGTGTCGGCCTTGGCGCCGACCGGCATCAGGCGGGCAGCAGTAGCCTCGCTCTCGGTAAATACGTTGACGGCGACCTCATAGCCCTGATGCGCAAGCCGGAAACCGTTCGGGATCGGCCTCACCTGCATCGCCAGCGGATGGCCGTCGATGCTGCCGTGCCAGACCGGCTCGCCCGGCTTCCAGGGCGAGGCCAAGAGATGCGGCTGGCCGAGCGTGCCGTCGGCGCCGACAAACCGCACCGCGATGCCATCGGTTTCACGTGCGATATCGAGCGCGATCTCGGCGCGGTCGAGCCAGACCGCGCGGCGGCGCTCGCGTTGCACCAGCCGTCCATTGAGCTGCCCGGAAATCTGCCGCTTGCGTTCGCCGAGCACGTGATCGATCGCGGCCGCGACCGCGGCGAGCCGGCGCGCGACCTCGCCATCGGGAACGCGCACCGCAAAACCTTTGGGGAACTCTTCGGCAATGAAGCCGGTCGAAAGATTGCCCTCGCGCCAGCGCGGATGCAGCATCAACGCCGACAGGAACGGAATGTTGTGGCGGATGCCGTCGATGTAGAAGGCATCGAGCGCGTTGGCCTGCGCCTCGATGGCGGCGATGCGCGATGGCCCGTGCGTCACCAGCTTGGCGATCATCGGGTCGTAATAGATCGAGATTTCGCCGCCCTCCTGCACGCCGGTGTCGTTGCGGACGGTGATGCCGTCGATGCTGCTCTCGACCGGTGGGCGGTATTTTGTGAGCCGCCCGATCGAGGGCAGGAAATTGCGGAACGGGTCCTCGGCATAGACCCGCGTCTCCACCGCCCATCCGGTCAGCGTGACGTCCTTTTGCTTCAGCGCCAGCTTTTCGCCGGCCGCAACGCGGATCATCTGCTCGACCAGGTCGATTCCGGTGATCAATTCGGTCACGGGATGCTCGACCTGCAGCCGCGTGTTCATCTCCAGGAAAAAGAAGCTTTTGTCCTGCCCGGCGACGAATTCGACGGTGCCGGCGGAATCGTATTTCACGGCTTTTGCAAGTGCTACCGCCTGTTCACCCATCTGGCGGCGGGTGGTCTCATCCAATAGCGGTGACGGCGCCTCCTCGATCACCTTCTGATTGCGGCGCTGGATCGAGCATTCGCGCTCGCCGAGATAGATCACGTGGCCGTGCTTGTCGCCGAGCACCTGGATCTCGATGTGGCGGGGATCGACGATGAATTTCTCGATGAACACCCGGTCGTCGCCGAACGAGGCCTTAGCTTCGGCTTTCGCCAGCCCAAAGCCTTCGGCCACCTCGGACTGCGAATGCGCGATCCGCATCCCCTTGCCGCCGCCGCCGGCGGAGGCTTTTATCATCACGGGATAGCCGATCTCGCCCGCGATCTTGACCGCGTGCTTTTCGTCCTCGATGACGCCGAGATGGCCCGGCACCGTCGATACCTTGGCCTTCGCCGCGGCCTTCTTGGATTCGATCTTGTCGCCCATCGCGGCGATCGCGCCCGCGTTCGGTCCGATGAAGACGATGCCGGCCTCGCTAAGCGCGCGCGGAAAGGCTTCGCGCTCGGACAGGAATCCATAGCCGGGATGCACGGCCTCCGCGCCCGTCTCGCGGCAGGCCGCGATGATCTTGTCCATCGCCAGATAGCTCTCGGCCGCCGCCGGCGGGCCGATCAGCACGGCCTCGTCGGCCATTTCGACATGGAGCGCGTCGCGGTCGGCCTCGGAATAGACGGCGACCGTCTCGATTCCCATCCGGCGCGCCGTCTTGATGATCCGGCAGGCGATCTCGCCGCGATTGGCGATCAGAATTCGTTTGAACATGTTGTTTTTGCTTGCGACCTCAGGGGCGGGCTCCTCGCCCGCAATCTGGCACGCGGGGATCGAGGTAACAATTCCGTCGTACAGCAAAATCAAGCGGAGGCAACGGTCCTCTGGCTGGAAATCCGCTCCTCGGGGCAGATATTTGCGACTGCAGGTGCAATAGCGCGCGTGGCGGAGGGGCCTTCATCAACGGGTCGAGGGAAACACCGTTGCCCTGGAAATCTCTCCGACGTTGCCTTCAGCCTCCCGACGGACCGGCAACTCGCCGGCGGCATCGAGCACGGGATAAGCCACCGAACAGATATGCGAGTGGATTCGCCGGAGGTCGCGCAGCACGTCGAGATGCAGCGAGGTGGTCTCCAGCGTCTCGGGCCGGCCCTCGCGCAGGCGGTCCAGATGCCGTTCGGTGGCGGCAAGCTCTGCATTGCGCAAGGCAGCCTTCTCGGCGAGCAGCTTGCGAGCTTCGTTGACATCGCCCGACATGAAGACGCCGAACGCGATCCGAAGCGAGTCCGTCGTCCGCTTGTGGAAGGCCGACAGTTCCTCGGCGCCCTCCGGCGAAAACTGGAACCTGCGCTTGATCTTCTTGGTGGCGAGCTCGCTCAAATTCTTGTCGATGATGTCGCCCATATGCTCGAGGTTGATGGCGAAAGAAATGATCTCCATCGCCCGCTTGCCCTCGCGCTCGTCGAGGCTGCCGCGGGTGAGTTTGGTCACATAGAGCTTGATCGCCTCGTCGAGACTGTCGACTGCATTATCCATCCGCGAGACCTGATCGACCAGCGCGCGGTCGTTGGTCATGATCGCGGCCATGACCTTGCGCAGCATGACCTCCACATGATCGCCCATATGCAGGGTTTCGCGGGCCGCATCCGCCAGCGCGAGCGAAGGCGTGTCGAGCGCGCTGTCGTCGAGGTAGCGCGGCCGCGACGGGTCGGCTTCCCTGACCTGGTCCGGGAAAATCTTCTTCAGCAACGCCGCCATGCCGTCGAGCAGGCCGATGAAGAGGATCGCCATGACCACGTTGAAGGCGATGTGAAACTCGGCGGCGAGCTTCGCGAGGTCGGGTTGCCAGGCTTGAGAGGCTTCCGCGATCGGGCGCAGGAACGGCGCGACCAGCGCAATCCCGACCAGCCGGTTGACCAGATTGCCGACTGGCAGCCGGTAGCTTGCCGGATTGTCCCGGCGTGCGCCCTCGAACAGCGGATTGATCGCGCTGCCGAGATTGGCGCCAAGCACGAGCGCGAGCGCGGCCACCGGCGAGACGAAATGCGCATAGGCCAGCGACATCACCAGTAGGACGCTCGCCACGCTCGAATGCACCAGCCAGGTGACGAGCGCGCCGATGACGATGCACAGTACGGGATCGCCGGTGATGGCGCCCAGCAGCACGCGCACGCTGGGCGCATTCTCCGCCGGCGCCAGGCTGTCGAGCAGGATATGCAGCGCCAGCAGCATCAGGCCGAGACCGATCGCGACCCGTCCGATATCCTTGATCCGCGATCGCGCGCCGCTGCGGAACGCGACCAGCCCGATGATGAAAAGAACCGGCGCCGCGGCGGAAATGTTGAACGCCAGAACCTGAACGATCAGCGTGGTGCCGACATTGGCGCCGAGCATGATCGCAAGCGCCGGGACCAGGCTGACCAATCCTTCCGCGGTAAAGGAGCTGGTGATCAAGGCGGTCGCGGTGCTGCTTTGCAGCAGGGCCGTCAACCCGACGCCGGCCGCAAAGGCGCTGAAGCGGTTGCGCAGGGCTTTCGCCAGCAGCAGCCGCAGATCGGGACCGAAGGCGCGCAGAATCCCGCTGTGGACCATGTGCAGGCCCCACAGCAACAGCGCCACGCCGCCCATCAGGTCGAGAAGAACCATGCTTCCCATGGACATTCACTGCGAAATTCGAGTCGAGAGGTCAGGCTACCAGCAAACCGCCGGGGATCAATGCAATAATGCTCCGGCGGAGGCGGTCCGGCAGGAGGGGAGGACGGCGACTGCCGACCGGCCGGACGTATCCATTCGCGCCTTGACAGTCAGGGGTGCGGACTCAACACTGCCGCCAACAACCAGAATTATTCGCGGCAATCGGAGGGAACCATGATCACATCCCGCACGCGGCGTATCGCCTCGCACGGACTCAGCAGGCGTGGCCTACTTGGATCGGTGCTCGCCACACCCTTCATCGCGCGCCGGGCTTTCGCCGCCGACACCTTGAACGCTTATTCGATCTGGCCTGAAAATTATGCGCGGCCGATGATGGAGGCCTTCGAGAAGGAGTCAGGCATTCACGTCAAATTCATCCGCTTCTCCTCGGGCGAAGCGCTGGCGCGGGTCACCGCCGAAAAAGCCAATCCGCAGGTCGACGTGTTGTTCGGCGGCCCGGTCGAAACCTTCACCGCCGGCCAGGCCCAGGGCATTTTCGACAACTACGTGCCGCCGGCGGCCGCGGATTTGCCGGCGCGCTTCAAGGACAAGGGTGGCGCCTGGACCGCGATCGCCGACGACCCGCTGGTCTTCATGACCAACACCCAGTTCCTGAAGCAGAACAATCTTCAAGCGCCGGCATCGTGGGACGACCTGCTCAATCCCGCCTACAAGAACATGCTGCAGATGGCGGATGCGCGTACCTCGGGCACCGCCGTGACGCGAATCTTTTCCATCCTGCAGGTGCACAACCGCAACGAGGACGAAGCTTTCGCCTACATGAAAAAACTCCGGCAGAACGTGCAGCTCTATACCAAGAGCGGCGGCGGCGGCACGCTGCCGGTCGGTCTCGGCCAGGCCGGCGGCGGCATCTTCTTCATCGTCGATGCCTTGTTCACGCGCCAGCAGGGTTACGACGTGCAGATCTCCTTCCCCAAGGAAGGCATCGGTTCGGCGGCCGAATGCATCGCGCTGATCAAGGGCGCCAAGAACCCGGACGCCGGCAAGAAGCTGATCGACTGGGCGGCGAGCCCGGCGATGCAGTCGCAGCTCGCGCCGAACAAGATCAACTTCATTCCGGCGAACCCGAAGGTCGAGACCGAAGCCGGCCTTGCAGCCATCCTCAAGGGCGCCAACATCATCGAGATCGACGACGCATGGGCCGGCGCCAACCGACAGCGCATCGTGCAGCGCTGGGTCGCCGAAGTGCTGAACGCCAGCTGAGGCATGGCAACCGCGGGGGCATGGACGCGGTGGCGCGGCGCCAGCGATCCGCTACGTCTGCTGGTCGTTGTCGTGCTCTGGCTGCTGCTCGCGCTGTTCGTGCTCTACCCGCTCGCCGAGTTGATCGGCCGCGCGCTCAGCGACGATAGCGGCTTCACCCTGGCGCCGCTGGTCGCGGCGATCGACAGCAAGAGCAATTTGCGCGCCTTCGCCAACAGCCTGCTGCTGGCGACGCTGGTCGGCGTCTGCGGCACGTTTTTCGGATTCCTGTTCGCCTTCACGGTGGAACGCACGCAGGCGCCGAGGTTTTGGGTTGGGCTGCTCGACGTCGCGACCTTGCTGCCGCTGATCTCGCCGCCCTTCACCACCTCGATCGCGTTCGTGTTCTCGTTCGGACCGCGCGGCTTCATCACCCACGATCTCCTGGGGATGAACAACGCCTCCGTCTACGGCCTGACCAGCACGCTCGCGGCCGAAACGTTGACCTATTTCCCGCTGGCCTATATGGCGCTGCGGCCGATGCTGGCGGGAATCGGCGGCGATCTCGAAGAGATGGCCTTCAGCCTCGGCAGTTCGCGCTGGCGCGTGTTCCGCACCGTGACGCTGTCCCTGACGGTGCCGGGACTGGCCAACGCGTTCCTGCTGCTGTTTGCGGCCTCGTTGGCGGATTTCGCCACCCCGCTGATTTTGGCCGGCAACGACTTTCCGGTGCTGCCGACCGAAGCCTACTTGCAGATCACCGGCATGTTCGACCTCAAGGGCGGCGCGGTGCTGTCGCTGCTGTTGCTGGTGCCGGCCGGCGTGGTTTATTTCCTGCAGCGCCAGGTCGTCGGCCGCCGCCGTTATGTGACGATGACGGGCAAGGGGCGCGCCGGGACGTCGCAAAACAGCGTCGCGCCGCTGGCAAGTGCGGCGCTGATGGGCGTCTGCCTCGCCGTCGTCCTCTTCATCCTCTATCTCTACGCGCTGCTCCTGATCGCATCGCTCGTGATATCGTTCGGCGCCAATCACACCCTTACCCTGGCGCATTACCGCGTGATCTTCACCGAGGGCCTGCCGGCCATCGAGGACACGCTGATCATTGCCCTGATCGGCATGCCGATCGGGGGACTCTACGGCGTCGTAGTCGGCTACCTCGTCGCGCGCACCGAATTTGTCGGCCGACATGCGATGGAAATCGTCACCATGCTGAACTATGCCCTGC
The DNA here is from genome assembly GCF_035484855.1 of Bradyrhizobium sp. Taxonomy (GTDB): domain Bacteria; phylum Pseudomonadota; class Alphaproteobacteria; order Rhizobiales; family Xanthobacteraceae; genus Bradyrhizobium. The sequence continues at coordinate 91,897 of NZ_DATHOP010000095.1, forward strand.
CCGGCACCATCGTCGGCATCGCCTATCTGATCGCCTTCAACCAAAAGCCGTTCCTCCTGACCGGCACGGCTGCCATCATCATTGCCTGCTACGTGTTTCGCTACAGCCCGACCGGTATCCGTACCACCGTCGCCCTGCTGCAGCAGATCGACCGCAGCATCGAGGAGGCCTCCTTCAGTCTCGGCGCTTCCAGTTTCATGACCTTTCGCCGCATCATGCTGCCGCTGATCATGCCGGCCTTCTTTGCAGGCCTGAGCGTGGTGTTCATCCGATCGATGACCGCGATCAGCGCCACCATCTTCCTCGTTTCCATCAACTGGACGCTGATCACGGTGCGCATTCTCGAAAATATGACGGAATTGTCGCTGGGACCGGCTGCGGCATTTTCGGTGTTCGTGATCGTGATCGTCGTGATTGTGACGGCAGCGCTGAACCGCGTGCTGCGGCATCTGACGGCGCCGGGCCTGCGACTTCCAGCGGTCGAGGGTTGAACATGATCGAACGCGCAGAGCCAGCCGGCATCCGCCTCGAAGGCGTCTCGGCCACCATGCAGGATCGCAATCGCGGCGAGATCATCGCGGTCCGCAATATCGATCTGGATGTCCGGCCGGGCGAGTTGATGACCCTGCTCGGCCCGAGCGGCTGCGGCAAGACCACGACCTTGCGCATGATCGCGGGCTTTCAGCCGCCGAGCGGCGGCAGGATCCTGATTGCCGGGCGCGATGTCACCAATGTCGCGGCGAACCAACGCGATATCGGCTTCGTGTTCCAGAATTATGCCCTGTTCCCGCATCTGACCATCTTCGGCAACGTCGCCTACGGCCTGCAGGTCCGCAACAAATCCGGAAGCGAAATCGATCGCGCGGTCGCCGAGGCGCTGGAGCTGGTGGGACTGGCCGGATTCGGCGAGCGGCTGCCGAACGAATTGTCCGGCGGCCAGCAGCAGCGCGTCGCGCTGGCGCGCGCCATCGTGATACGCCCTCGCGTGCTGCTGTTCGACGAACCGCTGTCGAACCTCGACGCAAAACTGCGGGTGTCGATGCGCGGCGAGATCAGGCGGCTGCAGCAGACGCTGGAGATCACCACCGTCTATGTCACCCACGACCAGGAAGAGGCGATGGCGATCTCCGACCGCATCGCCGTGATGGAGAAGGGCCGGATCGCGCAGCTCGACGACGCCGAGGCGCTTTACCGGCGGCCGGCGACCGCTTTCGTCGCCGGCTTCATTGGACGGGCCAATCTGCTGCGTGGCACCGTCGAGAGCGTGCGCGAGGGCCGGGCCATCCTCGATGTCGGCGGCCAGAAAATCGCGGCCGCCCCGCAAGGAGTGCCCGCGCCCGGTCATGCCGTCACCGTTGTCGTGCGCCCGGAGGCAATCGCCATCTCATCCTCTGATACCGGCCTGACGGCTGTCGTGCAGTCCCGCATTTATCTCGGCGACAAGATCGAGTACGAGATCTCCTTCGGCGGGCAATTGCTGAATATCGTTCGTTTCAATCCGGCCGACGATGAAGGCTGTTTGCCCGGGACGACCGTCTCCATCGCCATTGCACCGGCCGATATCCGGCTCGTAGACTGAGGCGCAAGCCCGGACTTCGCCTCGATGGCTAAACTGCGTGATCGCGCAACGCCTGCGGTGTAGCGCAAATATGGTGCGCGCCTGCGGCCAGCAATTCCGCCTCGCTGCCGTAGCCGTAGAGGACGCCGACAGCGGCCATGCCGTTGTTTCGCGCGCCAACCATGTCGTGGCTCCGGTCGCCAATCATGATCGCTTGTGAAGGATCGACGCCCGCGCTCCGGACGGCGTAGCCCAAAAGATCGGTCTTGTCGGAACGCGTCCCATCCAGTTCGGAACCGAACACGCGCTCGAAATAGCCCCTCAATTTGAAATGATCGATGATGCGCTCGGCATAGATGCCGGGCTTGCTGGTCGCAACGAACAGGCGGCGGCCCGAATCGGCAAATATGGATAGAGCGTCTACAATACCGGGATAGATTTCGTTCTCGAAGATGCCGATATCGGCGAACCTCTCGCGATAGAGCAACAGCGCCCTGTCCGCCAGATCGTCAGTGCCGACCAGCTTTTTCAGGCTGGCGCGCAGTGGCGGACCGATGCACCAGGCCAACTCATCTTCCGTTGGAACTGCCCGATCCAGCCTGCTGAGAGCATACTGAATCGAACGGGTTATTCCCGGTTTTGGGTCCGTCAGCGTGCCGTCGAGGTCAAAATAGATCGCGGTCATCTCGGCCAACGCTCGTTGAAGGTACCCATCACCAATACAGAAGTTTCGCCATGGACGTCGAGCAGCGCGTGATCATGAGCCTGCCGGCGCAGCTTCGGCAACGAATAGCGGTTGGCGCGTGCGGTGGCGCCGAGCTTTGGGGTTACTCGGCCACGACAAACGTTGACAGCCCATCATTCGACATTTGTAATGCCAATCGAGATGAAGTCGATCCGTGCCCTCCTCCTGATTCTGCCGATTGTCGCGGTGAGCCATGCTTTCGCAGCGGGCCCGATCGTCCGGGACGGCGGCACCATCCAGCTCGGTGAAGTGACCTACCGGCTCGACGGCATCGATGCGCCGGAACTCGACCATATCTGCATCGATGAGCATGCCGACCCCTGGGCATGCGGTATCGAGGCCCGCGATCAACTCGCCAAGCTGATCGGCGACCGCGCGGTGCATTGCGAGGACCTTGGCCTCGATCCCACCAAAAAGCGGCATCTCGGCCTTTGCAGCGTCGCGGGCGAAAGCACGAGCCTGAACGCGCTCGCGGTCCGCCAGGGCCTTGCCTTGAACTCCGAACCATCGGCGAAAGGCCGTTTCAGGGATGACGAGGCCTCCGCCAGGAACAGGCGCAGCGGACTTTGGCGGGGCTGTTTTGTGGCGCCCGCCGAGTTTCGCCGCGGCAAGAAGGACGGCGCCCTGCTCGGCGATGCCTGCCGGGCGGACAAGGACCGCGAAATACGCGCGGTGCTGTTCCCCGCGGATCCCATGATGCCGCCCGGCTGCCCGATCAAGGGCAAACTGGCGATCCGCGCCCGCGTCACCGGCAATGTCGGCGTCTATCATCTGCAGGGGTGCCGCAGTTATCCTGCGCTGACGAAACCGGATCGCTGGTTCTGCTCCGAGGAAGACGCGCAGGCCGCGGGCTTCCGCAAGGCCTATAATTGCGGCTCGGCCGCCAAGAAGCCGATGTAGCACGGTCCCCGGCATCTCGGGAATCCTTGCCTGTCGGCCCCTTGCTCCCTTAGCATGTCGTAAAATTGTCAAACGGGGGCCAGCGATGCAGGATGCGAGCTTTGGCGTATTGACCGGCAACGACATCGAAAGCCATTCGGTCAAGGCCGGCAGCGTCATTTTCCGGGAGGGCGAGCAAGCCCACGAACTCTTCGTCATCAAGAGCGGCGAGGTCCGAATCCAGATCGGCAACCGGACCGTTGCCGAGCTGTCCAGGGACAGCGTGTTCGGCGAGATGGCGCTGATCGACAGCGAGCCGCGCAGCGCCACCGCGATTGCCGTGACCGATGTCGAACTCGTGCCGGTATCCGAAAAGCAATTCCTGTTTCTGGTCAGCCAGACCCCCTATTTTGCCCTGAAGGTCATGCGCGTGCTGGCACAACGGCTGCGCGCCACCAACAAGACCTTCGGCTGAGGCGCCGCGTCGCAAGCCGGCGACGTAACAAATCCGTCATACAGCAAAACTAAACAGGGGCGCCGGCCTCCGCGGCCGAAAATCCGCTTCGCACGGAGATCTTCATGCGCCGCTCCATCGTCCTGCTATCGGCTGGCCTGACGCTATTGTCCGCCGGAACGGCGTTCGCGCAGAACAATACGCCGCACAATCTGATCCTGTTCGTGCCCGACGGATTGCGCGCCAGGATCGTGACGCCTGAGACCGCGCCGGCCATGGCCGAGGTGCGCGACAAGGGCGTCAATTTCAGGAATTCGCACTCGATGTTCCCGACCTTCACCACGGCGAATGCCTCCGCGATGGCCACCGGCCATTATCTCGGCGACACCGGCGACTTCTCCAACACGATCTATGCCGGCTATCCGGTTACCGCCGCCGACGGCACCGTCACGCCATTCCTGGAATCCGATCCGGTGCTGCACGACGTCGACGAGCATTTCGGCGGCGATTATCTGAACGAGGAAACCGTGCTGAAAATGGCGCGCGCCAAGGGTTTCAGCACCGCTGCGATCGGCAAGCTCGGCCCCACCTTGATCTTCGATCACAACGACAAGATCGGCACAGCCGGCCTGCATTCGATCGTGATCGACGACTCCACTGGCGGCAAGGGCGGCGTTCCCTTGTCCGACGAAATGAAAGCCGCGCTGGAAAAGGCCAATCTTCCGCTGGCCACGCCCTCGCGCGGCGACAATGCCAAGGCCGGCGACGCCAGGACGCCGGGCACCACGGTGCCCAACACGGCGCAGCAGGGCTACATGGCCGATGTCGCGACCAAAGTCGTGCTGCCGATGTTCAAGGCCCGCAACAAGCCGTTCGTGCTGGTGTTCTGGTCGCGCGACCCCGACGGCAGCCAGCACAACAACGGCGACAGCCTCAACAATGTGACCCCCGGCATCAACGGCCCAACCTCGATGGCCGGCATCCGGAACGCCGACAACAACCTGGCGCAGCTGCGCAAGGCGCTCGACGACCTCGGGCTTTCCGCCACCACCGATGTGATCGTCTCGGCTGACCACGGCTTCTCGACGATATCGAAGGAAAGCAAGACCAGCCCGGCGGCGAAAATCAGCTACGACGACACGCCGAAGGATTTTCTCCCCATGGGCTTCCTCGCCATCGACCTTGCCAAGGCGCTGGAATTGCCGCTGTTCGATCCGAACGACAAGAATGCAGCGGTGGCCGACAGGGCCCATCCCAAGGCCGGCAACGGCTTGCTCGGCAAGGATCCCGCCAAGCCGGATCTGGTGGTGGCCACCAACGGCGGTTCGGACCTGATCTATTTGCCGGCCGGCGACAAGAAGCTGGCGGAGCGCACGATCACGGCGCTGCTCGACCAGGACTATGTCTCCGGCCTGTTCGTCGACGACAAGCTCGGACGCTTCCCCGGCACCTTGCCGATGTCGGCTCTCGCGCTGAAGGGCAAAGCGGTGACGCCCAATCCCTCGATCGTGGTCAACTTCCGCTCCTATGTGGAGGGCTGCAACGAGCCGACCAATTGCTCGGTCGAAGTCGCCGACACCGTGCTGCGGCAGGGCCAGGGCATGCATGGCAGTTTCAGCCGCGGCGACACCATGAATTTCATGGCGGCGATCGGGCCGGACTTCAAGGCCGGCTATGCCGATGCGCTGCCGGTCAGTAATGCCGATGTCGGCATGACCATCGCGCGCCTGATGGATCTGCATCCCGCCGGCAACGGCGGACTGATCGGCCGGGTGATCTCGGAGGCCCTGCCCAATGGCGTGACCCCGAAAGCGGCCGAGCAGACCATCACCTCGAAACCCGCCGCCAACGGCCTGCAGACGGTGTTGAAATTCCAGCGGGTGCTGTCGCAGCGCTATTTCGACGTGGCGGGATTCCCGGGCCGCACCGTCGGGCTCGATGCGGAAGCCGGCAAGCAGAAAGCGGCGGCGAAATAACGCCACCGCCTACCGGCCGAGGCTTTCTCTATCGCGATTATTGTCGCATGATCGTGGCGCATCGGTACGAGGCGTCCATGAGTTCCGCAAACGGCTTGCGTCAGGTCGGATATTTCGATTGCCCGGGCGGCGGCCAGATCGTCGTGGCCGGCACGACCGCCTTCATCGGCCACATGCGCGCGCCTGCCGGCACCTCGATCGTCGATATCGCCGACCCCGCGCATCCGAAGCTCGTGGCGCGGCTCGAGATGCCGCCCGGTACCCATTCGCACAAGGTGCGCGTGCATGACGGGCTGATGCTGGTCAATCGCGAGCGCAATGGCGCCGACAAGAACGCCCCGCCAGAGGATTTTCGCGGCGGGCTCGGCATCTATGACGTGACCACGCCTGCAAACCCGCGCGAGATCGCGCGCTGGGAGACCGACGGCATGGGCGTGCATCGCTTCGATTTCGACGGGCGCCACGCCTATATCTCGCCGACGGTTGCGGGCTATCGCGGCAACATCGTGATGATCCTCGATCTCGGCGATCCCTCACAGCCGCGCGAGGTCGGCCGCTGGTGGATGCCCGGACAATGGACCGAAGGCGGCGAGGAGCCGAGCTGGCAGGGCACGGCGCACCGCTGCCATCATCCGCTGCGCCAGGGCGACCGGCTCTATGTCAGCTACTGGCACGGCGGCTTCGTCATCCTTGATATTGCCGACATGGCCAAGCCGGTTCTCGTCTCCTCGTTCGACTGGAGCCCGCCGTTTGCCTGTCCGACGCATACGACGCTGCCGCTGCCCTTCCCGCTGCATGGGCGGCGCGTCATGCTGGTCGCCGACGAGGATGTGGCGCGGGTGGCGCCCGGACCGCCGGCCTGCCTGTGGGTCGTCGACATCACCGATGAGCGGCACCCGATGCCGTTCGCAAGTTTTCAGGTCGACGGCCTCGACGACGGCACGCCGCAGCCGGAGTTCACCGCCTGCCATCAGCCGAGCGAAAAGGTGACGGGAACCGTGATCCCCGCCGCATGGTTCGCCCATGGCTTGCGCCTGATCGACATTGTCGACCCGCGCCGGCCGCGCGAGATCGGCCATTTCCTGCCCGAAATCCCCGAGGGCTCGCAGCGCGTCCAGAGCAACGACGTCACCACCGATGACCGCGGCCTGTTCTATCTGCTCGACCGGCTGCGCGGGTTGACCATTTTGGAGCGCTGCTAAAAACGCCCCACCAAATTGAGTATTGTAGCCCGGATGTAGCCAACGGGTCGCGCGCATGCGCGTCCTGTTGGCGCAATCCGGGAACAAATCTTGCGTCGGCCCCGGATTTCGCCGTCGGCTCGCGCATTCGCGCGATCCGTTGGCTGCATCCGGGCTACAGGCTCCGCTCGCGGACATGTTGCACCCGCCCTTGACAGCGCTCGCGCGGTCGGCCGCAATGGCACGCAAAAATTGAGGTGGCGCATGGATACCCAGACCACTATGGACCCGGTCGCCCGCGCCCGCGAACTCGGGGCCGACATAACAGCTGCGGCCGACGAGATCGAGCGCACGCGGCGCATCCCCTCCCCGTTGCTGGAGCGGCTCCATGACAGCAGACTGTTCCGCATGCTGCTGCCGCGCTCGGCGGATGGCGACGAGACCGAGCCTGCGCTGTACGTCGCGGCGGTCGAGGAACTCGCTGGGCATGACGCCTCGATCGGGTGGAACGTCTTTGTCGCCAACAGTTCCGCCTTGATCGCCGCCTTCCTCGAGCCCGCGGCCAACAAAGCCATCTTCGCCGATCCGCGCACCTTCATCTCCTGGGGACCTCCGGGCGCCTCGCGCGCGCAGGCGGCCGACGGCGGCTATCGCCTCACGGGCCGATGGGATTTCGCCAGCGGTTGCCGGCAGGCCCGCTGGATGGGCGCGCACTGCCACGTGCTGGAGGCCGACGGGAGCTTGCGGCTCAACCGCTTCGGCCGGCCGACGATCCGCACGCTGCTGTTTCCGGTTGAACAGGTCACCCTGATCGACACCTGGCAGACCATCGGGCTACGGGGCACGGCGTCGGACTCCTATAGCGTCGAAGATTTGTTCGTGTCGGAGACCTTCAGCTCCACGCGCGAGGACCCGACGCTGCGCCGCGAGCGCGGCCCGCTCTATGCCTTCACCATGCCGGGCCTCTACGCCTGCGGGGTCGCAGCCGTGGCGCTCGGCATCGCGCGCGCGATGCTGTCCGAGTTCATCGCGCTGGCCTGCCGCAAGGCGCCGCGCAACCTCTCCCGGCTCGCCGACAACGCGGTGGTGCAGGCGGACATCGCGCGCGCCGAGGCGCGGCTCGGCTCGGCACGCGCCTATCTGATGGAAACGCTCGTCACGATCTACGCGCAGGCCGACGAGGTGGCGCCGATCGAGGTCGCCGATCGCGCCCGCGTGCGGCTCGCCTGCACCAACGCGATCCAGGGCGCGGCGGAGGTCGTGGACTTCGCCTACAAGCAAGCCGGGGTCGACGCGATCTTCCCCGGCAGCCCGTTCGAGCGCCGCTTCCGCGACATGCACACGCTCTCGCAGCAGATCCAGGCCCGCACCGCTCATTTCGAGCAGGTCGGGCAAGTTCTGCTCGGCACGCCGCCTGAGGTGTTTTATTAGAGGGGCGGCGAAGGTTCGCGCGCGGGCGGCGGGCGGTTGGATTGGAGCCCGCTGACGTCGGAGCGGAAATACACTAGGCTCTCCGCCGTGCCGTCCTCAAAAGAGGATCGGTGAAAACTTCAGGGGAGTAACGTCATGCAACCGTCCGGTCTTCGTCGTACCGCCATCGCTCTCGCCTCGACCTGCATCCTTGCCCTGGCCGCTCCAGCGAGCGCGCAACTGCTCGAGCACAAGGACCTGAGCGCTTCCATCGCCATCACCATTGCACAAACCGCGATCGAGACCTGCAAGGCCAACGGCTACGCCGTGTCGGCGACCGTAGTCGGCCGCAACGGCGAGGTCATCGTGCAGGTGCGCGGCGACAATACCGGACCGCATACCTTCGAGAACAGTTTTCGCAAGGCGTACACCGCGCGCACCTTCCGCGCGCCATCGGGCGCGCTGGTCGAACGGCTGAAGGCGGATCCGACACTCGGCTTGATCCATCTGACCAACGTCATCGCCAACCAGGGCGCGCTCCCGATCAAGGTGGGGGATGAGGTCATTGGTGCTGCCGGCGCATCGGGCGCGCCCGGCGGCGAAAAAGACGAGGCTTGCGTCAAGGCCGGCATCGAAAAAGTGGCCGATCAGCTGAAGTGAACGGGGCAAATGGCGGATTACGCCCATCGGGCCGCGCCTTGCGCGGACCCGTTGGGCTCCAATCCGCCTACCATCCACGCCTCCCGAAAGACATGCCTTCGACGCGACTGTGCCATCATGCATGGCGCGCATCCGCAAGATGACACGAAACCTACTCGCAACCGACACCGGATCGGATTAGCCTCCTTCCCGCCAGGCCGGATCAACCGGCAGGCAGCTACATTGGGAGGATGTGATGACACGCGACGTGCAGCGCGATCCGCAATCAATGCTTTCACGACGAACGCTGGTCCAGGGCCTGGCCATCGCGGCCGGCGCCACCGCGGCCGGGACCGGCACAGCGTTGGCCCAGCAGGGCGGCGATCTGGGGCCGCCATCGACGATCACCACCCCGCCGCGCGATTTCGGCCCGCATGGCGCGCCCACCACCTATTTCTGGGACCCCGACATCATCGCGGTCGACCCGTCGTTCAATGGTCTCGCGCAGCCCAACACCTCCATAAAACGCCTCGTGACCGGAATGCTGTGGACCGAAGGCCCGGCGTGGTGCGCACAGGGACGCTACTTCGTATTCTCCGACATCCCCAACAATCGCCAGATGCGATGGCTGGAGGACGACGGCCGCGTCAGCGTGTTCCGCTATCCCTCGAACTACTCCAACGGCAACTCGTTCGACTTCCAGGGCAGGCAGCTGTCTTGCGAGCACCTCACCCGCCGGGTGACGCGCTACGAGAACGACGGCACCGCGACCGTGCTCGCCGACAACTTTGGCGGCAAGCGGCTGAACTCGCCGAACGATATCGTCCCCCACCCCGACGGCAGCTACTGGTTCACGGACCCGCCGTATGGCGGCCAGCTCTATGAGGGCGAGCCCGATGCGCCCGGAGGCTCCGCCAATCCCGGCGGCAAGCTCAATCCGCTGATCGGCCAGCCCGCCGGCTTCGTGGCCAGCAAGCGCGAACTGCCGACCAACTGCTACCGGATCGATCCAAGCGGCCGTCTCGACGTCGTGGTGACGGAGGAACAGGTGCCCGATCCCAACGGCATCGCGTTCTCGCCGGACTACAAGAAGCTCTACGTGGTCTCCACCGGCAAGGGACCGGGCGATACCGGCCCGGGCGGCAAGGGCAATGTGTTCGTGTTCGACATCGGCGCCGACAACAAGCTCTCGAACCAGAAAGTGTTCAGCGACTTCGTGATCGACGGCGTAAATTGCGGACCCGACGGCATCCGCTGCGACGTCAACGGCAATGTCTGGGCTTCCAGCAATGCCGGCCGCCATGTCGGCTATAACGGCGTGACGGTATGGTCGCCGGAGGGCAAGCTGCTCGGCCGCATCCGCCTGCCCGAAGTGTGCGGCAACATCTGCTTCGGCGGCCCCAAGCGCAACCGCCTGTTCATGGCCGGGAGCCAGTCGATCTACGCGGTGTATACGGCGACGCAAGGCGCTGCCCCGGGCTGACGTCAGCGCGCGATACGAAGAGGCGCCGGGGTGATCCTCCGGCGCCTCTTTGATGCCGCGGCCGCCCGCGCCAATCCCGGCAGCGCCTCCTTACAATCGGGTAATCTTTCGAACCTCCTGCGTTTCGTCGCTGTCCAACAAATGAGCGATGGTCGGCCAATGAAACGGAGGATGCCATGACGCGCATAATCATCGTCACTGCGGTACTGCTGGCAAGCGCGCTGAGCGCGCAGGCCGCTCCCGTCAAAAAGCACCTGCCGGTCGTGAATGGGCGCTCGTGCCACGAGATCGTGCTAGGGAAGGACGATGCCGTGAGTTACGCCCTGGGTATCGCCAGCGGCGCGATTTCCTTGCCCTCCGTGCCGCGGATGAAACAATGCTTCACCCGTGAGTCGCCCGAAGCGTTTGCACGCGATAATCCTCACCCTGACATGTGATCTGGCTCAATCGATCGTGACCCGGTGAAGAATTCCTCGATCTCGTCAAACAAACGCTTGGCGTCTCCTCCCGGCGCGTGATCGTCTCCCGGCAGCTCGATATATTTTGCGTTCGGCAGATACGGCATCCTGTCGGCTCAACCGATGACTTGAGGTCGCGGTCTAAAGGCGGGGGATCCAGCCTGGACGGCTCAACAAATATTCGACCATTCGCGGAGGAATGCTTAAAGCTCTGGCTATCTCGCGTTCATCCTTCGGCAGTCCCGCAAGGATCGATGCTTCGCTCTTGCTTCGGACCTTGGAAAGCCACTCCGGATCAACCACCACGGCGCGTCCGACCGCGACCAGATCAGCTCCCAATTTGATCGCCCCCTCGGCATCCCCGCACGTCTTGATCCCGCCGCTGGCCATCACCGCACTGCGACCCGCTATGACGCGGGCAAATTCCGTGATCGGACTCTCTGCCAGGGTATAACTCCTCTCGACCGGACCATTGTAAACACGGGTCTCTCCGGTCGGCCGGCTCTTCCGATAATCATCGAGCGAAACGGAGATGTAATCGAGACCCAGCCTGGCAAGTTCATGACAAAGCGTTTTGGCGTCCTCGAGCGTATAACCGTCCGCCTCGGCCTCGAATGGCGTCACGCGAAACCCTGCGATCAGCTTCGGACCGAGCGCGTCGCGAACGGCCTGCGCAACGGCGAGAGGAAAGTTCATGCGCTTTGAGAGCGTGCCGCCCCAATGATCGACGCGATGATTGGCCCGAGGCGAAAAAAACTGATGAGCCGCGTAGTGGTTGGCGCCGTGAATCTCGACGCCGTCGAAACCGGCTTTTCGAGCCAGCGAAGCAGCCGCTCGAAAGCTTGCAATCAGGTTTTCCACCTCATCTGATGTCATCGCCCTTGGCGTCCTTGCTCCGGGACGCAACGATGCAACCGCAGACGGCGCACGCAGACCTTGCTCGCCGATCAACTCGGGCTTTGCGATGCGGCCACCGTCATAGATCTGGAGGATCGCAAGACCTCCTGCGGCACGCATCGCTTCAGCGAGCCGATGCAGACTGGACAAGTGTCCATCATGTGCCGCACCTATTCCCTGCCAGGAGCGCCCGCCTTGTTCGACATAAGCCGCGGAAGAAATGACGGCTCCGAATCCGCCGGCAGCACGCCGCCGGACAAATTCGAGTTCATGTTCGGTAGCCGTCCCATCTTGATGGGAAGCATCGGTTGTCAGCGGAGCGATTGCAAACCGATTTGCCATCTCTCGACCGCTGTTGAACCTAAGCGGAGACCACAAAACCATCGATCAAACCTCCGATATTCTCAAGCGTTCGAAGCTGCGTGGCCAAGCCCGTTGTCCTAGAGCGCGATGAGATCAAGATGAATCATCGCGCTTTAGATTCTTGTTTGCGCATGATCTTTTCCGGAAGACCGCTTCACACTTTTCCCGATCAAGCGCTAGTGACTAGCGCTGGACATCACAGGGTGCTCCGTCAAAGCGGACGCGCGCGGCATGGATATCGGAATAACGACGGTCGGCCCAATCGATGAGGCTCGCCATCGGGTCCAGCAGGGATTGGCCTAGCGGGGAAAGGCAATATTCAACGCTCGGCGGCTTGGTCGGAAAGACATGGCGGGTGATAAGTCCGTCGCGCTCCAAGTCGCGTAGCGTCTGAGTCAGCATGCGCTTGGAGATGTCGCGGATTGCTCGGTGAAGCTCGCTGAAGCGCTGCGGTCGCGTCGCGAGCGTCATGATCATGAGTATGCTCCATTTGTCGCCGATGCAGTCAAGCACGTCGCGCACCGGGCAATGTACGGGTTCTACTGAGCGGGCGTCGTCCGATTGATATCGGCTGAATCGCTCGATCGCGCTCAATGCGTCGCTCATACGGGTTCCCTTTTTCTCTCCTGGCTACAAAAACCTGCCTCCTTACGGTGCAGGTCTAAGGTCTTTATATGAGACCTACCCTAGAACATAGACCATCTAGCTCCAGGAGAATACGCATGTTTCTAGTCGTGGGAATTACGGGAAAAGTAGGCGGCGCAACAGCCACACACCTGTTGGCGCAAGGTAAGAAGGTACGCGCGCTGGTTCGCGACCGCGCGAAGGCGGCAAGCTGGACGGACCAGGGCGTCGAACTGGTCGACGGCGACTGGAACAATGCGGCCGCCATCGAGCGGGCGCTCAAGGGCGTCGACGGCGCGTTCGTCATGCTGCCGGCGGTCTGGGCCCCCTCGCCGGATTTCAAGGAAGCCAAGGGCGTCATCGCGAACTATGTCGAGGCGCTGACCAAGGCCGCGCCGCCACGTGTGGTCGCGCTCTCGTCGATGGGGGCGAACCGGACCAGCGGGCTGGGAATGATCACTGCCCTGTCGCTGCTGGAGCAAGGCTTTCGCGACTTGGCGTCGCCGGTCGCTGTCGTGCGCGCCGGCGGGTTCTTCGAGAACTTCCTTTACGGCCTGCACGTCGCCCAGGGCGGCACGCTCCCAGTTTATTACCATCCGACCAGCCGGAAATCGACCATGGTCGCGACGAACGACATCGGTGCCGAGGTGGCGACGTTGCTGACCGGGCCGGCGTGGTCGGGGCATCGCGTCATCGAACTTGGTTCGATGGTCAGCGCGGATGAAGTCGCAGCGCAACTGGGCGATGTCATGCAGCTCGACGTCAAAGCCTTTGCCGTCCCGCGGGCCGGTTGGCCAGCAGCGTTCGAGCAGTTCGGCATCCCGAAGGGCCAGACCGGACCGGCCGAAGCCATGTTTGAGGCCGTCAACGCGGGCTGGATGGACCTCGGCGTCGCTGGCACGGAGCACGTCGCCGGCACAACGCTTCCCCGCGATGTCTTCGCTGCGGCTCAGAAGGCCGCTACGGCGTAAGTCCGCGGATCGGCGATGAGATGCGACTTTCGAACCTGCTCCGGAAATTCGCATCCATTCGGAATGAATGCGTCGCCCTCATCAGAAAAGGATGGACAAATGTCAAAGATTTCCTGGCCACAGGTCCCGGCCTTGGCACTTGCAGCTTTCTTCGTCGTGGGATCGCTCAGCAACATCTTCGCCCCCGGGTCTATCTACGAAGAATATCTGCGGTGGGGATACCCGCCATGGTTCCATTTCGTGACTGGATCGCTGGAACTCGCGACCGCCGTTCTGCTGGCGCAGGCACGGACGCGGCTGTGGGGCTCGGCGCTCGGCTGCACCGTGATGTTGGCCGCGTTCGCGACCGTCACCCTCCACGGCGAATACGGCCACGGGGTGCCGCCGCTTATCGCGGCGACACTATCAATCGTCGTCGGCCGGATCGCCTGGCGGAAGCGGCTCCCCGGGGCCGTAGGGCCGTAGGGCGGATTCCCTTTAATCCGCCATCTCGTGATCGGCGGGTTAAAGAGAACCCGCCCTACGCGAGCTAAAAAAATCTTAGATTCTTGTTTGCGCGCGATCTTTTCGGAAAACCGCTTCACACTTTTCCGGATCACGCGCTAGTGGAAGATGCGCCCAGCGTCGATGACGACGGTCTGGCCGGTCATGGTCTCGGTGCGGCACATGGCGACCACCATGTCAGCGCAGTCGTCCTTGTCGGCAGCCTTCTTCAGGAGCGAGGCCGATGCGGAGCGCTCGATCTGCTCGGACCGGAGATTGGCTGTCGCGCGAGTGCCCTCCAGCAGGCCCGGTGCCACGCAGTTGACGAGCGTCTCGGGCGCCAGCGCCACCGCCATGCAACGCGTCAGATGAATGAGCCCCGCCTTCGACACGGCATAGGCGATGGAAGAGCCGGTTGGGCTGAGCCCCGCAACCGACGCGATGTTGACGATGCGGCCTCGCCCCTGGGCCTTCATGATGGGGGCTACCGCCTTGGTCAGGCTCATCGGCCCCGTCAGGTTGACGGCCATGATCTTGCTCCACACCTCCGGCGTCAGATTGTCGAGATCGCCGAAGGGGATCGAGACGTTGTAGGCGGCGTCGTTGATCAGAACATCGAGGCGGCCGAAGGCCTGGGTTACCTCACCGACCAGCCGATCCACAGCCGCGCCGTCGGTGATGTCACAGCCGAAAGCCTGAGCGTTGATTTGATGACGCGACCTTAGTTCGCTGGCGACGCCTTCCGCCTGGTCGCGGCTGCGTGCGTACATGACCGCGACATGTGCGCCCTCTTGCGCGAGCGCGTGGCAGATGCGCTGCCCCAGCCCGCCATTGCCGCCCGTCACCAGTGCAACCGCGCCCTTCAGGTCCATCGCTTCTCTCCCTTAATGCGAATGCGCCGTCGCATCGCTACCACTCCCACCCCTTTAAT
Source organism: Bradyrhizobium sp. (assembly GCF_035484855.1). Lineage (GTDB taxonomy): Bacteria > Pseudomonadota > Alphaproteobacteria > Rhizobiales > Xanthobacteraceae > Bradyrhizobium. The sequence goes on from NZ_DATHOP010000095.1 coordinate 106,949, forward strand.
ACCTTGCCGCGCCGTCCGATAGGCCCGGCTACTTTGGGCGACACACCAACAAGCCGGTTCTCGCCCCGCCGAGATGCGGTATAAGCTCATCGCCGGCGAGATCGGCGCGGCGACCGGGCAGCCTGGACGCAAGCACGACACAACAGGTGAGGAACACAGGATGAAGTTGGTCTATTTCGATGATTTCAAGCTCGGCGTGCTGAAGAACGACGCCGTGGTCGACGTCAGCGCCGAGGTCAAGGACATCCCGCATACCGGCCCGGGCGATCTGATGAACGGGCTGATCGAACATTGGAGCAGCTACAGGCCGCGGCTCGAGGCGGCGGCGGCGCGCGGCACCGGGGTGCCGGTAGCGGGCGTCCGCATTCGTCCGCCGGTGCCGGGTCCGCGCACGATCGACTGCATGGCGGTCAACTACATGGAAGATGGCACGCGCAGCACGCCGGCGCCGATCAACGCCTTCCACAAATCGCCGAGCGCGATCATCGGACATGGCGACACCATGGTGCTGCCGGACGTGCCGGCCACGATCTTCGAAGGCGAGGCCGAGATTGCGGTCGTCATCGGCAAGAAGTGCAGCCGTGTCAGCGAGCTTGATGCCATGAGCTACATCTTTGGCTACATGAACTTCGTCGACGGCTCGGCGCGCGGCTTGCCGCCACAGGGCAACGTGTTTTTCCAGATGAAAAGCCGCGACACATTCGCGCCGATCGGCCCCTGGCTCGTCACCGCTGACGAGATCAAGGACCCGCTGAAGCTGCAAATCAGGCTATGGAACAACGGCGTGCTGATGCAGAACTTCAACACCGACGATATGGCCCACAAGATCGCCAAGTGCATCGCCTGGCTGTCGAGCATCCATACGCTGCTGCCCGGCGACATCGTCGCCACGGGCACCAATCACCGGGGTCTCAATCCATTCATGGACGGCGATACGATCGAGCTGGAAACCGAAGGGCTCGGCCGGTTGAAGTTCGGCATCAAGGACGATCTCAAGCGCAGCTGGGCGCGCAAAACCCGCCTCCAGATGCACGAAGAGGCCAAGGAGAAGACCCCGGGCGCCTACCCGGACATCACCCCGCAGCTTTCGGGCAAATACGCGAAGTGACTGCCGCTTGCAGCCTCAACTCCCTCCCCCGCCAGCGGGCGAGGGTTGGAGTGGGGACCGATGGCGGAAAGATAATTTGCTACGTCTTGAATATCTATCCTTCCTTTCGAGGCCCTCGCGCAACGATCCTCATCGCATGATCAACCCACATCCGAGGCGGCCGCGGCGGTAATCAGATGCTCCCATAATTACAGAAAATAATTTCTGATTTATTGAAATAATGCTTGCGCCCCGCCCAAATCACTTCTATATTCCGCGCTGTCCCGCCCCACCAAAGGGGCGTTGCGCAACGTCAACAACGCGGGGCGGGATGCGGTGGACGCTGAGGGTGCATCTGACGAGGGCACTCGAGGCGGACGGACAAGACGTGTGGTTCTGGCACCCCGACGCTGGTGTCAAGTCTGCGAGAAGGAGCGCAGGCGACGGTGGCCAACAAGCCCGGAGCACCGGGAAGAGCACGTTATAATCCGTAAAACCATTGCGTGGGGAATGCCGGGTGATTC
>NZ_DATHOP010000096.1:0-55365 GCF_035484855.1 Bradyrhizobium sp.
ACTCGCGTCTCCGGCGAGATGTACGAAAACAACCCGCCCTGATCCGTAAAACTGCCCCGCATGCGAGCCCCCGACGATTCATGATATACATTGAATCATCAACCGTAGGCCCTGACGAGGGCTTTTTCAGCAGACTGCTAGCGTGCGACGTGGATCGATGTTTGCTGCGTGCCGGGCGGCAATCAGCTCAATTGCCTGTAGCCCGGATGCAGCCAGCGGGTCGCGCGCACGCGCGGGCCGATGGCGAAATCCGGGGTTTTTCACGGTTGATGTCGCGTTCCCGGATTGCGCCATCGGGCTACGAAGCTGACCGTTGCACACGCGGCTATCGGGCGCATCCTGCGCCCGGCATTCCCTGCGCCCTTTGATTGGGCGAAAAATAACCGAATACCTCGCGCATGCGATGCGGCGAGAATGCGGATGTATGTCTCATCGTCATTGCGAGGAGCCCTCGCGACGAAGCAATCCATCGCGCAGCAAGAAGAAAGATGGATTGCTTCGCTGCGCTCGCAATGACGGTGTTGAGTGAAATTGCGATGAACGCGAACGGACGCTGCGGGGGCGGCCTACCCGCGCGTCGTCAGCGGCTGTTCGATCACGGGTCGTGCTGCGACCGGCGGGTTGGCGGTTTGGGCGGCGAGTTCGCCGATCAGGCGGTCGGCGTCGGCGGCCATGTTGTCCGGCGTCTGCAGCACCAGCCGCTCCAGCGCCCAGCGGTAGGAGGAGACCCGCCGCTCCAGGCATTGCTGCACCCACTGCACGATAAGGCTGTTCTCCTGCATGCGGGCGACCGCATCGCTGCGTTCGCGCGGCGACAATTCCGAGATATGCGCCAGCGCCGCGTTGCGTTTCTTGTCGAGGTCGATCACCTTCACGGCGTCGGCGTAGAACGGCTCGAACCGGGTGATGTCGTCGCGCACGTCCTCTATCAGCTGGGAATAGCGCGACGCATAGGAGCGGTGTGGCTCGTCGATCAAGGTACGTCCATAGGCGCTGCGGTCGAACACGACCTGCTGCCGCCATGGCGAAGCCAGCGACGTGTAGTCGCCGAACACGCTCTTCCAGGCGGGGCGCGAATGCGGCGGCTCGATCAGCGGGTAAGCCAGATCGCGCAGCAGTCGCTCATTGTCGGTGAGCTGGAATTGCGACGCCTGCAGCCCGACGCTCGAGGTCGCCTCGCCGCCGATCCAGCGGTGCATGTCGTCGTTGAGAAAATCCGACCGGGTGCGGCCGAAATCGCCGCCGCTGCAGCCTGCAAGGGCTGCGCCGGCCAGCAGCAGTGCAAGCACCGGCGATGCGGCCGGTGCCCGCCCCGGGGTCCGGTTCGGGAAGGATGTCTCCGGCATGGCTGATAGCCCTGATATCAGCGCCGGCGGCGACGGCCGCCTGGGGCTGTGCCTTCTTCCGGTCCGCTTCCGCCGTCGGTGCCGTCGGCATCGCGTTCGATCCGGACGACGGGAAGGATCAGCAGCGCTCCCATGCCCTCGCGCGGCCCGCCATCCATGGTCGAGCCCACCCGCCGCGACTCCGGAAATTCAATGACGGTGCCCATGTCTCATCTCTCTGGTCGTCGCTCCCGGAAAACGCGTTCCCGGTGACATGCAATCATTAAGATCAGGACGTGGTTAACGGCATCTTAATTTGCAGGCGCGGCGTTCGATTTCACATCCGCGCCGTAAAAATGCATCGCCAAGGCACAGCTGCACCTTGAATGGCTCGATCGTCTTCACAGATCGTTTTCCTTAACGAGCTGTTAAAGCAACCGAACTAGGCTGGCTGCAGGAATTACTCAGTCGCGTACCTGGCATGACAACACCTCCATTTTTCCCCGGCTTCGACGGCCTGATGACGCTGTCCCGCCGCGAGGGCGTCGACATCAAGCCGACGCTGCTGCGCGTGCTGACCGATCTCTATGTTCAGGCCAACGCGCATAGCGCCGACGAAGAGCGGCAGTTCGTCGAGCTGACCTCCCGCCTGATCGACGAGGTCGACGACGCCACCCGCGCCGCGGTGCGGGCACGGCTTGCGATTTATCCCGGCACGCCGGAGGCGGTGCTGCGCAGGCTCGGGCTGACGCCGGCAAGTGCGGATTGGCTGCTGCCGCTGGCTTCCGAGATTCCCACGTCTCCACCGGTGGCGCCGCCGGCCAAGGCACCGACCGAGGCGCAGTTGCGGATGCAAAGCAATCTGTCGATGCAGCCGAAGGACGCCGCCGACATCAACGACATGTTCTCCCGCGCCAGCGCCAGCGAACGCGCCCAGATCCTGCACAATCTGCGGGAAACCCCGTTGCGGGCCGCGGCGCGGATTCCCGAGGCCCGCGCCAGGCGCTCGGTCGAGGCGCTGGAAATGGCAGCGTTTTCGGCCGACATCGAGAACTTCACGCTCGAACTCGGCGAGACCCTGATATTGACCTGGCGGGTGGCGGCAGCCGTCGTCAACGATCCCGGCGGCGAGCCGCTCGCCTGCGCCGCCAGGGCGCTGGACATGCCGGGCGCGGTGTTTCAGCGGGTATTGCTGTTTCTCAAGCCCGACATCGGCACCTCCGTGCACGCCGTCTACCGGCTGTCGAGGCTCTACGACCGGTTGAGCGAACGATCGGCGCTGATCATGCTGGCGGCCTGGCGCGGCTCGACGCTGGCGGTCACCCGCGCCAAATTCCGCCCCTCGCTCTACGACGACGAACGCAACCGCGCCCGCTCCGCGCCCGCGCAAACCCGCAACCCCGCGCAGCAGCCCGGCTCCGGGATTGTCAAACGTACTGGTTCCGAAGGTTAAGCCCGCGCCAGATCCAGGAAATGCCGCCCTGCCCGGTCCTCGGTCTCGACGATCCAGGCATCGGGATCGAAGCGGATTTCCTTGGCGAGACGCTCCTCCACGGAAGCTTCCGGCAGCGGCTCCTTCGATGTCGGCGTGAAGAAGCGCTCGATCGGCCGGCTGTCGTCATAGACCGTCTGCGGCGCCGGGATATAGAGCATGGCATTGCCGTCGAGCAGCGCCACCTTGACGAACACGGCGCCCGCCTCTTCCGCGCCGCGCCGGCGCACGGCGCCGAACACGCCGGCGGTCTGGCAGCGGCGCAAATAGGCCGCCACCCAGATACTTGATTTCAATCGCATGCGCCGGACGATAGGCCAACGCCGGAGTCGAGGCTAGCCTCGGGATTTCCGGAAACCGGTGCTTCGGGAGCCGTCAGCTCCCGGCACCAAGCGGAAACAGAAGGGCAGCGGCATCATCCGCGCCAACGTTTGAAGATCGCATTCGGACGCCTCAACCGCCTTCATTTTTGTGCAAGAGCTGAGCCGCCAAATAATCGGAAAAGGCTCGCACCTTGAGAGACGGGCGACGGCCGCCCGGGTAGACAGCGTGCAGTTCGACCCAATCAAGTTGATAATCGGAAAGCAGCGCGACGACGTTGCCTGCCTCAAGCTCGGCCCGGCACATCCATCGCGAGGCGACGGCTATTCCGAGCCCTGCTTTGGCGCAGGCAATCACACCATCGGCTGAGGTGACCTTGATCGACCCTTCCACGGTTACGGACGCTGTTTTGCCCGATCGCGTGAAACTCCAGCCGGTCCGCCCGGAGAGACCCGGGCCAAGAATGCACTCATGCCCAGCGAGATCGGTCGGCGTTTGCGGAGTTCCCTTGCGTGCAATGTAACCGGGCGAGGCAACGACGAGGCGCGGAGCCTTACCCAGTAACCGCGCGCCGAATCCGGAATCCGGCAGAGAACCTAACCGCAAGGCCATATCGGCGCCTTCAGCGATCAGGTCCTCGGTCCGGTCGGACATCAGCAGCTCGATGCCCAGTTTCGGATGCTGCGCCACGAAACCAGGCAGGCGAGGGATAACTTCGCGAGTTCCGAATGCCCCGGACAACGCCACCCGCAGTGTGCCGCGCAGGCCATCCACGCCGCGCGCTGCATTTTCGGCGTCGTCGAGATCACCGAGGATTTGCCGCGCCCGTTCGAGAAACACCCGGCCAGCGTCGGTCGGGGTGACGTGCCGTGTGGTGCGCAAGAGAAGCTTCACGCCCAGCCGCGCCTCGAGGTCTGCCACCATCCGCGATATCGAAGGCTGCGACACCCCTAGTTCGCGCGCGACGCGAGAGAAGCTGCCGGTCTCACCGGCGCGGACGAAGGCGGTCAATTCCCGGAGCCGGTCACTCATACACATGGCGTATAAGTCAGATGCGCTGCGCTCGTCTACTGCGCGCGCCCGTTCGACATTATCTTTTTGTACAGCCGGACAGCAGGCCGGCTGCCAAAGAGAACGAGACAAGGAGGCGCCAATGACGACGACAGCCCTTATCACCGGAGCGACGAGCGGTATCGGCCGCGCGGCAGCGGATAAACTGGCGCAGTCGGGCGTTCATGTCATGGTCGTAGGCCGCAATGTGGAACGCGGTGAAAGGACGATTGCCGAAATACGTGCGGCGGGCGGCAAAGCCGATTTCATCTCGTCCGACCTTCGCGATGCCGCGAGCGCCCGAGCGGTCGCGAAAAAGGCCGTTGAGTTGGGAAGCGGTCATGTCGACATTTTGATCAACAACGCCGGCATTTTTCCGTTCGGCCCGACGCACGAGATGAGCGAGCAGTCGTTCGACGACGTCTATGCCCTCAATGTGAAGGCTCCCTATTTCCTCGTCGCCGAGCTTGCTCCGTTGATGGCGCAGCGAGGCAAAGGCACAATCGTCAACCTTTCAACGATGGTGGCCGATTACGGCGCAGCGGGCTTGAGCCTTTATGGATCGAGCAAAGCCGCCATCAATCTACTGACCAAAGCGTGGGCAGCCGAATATGGGCCCAAGGGCGTCCGCGTCAATGCAGTCAGTCCCGGACCGACACGTACCGAAGGCACGGCGGTAATGGGCGACGCCCTGCAACAACTCGCGGCGCAAGCGCCGGCCGGGCGCCCGGCCGCGCCCGAGGAGATTGCCGAGGCGATCGTGTTCCTGGCGAGCGACCGCGCCAGCTTCATCCATGGTGCGATTCTGCCGGTCGATGGCGGCAGAACCGCCGTATAGATTTCGTCGTCCTCTCACGCGGGCGGGACGTCAGCTTCGTGAATGACCCCGAGCGACCATGCAGCCTGCGCGCGGCGCGCCGCGTCTTACCGCCACCAGCCCTGTTGGACGGGGGGACGATAGTACTGGCCGCCCTGCCGACGCGTAGTGGCGGGTTGCGGGTCCGGATTGGGCCGGAAAAAGAAGAAGCCGCCGCCGTCGCCCCAGGAGTTGCCGCTCGCGACGTTGACATCGACCGCAGGCGTAGGCCGGCGCGTGATAAAACCGCCCTGGGGCTGGTTGTTCAGCACCACGACGAACTCGGTGCGATAGTTGGTCTCGCTGCTCAGCGGCTCATCCGAAATGATGATCGAGGATCGCGGCAACGCGGTCGGCGCGATGCGATCGAGCACATCCTGCGGGATGGTGACGCGGTCGAGCGCGTCCCTGGCGTCGTCGCCGTTGTCGATCGTCACCACGCTCCAGCGCAGGCCCGTGTCGTTCTTCGCCATCGCCGTGAAAATATGCGTACCGATCGGCTTGTCGGGATTGCGGATCGTGACCGGAACCTCGATGGTCGTATCGAACACCTCACCACCTCCATCCGGCGCCGGCTTATGCGTGTTGCGCCGTACGTAAAGCTTCTGCGTCGCGCGACTGATATAGACAGAGACCGGCTCGAGCGCGAGCTTCGCGTCTTTCGCCGCCTTGGCGGTATCGGACTTTTTGGTCGCGGCCGTCTTGGCGGCGTCCTTGGCTGCGGCGGCGGCGTCGAGCTTCGATTTCGCATCGGTTCTGGCGGCCTCGAGCTGGGTCGCCAGTTCGGCGGCCTTCGGGGCGGCCTTTTGCTTCATGTCCTCGGCCCGCACCGTGGCCTGTTCCGTCCTTGCGGCGGCGAGCGCCTTGTTGGCGAATGCGAGCTCGGCGTCGGCGCGGCTCTTGAGTCCTTCCAGCTTGCGCAGCGAGGCGTTAAGCGATGCCGTGTCGCGCACTGCCGTGGCTGCGGCCTTCTTCGTCTCGTCGGCCGCCGTGGCGGCCTGCTCGGCCTCGCGGGAGAGCGTTTCGGCACGCGCGGGAGCAGCCGCGATGGCGTCCGCCTTCGGCACGAACAGCGCCGGATGCGAAAACTCCACCGGCTCGGCATCGATCGGCGAGATGATCACCCGCATCCCGATCTCGGTCTTGTCGAACAGCTTCTCCGCAAAGCCGTAGGGCATCCGCACGCAGCCATGCGAGGCCGCAAAGCCGGGCAGCGGCCCGCCGTGCAGCGCGATGCCGTTCCAGGTGATGCGCTGCATGTTCGGCATCCAGGCATCGTCATACATGGTCGAGTGGTGGTCCTTGTCCTTTTCGATGACGGCGAAGACGCCAGCCGGCGTCTCGCGTCCCGTGGTGCCGGTCGACACCGGCGCACGCAGGATCCAGCCGTCGGCGTCGTAGAAAGTCACCCGCTGGCTCTTGATCGACACGATCGCCATGATCGGCTCGCCGGCCGCGCGCGGCGCCTCCGCCTCGGTGGGAGCTGCCGGGCGCGCCGCAGCGCCGGCGGTCGACGCCGTCACCGCGGCCACCGCCGCCACCGCCGCCAGCGTCACAATGGCCGGAAACATCCAACGCCGCATCGCCACGGCGGGTTGCGCCATCGTGAATCGATTTACCATTTCCTGCCCCGGTTGAAATGCCTGTCCGCGCTTGCGTCGATCACGTATCACCGTCCCCAGCAATCAACGCTGTCAATTCACCCCTACGGACTATCGGCGCGTCCCAGTGGCAGTCCTCTAATATACGACAGCCAGCGCAGGAGGAAGGGTGGCGGCCGAAATTGGTATCTTTGAGACGTGTCGACGGGCGCCGGAGGCAACAAGGGTAATGACCAAAGGCGCCATGCGGGAAATTGTTCCCAACGGCTCGGTCCCCCTGCTAGTGTTTGCGCTTCCGCAAGTCCACGCGAGGGGGCGACATGCGTTCATCTGCAGCATCCATAGCGTTGATCCTGGCGATGTTTTGCTGCGCTCCAGCAATAGGACAGACGCAGCAGCAAATCGATTGGTGCAGCGGCAAGGGCGGTGCGAGCCCGGACCTGATCATCGGCGGCTGCACCGCGATCATTCAGTCGGGCAAATTTGACCAGGCAAGGCTCGCGATCGCCTTTTTCCTGCGAGGCAAGGCATACGGCGCCAAAAGCGATTCCGAGCACGCTCTCGCCGACCTGAACCAGGCCATTCAGCTCAATCCGAAATATGCGGGCGCCTACGCCGAGCGCGCCGCTCGATACATGCAGTCGAAGGATTATCAGGCCGCACTTCGCGACCTGGCCATGGCGATCAAGCTGGAACCCAACCAGGCCACCCCATGGGCCTACCAGGGCGATGCACTTTATGCGACAGGGCAGGAACAGCAGGCGATCGCGAGCTTCGAACAGGCGATTAAGCTCGATCCCAACTGGATGTGGCCGGCGAACGACCGGGGCGAACTCTATGCGGATCGCGGCCAATACCAGGAGGCATTGCACGACTTCGATCACGTGGTTGCCGTGTCGGCGACCTATGCCATGGGTTGGAACAACCGCTGTCGCGTCAATGCGATCCTCGGCCGGATCGATCAAGCGCTGAAGGACTGTGACGAAGCGCTCAAGATCAATCCGAACTTTACCAACTCCATGAAAAAGAGCGGACGGGTCAGCGCACGTCAGCATCGCGCTTTCGCTCTCCTAAAGGCCGGCCGTTACGATGAGGCAGTCCAGGACTACGCGCAGGCGCTGGAGATTCTTTCGAATGCCGAATCGCTTTACGGCCGCGGCGTGGCAAAATTGAAAAAAGGCGACAAGACGGGTGCCGAAGCCGACATGGCCGCCGCCAAGTCCCTCGATCCGAAAATCAGCGAAAAGTTCGAGCGCTTCGGGGTAACCCTTCAATAATCGTCGCGGCGGTTGTCGTCGGTAGCATCCTATGACACCATCTGGGTAGATGCCTATGCCCCGCCGGAAATATGCTTGGGAAAAGCTATCGGATGAGCAGTTGCTCCGGCGACGCCTGAGTAGTCTGAGGGTTGCGATCGAAGGCACTTGGCTCGAGGATTGTATCAGCACTCTTTACGAAGAGCTCGAAGAGCGCGGCATCCGGCTGCGGCCACATACATGGATATCGAGCGAATGGTTCAGTCCGGCAGATGTGCCCGGCATTGCCATCCCGTTCTATCTCACCCATCCCCGCCTGATGAAGCTCGAGAAGAAAATGATGCTCGACGTCGAGGGCGGCACCTGGTCCGAATGCATGGCCATCCTCCGCCATGAGGCAGGCCATGCCATCCAGCACGGCTATCAGCTGCAGCGCCGCCGGCGTTGGCAGCAGCTGTTCGGTCGGTCCTCAAGACACTACCCGCGCTACTACCGGCCCAATCCGGCCAGCCGGCAATATGTCCAGCATCTTCGGCTCTGGTACGCGCAGAGCCATCCGGACGAGGATTTCGCTGAAACCTTCGCGGTGTGGCTGCGGCCGCGTTCGAACTGGCGGACGCGCTATGCCGGCTGGCCGGCGCTGAAGAAGCTCGAATATGTCGACGAACTGATGGAGGAAATCGCCGGGAAGCGACCGCTCCTCACGACGCGGGAGCGTGTCGATCCGCTGCATGAACTCAGGCAGACACTCGGCGACTACTATAAAAAAAAGCAGGCGTTCTACGCCTTCAAGGCACCGAAGACTTACGACCGCGACCTCTCCCGGCTCTTTTCCGCCGATCCACGGCACCGCCGGGGGCAGCCGGCTTCTGCATTCATCAGGCGGCACCGCGCCCACATCAGGCAGCTGGTTGCGCGGTGGACGGGCGAGAACCAACTTACGCTTGACGCTGTACTTGACGACATGATCTCCCGCTGCCGCGAGCTCAATCTGCGCGCTGTCGGCTCCGATCGGAAGCTTGTGGCTGACTTCACCGTCCTGTTGACCGCCAAGACCATGCACGCGCTGTTCGGTCCTTCGCGGCGAAAATGGATCGCGCTATGAGACGCCTGCGCATTCTGGTGCTCATGCACCCGGACTTCGTACCCCCGGACTCCAGCGACGGATACACGGCGCGGCAAATCAACGAATGGAAAACGGAATACGACGTCGTGAGCACCTTGCGTGCGGCCGGCCACGATGTTCGCCCGCTCGGTGCACAGGAGGAAATCAAGCCGGTGCGCGAGGAGATCGAAAGTTTCAAGCCGCACGTGGTATTCACGTTGCTGGAGCAGTTTCACAACGAGCCGACCTATGACCAGCACGTCGCAAGCTATCTCGAACTGATGCAGATCCCGTATACCGGGTGCAACCCGCGCGGTCTGATCTTGGCGCGCGGCAAGGATCTGTCCAAGACATTGGTGCACCATCGCCGGGTCGCGGTGCCGGCGTTCGCCGTATTCCCGATGCGCCGAAAGGTCAAACGGCTGGCGCGTCTTGCGCTGCCGTTGATCGTCAAGAGCCTGAACGAGGATGGATCCCGGGGTATCTCACAGGCATCCGTCGTCGATACGGACGAGAAGCTCGCAGAGCGCGTCGCCTTCATCCACCAGCGGATCGGAACCGCCGCGATCGCCGAGCAATATATCGAGGGACGCGAGCTTTATGTCGGCGTGCTCGGCAACAATCGGTTGCGAGTGTTGCCGGTTTGGGAATTGAACTTCGGCACCATGGGCGGCCAGGCCATAGCCACCGAGAAGGTCAAACACGATCCCAGTTATCAGGAGCGCGTGGGAATTGTAGATGGGCCGGCCAAGAACCTTGCGCCGGAGCTACGCGCCCGCATTCAGCGAACAGCGAAACGCATCTACCGAACATTGGGGCTCGATGGATACGCGCGCATCGACTTTCGGCTCTCTGCCGACGGCACCCTGTATTTCATTGAAGCGAATCCCAATCCCGAAATCGCGAAGAGCCAGGAGTTCGCTACAGCGGCCCGGCATGACGGACTTGATTACCCGGGCCTCTTGCATCGCATTCTGGCGCTCGGAATAAGCCGGGCAAACGCCGGCGCATCCGTAGGCTGAGCGGGTATGCGGAAGAGAGATTCCCATGCCCGATTCGTCTTTGTCCGGCTGTTTTGGTCTGCTCGAAGACTCGCAGCCCTGAGGATGCTTTTGTTTCTGACCCGACAGCCCAAATTGCGCCCATAGGAGGCCTTTTTTCCTTTCGCCTGTCGGCACCAACGGGACGAACTGGGTCGGTCAGATGATGTCCGTTGTTCGAGGCAGACCGCAAATGGCCCAAAAGCTCCAATTCTGGGGCGTTTGACCCAGATCGGACATGGCGTCGGTGCAGGCCAGCACCCGGCCTTCCCCGCACCCTCTGCACTCCCGGCGGAGCGCGATTTCTGTGTCGGTCATGGCGCGGACCTGTCCTGCGGCCCGCATGTGCTGTGATTCCTTGCCTTCAAATCATGGAGACCTGTACTCTGCAGAGGGAGACTGACGGATGACCGCCCGCCTTGAACAGACAGGATTGATGTCGGTTGCCGATCGGGTGATCGGGGTCGCGACCGGCCGCAGGCGGGAAGCCGCGGCAAGCGGCTCCGCGACGCCGCCTGCCGCAGCGCAAGTCACTTTTGCCGTCGCGAGCGGTCAGCGCGAGCTCCGACTCGATCTGTTCCGCGGCCTCGCCTTGTGGCTGATCTATATCGATCACGTCTCGCCGGATGTCCTGACCTGGGGCACGATCCGGAACTACGGATTCAGCGACGCCGCGGAAATCTTCATTTTCATCTCCGGCTTCACGGCCGCACTGGTCTATGGCAGGGCGATGTTCGAGTCCGGAATGCTGATTGGAACGGCGCGCCTGCTGCGACGGGTCTGGCAAATCTACACCGCGCATCTGCTGCTGTTTCTGGTGCTGATCGCCGAGATCGCCTACGTCACGGCGGTTTCGGAAAAGCCCTTCTACATCCACGAAATGGAGGTCGGGGATTTCTTCAAGGAGCCCGGACAAGCGATGATTCAGGCGCTGTTGTTGCGCTTCCGGCCGCTGAACATGGATGTGCTGCCGCTCTACGTCGTGCTGATGGCGTTTCTTCCGCTCGTGCTCATGCTGGCGCGATCGCAACGGGATCTGCCGTTGATCCTGTCGGTCGTGCTCTACATCCTGATGATCCGGTTCGATCTGCATTTGGCTACCTATGGGGGCGGCTTCTGGTCGTTCAATCCGTTTGCGTGGCAGCTTCTTTTCGTGTTCGGCGCCTGGTGCGCGCTGGGCGGCGGACGGCGGATATCGCCCATCATCAACTCGAAGGTGACATTCTGGGTGGCCGTCCTCTATCTCTGCGCAGCCTTCTTCATCACCATGACATGGTATTTTCCCTATCTGGAGACCCTGCTTCCGGCCTGGCTGATCCGTGCGATCTACCCGATCAGCAAGACTGATTTCGACGTCTTGCGGTTTGCCCATTTCCTGGCGCTCGCCGTCGTCGCCCTGCGCTTCGTGCCTGGCGACTGGCCGGGACTGCAATCGCCCTGGTTCCGGCCGCTCATCCTGTGCGGACAGTATTCGCTACAGATCTTTGCGCTCGGGGTCGCCCTGGGGTTTGCGGGCTATGCGCTGCTGATGGAGCTTTCCGCAGGCTTGCTGCTGCATGTCATCGTCGGCATGGCAGGCATCTTGATCATGTGCGGCGTCGCCACGATCTTTACCTGGTACAAGCGGACCATGAGCGGGCGCGGACGCGCCAAGGATGCTGTTGCGACCGGGCTGACGACGCAAAGTCCATGACGGCGCCGACATGAATCTCGAACTTCGGCCATCGCCGGTTGAGGCAACGCCCATTGTGCAACCAGGCACAATCGGGGCAGGGCCAGACTGGCGAACGGGAAAGGCCACTCGTCCGCTCGCGTCCTCCGGGTTTTATGATCTTGCGACCGGCGGCATCCTTCTGGCGCTCGCCGTCGCCGTGTTGTTCACGTTCAAGGACTACGCGATCTCCAACGATGAAGCCGTGCAGCATCGCTACGGCGAATTGATCATTGCGTACTACCGCAGCGGATTTGCGGATCGCGATCTCTTCACCTTCCAGAACCTCTATCTCTACGGCGGCCTGTTCGACATCATCGCGGTTGCCCTGGCTCACATCACGTCCCTCGATCCCTACGATTTGCGTCACATCCTCTGTGCGATGACGGGGATCGGCGGAATCGCCGCCAGTGCCGCGACCGCGCGATTGATCGCGGGACCGCGCGCAGGCCTGATCGCGGCGGTGGCGCTGGCGCTGTGCGGCGCATGGTATGGCGCGATGTTCAATCACACCAAGGACATTCCGTTCGCCGCCGCGATGATGGTGGCAACGCTGTTTCTGGTCCGCTGCGCCCGCGCGTTGCCCTCGCCGAGAGGTCTCGACGTTGCAGCCTTCGGTCTTCTCGCCGGCGCAGCACTCGGCGTGCGCAGCCTTGGCCTGCTGCTGATCGTCTATCTTGCTCTCGCCATCTTGCTTTATCTTCCCTGGGGCGATCGGGGGCGGCGGGCCCGCGCGCATTTTGCGGCGCGCTCCGCGTTGAGGATGTTTCCGGCCCTGGCACTGGCCTACATCATCATGATCCTGGCCTGGCCATGGGCCGCGCTGTCGCCGCTCAATCCGATCCGCGGACTGTTTGCCTTCTCCGAATTTCATTATTCCATACGCACCCTCTTTGCGGGGCAGATTTACCAGATGGGCAACGTGCCTCGCATCTATGTCCCGGGCTATGTCCTGATCCGTGTGCCGCTGATCACGCTTGCTGGCGCGTCGCTGGCGCTCATCTCGTTTTTCCTGCGGCCCTTCGAGCGCGGCGGGACGCAGCGGTGGCGCGATATCGCGATTGTATCGCTTGCCGTGATCGTGCCAATCGGCTGCCAGGCGGCCTTTGATGGACCGGCCTTCACTGGAATGCGGCATTTCCTGTTCGTGCTTCCCCCGATCGCGACGCTGGCCGGCGTCGGCTTCAGTCGGCTCCTCGACGGACTCGAATCGCAAGGGCGCCGGGTCGCATCTGCCGCGGCCGTCGCATTGATCTCGGGATGCTTCCTGTGGGAGGGCGCGCTCCTCGTCCGGCTGCACCCCTACGAGAGCCTGTCCTACAATGCCCTGGTCGGAGGCCTTCAAGGCGCATTCCGCCGCTACGACATGGATTACTGGTTCAACAGCATGCCCGAGGCGATCCATCAGCTGGAGGCGTATCTGCGCACCCAGAAACCGCTGGACCCGACCCAGCCCCTGAAGATCTATTCGGTCGCTGTTTGCGGGGAACGTCTGACCTTTGATCGGACGGTCACCCTGCCACAATTGAAATGGGATTTCAGACCGGCATGGAAGGACTCCGAGTTCTTCATCGCGACGACGCACATGAATTGCGACCGCGATCTCGATGGCGAGATCGTCGGCACCGTGGAAAGATTTGGCGTTCCCATCGCCTATGTGAAGGACAGGCGGGCCATCGTGGGGCGAGCCGCCCCAAGCCTCGCATCTGCGCCACCGTGAGAGTGCCGCTCGCGCGTATCACGGCTGCAATCAATCACGGCTTGGCGAACACCACGGGGATGAGACGAATGAGCGAATTGCTTCCAGGTTTCAGGCAGGACCGCATCAAGACGAGCGGCGCGGAGATTGCGCTGAGCCATGGCGGAAAAGGCCCGCCGCTGCTTCTGATGCACGGCAATCCCTTCACGCATGTTTGCTGGCACAAGGTCGCGCCGCGGCTGGCGGAAGAATATACCGTCGTTCTTCCCGACCTGCGTGGCTACGGGGACAGTTCCAAGCCTGAAGGCGGTCCCGATCATTCGGCCTACTCATTCCGCGCCATGGCACTGGATCAAATCGAGGTCATGCGTCACCTCGGCTTTGAAAAATTCCATGCCGGCGGACACGATCGCGGCGCGCGGGTGCTGCACCGCCTGTGCCTCGATCATCCGGATGCCGTCGCCAAGGCGGCGTTCGTGGACATGCTTCCGCAGCATCATTTGCTCAACAACGTCACCAGGAGCTGGGGCATGTTCTCCTGGCACTGGTTCTTCATGGTGCAGCCCAATCCCACGCCCGAGACCATGATCAGCGCCGATCCAGAGTTCTTTTTGCGCCGCAAGCTTTCCAAGACCGCGCAAGGAACCAGCTTCTTCGATCCCCGCGCGCTCGCCGAATATCTCAGGTGCATCAGGAATCCGGAGACCGTCTACGGCATGTGCGAAGATTACCGGGCCACCTTCGGCGTCGACCTGGAGATGGACGGCGCGGACTTCAAGGCCGGACGAAAGGTCACCTGTCCGGCGATGATCCTGTGGGGCGCAAACGGCGGCGTCGGACGCAACCACGACGCCGCTGCGATCTGGTCGCAATACGCGACACAGATCGAGCGCACGGCGACGGTGCCGTCCGGACACTACCTGCAGGAAGAATGTCCCGACGAAACCTATCGCGAATTGCGGGATTTTTTCACGTCGGCATGACCCCCGAGAGAATTCCACAATGTCTGACGGAAATGGCGTTTCCGGAGCGAATCGGCCCCAGCGGACATTGACGCCGGTGTTCCAGCTTGTATCAATTGATCCTCGTCAATCGGCTTGGGGCTTGTTTTTGGCTGACGAGATCATCGACAGTAAAACTTGAATGCATCGATCATCTGGCGTCGCCGGATTTCCGCGAGTATTTCCCGGCGTAGCCCGGACTATGAACAAGATGGATGGGGCATAATGGCCAATCAGGACAAATTAGCTGTCTCGGCTGCCGTCGAACGTGACCTCCGGCTTGATCTGTTCCGCGGCATCGGGCTGTGGATGATCTTCCTCGATCACATTCCGGACGACTTCGTTTCCTGGCTGACGCTGCGCAATTACGGCTTCAGCGATGCCGCCGAGTTCTTCGTGTTCATTTCCGGTTA
Source organism: Bradyrhizobium sp. (assembly GCF_035484855.1). Classification (GTDB taxonomy): domain Bacteria; phylum Pseudomonadota; class Alphaproteobacteria; order Rhizobiales; family Xanthobacteraceae; genus Bradyrhizobium. The sequence continues at coordinate 14,871 of NZ_DATHOP010000096.1, forward strand.
CCTCGCCGGCTACATCTACGGTCCGATCATCCGCGCCGGAAACTTCCTCGCCGCGCTGAAGCGGCTGTGGACCCGGGTCTGGCAGATGTACGTCGCCCACATCATGCTGTTCCTGCTGTTCACCGCGCAGATCGCGCGCACGGTCAGGAAATTCGACAACCCGATGTATGAGGATGAATTCAACGTCCACAATTTCCTGCAGCACCCGGACGTCCTGATCGGGCAGGCGCTGACCTTGCGTTACAAGCCGGTCGATCTCGACGTGCTGCCGCTCTACATATCGCTGGTAGCCGCTTGCCCGCTGATCCTATGGTGCCTGCTGCGCCGCCCGAACTGGACCCTGGTTGCCTCCGTGCTGCTGTACATCGGCGCACGCATCTTCGACTGGAATCTCGCCTCCTATCCGCCGGGGACGCACTGGTACTTCAATCCGTTTGCCTGGCAAATGATGTTCGTGTTCGCGGCGTGGTGTGGTGTCGGCGGCATCAACCAGTTGCAGGCCATCATCCAGTCGCGCCTGGCGCTGATCGTGGCCGTGGCGTGGTTGGCCTTCGCGTTCCTGATCGTGATGACCTGGCACGTCCCAGTCCTGGATGCCATGGTGCCGAAATGGATGATCAAGGCGATCTATCCGATCGACAAGACCGACCTCGATATGCTGCGTTTCACGCACTTCCTGGCGCTGGCGCTGGTGGTCTCGCGGTATTTTCCGCGCAAGGCCGAGATACTCTCCTCCAAATGGCTGCGCCCGATGGTGCTGTGCGGTCAGCATTCGCTGCCGCTATTTTGCTTCGGCGTATTCCTGTCCTTTGGCGCGCATTGGATCCTGGTGCAGCACGCCGCGGGCGGTGCGCGCGCGCTCTGGATGCAACTGCTCGTCAGTGTCGGCGGCATCGCGATCATGATTGGGCTTGCATGGATTCTGGATCGTGCCGAGAGGGTCCCGACCCTGTTCGTCGATACGGGCGAGTTCGACACAGCGACGGCTGCGAACCCGCGAAAGATTGATCCGGCGCCGGCATTCCAGGAAGCTCCGGCAGAAGCCGGGGTGACCGCATCTTAAGGCGCAGCGCGCCGGTCGGCTCGGGGTCGCGCAGTAGTCAGCAAGGCTACCGCGCGTCGCACCCTCACAATTTGTGCCCCTTCTGGCGCAGCGCCTCGGTGAGACGCGCGCGCAGATCGTCGGCCGCCTTGCGGCTCGCATTCTGGGTCACCTGATTGGTCTGCTGCGTGACGGCTGCCGCTGTTTCGAGATACTTTTGCCCGACCGGCCGCTGAAGGAACGCCTCCATTTCCCGCATCTCGTCGACCGTATAATTTTTGGCATAGACGGTGGCGACGTCATTGAGCATCGCCGCATAGTATGGCGCAAACGCAGCCTCGACCATGGGCTGCATGCTATCGTAATCGCTTTCGATCTCGGGCCGGTCTTGGGTAAGCGTGCGCCTGAGGCCGAGCAGGATGGCCGGCAGCAGCGCCTTGTAGTGCTCGGGCAGCTTCATGGTAGCCACCAGGCTGCGCGCCGCGGTCATGGCCTCGGGCGACGGGGCTTGAGCCGATGCCGTGCAAATTGAAAACAATATGATGCTGGCGATGATCGAAAGTCGTCTGAACATGGGTTTCTCCGGTGAGAGACCATGGGATGATACTCGAAAATCGCCTTTCCCAAAGGACTCTTCCGGATCGCACCGCAATGCGAAAGGCGGCCACGACGTCCGGGAGCATGATCGGGAAAAGTGGACGCCGGTTTTCCGAAAGGTGTTGCTCAATCAAAAAGCTAGTCGATCGGATGGCCGGTCGCCGCGGTGAGCTCGCGCACCAGACGATCGGAGATTTGTCCCGTCACCGGCAGCTTGCGCTCGCGCTCGAATTTCGCAATCGCCGCCTGGGTGTCGGGACCGAGGGTGCCGGTCGGCTTCAACTGGCCATAGCCATATTCGGTGAGTGCGCGCTGCACCGCCGCCACGCGGCGCACGGCCGGACTGACTGACGCCTCGGCGCGGGGGGCAAGCGGGATCGACGCCGGCGGCCGCAACGCGTTGGAGGGCGCCACCGGCGCAGCCGCGGTCGCCTTGACGAGACTGGTCAGCGGATCGGCTGGTTTCGGATCGGCAGGTTTTGGCTCCAGCTTGGGTTCAATGACGGGCCTGGGGTCCAGGACAGACCTGGTTTCTGCAACAGCCGTGTCGGCTTCGGCCGGACGCGGGCGCGGCAGGGGACTGGCTGACGGCAATTCCGCTACCGGCAGCGCGACAACCGAGCCGAACATCGGCGCCGGATGGTGCCCGGTCTGCAGGAACAACGCGTTGGCGATGATGGCGCTGACGGCGGCAAACGCCAGCACGCCGGCAAACAGATCCTTGGGGCTGTGAAGCAGAATGCGCAGCATCAGGCCGCGCTCGGTCTCCGCTTCGATCGCGGCCGCGCGCGCGCCGCGGCGGCGCGGCATATCGTCATCTCGTATGACTTTTCTAGGCACTTTTCTTCACCTGTGAGGCTTGGTTCTGGGCTTGGTCCTGAGCTTCGTCTTGAGGTGCGGGCCGCGACGCCGGCGCCAGCGTTGCGATATTGCTCGATGGCTGCTTTGCCGGCGGCGTGAAGGCCAGCGGCAACGCCACCGTCACGGTGGTACCCTCGTCGATCTTGCTTTGCACGGTCAACTCGCCGCCATGCAGGCCGACCAGGCTTTTGACGATCGACAGGCCGAGTCCGGTGCCTTCATGCCGGCGCTGATAGGTCTTGCCGGCCTGGAAGAAGGGATCGCCGATCCGCTTGAGATCGTCGGCGGCGATGCCGACGCCGGTATCGGTGACGCGAAGCACCAGCCGCGCTCCCTCGACGGCTGCAGATACCGTCACCTGCCCGCCGCGTTCGGTGAACTTGATCGCATTGGACACCAGGTTCAGCGCGACCTGCTTGAACGCACGGGGATCGCCGGTCATGTCGGGCAGATCCTCAGGCGTCCGGGTGACCAGATCGATGCCGCTTTCGCGCGCCTTCAGCGCCAGCAGGCAGCAGCAATTGATCAGGGCGGCCCGCGGCGCGAACGGCTCCGGCGAGATCTCGAAATTGCCGGATTCCATCTTGGACATGTCGAGGATGCCATTGACCACCGATAATAGATGCTGGCCGGAATCGTTGATCAGCTGGGCATATTCTCTGCGGCGCGCCGCATCCAGCATCAGTGCATCTTCCTGCACGATCATCTCGGAAAAGCCGATGATGGCGTTGAGCGGCGTGCGCAATTCGTGGCTCATGGTCGCGAGGAAACGGGTTTTCGCGGCATCGGCCTGCTCGGCGGCGGTGCGCGCCAGATCAAGCGCCTGCTCCTGGAGCTTGCGGTCGGTGACGTCGCGCATCACGGCAACCACCTCGGCCTCCGACCCGGTGGCCGGCTGCGAGGCCGGTTCGAGCGGCCGGCACCGCATCTCGACCCAGATGAAATCCACCTGATGCTGGCCGCGCTCGCCGCGCGAGGGCTCGCGCCGCAAGCGGAATTCGACGCTGCGCGCCTCGCCGCCGCGCCCTGCGTCCGAAAGCGCGGTGAGATAGGCCGGCCGATCGGCGACGTGGACGCGCTCGAACAGGCCGTGGCCCAATAGCCGCGCCACCTGCGTTCCCAGCATCGCCTCCACCGCCGGCGAGATGAACTGCACCGCGCCGTTGCGGCGATGGCGCGAGATCACGTCGCTCATGTTGCGCGCCAGCAGGCGGTAGCGGTCCTCCTCGACATTGAGAAGAGCGACGCTGGTACGCGCCAGCGACTCCGCGGCAAAGGCAAGACCCCCGGCATAGAGCGTCGCCGACGCCACGGCGAACGCCATGAAGACGCCGCGCAACGGCGGATTCGGATCAACCGGCGGCAACAGGCCAAAATGCCCCGATACGATCAGCAGCGCGGCGCAGGACAACGCCAAGGCGGATGCGAACGCGACCACGCGGCGCGATGCCGAAAGCGCGGCCTCCAGCGGAACCACCACCAGCCAGACCGCGGCACAGGATTCGATGCCGCCGGTGACGACGGAAAGCGTCATGACGAGCCCCGCCAGCGCAAGCGACGACAGCACGTGCGCTCCTTCGTAACGGCCGGTGCGCGACAGGAACCAGGACAACAGAATGGGAGCGATCAGCCAGGCGAAGGCCGCGACCTCGAGCGCGGTCGGTGCGCCGCGCATCGCAAGATACGCCGGAAATGCCGCAAACGCCGCCAGGCTTCCGAGCAGCCGCGGCGCCATGAAAGCGCGATGCCGGGCGCGCGTCAGCGCGTCGTAGCGTGCCGACGGATGCAGCAGCGCATCGAGACAGTCGCGGATGATGTTCAAAACAGTCACGGTACTCGCGCTTCGGCTACGTCGTTGGACAAACGCGCCGGAACGCCCCCTTTATCGTTGCGCCAACGTGTCAGAGCGAAATTAAGCGAACGCTAAGGCGTATCCGTCGGTCGCCGAAGACCGTATGTTCGCGGGGGTTTCGCGCTGCATGCGGCCGCTCATTCGATGCAGATGGTGAATGCCGGGTTTCCGGCACGCAGCCGGTATGGTTTCGAAATGGTGGATGGCCGTTTTGGCCCGTCATTTTGCGAAAAAGCCGCCATCAATCGAAAATTTACACCGAATCCAATCAGTCGGATTTATCGCAAATTTTCGATCATTTAACCTCAATGCAAACACTTGCGATTTATCGACGGCTGTTAGTCAGGACGATGGCGATATCGCCGCGACGGAACGACAAGAGACGACCGGGACCGCGAGATGTTTTTTCTGCTTCGCATGGCATTCTGGCTCGGGCTGGTGCTCGTGCTGTTGCCCAGGGAGAAGACGCCTGAATCGGAAAAGCAGCCGCAGCTGAACGCGTCGGAGGCGGTGTCGGCCGCGACCGCGGCGGTCTCCGACATGAGCCAGTTCTGCAAGCGCCAGCCGGCGGCATGCGACGTCGGCGGCCAGGCCGCGACCGTGATCGGGCACCGCGCCCAGGAAGGCGCGCGAAAGCTCTACCAGATCATCACCGACAAGACCGACAAGCGTTCCGACCATGCCGACAAGCGCGCGCCCGAGCATACCGGCTCGATCGGCGGCATGGAGCAGGCCGATGCTTCGTCACCGGACGTCGCGCCGCGCGACACGCTGACGCCGGATGATCTGATGGTCGAGTGGCGTCCCGCGCCCTAGCGCAAAACCCGGCCGGAACTGTCTCAATTTCATCCGGCATATCGCTTTCGACCTCGCGCCATCCTATATATGGCTCCTCGGATTGAGCGCGGGACACGATGACGATCGACGAAATCAGGGATAATTTTGCGCTGCTGGAGGATTGGGACGACCGCTACCGGTACGTCATCGAACTCGGCCGCACGCTTGCTCCGATGCCGGAAGCCGAGCATTCGCAGGCCAACAAGGTGCAAGGTTGCGCGAGCCAGGTCTGGCTCTCCAGGAAGATCGACCGCGGCCATGCCGGCGAGCCCACGCTCAACTATCTCGGCGACAGCGACGCCCATATCGTGCGCGGCCTGATCGCGATCCTGCTGACGCTGTATTCCGGCCACACGCCGCAGCAGATCCTGGCCACCGATGCGATTTCGGTGTTCGACGAGTTCGGATTTCGCGAGCACCTGACGCCGCAGCGCTCCAACGGCCTGCGCTCGATGGTCGAACGGATTCGCGCCGACGCGCGCGAGGCGCTCGCCGCCGCCAACTGAGAGCCGGCTCTATTTTTGATTGAGCATGATCTCCGCGCAAACGCGTTCCGCGTTTGTCGCGAGGGAAAACCAGTGTCCGCTTTTCCGGATCATGCGCTATTTCCGCCGGCGCCGTTGCTGGCCGAGCCCCATTTTCTTCGCCAGCGCCGAACGCGCCACGGCGTAGTTGGGCGCCACCATCGGATAGTCGGCCGGCAGACCCCATTTGTCGCGGTATTGTTCCGGCGTCATGTTGTATTGGGTGCGCAGGTGGCGCTTCAGCGATTTGAAGCGCTTGCCGTCCTCCAGGCATACCAGATAGTCCGGCGTCATCGATTTCTTCACCGACACTGCCGGCTTGGCGGGTTCGGCGGTGGTCTCCACCCGGCCGGTCGAAACCCGCAGCAGGGCGCCGTGAATCTGGCTGATCAGGTTCGGGATTTCGGAAGCCGGCGTCGGATTGTTGCTGAGATAGGCCGACACGATATTGGCGGTCAGGTCGATGAAACTCTTGCCGGCGCTGTCGGTCATGGCTCGAATCCTCTAGAGATCATCGCACAGTATCCCGCCTCGCCAATACGCTTGCGGCGACTTGCACTACTTGCCGAATATGACCGGATTACTCGCGAAGTGGCAAGAACGAGGCCGCTTTATTTTCCGCTGCCCTCGCCACCTGAAGTACAGCGCGTTCAGGGACGGTGATCGAGGTGCGCGCGCAGTTCGTCGATGGAGGCAAACCGCATCATGCCTTCCGGCATCTGGGCCTCGATCGAGCCGTCGGAGTACAGCGAATAAGCCATGCCATCGACGACGCCTGATTTGAGCACGGTGACCTGCGGCTGAACGTCGCTGCGCGCCGTCGGCGGTTGGCGCTCTGCCACGGGAGCTGCAGCTCCCGGTTCGGTAAATGTCGATGGCGCGCGGCCAATACGGCGTGGCGGCGGGATCTCGGCGCTCCTGGCGCGCTCCGATTTCGGCCAGGCGTCCTCGAAGGTCGCGGGCGGCGGCGGCGCCTCGGCCGGTCCGGCGGGAGGCGGAGCGGCGACGGCGGGCTGCTCGGTCGCCCTCGCCTCGAGGCGCTCGCGCTCCTTGCGCGACGAGGAGGAAAACAACAGATTGCGCCGCGGCTTTGCCGCCGGCTCGACCGGCTCCGGTGCGGGCGGCGCCTCGCCGCGGCCGCGCGAGACTGTCTCGTCCTGCCATGGCGCTGAAACGGCGTGGCCGGCCTGGTCGGCCGAAGGCTGGTCTCGGCTGAACAGGAAACCGCCGTCTTCCGGCGCCTGATCGCCGAGCGCCGCACCGAGATTGGGCGGCGCTGCCGCCGCGGCGGCGCGCGATTCCGCCGGCTGAAGGCCGAGTTGCCCGGCGATTTTCTTCAGCTCCCGGACGACGATCCAAAGGGCGAACATGATGGCCCCGGTGCTAGCAAAAATTGCACCGATCAGGAGCAGCGTATTGCCGAAACTGAATTCCTTGACCGGCAGGCCAAACAGAACCGCCAGCGCACCCGCCAGCACAAAGACGATCCCGCCGACCAACAACACAACCACCATCGAACCTACCCCCCGGCCGCGCGAAATGGGCGCGGGCCGCCTATGCCACGATACCGTCATATTGTCCGCATCGCCAACGGGCAATTGCGGAGCCGGTTCCCGAAAAGGACTACAATCGGGAACCGATCGAGCCCGCGCATGAGCCGATGAAGGATTTTATCGTAAACCTTTGCTGCGCCGCAGCAGCGGAAATTACGTCACAATTGCCAATTACTGGGGGGCAGGAACTGCGCTATACGGATGCCGGGGAACGAGGCTCAAAAGCGCCGCATTTGGGCCAAGGGGACACCGGGTTACCGACAGCATGTCATCCATTACGACTTCCGCCATCGACACGCCGTCGCGGCGCTCGCTGGAGCGGACTTGTGACGACCTCGCCATCCTGGTGCTGGCCGCGGTTGCCTTGATCGCGGGCCTGACGTTCCGCGATTACGGACTTGGCTGGGACGACTACACCCACGCCGAATATGCCGACCTCCTGCTGCGCATGTACGGCTCCGGTTTCAGGGACACCGGCGCGCTGTCGTTCGCCAATCTCTACATGTATGGCGGCGGCTTCGACATGGCGGCCGCGCTGTTGCACAAGGTCATCCCGCTCGAATTGTTCGAGACCCGCCGGCTGCTCGGCGCCATCGTCGGCGTGATCGGCCTTGCGATGACGTGGCGGCTCGGCCGTCGCGTCGGCGGTCCGCTTGCCGGCCTCGCCGCGCTGCTGCTGCTCGTGCTGTGCCCGACCTATTACGGGCACATGTTCATGAATCCGAAGGATGCTCCGTTCGCGGTAGCGATGGTGGTGCTGATGCTCGGCCTGGTCCGGCTCGCCGAGGAATATCCACAGCCCTCGCCGCGGACCATCCTGATCGTCGGCCTCGGCGCCGGCCTCTCGATCGGTTCGCGGATTCTCGGCGGTCTCGCGCTGGTCTATGCGCTGATCGGCTTCGTGCCGCTGTTCGTGGAGGAATTCCGCAGCCTCGGCGCGCGTGAAGCGATAAGGCGCTTCCTGCATGTGCTCTACGTGCTGACGCCCGGCCTGATCTTCGGCTACCTGGTGATGGGGCTGATCTGGCCGTGGTCGATCATGGAGCCGGACAATCCGTTCCAAGCGCTGACCTATTTCTCGCACTTCTTCGAGAAGCCGTGGAAGGAAATGTTCGACGGCGCGCTGGTGTCGGTGCCCGACATGCCCTGGTCGTACCTGCCGACGCTGTTCGCGCTGCAGCTTCCCGAAGTGCTGCTCGGGCTTTCGATTGCCGGCATCGCCGGCGCGTTGGTGGTGCTGCCGCGCGGCGACGTGTCGGCCCGGCGCAAGACCATCCTGTTGATGCTGATGCTCGCCGCCGCGCTGCCGCTCCTGATCGCGATGGTGAAGCGCCCGGCGCTCTACAACGGCATCCGGCATTTCATCTTCGTGATCCCGCCGATGACCGTGCTGGCCGGCACGGCATTCGCGTGGGGATTGAACCGGCTCGGCGAGCATCGCCGCAGCTGGCAACCCGCGGTAATTGCGATTTTCGTGTTCGGCCTTTTGTTGCCGCTCGGCGAAATGATCCGCCTGCATCCCTATCAATACACCCACTTCAACCACATCGCCGGCACGGTGCGCGAAGCCGACGACCGCTTCATGCTGGATTACTGGGGCCTGGCGTTCAAGCAGGCTTCCGACGGCCTGCGCCAGGAACTCGACGAACGGCAGGAAGTGGCGCCCCACGGGCGCAAATGGAAGGTCGCGGTATGCGGCCCGCAGCGCCCGGCGCAGGTGGCGCTCGGTCCCGACTTCACGATCGGCTGGGACAGCCACGCCGCCGACTTTGCGATGACGCTGGGCGAGTTCTATTGCAAGGGCCTCACCGCCCCCGTGCTGGTGGAAATCAAGCGCGACGACGTGGTGTTCGCCCGCGTCTACGATATCCGCGGCCGCAGCATTTCCAGCCTGCTGGCGATCCCGGCGCCGTAGGCGCGAGGCATGCCTGCCACAACGGTTCCGCGCCTTGCTGCAAGCCTGCCGCAGGACTAAGTTCGCTCAACCATTCAAAACGGGAGAATCACCCATGTCGCCAGCCGAAGCGCGCCTGATGGAAGTGCCGGCGGAAATGACCGAGGCCGAATGGACCCAGCGGATCAATCTGGCCGCCTGCTACCGCCTGGTCGCGCTCTATGGCTGGGACGACCTGGTCGATACCCACATCTCCGCGCGGGTGCCCGGGCCGGAGCATCATTTCCTGATCAACCCGTACGGGCAGATGTTCGACGAAATCACCGCCTCCAGCCTGGTGAAGGTCGACCTCGACGGCAACCAGCTCACCGAGAGCGAATACCGCATCAACCCGGCCGGCTTCACCATCCATTCCGCGATCCACGAAGTGCGTGAGGATGCCGGCTGCGTGCTCCATCTGCACACGCCCGACGGCACCGCGGTGGCGAGCTGCATGGAGGGCCTGCTGCCGATGAACCAGACCGCGCATTTCGTCACCCACGATCTCGCCTATCACGACTATGAGGGTGTCGCGCTCGATCACGACGAGCGCCCGCGCCTGCAACAGGACCTCGGCGACAAGAACCACATGCTGCTGCGCAATCACGGCACGCTGACCGTCGGCCGCTCGGTCGCCTCCGCCTTCGAACGCATGTACCACCTGGAGCGCGCCTGCACGATGCAGGTGCGCACCCGCATGCTGGGTCCGACGGCCTATCCGATCGAGAAGGCGGTGGTCGACAAGAACGAAACCCTGTTCAACAATCCGGAGCGCGCGGAATTGCGCTCGACCACGCTGGTGTGGCCGCCGCTGCTGCGCAAGCTCGATCGGATCGACGCGAGCTACCGGAGTTGAAATTTTCGGATTTCGGTGTAGAATAGCATCTAACAACCTCTGCACTTCCGGAAATCAAAACGCCGCCCAATTCCGGGCGGCGTTTTTCATTTGTAGGGAAGCGTAGGATGGGCAGAGCCAACGAGTCGCGCGCACGCGCGACCGATGGCGTACCGATTTCGAGAGCGATGGTGGGCACCGCGCCAAGGGCGCCTTTGCCCACCCTACGAAACATCGGAGAGGTTACCGCGCCTCGTCCGCGAACGCGCCAAGTATCCGCGCCCATGAACGGATGCCCTTGTGGAAGCTCTTGAGGTCGTATTTTTCGTTCGGCGAATGGATGTTGTCGTCGTCGAGCCCGAAGCCGACCAGCACGGTATCGAGGCCGAGCGTGCGCTTGAAATCGGCGACGATCGGGATCGAGGCGCCCGAACCCATCAGCACCGTTTCCTTGCCCCACTCCTCCGTCAGCGCGCGGCTGGCGGCTGCGAGCGGCTTCATCTTCCAGTCGAGCGCGATCGCCGGCGCGCTGGAATGGTCGCCGAACTCCGCGCGGCAATCTCCGGGTAGCCGTGCGGTGACGTAGTCGCGAAACGCCTTTCGGATCTTGAGGGGTTCCTGTCCTTCCACCAGCCGGAACGAGACTTTCGCGGAAGCCTCCGCCGGGATCACGGTCTTGGAGCCTTCGCCGGTATAGCCGCCGATGATGCCGTTGACGTCGCAGGTCGGGCGCGAGGAGATCTGTTCGATCAACAGGCGGTCCTTTTCGCCGGCGGGAATCGAGAGCCCGATCGGCTTCAGGAAGGATTCCGGCGTCAGGTTCAGTTTCTTCCACTGCGCCAGGATATCCGGCGGCAAATCCTTCACGCCGTCGTAGAAGCCGAGAATGGTGATGTGGCCGTTGTCGTCGAACAGGCCGCCGAGGATACGGGTCAGCACACGGATCGGATTTTGCGCCCCGCCGCCGAACACGCCGGAGTGCAGGTCGCGGTTGGCGGCCTTGATCCTGACCTCCTCATAGACCAGCCCGCGCAGCGAGGTGGTGATCGCGGGCGTATTGGGATCCCACATGCTGGTATCGCAGACCAGGGCGAAATCGGCTTTCAGTTCGTCCTTGTTCTGCTCGAGGAACGGCACGAAATTCTTCGAGCCGATTTCTTCCTCGCCCTCGATGATGATGGTGATGTCGATCGGCAGCGAACCGGTGACGGATTTCCAGGCGCGGCAGGCTTCGACGAAGGTCATCACCTGGCCCTTGTCGTCCTCGGCGCCGCGCGCGACGATGATCTTGCGTCCGTCGGCATGCGTCGTGACTTCAGGCTCGAACGGCGGCCGATGCCAGAGATTGAGCGGGTCGACCGGCTGCACGTCGTAATGCCCGTAGAACAGCACATGCGGCCGTGACTTGCCATTTCCTCCGCCGTTGCTTTTGGCGACGATGGCGGGATGACCGGCGGTCGGCCTGACCTCGGTCGCAAAACCGAGCGTCGCGATGTCCTTGGCCAGATGATCGGCGGCCGTCTTGCAATCGCCGGCGAACGCTGGGTCGGCCGAGATCGACTTGATCCGCAATAGCGCGAACAGCCGCTCCAGGCTGTTGTCGAAATCGGCATCGATGCGGTCGAGGACCGGTTGCAATTGCGGCGCGCTGGACATGTCGGGGCTTCCTGGCTTGCGAGGCTATTTCGGGACGACAGGTTGTAGCGCGGTAGCCGCCGGAGACAAAGAGCCGAGCTCGCCTTCCTCGGGCGGATGCAGGATGTGCCAGACCAGTCCGGCGGCGATGACGGCGGTCGCGGCGAGGTTGTTGCCCCAGGCCTGCAGCTCGTTGGGAAAAACCGGAAACGACAGGCACATCAAAAGCCCGGCGATTGCCAGCGTCGCCCATGTGCCGGCCCGTACCGCCACTCGGGGATCATAGGCCGCCCGATGGATCAGGATCGTCATCGGAAAGAACAGCCACATGAAATAATACTGGCGGGCCAGCGGCGAGGCCACGATCATCAGGCAGAACAGGATACCGAGTTCCTCGGCATTGGACCTCGGCGTCGTCTTCGAGCGGGCCGGCATCACCGCGAGAAAGCCAAGCCCGATGAGGAGCGAGATAGCCACGACGATCCAGTTCGCGGTCTTGAAGCTGACATCCATCAGATTCATGTAGGCCGGCGGCCGCGCCGGATTGTCCTGGTTGTAGTTGACCGGGCGCACCAGCCGGTGCGTCACCGCGATGATGGATTGGTTGACCCACGACCAGTTCTGCTCGCCGCGCTGGCCAAAACCCTGCTCCGAACTCGTGCCCACCATGCCCTGATACCAGGTCTTCAATTCGGCGACATTGTGCTGGAAGCCGCGCACCGGTGCCGGAACGATGAACAGGAAAACCCCGAGGAATACGATCATGCTCGCGGCCTCCGCCCAGCGCCGGCGCCAGATCAGATAGGGAAACACCGCGACCGGAAAAACCTTGATCGCGGTGGCGAGCGCAAACATGCTGCCCGCCATCCAGGGCCGCTCGTGCTGCAGCAGCCAGAATCCGTACAGCATCATCGCCAGCAGCACGAGGTTGGGCTGCCCGAGATCGAACATGTCGAACACGAAGGTGACGGTGACGAAGCCCGGCAGCGCGAACAGCCACGGGCCGGGTATCCGCCCGGAGCCGGTCATGGCGTTGGAGAATTGCGCGGTCATCCACCACGCCACGGCATTGAAGACCGACAGGCAGAGATAGAGCGGGATCTTACCGAACCAGGCGGGAATCGCGAGCAGCACCGCCGACAGCGGCGGATAGATGAATTCGAAATAGTCGCCGGGATCTCTGGGGTAGAGGTCCCTGCCCTGCAAGACCTGCTGGCCGGCCCAATACCACAGCGGATAGTCCTTGGTCTTCCCGCTCCCCCAGATTTCCGGCCCCAGAACGTCGGCCGTCAGCGCAATGCAGCAGACCAGGAAGAGCACATCGATCGGCGCTCGTAACGACGGATATCTCAGCACGCGCACCTTTCAGGATATCGGAGGAAGGCCACGCCGCAGCAAATGGCCATGGGATTTCAAACGCTATCGTCGCAGCAGCCCGCCGAGCGCGCCGCGCACCAGTGAGCGTCCGACCGAACCGCCGATCGAGCCGCCGACCTTCTTGCCGAGGCCGGCCACCACCCCGCCGACCACCTGGTTGGTGACCGATCGCGTGACGTTCCGCGCGATGACCTGACCGGTCGACAGCTTGCCGCGCCGCACGTTGGTGCCGAAGATCGTCCCGACGATCGCGCCGATCCTATCGAGAATTCCGCCGCCACCGGGGGCGGCCGCGTTGCCGGCCACGCGCTTCTGCAGCACCTCATAGGCGGATTCGGAATCGATCGTCGTGTCGTATTTGCCCTTGACCGGGCTGTTGTCCATGATCGCCTTGCGTTCCTCCGGCGTGATCGGCCCGATCCGCGCCGTCGGCGGCCGGATCATGATGCGCTCGACCATGGCCGGCGTGCCGTTGCCTTCCAGGAACGACACCAGCGCCTCGCCCTTGCCGAGTTCCATGATGACTTGCGCGGTGTCGAGTTTTGGATTGGGCCGGAAGGTTTCGGCCGCCGCCGCCACCGCCTTCTGGTCGCGCGGGGTGAAGGCCCGCAGCGCGTGCTGCACGCGGTTGCCGAGCTGGGCCAGCACCTTGTCGGGCACGTCGATCGGGTTTTGCGTCACGAAATACACGCCGACGCCCTTGGAGCGGATCAGCCGCACCACCTGCTCGATCTTGTCCATCAAGGCCTTCGGCGCATCATTGAAAAGCAGATGCGCCTCGTCGAAGAAGAACACGAGTTTTGGTTTTGGCGGATCGCCGGCCTCCGGCAACTCCTCGAACAGCTCCGAGAGCATCCACAGCAGGAAGGTCGCGTAGAGCTGCGGGCTTTGCATCAGCCGGTCCGCGACCAGGATGTTGACCATGCCCCGCCCGTCGCTGTCGGTGCGCATGAAATCCTTCAGCGCCAGCGCCGGCTCGCCGAAGAATTTGGCGCCGCCCTGGTTCTCCAGTACCAGCAGCTGGCGCTGGATGGTCCCCACCGTCTGTTTCGAGACGTTGCCATATTGCGTGGTCAGCTCATTGGCGTGTTCGGCGATGAAGGAAAGGATCGCCCGCAAGTCTTTCATGTCCAGCAGCAGCAAACCCTGCTCGTCGGCCACCTTGAAGGCGATGTTCAGCACGCCTTCCTGGACATCGTTCAGATCCATCATCCGGGAGAGCAACAGCGGTCCCATTTCCGAGACGGTGGCGCGCACCGGATGGCCCTGCTCACCGAACACGTCCCAGAAGATCGTCGAAAACCGGTCGGTCTGGAAGCTGAGGCCCATTTCGCTCGCCCGCTTCAGGATGAAGTCCTTGGCCTCGCCGGCCTCGGAGATGCCGGAGAGATCGCCCTTGATGTCGGCTGCGAACACGGGAACCCCGGCCCGCGCAAATCCCTCCGCCATCACTTGCAGCGAGACGGTCTTTCCAGTTCCGGTAGCACCGGTAACGAGGCCATGGCGGTTGGCCAGCGCCAGCGTCAGCCATGCCGCTGCCTCACCTTTGCCGATGAAAATCTGCTCGATCGTATCGGCCATCTTGGTATCGGAGGTAGCCATTGCATTGCCTCTCGCCGCGCCGCAGGGGTCTCAGCCGCCGGGCGGCAGTATCATAAGGCATCTTGCAGGCCGATTGAAACCGGTCAAAGGCTGCCCGAGGCCGTCATTGAATCGGTTTGCCGCAGCCGGATCGACCACCGCTTCGCAACCAACGAAAGTCTGAATGCGGCTCCTCAGATCACCCTGGCTCTTGCATTGCTGCAACACTCGCGCCGCCATCGAAGCTGAATCGCGCTTTGGAATGCGTGATCGCTTGTAATTCACTGCACGGAAGATCAAGATAATTTCGACAAGCAAGGAGCCGGCAGGAAGCCGGTTGAGGCGGGGCAATATGGACGAACTGATAGGGCGGCTGGCTGCAAAAGCCGGCATCGATGCTGCCGTGGCCGAAAAAACCATCGGCATCGTTCTGGGTTTCCTTCGCAATGAGGGCCCTTCCGACAAGGTTCAGGTCTTGATCGACGAGATTCCGGGCGCGGAAGCCGCGATCGCGGCGTCCGGCGGCGGCGGTCTTGCAAAGTTGATGGGCGGCGGCCTGATGGCGCTCGGTAGCAGGCTGATGGCGCTCGGTCTGGGCATGGGTGAAATTCAGAGCGTCGCCCGTGAACTTTTCAGGTTCGGCCGCGACAAAATCGGAGCGGATCGAATGGGCGAGATCATCGCGGGGACACCGGGGCTTAGTCAGTTCGCCTGAAATCAGTTCGCCTTAAGCACCTTTTCATATCGAGCACCATGACATATCCAATCTCCGAGATCGATGGTCTGCCATCCTTCGCCGCCTCAAAACTCAAATCGCTGGGCATTCGCACCACGGATCGGCTGCTGGAGGCGGCGCGAACCGTCAAGGGCCGCAAGATGCTGGCGGCAAAGACCGGGATCAGCGAACAGCAACTGCTGGAATGGGCCAACGTCTCCGACTACATGCGGATTCCCGGCATGGGCAAGGCCAAGGTCGGGCTGGTGCGCGCCGCCGGCGTCACCACGGTCCGCGAGCTCGCGCTGCGCAATCCGGCGCGCCTGGCCGAAAGCATGAAGGAAGTGAATACCAGGCGCAAACTCGTCCGCGTCATGCCATCCGAAAAATCGGTCGAGCAACTGATCGCGCAGGCCCGAAAACTTCAGCCCAAAATCAGTTATTAGACCCGGCGAAAGCGGCCTGGCGGACGCCCGCGCGAGGCGGCCGTCACGTCTTGACTCCCACGAGCGGACCGCGCAAAGCGACCGCATGATCGCGACCACGTCCAGACCCGCGCCCACCGCCGCCACGGCAGGTCGTCCGCTATGGCCGGCGCTATTGTCCCGGCCCTACCCGGCCGTGATGGGCGTGCTGAACATCACGCCGGATTCCTTTTCCGACGGCGGACGGTTCGTCGCGCCGGAGCATGCGCTGGCGCAGGCCCGCCGCATGATCGCCGAGGGCGCCGACATCATCGACATCGGCGCCGAATCCACCCGTCCCTATGGCGCCGAACCTGTTACGGCCGAGGAGGAATTAAGACGCCTGCGGCCGATCCTCGCCGAGGTCGTTTCGCTCGGCATTCCCGTATCCATCGATAGCATGAAACCGGCCGTCACGGATTGGGCGCTGGATGCAGGCGCCTCGATCGCCAACGACGTCTGGGGCCTGCAGCGCGATCCCGCCATGGCGAGGCTGGTGGCGTCGCGCCGTTGCCCCGTGATCGTGATGCACAACCGCGACCGCGCCGATGCCGGCATCGACATCATGCAGGATATCGCCGCTTACTTTGCCCGCTCGCTCGAGATCGCCGACCAGGCCGGCATTTCCCGCGAAAACATCGTGCTCGATCCCGGCATTGGCTTCGGCAAGACCCCCGAACAGAGCATGACCGTGCTGGCCCGGCTCGATGAACTCGGATCGTTCGGCCTGCCGCTGCTGGTCGGCGCGTCGCGCAAGCGTTTTATCAGCTCGGTCACGCCCTCGGAGCCGCATCAGCGGCTTGGCGGATCGATTGCCGCCCATGTCGTGGCGGCGATCGGTGGCGCGCGGATCATCCGCACCCACGATGTGGCCGAAACCGTGCAGGCCCTGCGCGTCGCGGCGGCGATCCGGGACCGGCAATGACCGATATGATCTTCATCAAAGGCGTCGTCATCCACGCCCGCCACGGCGTCATGGAACATGAGACCGAGGTCGGACAGCGTTTCGTCATCGATCTCGAATTATCCACCGATCTGTCGGAATCCTCGCGCACCGACAAGCTCGCCGATACCGTGTCCTATTCCAACGTGGTGGCGACCGCGACCTCGGCGTTCAAGAATGCCAACTACAAGCTGCTGGAACGCGCGGCAGGCGCGGTGGCCGACGCCATCTTGGCGGCATTTCCCCGCATCAGCGCCATCAAGGTCACGGTCCACAAGCCGCATGCGCCGATCGCCGCGATCTTCGACGACGTCGGCGTGGTGCTGACGCGCACGCGCCAGGCGCCGCGTGGCTAGCGTCCTGATCGCGCTCGGCGGCAATGTCGGCGACGTCCGCGCGACATTCAAAAAAGCCATCGCCAATATCTGCGGCATGACGCAAGGTGCGCTACTGGCGCGCTCGTCGGATTATGCCACCCCGCCCTGGGGCGACGAGGCGCAGGCCCGCTTCGTCAATGCCTGCATCGAAATCGAAACCGGCCTCGATCCGCATGCGCTGCTGTTCACGCTGCACAAGATCGAACACAAATTCGGCCGCGACCGGCCCAAGGAGACGCGCTGGGGCCCGCGTACGCTCGATCTCGACCTGATCGCCTATGATGACGTCTCCATCGAGAGGCCGGAACTGACGCTGCCGCACCCGCGGACCTTCGAGCGCGCTTTCGTGCTGGTGCCGCTGATGGAGATTGTGCCGGACCGTGTGATCGCGGGACGCAGCGTCGCCGCGGCGCTCGTTCAGCTGTCGACCGAGGGGATCGAGCGGCTACCCGAGCTCTGCTAGACCGCCCCGTCCGCCCGAAAACAACCGTTTGGCTTCACGGTCCGCACGTGGCAATTTCCGGCCAAACACGCAAAACGGCTCGAAGGAAGCGCCCGGCCGAATGACATCTGAGACCGAAGACCTGCAGCTGGCGGCGGATTTTCCGCCGGCGGGCTATGACGACTGGCGCAAGCTGGTCGATGGCGTGCTGAAGGGCGCGCCATTCGAGAAGCTGATCGCCAAAACCTCTGACGGCCTGAAGATTGAGCCGATCTACCCGCGCGCCCATGGCGCCGCTCCCATCCCGGGGCGGGGTCCGGCCACGCCCTGGCAGATCATGCAGCGGATCGATCATCCGGATGCGGCTATCGCCAACGCCCAGGCGCTGCACGATCTGGAAAATGGCGCGACCGGGCTGGCGCTGGTATTCGCCGGCGCCAACGGGGCGCGCGGCTTCGGGCTCGAGCCGTCGGCGGAAGCCGTCGAGAAGCTTTTGGACGGCATTTTCATCGATGCCGGGATAGCGATCGAACTTCAGGTCGGCCCGCAGTCGCGGATGGCCGCCATCCACGTCGCCGAATACGTGCAACGCAAAGGTCTCGACCCCGCGGCCTGCGATATCCGTTTCGGTCTCGATCCAATCGGCGCCTGCGCGGTCTGGGGATCCAGTCCCTATACGTGGCCCGAGATCGCGACCGCGGTTACAGGCGCCGTCAAGAACCTCGCGGGCATGGGGTTTAGGGGCCCGTTCGCCGTTGCCGATGGACGCGTCATCCACGACGCCGGTGGATCGGAAGCACAGGAACTGGCGTTCGTGCTGGCCACCGGCGTGACCTATCTGCGCGCGCTGGAAGCTGCCGGCGTGGCGCTCGAAGATGCCAGCGGCATGATCTATGCGCGGCTTGCCGCCGATGCCGATCAATTCCTGACGCTGGCAAAGTTTCGCGCCTTGCGCCTGTTGTGGGCACGGATCGAACAGGCCTGCGGGCTCGCGCCGAAACCGTTGTTCGTCGCCGCCGAAACCGCGTGGCGGATGCTGACCCGGCGCGATCCTTACGTGAACATGCTGCGCGCGACGATGGCGACATTTTCCGCAGGCCTCGCCGGCGCCAATGCCGTCACCGTGCTGCCGCATACGCTGGCGCTCGGACTGCCCGACCCGTTCGCGCGGCGCGTGGCGCGCAACACGCAATTGGTGCTGCTGGAGGAATCCAATCTCGCCAAGGTCTCCGATCCGGCGGCGGGCTCCGGCGGCATCGAAAGCCTGACGCAACAACTCTGCGAGGCGGCATGGGCGCTGTTTCAGGAAACCGAAAAAGCGGGCGGCGCATTCGCCGCCCTGGAGCAGGGCGTGATCCAGCGCGAGGTCGCGGCGACGCGGGCGTTGCGCGAACAGAATATAGCCCGGCGCAAGGAAGTACTCACCGGCGCCACCGAGTTTCCCAATCTGCGGGAGGCTGGCGTCGCGGTGCTCGACGCAAAGCCGGTTGTGGTCGCGCCTTACGGCGAGGCCAAATTCAAATTCGAGGCGCTGACGCCAATGCGGCTGGCGGCGCCGTTCGAAATCCTGCGCGACCGTTCTGACCAGATTCTCAGGGATAGCGGCGTGCGGCCAAAGATCTTTCTCGCCAATCTCGGTACGGCCGCCGACTTCACCGCGCGCGCGACATTTGCGAAGAGCTTTTTTGAAACCGGCGGGATCGAGGCGATCGATACCGAGGGGTTCGCCGATCCGACGGCGCTGACCGCGGTGTTCGAGGCTTCCGGCGCGGCGCTGGCGTGTCTCTGCTCCTCCGACAAGGTCTATGCAGGGCAAGCGGTCGCGGCCGCAAGGGCCCTTCAAGCCGCCGGCGCAAGGCATATCTATCTGGCAGGGCGACCGGGCGAGCGGGAAGCCGCGCTGCGCGCCGCGGGCGTTGGCGATTTCGTCTTTGCCGGCGGCGATGCTCTGACAGTCCTGCAGGACGCCTATCGGCTGACGGAGGCAACATGACGACGGCTGCAAAACCTGGTTTGACCGGCGGCTGCCAATGCGGCGCGATTCGCTTTGCGCTGTCGGCGCCGCCGAAAAAGGTCAGCATCTGCCATTGCCGGATGTGCCAGAAGGCATCGGGCGCGCCGTTTGCGTCCCTCGCCGACATCGACCGCGGCGATTTCGCCTGGACCCGCGGCAAGCCCGCGGCATTCCGCTCCTCCACCATCGCCGAACGCGACTACTGCAAAGATTGCGGCACGCCGCTGAGCTTTCGCCCCATCGACGGCCCGCGGATCGAGATCATGACCGGCGCCTTCGACCGCCCGGATCGGGTGGTGCCGACCCAGCAATTCGGCACGGAATCCCGGCTCGGCTGGGTGGTGGCGATCGCCAACCTGCCGAGCCAGACCACGCTGCAGAACTACGGCCCGGAAAAGGTTTCCGGCATCGTCAGCCACCAGCATCCGGACCATGATTAGGGACATAGAAATGACGGTGGCAACTGGCTGTGATATGTTTGCCATCGAACACAGTCCCGTCATGCCCGGGCTAAAGCGCGAAGCGCGTCTTCGCGCAGGTGTCCCGGGCATCCACGTCTTTCTTGCGTCGAGAGCGTTAAGACGTGGATGGCCGGAACAAGCCCGGCCATGACGAACGAGATTTTTGAAATGAGCCGCATACCTGATTTCGCCAATATCGCTTTTGAAAAGACCGCCCCGCCCGAGCCTGCCGGCAGCGCGGAGCCGTGGCTGACGCCCGAAGGCATCCCCGTGAAGCCGGGCTACAGCGAGGCCGATCTCCAAGGCATCGATTTCCTCGACACTTGGCCAGGGATCGCGCCCTATCTGCGCGGCCCCTATCCCACGATGTATGTCAACCAGCCCTGGACTATCAGGCAATATGCCGGGTTTTCCACGGCGGAAGATTCCAACGCTTTCTATCGCCGCAACCTCGCCGCCGGGCAGAAGGGTCTGTCGGTCGCGTTCGATCTCGCCACCCATCGCGGCTATGATTCCGATCATCCGCGCGTCACCGGCGACGTCGGCATGGCCGGGGTCGCGATCGATTCGATCTACGACATGCGCACGCTGTTTTCGGGCATTCCGCTCGACCAGATGAGCGTGTCGATGACCATGAACGGCGCGGTGCTGCCGATTTTGGCGCTGTTCGTCGCAGCCGCCGAAGAACAGGGCGTGCCGCCGGAGAAGCTGTCCGGCACCATCCAGAACGACATCCTCAAAGAGTTCATGGTGCGGAACACCTACATCTATCCGCCGGCGCCCTCGATGCGGATCATCTCGGATATCTTTGCGTACACCTCGCAAAAGATGCCGAAATATAACTCCATTTCCATCTCCGGCTATCACATGCAGGAAGCCGGCGCGACGCAGGACCTCGAGCTCGCCTATACGCTGGCCGACGGCGTCGAATATCTCCGTGCGGGTCTAGCCGCCGGCCTCGACGTCGACCGTTTCGCGCCACGCCTGTCGTTCTTCTGGGCCATCGGCATGAACTTCTTCATGGAAGTCGCCAAGATGCGCGCGGCAAGGCTGCTGTGGGCCAAGCTGCTAAAACCGTTCAACCCCAGGGATCCGCGTTCGCTGTCGCTGCGCACGCATTGCCAGACCTCGGGCTGGTCGCTGACTGCGCAAGACGTCTACAACAACGTGATGCGCACCACCATCGAGGCGATGGCGGCAACGCAGGGCCATACCCAGTCGCTGCACACCAACGCGCTCGACGAGGCGCTGGCGCTGCCGACCGATTTTTCCGCGCGGATCGCGCGCAACACGCAATTGTTCCTGCAGCAGGAAAGCGGCACCAGGCGCATCATCGATCCCTGGGGTGGCTCCCATTACGTCGAGCGGCTGACCCGTGATCTCGCGGCGAAAGCCTGGAGCCACATCCAGGAAGTCGAGGCGCTCGGCGGCATGGCGAAGGCGATCGAAGCAGGCGTGCCAAAACTGCGGATCGAGGAAGCCTCCGCCAAGACGCAGGCCCGGATCGACGCCGGCAAGCAGGCGGTGATCGGCGTCAACAAGTTCAAGCCGCTCGACGAGGCGCCGATCGACGTGCTCAGGATCGAGAATTCCACCGTGCGGCGGCTGCAGATCGACAAGCTCAGGCGGCTCAAATCCGAGCGCAACCAGAAGGACGTCGACGAAGCGCTAGCGGCGCTGACAAGGAGCGCCGGCGAAGGCAATGGCAACCTGCTGGCGCTCGCCATCGATGCCGCGCGCGCCAAGGCAACCGTCGGCGAGATTTCCGACGCGCTGGAAAAAGTATTCGGCCGCCACCGCGCCGAAATCAAGTCCATCACCGGCGTCTACAAGCGGGAGGCGTCCACCATGTCCAACCGGGTCGAAAAAGTGCAGGCGCTGATCGACGCTTTCGAGGATGCCGAAGGGCGACGCCCGCGCATTCTCGTGGCAAAGATCGGCCAGGACGGCCACGACCGCGGCCAGAAGGTGATCGCGTCGGCCTTTGCCGACGTCGGCTTCGACGTCGACATCGGGCCGCTGTTTGCCACCGCCGAGGAGGCCGCACGCCAGGCGGTCGAGAACGACGTCCATATCCTTGGGCTGTCGTCGCTGGCGGCCGCCCACCTCACCGCGGTGCCGGAAGTGAAGGCCGCGCTGAAGAAGCAGGGCCGCGACGACATCATGATCATCGTCGGCGGCGTGGTGCCGCCGCAAGATTACGACGCGCTCTACAAGGCCGGCGCGGAGGCGATCTTCCCGCCGGGCACCGTGATCGCGGATGCCGCCGAGGAATTGATCCACAAGCTCAACGCGCGGCTCGGCCATAGCGAGGCGGCGGAGTAGCTCACGTCATCCTGAGGTGCGAGCCACTTTCGGCGAGCCTCGAAGGATGGTCAACGACGGTGCGTGCGACATCCTTCGAGACGCGCGCGAAGGGCGCGCTCCTCAGGATGACGGCGGTGTATGACGCACTTTCAAATGCCGTGGCGTGCACGCTCCCCCTCGCCTACCACGCCTTGCCGTTGTAAACGAAGGCATGTCCCAGCCGAACAGCGCCCCCGTCGATCTCGAATCCCTCGCAAAAGACCTCCGCGCCGGCCACCACGCGGCGCTGGCGCGGGCGATCACGCTGATCGAAAGCCGGCGCGGCGATCATCAGGCGGCCGCCCGGGATCTGGTGCAGTCGCTGCTGCCCTTGACGGGAATGGCGGTTCGCGTCGGCATCACCGGCTCGCCCGGGGTCGGCAAATCCACCACCATCGACGCGCTCGGGATGTTCCTGATCGAACACGGCCACAAGGTCGCGGTGCTCGCGGTCGACCCTTCCTCGGCGCGCACCGGCGGCTCGATCCTCGGCGACAAGACGCGGATGGCGCGGCTTGCGGCTTCCGAGCGCGCCTATATCCGGCCCTCGCCGGCCTCCGGCACGCTCGGCGGCGTCGCGGCGAAGACCCGCGAGGCGATGCTGCTGTGCGAGGCCGCAGGCTTCGACGTGGTGCTGGTGGAGACCGTCGGCATCGGTCAATCGGAGACCGCCGTCTGCGACATGACCGATTTCTTCCTGGCGCTGATGCTGCCGGGCGCCGGCGACGAGCTGCAGGGCATCAAGAAGGGCCTGGTCGAACTCGCCGACATGATCGCGATCAACAAGGCCGACGGCGACAACGTCAAGCGCGCCAACCTGGCGGCGTCGGAATATCGCGGCGCGCTGCATATCCTGTCGCCCCGCTCCGAGCACTGGCATCCGCCGGTGCTGACCTATTCAGCACTGACCGAGACCGGCATCGATACGCTGTGGCAGACCATCCTCGACCACCGCACCGCGATGACCGCCTCGGGCGAGTTCGCCGAACGCCGCCGCGAGCAACAGATAAAATGGATGTGGTCGATGCTGGAGCAGCGGATGATGGCGCGGCTGCGTGCCGATGCCTCGCTGCGGGCAAAGGTCAAAAAGATCGAGGCCGAGGTGGCCGATGGCCGCGTGACGCCTTCGTTGGCCGCGGAGCAGATCGCGGAGATGCTGGGATGAGCGAAAAGCTCCGTATTCTCGTCACCGGTTTCGGTCCGTTTCCGGGCGCGCCGTTCAATCCGACGCAGCAGCTCGTGAAACGGTTGACGGAGTTGCGCCGCCCGGCGTTCGCCGATGTCGAACTGACCGGGCATATTTTTTACGTCACCTATGTGACCGTCGACCGCGAACTGCCCGAGCTGATCGCCCGGCATCGTCCGCAGGCGCTGTTGTGTTTCGGCCTCGCCGGGCGCACCGCGCATGTCCGCATCGAGACGCGGGCGCGCAACGCCGTCACCACCTCGTTCCCCGATGCCGATCGCCGCCGCGCGCGGAAGGGATCGATCGCGGGCAGCGCCGAG
Source organism: Bradyrhizobium sp. (assembly GCF_035484855.1). Classification (GTDB taxonomy): domain Bacteria; phylum Pseudomonadota; class Alphaproteobacteria; order Rhizobiales; family Xanthobacteraceae; genus Bradyrhizobium. Next base: position 38,766 of record NZ_DATHOP010000096.1, read on the forward strand.
GCGCTAGTGTTCGGCCCGCATACCGCCAAACTGCTGCGCGCGGCCCGCGCCACCGGCATCGACGCGAGGATATCGCGCGACGCCGGGAGCTATCTCTGCAACTATCTGAGCTGGCGCGCGATCGAGACGACCGGTCGCGAGGGCGGCCCGCAACTCGCCGCCTTCGTTCATGTGCCGCTGCTGGCTCGCCACCGCGCGCCGCAACGCAAGGGCGCGGCGCACCGCATCACGCTCGACGAGTTGGTCGACGCCGGCGAGGCGATGCTTGCGGAGATGGTAAGGCTGACGCGGCAAGCGGCATTGAAGCGTTAATTCCCGCAGGCCAACGATTAACCCTACCCCCAACAATCCTCCGCCCTCATCCGCGTCTGCGCCACGCGTCGGCGCATTTTGGCGCTAAGTGGCGTGCATGAACCTCAATCGCCGCCATTTCATCGGCATCTCCGCCACAGGCCTTGCCGGCGCGCTCGCGATGCCGACCCGCGCCATGCACGCGGCGCCGTTGACGTCAGCGCTCGGACGCGACGCCACGCAGTACGGCATCCATCCCGGCAGCCCCGACGACCAGACCAGAGCGCTGCAACGGGCGATCGACGAGGCGGCGCGGGCGCGGGTTCCGCTGGCGCTGCCTTCAGGCGTCTATCGCACCTCGATGCTTCGCCTGCAAAGCGGCACGCAGCTGGTCGGCGTGCGCGGCGCCACAAAACTCGTGTTCAATGGCGGCGCCTCGATGTTTCAGGGCGAAGGCGCTGACAGCGCCGGCATTGCCAACGTGACGCTCGACGGCAGCGGCATTCCGCTGCCGACCCGACGCGGCCTCGTGCATTGCCTGGGCGGACGCGACATCCGCATCACCGATTGCGAGATAGCAAACAGCGGCGGCAACGGCATCTGGCTGGAAAACGTCTCCGGCGACGTCAGCGGCAACATCATCGGCAACACGGCCTCGACCGCGATCGTCTCGTTCGACGCGCAGGGGCTATCGGTCTCGCGCAACAGCATCCTGGGCACCAACGACAACGGCATCGAAATCCTGCGCAGCGCGATCGGCGACGACGGCACGCTGGTCGCCGACAATCGTATCGAGGACATCAAGGCGGGCCCCGGCGGCTCCGGGCAATACGGCAACGCCATCAACGCGTTTCGGGCGGGCAATGTGATCGTGCGGGGCAACCGCATCCGCAATTGCGATTATTCCGCGGTGCGCGGCAATTCGGCGTCCAACATCCAGATTACGGGCAACAGCGTCAGCGACGTCCGCGAGGTGGCGCTGTATTCGGAATTTTCCTTCGAGGGCGCCGTGATCGCCGACAATACCGTCGACGGCGCCGCGTTCGGCGTCTCGGTCTGCAATTTCAACGAGGGCGGACGGCTCGCCGTGGTGCAGGGCAACGTCATCCGCAACCTGAAGCCGAAGCGCCCGATCGGCACCGCGCCCGACGACGACGCCGGCATCGGCATCTATGTGGAGGCCGATAGCTCGGTGACCGGCAACGTGATCGAGAACGCGCCGTCGTTCGGGATCGTCGCCGGCTGGGGCAAATATCTGCGCGATGTCGCGATTACTGGCAACGTGATCCGCAAGGCTTTCGTCGGCATCGGCGTGTCGGTGACGCCGGGCGCAGGCACCGCGCTGGTCAACAACAACATGATTTCGGAGACGCCGCGCGGAGCCGTGGTCGGACTCGACCACGCGCGCCCGGTGACGGGCGATCTCACCGCCGAGGGCGCGGAGCGATTTGCGCAGGTCGTGATCGGGACCAACGCGGTGCGGCGGTAAGCGAAGACAAGGCAAGGGGCGACTGAGCAAGTCATCCTTCGAGGCTCGCCGAAGAGGCGAGCACCTCAGGATGACGTCGGCAGCTCTACATCGCATTGCGAAGCAACGAGTAGCGTTCCGCCATCGTCGCTGCGAAAGGATATTGACAGCAGGCCGCGCTGCGTCATCCTGAGGTGCGAGCCTCTTCGGCGAGCCTCGAAGGATGACTGGGTGGGCATCTATATCTACATGCTGCGCTGCTCCGATGGTTCCTACTACATGGGAAGCGCAACGGGACACGACCTCCAACCGCGTATCGATCAGCACAATGCCGGATCGTACGAGGGATATACTTTTTCAAGACGACCCGTCGTCCTCGTCTGGTCTGAATATTTCGATCGGATTACGGATGGGATTGCCGTCGAACGCCAGATCAAGGGCTGGAGCTGTGCCAAGAAGGAAGCTCTCGTTCGCTCCGACTGGAAAAATCTGAGCCGACTTTCCCGTCGTCGCGCTGGCAAGCCATCGACCGGCTGAGCAGGTCATCCTTCGAGGCTCGCCGAAGAGGCTCGCACCTCAGGATGACGGCGAAGCCGTTACGCGGGGATGACGGCTGCCACCTACATCGCGTTGCGCAGTTGCGGATAGCGTTCGGAAACGGCCGCCGCGATATCGCGCGCCAGGTCCGATGCATCGTCCGTCGGCGGCAGGGATGACACGCCCAAACTGGGATCGCCGGCTACCGGGACGATCGAAATGACCGATGCCGGCGGCTCGGCTTCAATTTTTGCCGGCCGCGGCTGCGGCCGATCGATCCGGCCGGGCAGGCTCTCGCCGCGCGAGGCGGTGGCTGCGGCGCGACCGAGCCAGGAGACGTCAATGGCGGAGTTGTCGCGGGAGGCCTCGCGGCTGGCCAGATCGCGCCAGACCAGCACCGCGGATTTGGCTTCCTGGATGTTCTCGAGAAAGGACACTTCACTGTGATAGCGGCGCCAGCGGCCGGTCTCGAAAAGTTCGGTGAGGTGTTCGAGCCGCGCTTCGGCGAGAGCACACCAGCGCGTGAGCGTATCGCGGCCCCGTGCCACGTCGAGTTGATGGGTCATGAATCAGCCCGCAAGGAGAAAAACGGACGCCGACGCAACCGGGACGAATCAATCGAACATGACGAAGATATGTTGTGGAAAACCTTAACGAAGTCTAGCTATCGAGCGCGATCGGCGCCGGCTTTCGACGGAAAGCCGTAGCAATACGGGGGTTGTTCTCACTATCCACAGTCAAGCCCCGCCGGCATGTCGGCGCGTCGGGCAGAGCCAAAGCCGAAAATGGCGCCGGAAACGAAAGACCCGTCCGGGGGGACAACCGGACGGGTCAAGCCATATGGGCGCTTGGGGTGGATGGGCGCTCGCGCCGAATATAGCCTCGATGGGGAGGGATAACCGCTCCCACGTTAGTTGGTCGCGCAGGGGGCGTCGCACGTTCAAACCGGCTTGCGATTTTTTTAACTTTTTCAGGCCGGCTTTCTTGGGCCAAAATTACTGCGCGGACGAGTGTTTTGCCTCGTCCACGACCGGTTTGTCGGCGGCCATGGTGGCTGGCGGCTGATTCAGCGCCCTGGTCGCGGGTTCGTCCGGCGGCACGGAAGTCTTTGCCGCGGCGACGGGTTCGGAGGCCGCGACAAACGGCGCCGCGGGCGCGGCGATCGTGGCAGTGACGGCCGCAAAAGCATCGGCTTCGCCGGCGCCGAACAGGTCGTCGCGGCCGGGAGCGCCCAAATCGCGGGCAGTCTTGGTCAGGATTGCGCGCACTCCGTCCGGCTTCAACGCAGGATTGCGCTCCAGCATCAGGGTGGCAAGGCCGCTGACGTAGGCTGCGGCAAACGAGGTGCCGGAGGTCATCTGATATTTGCCGTCCGGCGCCGGCAGGAAGATGTCGACCCCGGGTGCTGCAACAGCGACGAAGCTGCCGCGGTTCGAGGCCGGAAACAGCCTGTCCTCGGCGTCGGTGGCGCTGACCGCAATCACGTTGGCGTCGGCGGCGGGATAGAGCGGCGGCGATTTCGGCCCGGCATTGCCGCTGGCTGCGACCATCACGATGCCCTTGGCGGCCATCGCCGCGATGCCGCGTTCGATCAGCGCATCGCTGGGGCCGGCAAAGCTCATATTGACGATCTGCGCGCCATGCGCAGCCGCATAGTCGAGCCCCTTCAACACCACGTACGACGTGCTTTCCGCTCCTTTCGCGGCCGTGCCGAAGGCGCGGATCGCCAGGATCTTCGCCGCCGGCGCGCTTCCCATCAGCCGCGCATGCGCGACGATGGCGCCGGCAACGCCGGTGCCGTGGACATGCGGGCCTTCCTTGCTGGCGAGCGCATCGAAGCTGTCGATGATCGAATTGGCGAATTCCGGATGTTTGACGTCGATTCCGGAGTCGATCACGGCGACGATGACATTGACGCCGTGCGCCAGCGTGTGCGCCTCGGGCAGGCGAAGTTTGGCCAGCGCGTATTGGGCGGGATCGCCTTCGGTCGGGACCTCAGGCTGTCCCTGCAGCAGGTAAATGTAATTCGGCTGCACCGAACGAAAGCCGGTGTCGGTTGCAAGTTCGCGCCTGACGGTCTCGAACGAGCGGCGGTCGGTGATGCGGAACAGACCGATGGTCGCGCCCACCAGCGGGAAATTCTGCGACTCCAGGCGCGCAAGGCCGTGACGCCGTGCCAGCGCATCGGCCTGCACATCCGACAGCGAGCCGTCGATCTCGGCCACGATCTCGCTTGGGACCGTGCGCAGCCCGAGTGCCGCCGTCTGCGACAGGTTGCTGCGCGGGCCGGCGTTGCCTTTCTTGCCCGACGAACCTGCGACCGACCTCACCGGCTGACCCTGGCAGTCGCCGTCGCTATTGCGATAGGCGTAGCCGCAGCCGGAACGGGTCCTGAGGTTGGGGGAAGTTCTGTCGATCCCGGAGGCCGCGGTAGCGGCGACGTCGGCGTTGATCCGCGGCGCAATCACCGGGCCGACCGTTGGAATGCGTCCCTCGACCCTGATGCTCGGCGTGCGCATGATGTTTTGCGCATGAAGCGGCGCGGCATCCAGACACGCCAGCGTCAACGCCGCCGACAACAACAAAAACGCCGCGCGCCGTGCCCTCGTCCGCCAGGTCAGGGGATCAAGCATCTTGAAACCTCGGGCTGATGCGCTCATCGCAGAGCGCCATGCGGATCAGGGCGTCGGCACCGCGAGACTGACGATCTTCTCGTTTTGCAGCCTGCTCATCAGGCCGGCCGTTTCATCCTTGGTCATCGGCTTGTTACCGAATTGCAGCCGGAACAGGCCGCCCTTGGCGCCGTCGACGATCGAGGCCTGGTAGTTGTCGAGCAGCGTCGTGATGTCGGCGACGCGTGCCTCCGGCGCGAAACGCACCAGCGCGCGCGGCGGAGCGGCCGGCCCCAATTCGCGGGTGATCGGCTCGTTCATGCTCAACGACGCCGTCTGGAAAGTGGAATTCTGGTTGTTCACCAGCACCGCGCCGATCACGGCGGCCTGCAGCACCAGCGCCACCGCGGCAAGACTCGCCGACCAGGCCAGCGTGCGCGGTGACAGGCTCGCGAAAAATCCGGCGAAGCGCGCGGCGAAATGGCGCGAGGACCGCGGCTGCCGCGCAGGTTCCGCGTCGATCGCCGCGAACAACTTCTGCATGGCGCGCGCCGACGGCGCCCCCAGGCTTTCGTTGAGATCGATGGTCTCGGCGTATTCTTCCCGGATCACGGCGTATTGCCTGGCGAGCTCGGGATCCCGCGCCAGCGCTTCCTCGACGCGGCGAGCATCGCGCGCGTTCAGCGTGCCGGCGGCATGCCAGGGCAACAGCATTTCCAGCTCGCTGGGCTCTTGCTCCAGAATTTTCTTGCTCGCTGCCATCATGGCCAACCTCGCTCGATGCCGGCTGCCTTCAGCAGCTCGGCCAGTTTCTTGCGCGCATAGAACAGGCGCGTCTTAACGGTGTTTTCCGGAATGCCGACGATTTCAGCCACCTCTTCCACCGACTTCTCGTGGTAGTAGACGAGATCGACGATCTCCCGATGATCCGGCGAAAGTGCCGTCAGGCACTTGCGCAACGCTTCACTGGTATCCTTCTTCTGCACCGCCACTTCCGGATCGTCGGAAGAATCCTCGATCGCGTTGGCGGCCTCGTCGTCCAGTTCAACGTCCTTCCTGCGCCGCAGCGAGGACAGGGCCTTGAATCGCGTTATCGCCAGGAGCCAGGTGGAAACCGCGGATCGGCCTTCGAACTTGCCGGCCTGGCGCCACACATCGAGAAAAACCTCGCTGATGAGATCTTCGGCGATCTGTTCGTCCCGCACCAGCCGGAGCCCGAAACGGAACACCCTGACATGATGCCGTCCGTACAGCACCTGCATGGCGAGGCGGTCGCCTTGAGCGATCCGAGCGATCAGGACGTCGTCCGTAGCCGCCTGTGTCGCACTCAATGGCCGTCTCGCAAGGTTTGTCGGCTTTCCTTGGCCGGTGGTTCGATGGCAAAGGCAAGATTCTTCAAATTACCATAAGTCAGGGACCGCATCTGTGATGTACCACACATAACGCGATCTCGCGGCAGCGCCCGCGCGACCGGCAGCCAACAAACCGAGAAATATGGTATCATAATACAGAAATACTTTCTACACGCCCCAGCCATTCCGCAGCCAACCTTAGCAAGGGCACGCCGCACAAAACAGCGCCTGCAGGTCGATCCGCGCGACGCCACCGCCCGGCACCGCCTGATCCGGCCCCGTCAGGATCGTCGGGGGAAGCTAATTTCCTTTGTCAAACAAGGAAAATACCGAAATCCCGCGGGCGGGAATCGGTTCCAAAAGATACCAAACCTAAAGGCTTTCCCACTTAGATTTTTTGCCGAGTTCCATTGACGGCGAGATCATGGCCACCGCTGCGTTTCCGTTCCTGAATCCAATTGCGGCCGAGCCCGAAAGCGTGGGCCGGAAGCCTTCGGCGAAGGCGTTGTCGCGCCGCGCCAGACAGCGCCGCCAGATTCAGGGCATGATCGCGGCGAGTTATGTCGTCGACGCCCTGATCCTGCTGGTCTACGCGCATGCGGGCACGATCCCGGCCATCATGGGCCCGGCATTCGCCGCGAGCGGGTTGGCCTCCGTCGCCTTCTATCTGCTGCTGTCGGAAACCGGCTTCACCGAGCGCTTCCACGACCATTATTTCGTGACGCCGCAGCTGATCGTCTCCGCCGCGATCATGCTGACCTTCACCTACATCGTGCCCGAAGTCGGCGTCATGTTCCTGTGCACGCTGTTCGTGGTGTTCAACTTCGGTTCGCTGCGCTCGACGGCGCGGCAAACCGCACTGGTCTGGACCGCCACCGCGCTCGGCCTCGCCGGGCTGTTTCTGTTGACCGACAAGCCGATTTCCCTGCCGCATGACAGTTACCTGGAGCGCTTCGCGACGATGTCGGTGTTCGTCCTGACCATCGGCCGCTGCATGTTTCTCGGGATGTTCTCGAGCCAGATGCGCCAGTCGCTCTACGCGAGCGGCGTCAAGCTGAGGGAAGCCTACAAGCGCATCGAAGAGCTCGCCGAACTGGACGAGCTGACCGGCTCGTTCAACCGCCGCTGCATCATGCGGATGCTGGACGACGAGATCGCCCGCGCCCACCGCATCAATGCGCCCTGCTCGATTGCGCTGATCGATCTCGACTGGTTCAAGCGCATCAACGACGCCTTCGGCCATCCGACCGGCGACGAGGTGCTCCGGACGTTCGCCATCACCGTGTTCGCCAACATCCGCAGCATCGACCGCTTCGGCCGCTACGGCGGCGAGGAATTCCTGCTGCTGCTTCCCGATACCTCAAGCGAGGCCGCCGCACCCATCCTGGATCGGCTGCGGGCGATCATCGCCGATCTCGACTGGAGCGCATTCTCGCCGGGCATGACGGTCACGATTTCCGCCGGCCTCGCGACGCTGGCCGCCGACGAGAACCCAGACACCCTTCTCGCGCGCGCCGACAGCGCGCTTTACGCAGCCAAGGCACGAGGACGCAATCGCATCGCCAGCGCCTGACCCGCCACCTTCCGTTTCCCGGACGACGGAGAAACCGTCACCGGTCCAAAATACCCGAACGCTCCAGGATAGAGTCATGAGTTCGAAATCCGCTGCCACCTCCGAAAGCCTGCTCGATGAGCTGCAGACCACGCTTGCGCACGGCACCGTGGCGCGGCGGGTGGAAACGCTCCGCCGCGTGACCGACCTGTTCATCAACGGCGCGGTGGATTTCTCGGACGAACAGATCGGGCTGTTCGACGACGTGTTTCAGTGCCTGATGGAGCACATCGAGATCTCCGCCAAGGCGCTGCTCGCCAATCGCCTGGCGCCGCTCGGCAGCGCGCCCCCGCTCACCGTCCGCGCGCTGGCGTTCGACGATTTGATCGAGGTCGCAGCCCCCGTGCTGTCGCAATCGGAGCGGCTCGACGACGAGACGCTGATCGAGACCGCGCGCAACAAGAGCCAGGCGCATCTGATGGCGATATCGACACGGCGGGTGCTGAGCGGCGCGGTCACCGACGTGCTGGTGCTGCGCGGCAACGACGAGGTGATCCATTCTACCGTCAACAATCCCGGCGCGGAATTTTCCGAGCGCGGCTTCACCCGGCTGGTCGATCGCGCCGAAGGCGACGACAATCTGGCGACCTGCCTCGGCATGCGTCCGACGATCCCGCGCCATCTCTATTTGAAACTCATCGCCAAGGCGTCCGCGACGGTGCGGGAACGGCTGGAGGCCGCCGACCCGCAGCGGGCGGCGGAAGTGCCGACCGCGGTGCGCGAGGCGACGCGGCGCGCGCGCGCGGCGCCCTCGGCCATCAGCCGGGAAACCGCCATCGCGCACGCGCTGGTCAAATCACTCTACGAGGACGGCAGGCTCGACGAGCATCAGTTGGCAGCGTTCGCCGAGGAAGGCAAGTTCGACGAAGCCAATGCCGCGATCGCGGCACTCGCCAACGTGCCGGTGTCGATCGCCGAGAACATGATGATCGAGACCCGCGCCGAAGGCGTCATGATCCTGGCCAAGGTTTCCGGGATGTCGTGGTTCACCGTCAAGGCGATCATCAACATGCGCGACGATCTCTCCGGGATGGAGCCTGCCGATCTGCAGGCCTGCAAGGCCACCTATGAGCGGCTGCGGCCCTCGACCGCACAGCAGGTGTTGCGTTTCCACCGCATGCAGCAGAACGCGTCGCCGGCGGCCTGAGCGGTTTGCGGCGCTGCCTCAATATCTCAGCATCCTCGATCCCGCGAGCGCACCGATTGCGGTGATGAGCGCGGTTCCGATCGTGTACCAGGTCGCGACGAACAGCGGCGAATCGTCGGTGCAGTGCGAGGCGTAGAGCGTCGCCGCCAACCCCGCCGACAACAGCCCGGCGAGGGCGCCGGCGAGCGCGGGCCGGGCCGGAGCGCCGTGGCGCAGGCCGAGCAGCGCCGCCGCCAGCAGCGGCAGCGACATCAGCGGAATGGCCGTCATGCAAATGCGCGAGTTGCTGCCGACCAGACGGGTGATCATCGGCAGCCGCTGCGGCAGCATCATTTCGCTGGCGATCCCGCCGACCAATAGTCCCGCCGGAATCAGCAATAACCATGCCCAGCCGCGCAGCGAGGCCTCGGGCCGCGCGAGATGCAGGCTGAGCACGATCGCCGAGATCGCCAACGCCAGCGTCACCGCGAACTTCAGGTCGAAGAACGGATTATGCATCGCGGTCATGACGTCCGGACGGACGCCGAGGCCGAGAAAGAAGATCGCAAGCGAAACCGGCGCTGCCGCGAGCAGCGAAAGCGCCAGCACCAGGCCGACCGGCCGGGCGCGGTGATCGTCTGCGGCGAGCGTTCGAATGAGCTGATCGGTTTCCACGATCATGGCTCCCGTAGTTTGGCGGTGAGGCTGGCGAGCCCGCGATGCAGCGCCACGCGCACCGCGCCCTCGCTCATGGAAAATTTCGCAGCCGTGTCCTTGATCGACGCGGCCTCGACCGCGATCGATTGCAGCACGTCGCGCTGGCGCTGTGGCAGTGAGGCCAGCCTGGCCGCGACTTCGCCGGCGGGCGCGGTTTCGGCGGCCGGCTCGCTCGCAATCGTCTCGGCGAAGTCGTCGATATTGACGAAGATACGGCGGCCGCGGCGGCGCAGCGCATCGATCAGCTTGTTGCGCGCGATCGCAAACAGCCAGGGGGCGAACGGCGCGTCGGCGTCCCAGGTATGCCGCTTCAGATGCACCGCCAACAAGATATCCTGCACGATGTCCTCGGATTGATCGACCGGCTGCCCTGCGCGCGCCAGACCGCGGCGGGCGGCGGCCCGCAGCACCGGCGTGACAGCCTTGAGCAGACGATGATACGCCGCACCGTCGCCTGACATGGCCGACCGCATCAGGCCGGTCCACTCGTCTTCACGTTCGCGCACGCGCGCTCCCACACTGCAATTCGGTCGATCTTTCAATTTGTTACGTTACGAAAGCATTGATCACGAAGTCGTGATCGGAGCCGCCTTCGGGCCCAAGCAAACCGCAACCGATCTAACCACCGCTGGGGCCGCTGCTGCATCCGTCAGGCTCATAACATCGATCGCCTCCGCTGGCACCCGCAGCCTTGATTCCAAAAAAACTTTGGCGGCTGGACACCTTGCCGGCCGTGGCGGCGGCAAAAATGCTGCCCCGCTTTCGCCCGGTGTAACCAGAAGATTCCCTTATTTTGCCCCGTTGCCGACACGCCACGGGGGCTCCTTTCGCTTCGGGGACTGGCAAATTGGGGAGATTGCCACATGACGATCAAAGCCAGCGGGCGCTCGGCATTGATGGCCGCAGCGGGGTTGTTGATTTGCCTCGCCGGACCATCGCAGGCGGCGGTCACTGACGGCGCGGCGAAACCGGCGACGGCCAAGGCTCCGGTTGCGCTGAAATACGCCAGGCACGGCACACACCACCTGAGAAAGTACGCCCATCATCGACCCGGCCAGGTTGTTGCGTTGAAAGCTTCCGGCGACAACAAGCCCTATGCGGCCGACGACGCCGACCATGCAACCGTACTGCCGCCCTCGGTGGCCAATGCCAATGCGCAACTGGCGCAAGCCGATACGCCGAGCGGCAACGCCGCGCAGGCCATGGCCGCACGGGCCAACAATCTTCTGCAGGCCGCCCCGGACAAGCCGGTTGATGTCCAAGCTCAACCCACCGCCGACACCCAGGTCGGCTGGCCCGATCCGCTCAAGGAGGGCGATCGCGCCCAGCGCGACCGCGCTCAGGCTGTCGTGGCGGTGGCCTCGACCGAGGCACAAGCCGCGCCGGTTGCACCCGCGACGGCCAACGGCAGCGAATCCTCCACCTGGGACCAGACCTCCCTGATCGGCAAAATCTTCATCGGCTTCGGCGCGCTTCTGACGATGGCCTCCGCCGCGCGCATGTTCATGGCGTAGACCAAGCCGTCATCCTGAGGTGCTCGCCTCTTCGGCGAGCCTCGAAGGATGACTGGCTCCGCTGCCAGACCCCATCCTTCGAGGCGCGCAAGGGCGCGCACCTCAGGATGACGTCGGTGCGGATCGCCCCTACTTGATGCCACCCCCTCGAGCGGGCACATTGCCCGCGACATCGTCAGGGGTGGACCATGAGCACGTTCGAGCACATCATCGTCGAAAGCAGAGGCGCGGTCGGCATCATCACGCTGAACCGCCCGAAAATGCTGAATGCCTTGTCGTTCGACGTATTCCGGGAAATCGCCGCCGCCGTCGACGACCTCGAGGCCGACGACAAGATCGGCTGCATCGTGCTCGCCGGCGGCGAGAAGGCGTTCGCCGCGGGCGCCGATATCAAGGAGATGCAGCCGAAAACCTTCATCGACATGTTTTCTAGCGATTTTGCTTCGGTCGGCGGCGACCGCATCGCCCGTTGCCGCAAGCCGACGATCGCCGCGGTCAGCGGCTACGCGCTCGGCGGCGGCTGCGAACTGGCGATGATGTGCGACATCATCATCGCCGCCGACACCGCGAAATTCGGCCAGCCCGAGATCACGCTCGGCACCATCCCCGGCATCGGCGGCACCCAGCGGCTGACCCGGGCCGTCGGCAAATCCAAGGCGATGGATCTGTGCCTGACGGGGCGGATGATGGATGCGGCGGAAGCCGAGCGCTCGGGCCTCGTCAGCCGCGTCGTGCCCGCCGGCAAATTGATGGAAGAGGCGCTGGCGGCGGCGGAAAAAATCGCATCGATGTCGCGACCCGCGGCGGCGATGGCCAAGGAGGCCATCAACCGCGCCTTCGAGACCCCGCTGTCGGAAGGCATCAGCGTCGAGCGCAATTTGTTTCATTCCACCTTCGCACTGGAAGATCGCGCCGAGGGCATGGCCGCGTTCATCGAGAAGCGCAAGCCGGTGAACAAGAACAGGTGATCGTCGTCATCCTGAGGTGCGCGCCATCTTCGGCGCGCCTCGAAGGATGGATACAGCCCGTGGCCCATCCTTCGAGGCGAGCCCAGCGGTGCAGTGCACCGCTGGGCTCGCACCTCCAGCGACAACGGCGACGCCGTTGCGCGGGGATGACGCTCCCTATGAGCGACCGAATGAGTTATCCCGCCCGGCTCCTCACCAGCGCCGCGCTGACCAGCGCGCGATAGGCGCGTTCGGACAGGCTCGTGGGCTTGTCGAGCCCGAGCCGCGCCAGGCATTCGGCGTCGGCCGCATCGGGGCTTCGCGCAAAACCCTGCCACAACATTCCGGGCAACCGCAGCGGCGAGGCTTGCGCATCCTGCAAAAATTGCAGCGCCAGGATCAGCCGCTGCTCGACATCGGTGAAATCGCTGCCGAATGGAAACGATGGCAGCAGCCCGGCCTCGCGCGCGGGCTTTAGCGCACGCGCGATCCGTTCCGGAACATTCTCGCGGTGAGCGGCGGGGATGACAAAATCCTTCGGCAGCTTGCCGGCGTCCTTGGCTCTCCGCGCCAGTTCGTCCTGAAAGCGGCTGTCGGCGACCGCGAGCATGGCCGTGATCACGTCGGCGTCGGATTTTCCCCTGAGATCGGCGACGCCATATTCGGTGATCACGACGTCGCGTAGATGCCGCGGAATGGTTTCGTGACCATAGTTCCAGCGGATGTTGGATTGCGTGCCTCGGCCGGCCTGCCGCGTCGCCTCGACCGAAAGGATCGAGCGCGCGCCTTGCAGCGCAAACGCCTGCGCCACGAAATTATACTGACCGCCGACGCCGCTCACGACCTGCCCGTCTTCCAGCCCGTCGGAAATCACGGCTCCCAGGAGGGTCGCCATCATGGCAGCGTTGACGAAACGGGCATCGACGCGGGCGCGCCGTTTCGAAACCTCGTCGCCATAGATCTCGTTGGTGAAGGAGACCGGCATCATCTGGATCCGCGCGATCTGGCCCTCGCTCATCTCGCGCAGCGCGCGGTAGAGCGATTTCGGCCCCAGGAAAAACGCGCCGTGCAGCACCACGCCATCGACCTCGCGCTTGAGGATGCCGGCATCGATCAGGCCGATGAACGCTTCCGTCACTATTTCACTGAGGCCGTAGAGCCCGCGTTCGAACGCGCTCGTCTCCAGCGCCGCAGGCACTTCGGCGCCAGGCGAAAGCTGCTTCATGATCCCGCAAAATTGCGCATTGTCGCGGTGGCGGACGATCAGCCCCTGCGCCAGCGCGTCGCCGATCTGGCCGATGCCGATCTGCAGAGTGCCGCCGTCGCGCACCAAGCCCGCGGCGTGCAGCCCGATCGCATATTTGGTGTCGGCGATCGGCTCGGCGGGCGGCGCGAACAACGGAAAATCGGTCGCGGGACTGTCGAGCACCGCGCTGAATTCATCCGCCGGCAAATCGCCCGCGCCGGGCATGAACGGCAGTTCGGAATTGACTTGCCCGATCAATTTGAACGATGCCCGTCCCTCGGCGCGGGCGCGCAGCACATCGAGCGTGGTGTCGGTATTGCAGCTCAGGCTGTAGCGCGCGACACCGTCGATGACGCGCTTGGCCACCAGTTGGGTGACGACGTTGAGCCCGCGCGCCAGCAGATACATCGAGGCATGGGTGTAATTGGCGGAAATGTAGTGCTGCTGCGCGAACGGCACGTGCAGCCATCGTCCGGCGAGGAAGAAGAATTCGATCACCTTGATGTTGGGCGGCAGCGCGCCCGCATGCAGCGGTGCGGCATAGGCGAGGTCGGGATAACCGCCGAACAACCGGTCGATGACGGGCGCGATGAAGCGCCGCTCCAGCAAGTTTGACGGTTTTGGTTTTTCCAGCGTCAGCGCGGAGAAAAACGTCAGGCTGATCGAGCGGTCGGCGTCAGCGCGCGCATAGAGCGCGTTGACGATGTGGTTAGCCTTGCCGAGCCCGAGCGGCAGCCCGACCACGAGATTGGTCCCGACGTCGCGGATGATATCCTCCGCGATGGCCTCGGGGTCGGTGAACAGCTTTGGCATCGGTGAAATCCAGCAGCGCCCGGAATCGGACGCCAGCAGCTATAGCCTATTTCGGGCTGCTAATCTGACGCGCCGTTCGGGTAATCCGATCGCGGCCACTCGCCAATCTTGTGCTGGGGATTATTCGGCCGAGCAGACCGGCAGGATGACACTGCCCGGCGCGGCTCTACGGGTTCTGAGCCGCAGCGCGTGACGCGGCCTGCTCGCCTTGCCGCAACGCTTCCCGCTGATAACAGCGCGACCATTCGGCGGCCTTGCGCAAGCCGCCGAACGGAAACAGGTGGAATCCGGCGATTGGCGCGGTTGCCGACGCGGGCGCCGAGCGCAGGCTGCGCATGACGTCATCCGGCCCGGTATCCGTCAACAGCCGGCCGAAGCGGCCGATCTGGCCGCGCAGTGCGCGCATCGAATTGCCGACGCCGCAGCGGAGCGCGAATTTCGTCAATGTCGCGGGACTGGCCGGACCGGCGAGGCCGACGATGACGGGAAGCTCGATGCCGTGTGCCTCGAGTTCGCCGATCCAGGCGAGGATGGGTGCGGCTTCGAAGCAGAACTGCGTCACCACATCGACGCGGATGCTGGTCCGCCGTCCCCAGTCGCGCCAGGCCTCGAGCGCTTTCAGCGCGGGCGCCGCAGCGAGAAAGGGATGCCCCTCGGGATGACCGGCAACGCTGACGCGCGCGAACCCATGCGCCTCGATCGATCCGCCGGCAGCAACGTCGAGGCTCGACCGGTATGGCCCCTTCGCGGCCGCCACATCGCCGGCGATCAAGAGGATCCGCGTGACAGCGGCCTCGCCGACAAGCCGCGCCAGAAAATCGTCGAGCGCCTCGCGCGAAACCATTTCGCGGGCCGCGATATGGGGGACCGGGTTGAAACCGGTGCGGCGCAGCGCCGCGGCGGTCGCGACATTGTGCCGATAATTGTCGCCGGGCAGGAAGGTGATCGTGACCTCGGTGCCGGCGGGAAAATGATCCGGCAATTCCCGCAGCTGATGGCCGCGCGAGGAGACCTCGACCGAAGCCTTCGACAGCAGCGCGGCGAGATCGCGGGGAGCGTGATCGGATGCAGACACGGCTCACTCCCCCTAGAGGCGGCGGCGCGAAATCACATAGGTCTCGTCGTTGAACCAGAGGCCGCCATGCTGCTTCAGCACGGCGTCGGTGGCCTCGAGATAACGGCCGTCGCGGACCACTTCCGACAGCCTGCTGTCCTCGATCTGCGCCACATAGATCGCGGCGTTCCAGGCCGCGAACAGCGTCGAGGTTCCGATCGGACCACTGACTTCGTCCGGCAGCGTGTGCATGTGGTAGCGGAAGATCGATCGCGCATCGGAGGAGGCGTTGAAATTGAAGTGCCGGGACGCGGCGCCGAGTTCATGCTTGACCTGACGCAGGATGGCATAGCGGTCGGTCTTGAAGGGATCCTCGCCCGGCCAGACCCGGTCGATGATCTCGATGCCGGGATCGCGGCCGTGGGAATGGATGCCGATCAGCCTCCCGCCCGGCCGCAGCGCGCGGACCAGCGGGGTCACCACCTTGGAGGCCTTGAACTCGACGCTGGCGCGCGCCCGATAGGGCTGCGAGGCGATCACGAGATCGTAGTCGGCCATCACCCGTCCCGGCCGCGGCATGATCGGATCGAGCAGGAAGGAGTGGTCCTCGCGCCGCAGGGTCAGGACGATCGGCCGCTGATAAACCGGATTGCCGGTGGTCGGGCTGATGCCCGCGCGCCAGTTTTCGGCCAAAAATCCTTCGAGCTCGCCGATCTGTTCCGCAAAGCCGTGCGCGGTATTGCCCGATAGCGCGACGTCCTTCCACAGCAGGCTTTGCGCCGACGTCGCCGAACGCGGCGTCAGCCACGGCGCTTCGGCGTAATAAAGGTTGGTGATCACGAGCACGGTCGCCGGGTGCTCGAACAGCCGGTCCGCCATCTTCTCCAGGGTCAGCCGGACATCCTCGTAGCTGATCTCCTTGGCCACTACATAGAGCGGCATGGTCGGAAAGCGCGCGTGCAAGGCCCGCATCACCCGCGACAGCACGGTGCCGTCGCCGACGCCGGCGTCGAAAATCCGCAGCGCCGGCGGCGTCGGCTGCAAACTGCCGAGTTCGAGAGAAATCCGGTTGGCGACGTCGGTCTTCTCGCTGCAGGTGGAAACGAAAAGCAGATATTTCTGCCGGTTGTCGAAAAACCGGAAACCGGCGGGCTGGATGTCGGTCGCGGCATTGGCGCCGTTGACCGCCTTCGCGGGCAGCGACGGTTTACTCCGCGCCAGCGGCGGGCGTTGCCGGTTTTCGGACAGAAAGCTGCGGACCTTGTCCAGCGTTCCGGTGGTGATCTTGGCGCCATCGCGCAACCGCGACAC
>NZ_DATHOP010000097.1:0-2304 GCF_035484855.1 Bradyrhizobium sp.
CTGATGACCCAATCACGCCTGAACTCCCCTACCCGCCGCAACATTCTCAAAAGCGCGGCGCTCGGTTCCGTCGCGGCCATTGCCGCGCCCTACGTTAGAGACAGTTATGCCGCCGGATCGCTGGCGCTCGGCGTTTGGGACCATTGGGTGCCCGGCGCCAACGCCACCTTCAGCAAGCTCTGCAACGAGTGGGGCGCGAAGAACAATTGCGAGGTCAAGATCGACTACATCACCTCGCAGGGCGAGAAGGACAAACTGACCGCGGCGGCCGAAGCCCAAGCCGGCACCGGCCACGACATCATGTCCCACCGCGACTGGAACGTCCGCATTCACCAGAACGTGCTCGAGCCGCTCGACGACGTCGTCGGCCAGCTCACCACGAAATATGGCCCGATCAGCCCGGTCGCCGAATATTTGGCAAAAATCAAAGGCAGTTGGCGTGGCGTCCCGACCACGGTCGGCAGCCAGGTCAAGCCGTGCTGTTCGCGCTTCGACCTCTACCAGCAGCACGCCGGCATCGACGTGCGCGACCTGTTCCCGGCTGACGAATCGAAATGGGACAAGGCCAAGACCGACACCTGGACCTGGGATACCTATCTCACGTCGGCGCAGAAACTGCACGCGGCCGGCTTCCCGGTCGGCCTGCCGATGGGCCAGTCGAGCGACGCGGTCGATTGGGTCGGCGCACTGTTCAACTCCTACGGCGTGGTGATGGTCGACGCCAAGGACAACATCAAGGTCGACTCCGACGAGACTCGCACGGCGCTGGAATATCTCAAGAAGCTGATGGCGGTGAATCCGCCCGAGGTCTATGCCTGGGACGACGCCGGCAATAATCGCTGGCTTATTTCCGGCAAAGGCTCGAGCATCATGAATCCGCCGAGCGCCTGGGCGGTCGCCAAGCGCGACAACCCGAGCGTGGCGGCGAATTGCTGGACCCACCCGATGCCGCGCGGACCCAAGGGCCGCTTCGTCGGACAGCTGCCGCAGTTCTACGGCCTCTGGTCGTTCTCCAAGAACAAGCAGGCGGCCAAGGACCTGTTGACCTATATCTCCCAGAAGGAATCGGCGGCCCAGCTCGTGCAAGCCTCGTTCGGCTACGACCTGCCCTCCTTCAGGAGCATGTACGACCTCGATACCTGGAAGACGGTCGAGCCGCCGGTCGGTACCGTCTACAGCTATCCGCCGCGCGGCGACGAGCAGACCTCGATCGCCGGTGCGCCGGCGCGTTCGGAAGTCGGCGCGCAGATCTACAACCAGGCGATCAATACCGTGATGGTCGCCAAGTTCACGCAGGGCAACGAGAAGCTCGATGACGTCATCAAATGGGCGTCGAACGAGCTCGAAGGAACCTTGCGCGCGTAAGCGCAGCTTCCAGCCTTACGAAGATCAGGCATGCCGGTCCATTTGGCCGGCATGCCGAGAGCATGATCCGGAAAAGTGGAAACCGGTTTTCCGAAAAGATCATGCTCAATCGAGTGCTAGAAATTTGGAATGCGGAAATGCAACGATAATTGCACCTAATTCCGGAGGCCGGTCCGCAAGACCGGCGAGGCATAAATGGCAGATACCGTCCAGACATGGCCCCCGACGTCGCCAAGCCTAGTTAGGCCAAGGCTGCAAGTCGGCCTGCAATCGCCCGCTTTGCGCAATCTGAGACTTTTTCTGCGCCGCCGTTCGACCGTCGCCTTTTTTATGTGCCTGCCGCTGATGATCATCATCGTGTCGCTGGTGATCTATCCGGCGTTTTATTCGATCTATCTGTCGATGTTGAACAAGGCGCAGACGCGCTTTATCGGTCTCGGCAATTTCAGCTTCCTGTTGTCGCGCGACGTGTTCCGCATGGTCATGGAACAGACGGCGATTTTCGCGCTCAGCGCGGTGTTCTTCAAAGCGCTGATCGGGCTCATCACCGCGCATCTCATCAACAATCTGCCCGCCAAGGGCCAGCGCAAATGGCGCGGCATGCTGCTGGTGCCGTGGGTCATACCCCTGGCACTATCGTCGCTCGGCTGGTGGTGGCTGTTCGATCCCACCCACTCCGCCTTCAATTATGTCCTTTCCAGCCTGGGTTTCAATGAAGTCGGATGGCTGAGCGACCCTTATTGGGCGCGCTTTTCCGTGATCCTCGTCAATGTCTGGTACGGCGCACCGTTCTTCCTGATCATGTATCTCGCAGCGCTTAAATCGGTGCCGGAACAGCTCTATGAGGCGGCCTCCATCGACGGCGCCAATGCGTGGCAAAAATTCCGTCACATCACTCTGCCGATGATGCGCAACATCATCGCCATCACCGTGCTGTTT
>NZ_DATHOP010000098.1:0-31618 GCF_035484855.1 Bradyrhizobium sp.
ACTCGCGTCTCCGGCGAGATGTACGAAAACAACCCGCCCTGATCCGTAAAACTGCCCCGCATGCGAGCCCCCGACGATTCATGATATACATTGAATCATCAACCGTAGGCCCTGACGAGGGCTTTTTCAGCAGACTGCTAATCCGTGCCGGCCGTATTGAAGCGGGAAAGGTCGCAATCCGGCTCG
Source organism: Bradyrhizobium sp. (assembly GCF_035484855.1). GTDB lineage: Bacteria > Pseudomonadota > Alphaproteobacteria > Rhizobiales > Xanthobacteraceae > Bradyrhizobium. The sequence goes on from NZ_DATHOP010000098.1 coordinate 187, forward strand.
GCATATCGCGCCCGGCGCAGCCCTTCGCGATCTTCAACAACGGTCGGACGACAACGCGCCTGCCAGGCGGCACGCGCCTCTGCCTCGGCCTTCTGCTCCTCCGCCGTCAGCGGTGCGGCGGCGGGGATGACGCTGCTGCCATTGACGCCGAAATTGGCGGATTGGCTGGGCGCAGCGGGAGCTGCGGCGGCTGCGGCGGCCGCGTCCACGGCCGCTTTGACCTTCGCGGCGGCAGCTGCCGCGGCATCGGCGGCGCGTCCATGATCCATCGCAAATGAATTGTCTTGTGCGGGCGCCGGCGCTTGCGGCGCAGCCGCGGGAACTGGTTGCGCGGCAGGCGTTTGCGCCGGCGCAGTTTGCGCGCCCGCGGTCGTAATACCGGCCGCAATCAAGAGCAAGAGCGCTGGAATGATACGCATTCTTATAAGCCCGCAAAAAGGCGTGAGCCGCCTGCTTCGTTGTTAGCCGGCAAATCTTGACGACGCGTAACCCAGGCTGGTTACCGCGCTTGCAACAAGATGCGTCGAATTCTAACAATGACCGGATCTCCGGCGTCCGCTCTGGCCCGGAGCAGCGCAGGCGGGTCAGGAGAGGAATGCGATGACAGGTCTCGAGGACGACGCCGGCCTTGCCGGCAAGGTCGCCATTGTCAGCGGCGGGGGTGCCGCGGGCGACGGCATCGGCAACGGCCGGGCGGCCGCCATCCTGCTGGCGCGCGCCGGCACCAAGGTGATGGTCGCCGATCTCGATCTCGCTTTGGCGCAACGCACGGTCGACATGATCGAGGCCGAAGGCGGCAGCGCCGCGGCGATCGCCTGCGACATCACCAGGGAATCCGAATGCAAGCGGCTGGTCCAGCAGACCATCAGCCGCTTCGGCCGGCTCGACTTCCTCGACAACAATGTCGGCATCGGCAGCCGCGGCAGCGTCGTCGACGAGAAGCCCGAGGAGTATCGGCGGGTGATGCAGGTCAATGTGGAAACCATGTTCCTGCTGTCGAAATACGCCATCCCCGCGATGATCGAGACCGCCAAAGGCGGCGCAATCGTCAACATCTCCTCGATCTCGGCGCTGCGGCCGCGCGGGCTCACCACCTACACGGTCTCGAAGGCCGCCGTGATCGGACTGACGCAGGCAATGGCGGTCGATCACGGCCGCGACAACATCCGGGTCAACTGCATCTGCCCGGGGCCGATGTACACACCGATGGTCTATGCCCGCGGCAACGGCATGAGCGAGGCGGCGCGTACCCAGCGCGCGCGGGCGTCCGTGCTGAAGACCGAAGGCACCGGCTGGGACATCGGCCAGGCCGTAAGATTCCTGCTCAGCGGTCACGCCCGCTACATCACCGGACAAGTGCTGGTGGTCGATGGCGGCGTCACGCTGCAGGGACCGGAACGGGACTCGCAGGATCGCTAGAGCCGGGACAAGCCCGGGTGTGGCGGGGCTTGCTTACCTAACCTTGTAGTATGTTTTGACCCGCAGTTTGGTCTGATCCCAAAGAGCATTCCACTGGTTCTGCGGCGCTTCTACGGGCGGAGTGCATGCCCCTCCAAGAGCGCATATCGTCCGCTCTAACCCGTAGGCGGTTGGCCACTTATGATCATATTCCTCCGTATTCTTGGATCTTTCAGCAAAGGCCAGCCCTAGGTCAATTTCGGACTGAATTTCGTCAGGATGCGATTTTGCAAATTCCATGTACTCATCTATTCGTCCCTTCCCAGCAAGGACGAAGACACGCTTGAAGAACATCTCGTTGTTCACGATCTCGGTTTGCCCTGAAGGCGAACCGAATCTAAGTGCGTCATACCAGCCCAGAGTCGCGTTCATCACGATTAAAGGCAGAGCTTTGGCAATTCCTTCCCTCGGCGCGTAGAAAAGACCTAGCACGTCCATATTCTCGATGGGTGTTTGAGCAAGCGGATACTTATCATAATTCGTCAGCATCTGGTCGAACGCCGGAGAACTGGCCGCATTTGGCGCAAGCGCATCCTTAATAAGTTTCAACCGCTCTATACGTCGAATTTGCCAAGCTTCGAGTTTGGTTGGAGGCTGCCCGGGAGTTGGCACGCCTTGAGCCAATGCGCTTGCAGCTCCGAGGGATAATCCCAGACTGATCGCCGCAACCACGACGAAGGCCTTGAACTTGCTCGATCTAGCTGTCGGCATGGCGTCCTCGATAGAACCTTTAGGGTAGCTAGCACGTCGTCAACTTCAAATCCTAGTGGCATTGCCGAGAGACGCACGACCGACTGTTTGCATCTGCCATGAGTAGCAAACCGCGCGAATTAGTCTACTCAAGATAGAGCCGACGGCGGCGAGCGTCCTTTCTTACCAACACCGGGCTCCCTCAAACCTCGATGAGCACGCAGGGCGGATCGCAATCGCCTGATTTGTATCGCTGCATGATACACGATGATTGACATATGTATCGTTTGTTGATACAAATGGTCATGATCAAGAGTTTCAGGAACTCTCTGACGGAGGACGCATTCAATGGCGTCGTCCGCAAGGGCTTCCCGGCCGACTTGATCAAGGTTGCCCGCCGCAAGCTGCGTTTCCTGCACGCTACCCATAAGCTGACGGACTTGCGCTCGCCTCCCGGCAATCGGCTCGAAGCTCTCAAGGGTGATCGAGCCGGCCAGTACTCGATCCGCGTGAACGACCAGTTCCGCATCTGTTTTGTTTGGACCCCGGAAGGGCCCGAAGACGTTGAATTGGCGGACTATCACTGACCGCCAACGAAGGGCCGGACTTGGCCTTTACATCAAGGATAACCACGATGGTCAGGAAACTTGCTCCCATGCACCCCGGTGAAGTTCTTCGGGAAGAGTTTTTGCTGCCGCTCGGCCTGTCTCCCGGCGCGTTGGCGAAAGCCTGCGGCGTTCCGCGGACGCGGATCGAGCGATTGTCGAACGAGGCAACCGGAGTGACCGCGGATACGGCGTTGCGCTTGTCGAAGGCCTTCGGCACTTCACCCGAACTCTGGTTGAACCTTCAGACTGATTACGACATTCAAACGGCAAAGCGGCAGATCGGAAAAGAACTCGCAAGAATCGAGCCGATCGCCACGAAAGCGGCCTGAACGATCGGGGACTTCCCGAAAAGCAATCCTATCTTGATGGTTGCCCGCTACATCACCGGACGGGTGCTGGTGGTCGATGGCGGCGTCACGCTGCAAGGTCCGGAACGGGATTCGCAGGATCGTTAGACATCGGCCCGATCGGTGGTTCGTCTACCGCCGCTCATCAAAGAACTCCGATGGCCAGGTGCGCCCCAAGAAGCGCCAATCCTGAAAAGAACCAGCGCCGAAAGGTCGCGGGACGCATCACGCGCAGCAAGTGTTGCCCCGCAATCATTCCGGCCAGAGCGGGGACGAGGGCGAGGAGCGAATATAGACCGGTGCCGAGATTAAGTGTCCCGGCGCTGACCAATGACCCGGCAAGCGCAATGGTGGCGACGGTGAAGGAGAGGCCGAGCGCCTGCATGAACTCTTCGCGCTCGAAGTCGAGCGCCTGAAGGTATGGCACGGCCGGTATCACAAACACACCGGTAGCAGCGCTGATGAATCCCGTTGCGCCGCCGGCAAAAGCGCCCAGCCACCACTCGGCCCAGGCCGGCACATGCGGCACGGTCACATTCATCAAACCAAAAGCTGCGTAAGCGATCAGCGCGATGCCGAGGGCGGCCGATGCCAATGCGGTCTCCGAACCGGCCATCAGACTAGCGCTGGCCCAGGTCCCAAGACATATCGCCAGCTGCATCGGCCAAAGCCGTCGCACCAGGCTCCCAAGGCCGGGCCCGCTCATCATTTGCCAGACGTTCGTTATCAACGCCGGCACGACGATGAGAGCGGCGGCATGGGCGGGAGGCATTGCCAGACTTAGCAGGCCTACTCCGACCGTCGGCAGGGCGAGGCCGGTGACGCCTTTGACCAATCCCGCGAGCAAAAATGCGGCGGCAACGACGACAAGATAGACGATTGGGTTCGACATACCGACAAAGTTGGTTGTCGGTCGAAATGGCGCAACGGGGGATTTTCATAACCCTGGCTTCGCCTGTACCATAGGCAGAGTGGTAACGCGTCGAGGATCTGCGCCGTGCATTTCGATCTTACCGATTTGCGACTGTTCGCCGCCGTCGTGGAGGGAGGCAGCATTACAGTTGGCGCTTCGCGCGCGGGCATCTCTCTGCCGTCGGCAAGCGCACGCATGAAAGGGATGGAGGAGATGCTCGGAACGGCTTTGCTGGAGCGGCATCGTCGAGGCGTGCGGCCGACGCCCGCCGGCCATGCGCTGTTTCATCACGCTCAGCTCGTTTTGGCACAAATGGAGCGACTACGCGGCGATCTGCGCGAGCATGCGCGCGGGGGCGTGCGGGGACACATCAGGTTGATATCAAATACCACTGCGCTGGAAGAATACTTGCCGGATGTTCTCTCGGGCTGGCTTGCAACCAATCCCGGCGTCGATATCGCACTGGAGGAACGCCTCAGTTACGAGATAGCTCCGGCCGTAGCGCAGGGCCACGCCGACATCGGCGTGCTGGTGGCCGCCGACTCGGCCGGCGTCGAGGGACTCGAGACCTTCCCCTTCCGCATTGACAGGCTCGTCGTCATCGTGCCGCGCGGCCATGCGTTGGCGGGGCGGCGCAACATAGCATTCGTCGATCTGCTCGATGAGGAGTTTGTCGGCCTCGTGGCCGGCAGTGCGCTTGCCGAGCATCTCGCATGGCAGTCAACGCGTCTTGGCCGATCTCTGAAACCGCGAATTCGGCTACGAGGACTGGATGCCGTTTGTCGCATGGTGGAGTCTCGTGTGGGGATTGCCGTCGTGCCGGAAACGGCCGCTACGCGCTGTCGGCGAACCATGGCGCTCAGTACGCTTCGACTCACGGACACATGGGCCGTGCGGCAATTGATCGTTTGTGTACGCCGCAAGGAGGCGCTGCCAGCGCATACACGCCGATTGGTCGAGCACCTGGCCGGTACAGCCAAAGCGGATGCGTAATTTGCGAAGCTGGCGGCCACAAAGGGGCCGCGCCCGCGGCGGGCGCGCCAAAGATAAAAAAGACCGGCAATGGTTGGCTTGATCAGAAAGTCAGGCGTCTGTCAGTTCGCGAAGCGCAATCGAAATTCTGTCCGAAGTATACGGCTTTGAAAGGAAGACCCCTCCCTCCGGCAAGTCACCCTCGCGAATAACATATCGACCTGAGGTCGCAATGATCTTGATGGGAGGCCAGCGACCTCGCACTGCAGCCGCCAGCTTCAGGCCATCCATTGAGCCTGGCATCTGAATGTCCGTAAAAATGACGCGAATATCCGAGCGGCTTTCCAATATCGCAATCGCTTCGGCGGCGTTTCCAGCCTCTACGACATCGAACCCCGCTTCCTCTATCATCTCAACCGCGTTCATTCGCAGCAGAAACTCATCCTCGACGAGAAGTACGAGGAGCCGCTTGCTCGTGAGCGTCATGAAATTTCCATCCCTGTGAAGGGAACAAGATAATGACGTCACTATAGTTCCTTGCAATTCATAGTTCCGTTCCAATTCGGTTTGTTGTTGGATCGTTAAACCAACACAGCGGACATGGGACTACCGTTCCTGGATAATGCTCAGCGGAATGTTCACTTCGCAACTCAGGCCATCTGCTTCAAATCTCAATCGAGCCTCGCCCTGCATTTGTCCGGGAAGCGCTTGCTCGATCAATCGAGAGCCGAAGCTTTTTCGGGTTGGCTGTTCAACCGGCGGTCCGCCGCTTTCTTTCCAACGCAGCTTGAACCTGTCGTCCGCAGCAGTCCACAATATGGAAACATAGCCATCAGGTACGGACAGCGCGCCATGTTTCACAGCGTTGGTGCAGAGTTCGTGAATGACCATTGACAGTGAGACAGCCGGACCGGAGGAAACTGCGATGTTCTCGCCGACTATTTCGAATTGATCGAGGCCCTTTGACTGAAAAGCCTTTACTGCGCTTTCAATCAACGTTCGACACCCGGCTCCGGTCCAGCGTTCGCGAACGAGAAGGTCTTGCGCCACCCCCAGGGCATGCAGGCGATCGCCGATAGTATTACCCGCCTCCTCAAGACTTCTCGCCGATTTAAGGCTCTGGGAAGTGATTGCGGAAACGATCGCGAGCGTATTTTTTACTCTATGATGGAGTTCGCCAATTACGACTTCCTGCAGGTTGGTGGCGAGCGTGTGTGCCTGTTCATCAATGCCCGCCTTGGCGAGCAGCTCTTTTAGATAGTCCGGTTCGTCTTCCGGTCGACGCGGTGAGGCTTTGTCCATTTTCTGTCCTGCCATAGGTTTTGCGCCCGCGCGGATGCGGCGCAAAGCGGAAAGCTCTGACGTGGAATTCCGCGAGTGGAATATTGAAGGCTAGTCGGCTGAGTTCTGGATCGGGCTATTCTGGCCGTTTGGGACGCTCAACCGCTTCCGTTGCATCGCGCCTAAATTCATCTACCAACCGCGCAATTTCGAACCTCACCCACCGATGCTGATCGGCAGCAAGCGTTCGGGTTCGCAAATACGCGCGCATGACGCCATCAACAGCACTTATCGGGGTGTCCTAGCTTAACCAAGACTCTCGGTTATGTTCGGTTCCCAACATTAAAAGATATCGCCGCATTCAAGAGGCACGCCGAAGGGAGCGCTCTTTCACGTGCTGTCCGGCCCGACCGCACCAGCTGCCTGCCAGAATTGACGCCGTTGGAATTGCGCGTCTGATCGCGGCGGCGATCATCGAGCGCTATGAGCGGTGAACGACTCTGCCTGCAGGCGTAGCCAACGCCTCATGCCTTGTCCGGCCCGACCCGCACCAGTTGCTTGCCGAAATTGGCGCCCTTCAGGAGCCCCATGAACGCGGCCGGCGCGCTGTCGAGCCCCTCGGTAATGAATTCCTTATGCTTGACCTTGCCCTCGCGCACCCAGGCGGACATGTCGCGCAGGAAATCGCCGTGGCGCGCGGCGAAATCGCTGACGATGAAACCGCGGATCGTGAGGCGCTTGGTCAGCACCGAACGCATCATCGAGGAGGCCCATTTCGGCGCGGTCGCCTCGGTATCGTTGTAATGCGCGATCAGGCCGCAGACGGGAACGCGCGCGAAGGCGTTCAATAGCGGAAACACCGCCTCGAACACCGCGCCGCCGACATTTTCGAAATAGACGTCGATGCCCTTCGGGCAGGCCTCCTTCAGTTTTGCCGCCAGATTCGGATCGCGGTGATCCAGGCAATCATCGAAGCCGAGCTCACTCTTCACATAATCGCATTTGTCCTTGCCGCCGGCGATGCCGACCGCGCGCGCGCCCTTGATTTTTGCGATTTGCCCGACCGCCGAGCCGACCGCGCCGGACGCCGCCGCCACCACGACGGTCTCGCCGCCTTGCGGCTTGCCGATGTCGAGCAGGCCCGTATAGGCGGTCATGCCGGGCATCCCGAGCACGCCGACCGCGGTGGAGATGGGGGCGAGTTTCGGGTCGATCTTTGCAAGACCCTTGCCGTCGGAGAGCGCGTGCGTCTGCCAACCGGCGCGTGACAGCACGATGTCGCCCTTGCCAAAGCCGGGATTGTTCGAGGCGATGACCTCGCACACCGTGCCGCCCTCCATGACGCCGCCGATCGGCACCGGTGTCGCATAGGACGGCCCATCGCTCATGCGCCCGCGCATATAGGGATCGAGCGACAGCCAGATCGTGCGCAGCAGCACCTGCCCTTCGCCCGGCGTCGGCAGCGCGTAGTCCTCGATGCGAAAATCCGATGGCTTGGGCTCGCCGACCGGGCGAGAGACGAGGACGACGCGTTTTGCCTGGGACATAGTGTTCTCCTCCGGTTGTTTTTCGTCATTGCGAGCGCAGCGAAGCAATCCAACTTTTTCTTCGTTGCAAAATGGATTGCTTCGCTTGCGCTCGCAATGACAGTTTTTATTTACGCCGTGATCTTCGCCAGCGCCGCGTCGAAGGCTGCCGCCGCGCTCGGCAGGTCCTTGAAGGCGCGAATTTGCCGGGTCCTGGACGCGTCCGCTTCCGAAGCCTCTGCCTGCGCATCGGAAAACGGCTCGCCGCCCTCGATCATTCCGGCCGGCGCGCTGACATGAAATTCGTGGTGCTCGATCGGCGCGTCCTTGGGCAGCCAGACCCCCAGCGAGACGATGCCGTTGCCGCGCCGGTAAGAGATATAGCGATCGACCGCGACCGTGCCGTCGCGCTGATGTCCGCCGAGTTTTGCGTAACCCTTGGCGTCGAGCAGTTTGTGGGATCGAAATCCCTTCACGCCCTCCGACCTTGCCTTTGCGGTCTCCTCCGACAGATCGTATTTCTCCGCCATCTGTTTGCCGACGGCGGCCAACTGCCCCGACATCTCGTGCTCGAATTCCTTCACCTCGGTACGCGCTTTCGGCGCCTTGCGCGGCTTTGCGGCGTCGCGCTTTTCTATCTCGGCCTGGCATTGCGCGACCACGGAAGCAGCCGACTTGCGTTCCGCATTGACCAGCAGATTCTTCAGATCCTGATCCGACAGCGCGGCGATCCGTTCGTCCGACCAATCGACCATGATGACCTACTTCCTGTTTGAATTTTGCTGAAAGGATTCTCAGGCATCGCGGCTGCCATTCGCGGGGCCGTTCGGCACTGCGGCGACTGGCAGCCCGGACAATACCGCGTTTTGCCCGCACCGTGGCGGTCAATTTGAGCCGGAAAACTACACCCCGCCCGGATAGTTCGGGCTTTCCCGCGTGATGGTGACGTCGTGGACGTGGCTCTCGCGCAGGCCCGCGCCGGTGATACGCACGAACCGCGCCTTGTCGTGGAACTCGGTCAGGTTCCTGGCGCCGACATAGCCCATCGCCGCGCGCAAGCCGCCGGCAAGCTGATGCATGACATTGCCGACCGGACCCTTGTAGGGCACCTGGCCCTCGATTCCCTCCGGCACCAGTTTCAGGGTATCCTTGATGTCCTGCTGAAAATAACGGTCGGCGGAGCCGCGCGCCATCGCGCCGACCGAACCCATGCCGCGATAGGCCTTGTAGGAACGGCCCTGCCACAGAAACACTTCGCCCGGGGTCTCGTCGGTGCCGGCGAGCAGCGAGCCGACCATCGCGATGTCGGCGCCGGCGGCGAGCGCCTTGGCCAGGTCGCCGGAATATTTGATGCCGCCATCGGCAATCACCGGCACGTCGGCCTTCCTGGCGGCTTCGACCGCATCCATGATCGCGGTCAGCTGCGGCACGCCGACGCCGGCGACAATGCGCGTGGTGCAGATCGAGCCGGGACCGATGCCGACCTTGATCGCGTCCGCGCCGGCATCGATCAGCGCCTGCGCGCCCTCTTGGGTGGCGATGTTGCCGGCAATCACCTGCACGGCATTGGAAAGACGCTTGATGCGGTTGACGGCCTCCAGCACCCGCGAGGAATGGCCGTGCGCGGTGTCGACCACGATCAGGTCGACGCCGGCATCGATCAGCTGCTCGGTGCGCTCAAAACCGCCCTCGCCGACCGTGGTCGCGGCCGCGACCCGTAGCCGCCCCTGCGCGTCCTTGGAGGCGAGCGGATGGGCGACCGCCTTTTCCATGTCCTTGACCGTGATCAACCCGACGCAGCGATACTGGTCGTCGACCACGAGCAGTTTCTCGATGCGGTGCTTGTGCAGCATCCGCTTCGCCTCGTCCTGATCGACGCCTTCGCGCACGGTGACGAGGTTTTCATGCGTCATCAATTCCGAAACTTTTTGCCTGGGATCGGTCGCAAACCGCACGTCGCGGTTGGTGAGGATGCCGACCAGCTTGCCCGGTATGCCCTTGGCCGCGCCGGTGACCACCGGAATGCCGGAGAAACCATGGGCGCTCATCAGCGCCAGCGCGTCCGACAGCATCGCGTCGGGACCGATGGTCAAGGGATTGACCACCATTCCCGATTCATACTTCTTGACCTGCCGCACCTGGGCGGCCTGGCCCTCGACGTCGAAATTGCGGTGGATGACGCCGATGCCGCCGGCCTGCGCCATGGCGATCGCCATCCGCGCCTCGGTGACGGTATCCATCGCTGAGGCGATGATCGGAATGTTGAGCGCGATCGAGCGGGTGACGCGGGAGCGGATATCGGCCTCCGACGGCAGGATATCGGATAGCCCCGGCTGCAGAAGCACATCGTCGAACGTATAGGCTTCGCGAATCCCCTGAAGTCCCTGCATGACGGCCATTACCAACTCCATTCGGCGGCTCGATCGCCGCGATACGACCTCGGGATGAACGGGACCCTCGGCGACACTTTTGGTATCGCCGTCGAATCAAAGCCCATCGGTAGGGTTGGCGGTGGTCGATAGCATGGCGGACGGGCGAATCAAAGCGCTTGCCAGCCATGCACAGGCTTTTCGTGATCAGCGCGGATAACCCGGCGGCGTGTCACGCAGGATTTAGGAGGTTTTGCTGGTTCCGCAATAGCCGACGCCGGCGCTGTAGGCCCCGGCGCGCGTTGCAGCCGCCGCGAGGGATCCTATTCGATCAAAAGGTCCATCGGGACGCCCAGCGCACGGGCTATTTTCTTCTGCAATTCGGCAGGCCCTTTGCGCCGGCCGGTTTCGATCTCGGACAGATAGTTCTGGCTAATGCCGACCGCCACGGCGAGTTCGCCCTGGATCATGCCGCGCCATTCACGGATCACGCGCACCGCGTTGCCCCCGTCGGCGAGGCGATCGGCCACGGATTTTGGCAGCACGACTTCGCGGCCTTCCTTGAGGGCACGCGTGGAGTTGCGGACGATCCGGCTCGCGGCGGCATCTTCCTTCGCCTCACCGGCCAGAGCGACGAGCCGGTCATATTCGGTGCGCGGCAGTACGGCGAGATCGTCTCCACTGGGCGTGTGGATGAACTGGACATTGCTTTTTACGGTGGCGGCTTTTGCCATAGCGTCCTCTCAGTCGTAGATGTCGCGGCGATTTCCGACCGCGTGAATTGTGATGGTGTTGCCTTTGATTGTGAACAACACGCGCCAATCTCCAGCGCGCAACCGCATTCCGGCTATACCTTTAAGCGCCTTCACGTCACCGACACCGGTTTCTGCGAACGCCTTCAGTTTGAGGTCGATCTGCGCGCGCGTGGCGGCGGTAAGTTTGCGCCATTGGCGGACAGCGGCGGAGGTAAATGCGATCTCTTTCACCGACCGGTGATCGCACAATGCGATAAAATGGTCAAGTAAATGAGTCGCATAATGCGATATATTGTCGGACCCCGGGGGCGCGGCGGTGCAGACTGCATTGAACGCAGAGCGTCACGCAAGATTAGACCTTGCGCCGCGTTCGGCAATGGCCTCTGTGACAACGGAATGATACAGCCCTGCTCCCGTTCTCTCTTCCCCCTCTTTTCCGAATCTCCATGAACAAAGAACGCCTGATCCCGCTCATCGTGGCCACCGCGCTATTCATGGAGAACATGGACTCGACGGTCATCTCGACCTCGCTGCCGGCGATCGCGGCCGATATCGGCACCAGCCCGCTGACGTTGAAACTCGCCATCACCTCGTACCTGCTGTCGCTTGCGGTGTTCATTCCCGCCAGCGGCTGGACCGCCGATCGCTTCGGCCCGCGGATGGTGTTCAGCCTCGCGGTCGGCGTGTTCATGGCGGGCTCGATCGGCTGCGCGCTGTCCTCCTCCGTCACCGGTTTCGTGATCGCGCGGATCGTGCAGGGCCTCGGCGGCGCGATGATGACGCCGGTCGGCCGTCTCGTGCTGCTGCGCTCGATCGACAAGAGCGCACTCGTCAATGCGATGGCCTGGGTCACGGTGCCGGCGCTGGTCGGGCCGGTGCTGGGGCCGCCGCTCGGCGGCTTCATCACCACCTATCTGACCTGGCACTGGATCTTCCTGATCAACATCCCGATCGGGCTGGTCGGGATCGTGATGGCGCTGCGCTACATCGATCCGATCAAGAGCGAGGATCCCGAGCGCTTCGATCTCTATGGCCTTCTGCTGGCCGGCGTCGGGCTTGGCGGCATCTCGTTCGGACTTTCGGTCGCGGGGCTCAACTTGCTGCCGTGGACCGTGGTCATCGCGCTGGTCGGGATCGGCAGCATTTCGATGACGCTTTACGTGATCCACGCCCGGCGGACCGCTTCCCCGGTGCTGGATTTCGCGCTGCTGCGGCTGCCGACGATGCGCGCCAGCATTATCGGCGGCTTCCTGTTCCGGCTCGGCATCGGTTCGCTGCCGTTCCTGCTGCCCTTGTTGCTGCAGGTCGGATTCGGCCTGACGCCGCTGAACTCGGGGCTCGTGACATTTGCTTCCGCCGCCGGCGCCATGGGCATGAAGACGCTGGCCGCGCGCATCATCCGGACCTTCGGATTCCGAAGCATCATGACCGTCAATGCGGCGGTGAGTTCGGTCTTTCTGGCGGCCTGCGGGCTGTTCACCATCCAGACACCGCTGTTGCTGATCATGATCCTGCTGGTGGTCGGCGGCTTCTTCCGTTCGCTGCAATTCACCGCGATCAACACGCTGGCCTATGCGGAGGTCGACCCCGCGCGGATGAGCCGCGCCACCACGCTGGTCAGCGTCAACCAGCAACTGGCGGTGTCCGCCGGCGTCGCCGTCGGCGCGTTCTGCGTGGAATCGACGATGTGGTTCCACCATGCGACCGAGCTGAACGCCAGTTACTTCGCGCCGGCCTTCATCGTGGTCTCGGTGATCTCGACGATCTCGGCCTATTTCTTCTACGAGATGCCCGCCGATGCCGGCCACCAGGTTTCGGGGCGCGGCGTCATCGTCATCCCATCGCCGGAGCGCGACGCCGAGCCGGAAGAAACCGCCGCCACCGAAACCGCCAATGCGCGGGATCAGCGGCTGGGTTAGACATTGCCGTAATTATCTACACGTTCGTCATGCCCGGCCTTGTGCCGGGCATCCACGTGTTTCGTGATGGTGCGCCAAGATAAGACGAGGATGGCCGGGACATTTGGCGCGAAGACGCGCTTCTGCCCAGCCATGACGAATTGAGAGCGGCACTACGCTTCGGGCATATTATTCCGTATACCGCGAAATCCCATCGCCAGCACATAGCGCTCGGAGGAATCCTGCCGGCTGGAGGCCGGCTTGACGTGCTTGACGGTGGCATAATCGCGCTTGAGTTCTGCCATCAGCGCGGCATCGGCACCGCTCTGAAACACTTTTGCGACAAACGTGCCGCCGGGATTCAAGACGTCGGCGGCAAAGGCGACCGCGCCTTCGACGAGGCCCAGGATGCGCAGCTGATCGGTCTTGCGGTGGCCGGTGGTATTGCCGGCCATGTCGGACAAGACGACGTCGGCGCGCCCGCCCATCATCGCCAGCAACTTTTCCGGCGCGTCCTGTTTCAGGAAATCGAGCTGCGCAAAGCTGACGCCCGGAATCTCCGGCATCGGCAACAGATCGATCGCAACCACCTTGCCCTTGCCGTCGGCGGCGCCAACGCGTTTGGCCGCGATCTGGCTCCAGCCGCCGGGGGCGGCGCCGAGATCGACCACGGTGAGGCCGACTTTAAGGAAATGGTGCTTGTCGTCGATTTCAAGCAGTTTATAGGCCGCGCGCGAGCGATAGCCGTCGCGCTTGGCTTGCGCCACATAGGGATCGTTGAGCTGCCGCTCCAGCCAGAGCTTTGAGGACAGCTTGCGCTTGCCGCCGGTCTTGACCGTGACGTGCAGCCGCCCGGTAGTGTCTTTCGCCATGGTCAGGGCTCTAGCACATCGTGGGCCTTCGCGCCTATCGGCATCCGCCGATGGCGCCGTCCTCGCGCATCATCTCGACCAGCATGCCCTCGCGCAGGCCCCGGTCGGCGACGCGCAGCCGCGGCAGCGGGAACGCGTCGCGGATCGCATCGAGAATGGCGCAACCCGCCAGCACCAGGTCGGCGCGCTCGACGCTGATGCAATTGTTGCTGGCGCGCTGCTGGTAGCTCATACCAAGCAGACGCGCGATCACGGCGGTGATGTCGGCATCCTCCAGCCAGACGCCGTCGATGCGGCGGCGATCATAGCGCGCGAGATTGAGATGGATGCCGGCCAGCGTCGTCACCGTGCCGGAGGTGCCGAGCAGATGCATGTCTGCAAGGTCGCCACCGTGCTCGGCCGCGAACGGGGCGACGTGCTGCGCGACTTGCTCGACCATTCCCGCATAGGATTGCGGGGTGACGTCCTTGCCGCCGAAATGTTCGGCAAGCGTCACGACGCCGAGCGGGATCGACATCCACGCCTTGATGCGCGGTGCCGCGTTGGCCTCGGCCGGATCGCGTTCGATCCGCACCAGTTCGGTCGAGCCGCCGCCGATGTCGAACAGGATGGCACCCCGCCCCTTCGGGTCGAGCAGCGGCGAGCAACCGATCACCGCAAGCGCTGCTTCGGTTTCGCGATCGATCACCTCCAGCCGGATGCCGGTCTCGGCGGCGACGCGCTCCCTGAAACCATCGGCGTTGGAAGCAGCACGGCACGCCTCGGTCGCAATCAGCCGCAGCCGCTTGGCCTTCCTGGACTGGATCTTGTCGCGGCAGATGCTGAGCGCGGCAATGGCGCGCTCGATGGCGGCTTCGCTGATGCAGCCGGTCGCCGAGATGCCCTCCCCCAGCCGGATGATCCGCGAGAAGGAATCGACCACGCGGAACCCGTCGCCGGTCGGGCAGGCGATCAAGAGCCGGCAATTATTGGTGCCGAGGTCGAGCGCGGCATAGACGCCGGATGCCTCGGCCGGCGGATTGCCAGCGCCCGGCACACGGATGCCGCCTGCCGCGACTAATCGCTCCGGGCTTCCGCGCGGCCCGAGGCCATCGCGAAGCCGCGTATCATCGTTCATTCAAAAAGTCTTTCCGCTGGCCCTCGGGCCGACGAGGAATTTCCCGTTCACGGAAACTTTAGCAGTGCGCAGGCGCGGCGCAACAGCCGTTGACATAGGACCATGCCCAATCAGGCGTTGTCGTTCGGATACGGGTGCTTTATCTGAGGTCCGGACGCGAAATCGCGTCGAAAGCCGGGCATTTCAGGGATTTTTCGATGCAAGACCACGCCTCTCCATCCTCTCTGGAAAATGCTATCGCACTGCAAAAATACGGTGTCGGCCAGCCCGTCCGCCGCAAGGAGGACGACACGCTGGTTCGGGGAAAAGGCAAATACACCGACGACTTCAACCTGCCCGGCCAGGCCTATGCCTGGATCGTGCGCTCCAGCCATGCCCACGGCATCATCAGGAGCATCGACGTCTCGGCCGCCAAGGCGATGCCGGGCGTGCTCGGGGTGTGGAGTGGAACCGACCTCGCGGCGGCCAATTACGGTCCCTATACCTGCGGCCTGCCGCTGAAGAGCCGCGACGGCACGCCGCTCCTGCAGACCAACCGCACCGCACTGATGACCGACAAGGTGCGCTATGTCGGTGATCCCATAGCGTTCGTGGTCGCCGAGACGCTGGCGCAGGCGCGCGACGCCGGCGAAGCCATCGCGATCGACATCGATCCCCTGCCTGCCGTCACCGACCCCACTGAGGCTGCAAAGCCCGGCGCGCCGCAGCTCTACGATCACATCCCCAACAACGTGGCGCTGGACTATCACTATGGCGACGCCGCCAAGGTCGAGGCGGCGTTTGCCGCCGCCGCCCATGTGACGAAGCTCGACATGACCAACACCCGCATCGCGGTGGTGGCGATGGAGCCGCGCGCGGCGCTCGCCTCCTATGACAAGTCGAGCGAGCGCTACACCATCCAGGTTCCGACCCAGGGCGTCTCCGGCAACCGGCAAAACCTCGCCAAGAACATTTTGAAGGTGCCGAACGAGAAGGTGCATCTGCTGACCGCCAATGTCGGCGGCTCCTTCGGCATGAAGAACATCAACTACCCCGAATATGTCTGCATCCTGCATGCGGCCAAGACGCTGGGCCGCCCGGTGAAATGGACCGACGAGCGCTCGACCAGTTTTCTTTCCGACAGCCACGGCCGTGCCGGACAGATCCATGGCGAGCTGGCGCTCGACGCCGAGGGCAAATTCCTCGCGGTCAAGATCTCCGGCTACGGCAATCTCGGCGCCTACATCACCGGTGTCGCGCCAAGCCCGCTCTCGCTCAATGTCGGCAAGAACCTGGCCAGCGTCTACCGCACGCCGCTGATGACCGTCGACATCAAGACCGTGTTGACCAACACCACCTTGATGGGCGCCTATCGCGGCGCCGGCCGTCCCGAAGCCAATTACTACATGGAGCGGCTGATCGACCGCGCCGCCGACGAGATGGGCATCAACCGGCTGACGCTGCGCAAGCGCAATTTCATCAGGCCGCAACAGATGCCGTTTGCCGCCGCCTCCGGCGTCACCTATGACAGCGGCGATTTCCAGGGCGTCCTCAACAAGGCGCTGGAGATTTCCGACCATGCGAACTTTGCCAAGCGCAAGAAGGAGAGCAGGAAGCGCGGCAAGCTGCGCGGCATTGCGGTCGGCTCCTATCTCGAGGTCACGGCGCCGCCGAGCGGCGAACTCGGCAAGATCACTTTCGAGCCGGACGGTTCGGTGAAACTGACCACCGGCACGCTCGATTACGGCCAGGGCCATGCCACGCCGTTTTCGCAGGTGTTGTCGGCGCAGCTCGGCGTTCCCTTCGAGAAGATCACGCTGGAACAGAACGACAGCGACCTCGTGCGGTTCGGCAACGGCACCGGCGGCTCGCGCTCGATCACCGCGACCGGGTCGGCGATCGTCGAATCCTCGGCGCTCGTGGTCGCCAAGGGCAAGCGGGCGGCGGCCCATCTGCTGGAGGCCGCCGAGGGCGACATCGAATTTGCCAATGGCCGTTTCACCATCGCCGGCACCGATCGCAGCATCGGCATCATGGAGCTCGCCGAGCGCCTGCGCGAGGGCAAGATGCCCGAGGGCATGCCCTCATCGCTCGATGTCGACCACAACACCGACACTACGCCCTCGACTTTCCCCAACGGCTGCCATGTCGCCGAAGTCGAGATCGACCCCGAAACCGGCATCGTCAGAATCGTGCGCTATACCGCCGTCAATGACTTCGGCACCATCGTCAATCCCTTGCTGGTCGCCGGCCAACTGCATGGCGGCGTCGCGCAGGGCATCGGGCAGGCGCTGATGGAATGCGTCAGTTATGATTCAAGCGGCCAGCCGATCACCGGCTCGTTCATGGACTATGCGCTGCCGCGCGCCGAGGATATCCCCACGATGGAAATCGGCGATCATCCCTCGCCGGCCAAGTCCAATCCGCTGGGCACCAAGGGCTGCGGCGAAGCCGGTTGCGCCGGCAGCCTGGTCTGCATCGTCAACGCGGTGCTCGATGCGCTCTCCGACCACGGCATCACCCATATCGACATGCCGCTGACGCCGGAACGGGTGTGGCGGGCGATACGGGATGCGAAGACGAAGGCGGCGTAGATCGGCGATCGCGCCGCGACATTTCCCCGCACCCAATAACTGTCATTGCCCGCTCGACCGGGTGACCCATTATTCCAGAGCTGGTTGTGCCGTGATGCCGAGGCCTGCTGTTCGGCTTGCGCGGCGACGACAAATTGCAGGTCCTCCACACTTGAACTATAACCAAAGCGCGTTATAGTGATCATCGCAACTTAGAATTGTTCACGATCTTCCTGGTTTGGCCGAGATTATTCCGAGCGACCCGTCGTTGGAACGGAGGGCGCACAACAAACATGGACAACAGGACAGATCGCTCGTCGTACCGGTTTCAGGCAATATTGATGGGAGGATCGATGTCCAGGGCAGTTGTTGTCGCGGTGCTTGGTTTGTCAATTTCGTCTTGGGCTCTCGCCGCGGAGCAGAGCGCACCGGCCTATCAACCATTTCCCAATGGCTATGGTTACATGGATCCGAGTGAAATCGCGGCATTGCAACGTGCCTGGAAAGATGGCGACCATACCGTCGTTCGCGAACATGGCTGGTGGCTGTGGGCGGGCATCATGCAGCGGGCGTCGGACGCGAACTGGCCGGTCTGGTTTACCTGGCCGAACACCAAGGCTGCATTCCTGCCGGCCGCCGGGCTTGAAGCCACGCAAACCAACGCCACGCCGGCACTCTCGCTGCTGCAGCGAAACAAACTCAATATCGTTGTCCCGGTCAATGTGAAGAAGGTACCCTACTATCCGATCCCGGCCGACGTCCTGAAAAATTATCCGAAGCCAACACAGAATTGCGGCCAGGACAACATCTGCGACGGGTCACACTTTCTGTTCAACGGCGATATCCTCGTACCGACGGAGTCCCTGAGCCAGGAGGGCTTTGACTGGATCCGCGGCACCCGGCTTTATCTGCAGGAAACCCTGAACACGGATCACCAGAACGGCCTGCACGAACTGTCTGCGCCACAACGATATGTCGTGACAAAACACATGTTCTGGCCGGTCAAGGCGGACCGGATCTCGGCGATACCTGTCTGGCACGATTATTTCGACAAGCGATACCCGGACTACGCAGGATATGAGAGGTGGCCCGACCTGGCTGCCATCGACCCGACTGGCCGTAGCGTCGGGAAAAAAATGCCGGTCAGTTATCTCTACGGCGTATATCAATCCGATAAGACGACGCCGTGGCCGACGGTATCCACCTCTGCGAAGGTATATGGCCTCAATGATTTCTATTATCACAAGGTAACGGCGGACGATTGGAACAGCTTCGACGACGCGGACAAGGCAATCCTCAATGCCGCCAGCTACTGGAGCTACAACCAGCCCTTCGGTGTCGGTGATTTGCTCGTGACCATCGCGATGCATGTCAACACCAAGGAAATCCCGACCTGGGCGCTGCAAAGCGTCTGGTGGTCCGACCGCCCGAACGCCGGACCTTACGCCGCCAACCGCCCGAAAATTCCCCAAGCCAGGGGCCCGTGGAATCATTACCTGCTTGTGGATTCCTATGGCATTCCGGACAAATCCGGCGACCAGCCGGTGGCCACGAATCCCTATATCGAACTGGTGATCCACCCGGTCGGCACCAACTGCAACAATTGCCACAATCGGGCCGGCTGGCCGTCAGGAAAAAATGCCGGTCAGGCAAGTTACCAAAATCCGGATTGTCCAAATTCGCTACAGACGCTCTCACCCAGCAGCGCTTGCCTCGCACCGCTGACGCTATCAGACTTCCAGTGGATCATTCCTGACCGGACGATAAAATGACGGTGGCACACGGAGATAGTTGCACCCACAACCGTCATCGCCCGGCATAGCCGTCCGAATGACGACTTAAAATGTGAAACGCTGTCTTTCACCGAATGCACTCGTCATACGCGGGCTTGACCCGCGTATCATCAAGCTTCGAAAGAGTCTTGCGAAGAGGATGGGTTGCCGGGTCAAGCCCGGCAACGACAGAAAAACTTACGCCGCCGCCTGTTCGCGCGGCTGGTAGATCGCGATGTGCTGGCAATGCGCCAGCGGCGTCTTGCCATTGGCGACGACGAGGGCGTCGAGTTCGACGAAGCGGTGACCCTTCTTCTCGTAATTGCCGGTGACTTTTGCCCGCGCGGTCAACTCATCGCCGCTCTTGGCGGCCGACAGGAGCTGCATCCGGCTGCCGACGTGAATCCACGGCCCCAAAATGGCATTGTCGACCAAAACCTTGTTCATAACCCGCTGCAACAGGCCGGGATGGCCAAGCCCCTCGCGCGCATAGATCGGATCGTGTTCGCGGACGTCGTGCAGATATTCCGTCGCCGCCTCGCCGGCCCAGGCGCGCGGCACCGTGCCGAGCCATTTGCCGAGTTGATAGGAAGCCTCGTCGACCTGCCGGCGCTCGGCGACCGCGGCGACTTCGGAAAAATCCGACAGCGCGAGCGAGGGCGCCGATGCCGGCAATGACGCGCTGCCGGTGGCGCAGAGCTGGCCGCGGCTTTCGACCTCGATGGTGAGCACGCCGTCGCTCTCTCCGCCCGAGACATGGGTGGTCTCGCCGTCATAGACCGGTTTGACAAATCGCGCCTCGATCAAGCCGTGCTCGAGAAACGCGCGGCCCCATCGCTTGACCGGCAGATGCATCATATAGGCCATCACGTCGACGCCGGGCACGAGGCCGCCGGAAAAGCCGAAGCGTTTAGCCACGGTGTCGTCATGCATCTTGTTTTCGGAGAGTTTTGCCGTGTTGTAGGCCTGGACGCGGTAGGTTTCGAGGAGGCCTGTCATGCCCGTTTTCCCTGATTTTCTGCCGGCTTTTGCAGCAGCAATGGTACGCGAAGAATGGGCCGTGGCAAGCCGGTTCCTTTGGCTGTTTTGCTCGCAATTCCGTCGCCAATAGGGTACCACGCGCCCCTGAGAGCGCCCGCCGCGCCGACCGACATAATCCTCAACCGATGACATCCGATTTGAACCCGCCCCGCATCTATGTCGACGCCGACGCCTGTCCCGTCAAAGAGGAGATCTACCGCGTCGCCGCCCGCTTCGGCCTGCCGGTCAGCGTGGTCGCGGGAAATTTCATCCGGGTGCCGAACGACCCGCTGATCGAACGCATCGCGGCCGGCTCGGGCATGGACGCCGCCGACGACTGGATCGCGGAACGCGCCGGCCGAGGCGACATCGTCGTCACCTCGGATATCCCCTTGGCGAGCCGCTGCGTGAAGGCGGGCGCCGAGGTGATCGCGCCGAACGGCAAGCCGTTCACCGAGCAATCGATCGGCATGACGCTGGCGGTGCGCAATTTGATGACCGATCTACGCTCCTCGGGCGAGGTCACCGGCGGACCCCGATCGTTTGCGCCGCGTGACCGCTCAACATTCCTCTCCGCGCTCGACCAGACCATCCGCCGCATCCAGCGCCAGCGCGCCGAACAGAAGCAGAATTGAAGAACCATGGCGCCTCCGCTGATCCAGTTGAAGGAGATAAAACTGACGTTTGGCGGCACGCCGCTGTTGTCGGGTGTCGAGCTGTCGGTGTCGGCGGAGGAGCGCGTCTGCCTGATCGGCCGCAACGGCTCCGGCAAATCGACGCTGCTGAAGATCGCGGCCGGCACCGTCGAGCCCGACAGCGGCAGCCGTTTTGTCCAGCCGGGCGCCACCATCCGTTATCTGCCGCAGGAGCCCGATTTCGCAGGTTTTGCGACGACGCTGGCCTATGTCGAGGCCGGCCTCGGCCCCGGCGACGACCATTACCAGGCTTCCTATCTGCTGGAGCAGCTCGGGCTGCATGGCGACGAAGACCCCGCAAAACTCTCCGGCGGCGAAGCCCGCCGCACCGCGTTGGCGCGGGCGCTGGCGCCTTCGCCCGACATCCTCCTGCTGGACGAGCCGACCAACCATCTCGATCTCACCACCATCGAGTGGCTGGAAAGCGAACTCGACGGCCGCCGCTCGGCGCTCGTCATCATCAGCCATGACCGCCGTTTCCTCTCGAATCTGTCGCGCTCGACTGCCTGGCTGGACCGCGGCCAGATCCGGCAGATCGATCGCGGCTTTGCCAGCTTCGAGGCCTGGCGCGACGAGGTGCTGGCCGAGGAAGAACGTGACCAGCACAAGCTCGACCGTAAAATCGTCAACGAGGAGCACTGGCTGCGCTATGGCGTCTCCGGCCGCCGCAAGCGCAATGTCAAGCGGCTCGGCAATCTCTACGCATTGCGCCAGCAGCGGCGCGATTTTCGCGGCGCCGCGGGCAATGCCAATCTCGCCGCCGCGGAGGCCGACAAGTCCGGCAAGCTGGTGATCGAGGCCAAGAACGTCAGCAAGTCGTATGGCGACCGCAAGATCGTCGACGGTTTTTCGATTCGCGTGCAGCGCGGCGACCGCATCGGCATCATAGGTCCCAACGGCGCCGGCAAGACCACGCTGATCGAGATGCTGACCGGCTCGAGCCCCCCTGACAGCGGCATGGTCCGGTTCGGCGCCAATATCGAGATGGCGACGCTCGACCAGCACCGGGAAAGCCTCGATCCCAAATCGACCCTGGCCGAGGCGCTCACCGGCGGCCGCGGCGACCATGTCATGGTCGGCGGCAAGCCCAAGCATGTCGTCAGCTACATGAAGGACTTTCTGTTCGGCCAGGAGCAGATGCGCACGCCGCTGGAGGTGCTGTCCGGCGGCGAACGCGGCCGGCTGATGCTGGCGCGCGCGCTGGCAAAGCCGTCGAACCTGTTGGTGCTGGACGAGCCGACCAACGACCTCGACCTGGAAACCCTCGATGTGCTGGAGGAGATGCTCGGCGATTACGAGGGCACGGTGATCCTGATCAGCCACGACCGCGATTTCCTCGATCGCGTCGTGACCTCGGTGATTGCGCCGGAGGGCAGTGGCCGCTGGATCGAATATGCCGGCGGCTATAGCGACATGCTGGCGCAGCGTGGCGCCGATTTGAAGCGCGAGGCGGCGAAGGAGGTTGCGGTCGAACGCGAGAAGCGGCCGGCAGGCGGTACACCTTCGGGTGGGACAAAACGCCGGCTCAATTTCAACGAAAAGCACGCGCTGGAGACGCTACCCAAGACCATCGCCAGACTGCAGGCCGAAATCGCCAAACAGCAGCGGCATCTTGACGATCCCAATCTGTTCCAGAAGGATCGCAAGAAATTCGACCAAGCCTCTGACGCCCTTGCCAAAGCGCAACGGGAGTTGCAGGAGGCGGAGGACAAATGGCTGGAACTGGAAGTTTTGCGTGAAGAGATAGAACAGGCATGAACGCGCCCGCGCATCCTTCGAGGCTCGCAAGGGCTCGCACCTCAGGATGACGCTACGCTAGCGCCGTCACCCTGAGGTGCGCGCGCCTTCGCGCGCCTCGAAGGGTGGAGACAAAACTGGAGTCGCCCCTATGACCACACCCCTCGCCGCCAAAATCGCCCGCGACTACGGCACGCCTTGCGCCGTGATCGACATGGACAGGGTCGAGCGCAACATCGCGCGCATCCAGGCGGCCTGCGAGGCCGCCGGAGTAGCCAACCGTCCGCACATCAAGACCCACAAGAGCCCGGTGCTGGCCAAACTGCAGATCGAAGCCGGCGCCAAGGGGATCACCTGCCAGAAAATCGGCGAGGCCGAGGTGATGGCGGAGGCAGGCATTGACGACATCCTGATCAGCTACAATTTGATCGGCGAGGAGAAGATGTCCCGGCTCGGCGCGCTGCAGGCCAAGGCCAACATGACGGTGGCCGCCGACAACGCGACGGTTATCGCGGGCCTGCCGCAGGCGGCCGCCGCTTCCGGCCGGCCGCTCTCGGTCGTGGTCGAATGCGATACCGGCCGCAAGCGCGCCGGTGTCGAGACGCCCGCGGAGGCCATCGCGCTGGCGCGCCAGATCGCGGATTCGAAGGGACTGCGCTTCGGCGGCTTCATGCTCTATCCGACCGAGACCGGCTGGGCCGAGGCGCAGAAATTCTACGACGAGGCGCTGGCCGGCATCCGCGCGCACGGGCTCGACGCCGCGATGGTCTCGACCGGCGGCACGCCGAACCTGAAGAACGTCGGCAAACTCAAGGGCGCCACCGAGCACCGGCCCGGCACCTACATCTACAACGACCGCATGCAGGTGGCGGCCGGCGTCGCCGGCTGGGACGATTGCGCGTTGAACATCTATTCGACGGTCGTCAGCCGCGCCGGCCCCGACCGCGGCATCCTCGATGCCGGCTCCAAGACGTTGACCTCGGACACCG
This sequence comes from Bradyrhizobium sp., assembly GCF_035484855.1. Lineage (GTDB taxonomy): Bacteria > Pseudomonadota > Alphaproteobacteria > Rhizobiales > Xanthobacteraceae > Bradyrhizobium. The sequence goes on from NZ_DATHOP010000098.1 coordinate 23,758, forward strand.
GCGGCGGGCTCGACGGCCACGGGCTGATCCTGGAGCACCCCGAGGCGAAGATCGCGCGCTTCGCCGAGGAGCACGGCTTCCTCGATCTGACCCGCAGCAACACTCGACCCAGTGTTGGCGACGTCGTCCGCATCGTGCCAAATCACGTTTGCGTCGTCGTCAACATGATGGACGAGGTGGTGATGGTGCGCGGCGAGGAGATCGTCGGCACGCTGACGGTGGCGGCGCGGGGGAAGCTGCGGTAGGCGAGTGGGGAGATAGCCGATGTAGGGTGGGCAAAGGCGCTTTTGCGCCGTGCCCACCATCTCCGGCGCAAGATCATGAATGCTTATTGGTGGGCACGCTTCGCTTTGCCCACCCTACGATCAGCTTCGCAAGTTCGTGGTGCAGGCGAATCCAGCCGCCGCAGAACAGCCAAAATCGTACGTGCGCCGATGGCGCGACTCAGATAAATTCGTTCCTGTAAATTGGCGCTTCACGGGGGTGGGGTTGTGAATAATTTACAGGATTGTCGTGCCCAAGAGGCGCGATGCCGAAGGTATGCCGAGAGCGACGAGCAGAACAGGGATCTGTGGCTTTCGATGGCGGAGCGGTGGTCGTATTTGGCCAGGGAGGCCGGATACGGCATGAGAGAAGTCGGTCCGTTTCCAGGAACGACTGACCAGCACGTCAGCTGAAGGCCAGCCCGCACGCAGCCGATTTTCGAAATCGCCGTGAGCGGTCGGCAAGTCGTGCGCCGATCAGGCGTGATTTAGGGGAGTGAGGCGAGAAGCTGCGGTGATGCTCTGAAGATCAGTACCTCGCGACCACCGGACTCGCCCAGTTGAACAAATAGCTGAGCCGAAACATTCCGGCATAAACGTCATTCTTGCCGTTGAAGTTTACAAGCACGCCTGAACTCGCAACAACGGGGCGATTGAAACGGAAATCGTAGTAGTTGAAATCAACACCCGCAATCCAGCCTTTCGCAAACATATAATCAACGCCGCCGCCAACCGTGTAGCCCGCTTGCCAAGCGTTGGCGCCGCCGAAAATACCGGTAGCGGGATTGATGGCGAAGGTGTTGATCTTGGCGTCGGCAAAACCGCCCTTCACGTAGAACAACCACGCATCAGCGGCATAGCCGGCCTTTCCCACGACCGTAGCGATATCCTTGGTCGAAAGCATCCGCAGCCGTCCCGGAAGCAATACTGCAATGTCCGTCTGATTCTGATCAAGGACGCTGAAAGTGCCCTCTATGCCGAACACACCGCTTCCCCACTGGCCCTGCAGGCCAGCATGACCACCCCCAATGAACGAGCTTGGATTGAAACTAAAAACTTCGCTTGTCGGAACTTCAACGAGTGTGTAACTGCTCGATGAACCGGCATACCCCACCTGACCACCGAGATAGAAGCCGCTCCAGTCGTAGGGGACGGGCACAACGACTGCTGGAGCTCTCGAGTAGGCTGGCGAGGGTAGGTCCGCCGCGACCGCAGGGGCTATGCCCGAGACAGCCAAAGCCGCCACCATTAGCACCATTTTTTTCATTGCCTGCCCCGATTTGTATCAATCGCCCAACGGTATTGGAAAAGTCCCGATCCGCAGTCACCTAGTTTAGGAAATTTGTAGCCCAGCCGGCTATCAGATACCGTCACCAAAACACCACATCTACCGTAAATTGCATCCGTTCGCTCGATCTCGTCACCTCATGGGGAAGGGATCTGGTTCTCCAGCCACTTCACCGCGCCCCGCCCCGCTGCCGCGCCCGTCGCGAACGAGGCCTGCAGCAGGTAGCCGCCGGTCGGGGCTTCCCAGTCGAGCATTTCGCCGGCGGCGAAGGTGCCGGGCAAACGGCGGAGCATGAAATCGGCATCGAGTTCGTCGAACGAAATCCCGCCCGCAGTCGAGATCGCACGCGCCATCGGCGCTGCACCGTTCAGCTTGATCGGTACGACATTGATCAGTTCGGCGAGATCTTGCGGCGATAGCGATGACAGCGACACGCCGGAGGCGATCGCGACCTCCTGCAACAGGCCGATGCGGACAGGGGAAAGCTGCGCGGCCTTGCGCAGCCAGTTCGAAAGCGATTGCTTGCCGCGCGGCGCCGACAGCCGCGCGATGAGGTCGCCGGTTTCCAGATCAGGACGCAAGGCGATGTGCAGCGTCGCCTGCCCCGAACTCAGGATCGCCTCGCGCAACTCCGCCGACAGCGCGTACACCGCGCCGCCTTCGATGCCCGTCCGCGTGATGATCGCCTCGCCGCGGACGGCGCGCGCGCTGAACGACAGCGCGAGGCTCTTGAGCGGCTGACCTTCAAAACGGTCTCGAAAAACGTCCGACCAGGCGACGATGAAACCGCAATTGGCCGGCTTGAGCGGCGACATCGTCACGCCCTTGGCGGCGAGGATTTTCGTCCACGCCCCGTCGGAGCCGAGCCGCGGCCAGCTTGCGCCGCCGAGCGCCAGCACGGTGGCGCCGGCCTCGATGGCGCGCGGGCCGCCCGGTGTATCAAACGACAGGCGGCCCTCTTCATCCCAGCCGGTCCAGCGGTGGCGGAACGCGAACCGCACGCTGAGCGAGTCCAATCGCCGCAACCAGGCGCGCAGCAAGGGCGAGGCTTTCATCTCCTTCGGAAACACCCGGCCGCTGGAGCCGACAAAGGTCGGCTGGCCCAGCGCCTCGCTCCATTGGCGCAAGCGATCGGGCGGGAATTTTTCAATTGCCGCTGCGAGTTGCGGCATTGCCCTGCCGTAGCGGGTCAGGAACGCCGGCAGCGCTTCACTATGCGTCAGATTGAGCCCGCCACGCCCGGCCATCAGGAATTTGCGGCCGGCGGAAGGCATGGCGTCATAGACCGTAACGCTGCAGCCCTTCTGCGCCAGCACCTCGGCCGCCATCAGGCCGGCGGGGCCGGCGCCGATGACGGCGACTTGGTTTTGAATTGAAGACATTACGTGAGGTTAGGCCGGATTCGCGGACAGTGAGAAACAATCGTCATGCCCGGGCTTGTCCCGGGCATCCACGTCTTCACTTGCTCGGCGCACCAAAGACGTGGATGGCCGGGACAAGCCCGGCCATGACGAAATGATAATTGTCTCACCGCGAAGCTACAGCTTCACCCCCGCGCGCGCCGCGGCCTGGCCGACATATTTCTGCGTCTGCTCGAATGCGCCTACCAGCGCCCGTGCCTTCGACATGTCGCTGATCTCCGCGAAATGCGCGGCGACGGCGTCAGGGGTCCATTCCGACGACGGCAGGTTGATGCCTTCGGTCTCCATGATCTTGATCACCGCAAACGAGCCCGCGCCGGCGCCCATGATGGTGCGGGTCGGGGCGTCCTCACTCAGCAGGAATTCCACCGCCGGCGTGATCGCCTCGGGGCGCATCAGCGCCAGCGCCTGCGGCGGCAGCAACTCCTCGGTCATGCGGGTGGCCGCCGTCGGCGAGATGATGTTGACGCGGACGTTGTTCTTGCGGCCCTCCTCGGCCAGCACGTTCATCAGCCCGATCATGCCACTTTTCGCCGCACCGTAATTGGCCTGGCCGAAATTGCCATAGAGGCCGGAGGACGAGGTGGTCAGCACGATACGGCCGTAATTGCGCTCGCGCATGCCGTCCCATACCGCCTTGCAGCAATAGAAGCTGCCGGTGAGATGCACCTCCAGCACTTTTGCAAAATCGGCGATCTCCATCTTGCCGAAGGATTTGTCGCGCAAAATGCCGGCATTGGCGCAGAGTATATCGACGCTGCCCCACTCCCGGGTGGCGCGATCGACCATCGCCTTGACCTGTTCGAAGTTCGAGACGTCGGCGCCGTCGGCCATCGCCACGCCGCCGGCTTTGCTGATCTCCTCGACCACGGCCTCCGCCGGGGTCAGCGACCCGCCGGTGCCATCTCGCGCGCCGCCGAAGTCGTTGACGACGACCCTGGCGCCGCGGCTCGCCAGCCCCAGCGCATGCGCGCGTCCAAGACCATTGCCCGCGCCGGTGACGATGGCGACGCGTCCGTCAAACCTGATTGTCATGGGTGAAATTCCTGGAGTTTGGCTCACTTGTCATGCGCGGGCTTGACCCGCGCATCCATCAAGAAATGAGTCCTCTTGATAAGAAGATGGATTGCCGGGTCAAGCCCGGCAATGACGGGCGGAGGGTGGCGATCAGGCAAAATAAATCAGCCCGATCCAGTCCGCGACCAGCGCGGGCTTTTCCTCGCCCTCGATTTCCACCGTCACATTGGTGCGCGAGAGCAATTCCGTCGGCTTGCGCAATTTGGCTTCCGCCAGCACAAAGCGGCCGCGCACGCGCGAGCCGGCGCGCACCGGCGAGATGAAGCGCAGTTTGTCGAAACCGTAATTGACGCCCATGGTAGTGCCCGAGATCACCGGCATCACCTCATAGGACATGATGCTCATCAGCGACATCGTGAGAAAACCGTGCGCGACCGTGGTGCCAAAGGATGTTTCGCGTTTGGCGCGCTCGGGGTCGACATGGATGAACTGGTGGTCCTCGATCACATTGGCATAGACGTCGATCCGGTTTTGATCGACCAGATGCCATGAGGACACGCCGACCTCGTGCCCGACCATGTCCTGGTAGGCGGCAAGCGAGATCGGCGGCTTCTTCCAGACTTCGTTCATCTAGCTCTCCCCGGAGCCCGCGGGCCGCATCTTCTGCAGCTCCGGGAAATCCTCTTCGCGAAATTCCCGGCCGCGCAGCGAATCCGAGCGATCATTGTCGTGTTCGAGCCGGCGCAATTGCACGCGGCGGATCTTGCCGGAAATCGTCTTCGGCAATTCCGTCACCAACTCGATCCTGCGGATGCGCTTGAACGGCGCGAGCCGGGTGTGCAGATGCCTGAAGATCGACAGCGCGGTTTCACCGGAATGCTCGGTGCCCGAAACACAGAGAACATAGGCTTTCGGGATCGCCAGCCGGATCGGATCGGGGCTGGGTACGACGGCGGCCTCGGCGACCATGTCATGCTCGAGCAAAATGCTTTCCAGTTCGAACGGGCTGATCCGGTAGTCGGATGATTTGAAGACGTCGTCGGAGCGGCCAACGAAAGTGAGATAGCCCTCGTCGTCGGAAAATACCACGTCGCCGCTGCGGTAGAGTTCGCCGTCGGCGCCGCTCAATTTGCCGTCGTCGCCCTGATAGCCCTGCATCAGTCCCGCCGGCCGGTCGTCGCCGAGCACCAGCGTGACCTCGCCCTCTTTGGTCTCGTGCCCATCGATATCGGTGATCTGGACCTTGTAGCCGGGCAGCGGCCGCCCCATCGATCCGACCTTGACCTTCTGTCCCGGCGAATTGCCCGCCAGCGCGGTGGTTTCGGTCTGGCCGTAGCCGTCGCGGATGGTCAGTCCCCAGGCCGCGCGCACCTGGTCGATCACTTCCGGATTGAGCGGCTCACCGGCGCCGCAGACCTCGCGCAAAGAAACCTTGAAGTCGGCGAGCCGTTCCTGGATGAACAGCCGCCACACCGTCGGCGGCGCGCACAGCGTGGTGACGCCGCAGCGGCCGATGGTCGCGAGCAGACCCTTGGCGTCGAAGCGCTGCTGATTGACAATGAAGATGGTCGCACCGGCATTCCAGGGCGCGAAGAAGCAGCTCCAGGCGTGCTTGGCCCAGCCCGGCGAGGAGATGTTGAGATGGACGTCGCCGGGCTGCAAGCCCAGCCAGTACATTGTCGACAATCCGCCGACGGGATAGCTGCGCTGGCTGTGCCGCACCAGCTTCGGCTTGGCCGTGGTACCCGAGGTGAAATAGAGCAGCATCGGCTCGTCCGATTTGGTCGGCCCGTCGGGCATGAAGGCTTCCGGATAGTCCGCCGATTGCTCGTAAGCAATCCAGCCGTCGGGCTTCGACGATGCGCCGACCACGACGCGAATGAGTTCTGCGCCGCCAAGGCCTGAAAACTTCGCGACCTGATCCTGCGTCGCCACCACCACTTTGGCCCGCCCCCGATCGAGCCGATCGCGCAATTCATCCGGCGTCAATAGCGTGGTCGCGGGGATCACCACCACGCCGAGCTTCATCGCCGCCAGCATGGTCTCCCACAGCGGCACGACATTGCCGAGCAGCAGCAACAGATGATCGCCGCGCTTCAGCCCCTGCGCGCGCAGGAAATTTGCAACCTGGTTGGAACGGCGCGACAGCGACTCGAATGAGAGCTTCGTCTCCTTGTTGCTGCCGGCATCGACGATCCACAGCGCCGGACGATCCTTGCTCTCGGCATCGCGCGCCAGTTCCGCGTCGAACCAGTCCAGCGCCCAGTTGAACGGTACCGGATCGGGCCAGCGGAAATCAGCAACCGCCCTGTCGTAGTCGGTGCGATGTTTCAGCAGGAATGCGCGGGCTTCTTGGAATGTCGTCATGTCCTGAACCCTATGGTCTCACCGCGTTCACCACGTCATCCTGAGGTGCTCGCCGTCTTCGGCGAGCCTCGAAGGATGGACCGCAAAGCACCGAGCAAGTCATCCTTCGAGGCTCGCCCTGCGGTGCAAGGGCACCGCTGGGCTCGCACCTCAGGATGACGCCCACTACTGTTTCGCGGCCAACCCACGAACATGCCGCATGATCCCCGAGAAATCCACGCCGCCATTGCCGGCGGCATCGAACGCCTTGTAGATCTCCTGGGCGTGCTTGCCGAGCGGCGTCGCGGCGCCAGCGGCGTTCGCCGCATCCTGCGCCAATGTGAGGTCCTTGACCATTAGCGCGGCGGCAAAGCCGGGCTTGTAATCGTTGTTCGCGGGCGAGGTCGGCACCGGGCCCGGCACCGGGCAATAGTTGGTCAGCGCCCAGCATTGCCCCGAGGAGGTCGAGGCGACGTCGAACAACGCCTGGTGCGAAAGCCCGAGCTTTTCGGCGAGCGAAAAGCCCTCGCAAACCGCGATCATGGAAACCGCCAAAATCATGTTGTTGCAGATCTTCGTCGCCTGCCCTGCGCCGGCGCCGCCGCAATGCACGATCTTCTTGCCCATCTTCTCCAGCACGGGTTTTGCCGCCGCAAACGCCTTGTCGTCGCCGCCGCACATGAAGGTCAATGTCGCACCTTTGGCGCCGCCGGTGCCGCCGGAGACCGGCGCATCGACTGACCGTACGCCATGTTCGGCCGCGAGTTCATGGGCCTGCTTGGAGCTTTCGACATCGATGGTCGAGCAATCGATGATCAGCGCGCCCTTGGTCATGGCGGGAATGACATCGGTCCAGACCGAGATGACGTGCTTGCCGGCCGGCAACATGGTGATGACGGTTTCGGCGTCCCTCACCGCGGCGGCCGCGCTGTCGGCGATACCGGCGCCATCCGCCTTGGCCTGATGGCGCGAAGCCTCCACCAGATCGAACGCGATCACCGTGTGACCGGCCTTGACCAGGTTGGCCGCCATCGGCCCGCCCATGTTGCCGAGGCCGATGAATGCGATATGTGCCATCCGAAATTCTCTCCCCTGAGGCGTCTATTTTATATTGTCGAACACCAGTTCGTCCGCACCGATTTCCCTAAAATACGGCGCAACCATCTCCGCCGTCACCTCCTCGACCCGCGGCGGCGACCAGCGCGGATTGCGGTCCTTGTCGATCACGGCGGCGCGCACGCCTTCGACAAAATCGGCGCTGGCAAAAACTTCGAGCGCCGCGCGATATTCCCGCACCAGGCATTCTTCCAGCGAGGACGAAGCCCGCGCCAGCCGCAACAATTTCAGCGCGACCACCATGCCGCGCGGCGACTTCTCGTTCAATGTCTTCAGCGTCGATTGCGCCAGTTCCGAGCCGTCCCGCTCCAAATCCGCGAGAATGTCTTGCATCCGGTCATGCGCAAACCAGCGGTCGATTTGCGGCTGCAGCGCAGCCACGGGCCCTGAGGTCTCGCCGGTCGCGAAAC
>NZ_DATHOP010000099.1:0-12042 GCF_035484855.1 Bradyrhizobium sp.
CACCGTGACATAGACTGTGCCGCTACAATTGGGCGCATCCCGTCCGCGCAACAAAACGGCCTGGCCCCTGTGGAGCCTTGCCGCATCCGCCCGTGTGACGGCCAGTGCCGGGATGTCGTCCAGCGCGGTCTCAACGGGCAATAGCGCGTCGGCGAGGCTGCCCTCGCCAGACGCGGCTCTATCGCACAAAGCCTCCAACTGTTCCAGCGGAATCATGTCCTTCTCGCCGAACGGGCCGACCAGGGTCCGGCGCAGCGCGCAGATATGGCCAAAGCAGCCCAATAGACGGCCGATGTCGCGGGCCAGCGCCCGCACATAGGTCCCCTTGCCGCACTCGGCCTCGAACACGGAATGGCTATTATCTGGTTGTTCCATAAGGGATAAATGGAAAATTTCAACCGGCCGCGGCTGCAGCGCGACGGTCTCGCCGTCGCGCGCCAGGTCGTAGGCGCGCTCGCCCTGGACCTTGATGGCGGAATATTGCGGCGGGGTCTGCTCGATTAACCCTGTGAAGCGCGGCAGCAGTTCCCGGATCGCTTCTGCCGAGGGCCTGGTCTCGCTGGTCCTGACCACCCGGCCCTCGGTATCGTCGGTATCGCGCTCCTCGCCCCAGCAGACCGTAAAGCGATAGCGCTTGCGACCATCCATCACGAAGGGAACCGTCTTGGTGGCTTCGCCGAGCGCGATCGGCAGGCCGCCGGAGGCGAGCGGATCCAGCGTGCCGGCGTGGCCGGCGCGCTTGGCCTGGAACAGCCGCTTCACCACCGCGACCGCGTGCGTCGAGGTCATGCCGATCGGCTTGTCGAGCACCACCCAGCCATGGACGTCGCGTTTGTCGCGCCGCGGCTGGTTGTTCTGGCGGCCCTGCTTGCCGCCGCGCTGGTCCGGATCGCGCGGATCATTGTTCGAGCGGGGCGGGTTGGGCGCGGCAAAATTATTTTTTTCAATGTCGAGCGAATCAGCGTTTGGCGGGTCGAAAACGCCGTTTGCGGTAGGTGCAATCATCAGGTCACTCTTCCGAATCCGGCGAATTGGGCGCGAGGTCCTTTTGCACCGCAGGTGTTCGCAGTAATTTCTCTATTCGTTCCGCTTCATCGAATCGGTCGTCTGCCCGGAAGCGAACATCAGGCGAAAATTTTAGGTTAACGCGCCGCGCGATCTCGCCGCGCAGGAATTTCTTGTTCCGCTCCAGCGCCGCGATCACGACCTCGGTATCGCGGCCGCCGAGCGGCATCACGTAGATGGTCGCGAGTTTCAGGTCGGGCGACATCCTGACTTCGGGAACCGTGATGATATGGCCCTCGAGTTCCGGGTCATGCACGCTGCCTTGTGCGAGAATATCCGCGATCGCATGGCGCACGGTTTCGCCGACACGCAACTGACGCTGCGAGCCGCCGGGGGCGGAACTCTTCTTGTGGTGCCGGGGCATCGTCGTCTTTCGAAAACAAAATCGTCATGGCCGGGCTTGTCCCGGCCATCCACGTCCTTCGAGCGGGATGGCTTTAAGTCGTGGATGCCCGGGACAAGCCCGGGCATGACGACAAATATTGCTGGTCTTGCGAAGCTGTAAGGCTCGAACTCACAGGCTGCGCTGGATGGTCTCCACGCGATAACACTCGATGACGTCGCCGACCCGCATGTCGCCGTAATTCTCGAACGCCATGCCGCATTCCTGGCCGGACTGCACTTCCTTCACTTCGTCCTTGAAGCGCTTCAAGGTCGACAGCTTGCCTTCGTGGACCACGACGTTGTCGCGAATCAGGCGGACATTGGCGCCGCGTTCCACGGTGCCGTCGGTGACGCGGCAGCCGGCGACCTTGCCGACCTTGGAAATGTTGAACACCTCCAGGATCAGTGCATTGCCGAGCATGGTCTCGCGCAGCGTCGGCGCGAGCAGGCCAGACATCGCCTTCTTCACGTCATCGACCAGGTCGTAGATGATGTTGTAGTAGCGGATCTCGATGCCGTTGCGCTTGGCGGCTGCCGCCGCCTCCTTGTTGGCGCGAACCGAGAAGCCGATGATGGCGGCGTTGAAGCCTTCCGCCAGCGTCACGTCGGATTCCGAGATGCCGCCGACGCCGGCATGCAGGATGCGGGCGGCGACTTCCTCGGTACCGAGCTTTTCCAGCGACCCGAGGATCGCTTCCAGCGAGCCCTGCACGTCGGCCTTGATGATCAACGGGAAATCCTTGCGGCCCGAGGTCTTCAGCTGCGACATCATCTGCTCGAGCGAGCCGCGCATGCCGGAAATGGAGGCGGCCGCGTTCTCGCGCTTCTGGTGGGCGCGGTAGCTGGTGACTTCGCGGGCCCGGGCCTCGTTATCCACCACCGCAAGCCGGTCGCCGGCTTCCGGTGGCCCGTTGAAACCGAGCACTTCGACCGGCACCGACGGTCCGGCTTCGTCGATGGTGGCGCCCTGATCGTTGATCAGCGCGCGGACGCGGCCCATCTCGGCGCCGGCTACCACGATATCGCCGACCCGCAGCGTGCCGCGCTGTACCAGCACGGTCGCGACCGGGCCGCGGCCGCGATCGAGCTTGGCCTCGATCACGGTGCCTTCGGCGGGACGCTCGGCATTGGTCTTGAGGTCGAGCAGTTCGGCCTGCAGCGCGATCATTTCCAGCAGCTTGTCGAGATTGGTCTTGTTCTTGGCCGAAACCTCGACGTCGACGACGTCGCCGCCGAGCGATTCGACCTGGACCTCGTGCTGCAGCAGTTCGGTGCGCACGCGCTCGGGGCGGGCGTCGGGCTTGTCGATCTTGTTGATCGCCACGATCATCGGCACCTTGGCCGCCTTGGCGTGATGGATCGCCTCGACCGTCTGCGGCATGACGCCGTCGTCGGCCGCGACTACCAGGATCACGATGTCGGTGACCTTGGCGCCGCGCGCGCGCATAGCGGTGAACGCGGCATGGCCGGGGGTGTCGATGAAGGTGATCTTCTTGCCGCTTTCCGGCGAGGTCACCTGATAGGCGCCGATGTGCTGGGTGATGCCGCCGGCTTCGCCCGACACCACATTGGCGTGGCGCAGCGCGTCGAGCAGCGAGGTCTTGCCGTGGTCGACATGGCCCATCACGGTTACGACCGGCGAGCGCGGCTCGGTGTCGGTGGAATTGTCGACCGCGTCGAACAGGCCTTCCTCGACGTCGGAGGCGGCTACGCGCTTGACGGTGTGGCCCAGTTCCTCGGCGATCAGTTGCGCGGTGTCGGCGTCGATCACGTCGGTGATCTTGTGCATCGCGCCCTGCTTCATCAGCAGGCGAATGACGTCGACCGCGCGCTCGGACATGCGGTTGGCGAGTTCCTGGATATTGATGGCTTCCGGGATCACCACTTCGCGAATCAGCTTTTCCTTCGGTTCGTTCGAGGCATGGCCCTTCAGCCGCTGGGTGCGGCGGCGGAACGATGCGATCGAGCGTTCGCGCACGTCGTCGGCGTTGAGCGCGGTGACCAGCGTCAGCCGGCCGCGCTGCTTCTGCGGCGACGGCTTGGCGGTCGTCTTCGGCGGGGCCGCGGCACGCACGACGCCGCCGGGGCCGCGACGGACCTGGCGCGGACCTTCGTCTTCATCGGAAATGTCGGCGGCGATACCGGGGGCGCGGGCCGCGGGCAATGCGGCGCGGGCCGCGGCCGCGGTCTTGGCCTCGGCCTCGCCAAAGCGTTTCTTGGCCTCGAGTTCGGCCTTGCGCTTGGCTTCCTCGTCCGCCCGGTGGCGTTCTTCCTCGGCCTTGCGACGGGCTTCGGCGGCTTCGCGCTCGGCCTGCTCGATGCCTTCCTTGCTGTTGCGGCGCCTGGCTTCCTCTTCGGCGAGCTTCCGCTCTTCCATGTCGCGGACTTTGGCGTCGGCGAGTGCGCTGGCGCGTGCCGAACGCTCATCCTCGGTCAGCGTGCGCAGCACCACGCCCGAACTGCTGCGCGGTGGAGCCGGCGGCGCCGCCGGACGGGCGAGCGGCGCCTTGGCGGCAGGTGCTGCCGCGGGCGCGGCCTTGGCGAGGACCGGCTCGGGGGCATGCGTCTCCGTTGCGGGAGCATCGCCGCCGATGCGGCGCTTGCCGCGCTTTTCAACCACGACCTGCTTGGTGCGGCCGTGACTGAAGCTCTGCTTCACGGTGCCCGTCTCGACGCGCGGCTTGAGCGTCAAGGTCTTGTTCGGGACACTCAATTTCCTGTCGCCAGGCGCTTTATCAACCATTCAGCAGTCCTAATCCTGTTCAAGTGGTGCGTGTCCGCACCGTCGGTATCGGCGAATTCTTGGTCGCATGGCCGGCCGTCTTGTCGTCGTCTGCCATCCGGTATCGGACCAGGAGCTGGCTGCGCGACAGGAACGTCTTGCTCGCCGGGCCCGCGAGCAGGGCAGCATGTATCACATTTGACCGGCCCAATGCCAAATCCAATTGTTCCGAAGTCAGCGCCGTGACCACCGGGAACGGGTTCGATTCGTCGTTAATCCCGCCATTTTGCCGGACCATGGCGTCCAGTTTCCGGATTCCGTCCATGGCCCCGTCCGCGGCATGGATCAGTGCCCCGACCGAGGTCCTGGCCGGCCCCGACTTGAGGGCGTCCTCCACCTTGCCGAAGCCGGAAATCACCTGGCCGGCTTTGGCGGCGATGGCGAGCGCGTCGATGCTGCTCTGCACCAGCAAGGCTTCCGTGTCGACCGCGAGCGCCGGCGAAACCCGGACATCGCGCTTGAATCCCTTGCGGAATTGGTGACGCCGGACCGCTTCCATAACCATCGCCCGCGAGGCCGAAACCCACATCCCCCGGCCGGGAAGCTTGCGCTTCAGATCCGCGATCACCTCTCCGGAAGGCGCGACCACAAACCGGATCAGCTGATCGATCGGCCGCACCTCGCGCGTGACCGCGCACATCCGCAGCGTCGCGGACCTGTCGGTCCGCGGTCCGTTGTCGAGATCGGGGTCGGCGATGGCGAGCATGCGGCTGACATGGCTCCTATCATCTGCGCGAGTTCTGGTCGCAAAACCGGGGACCACTTTTGCGGAACACGCGCGTTAAACCGGCTGATCTTCGGGGGCCTCGGCCTCGGTCCTCTTGGCGAGATCGGCTTCCGTGATCCAGCCGGCGATGACGCGGGCCTGCATGATCATGTTCTCGGCCTCGTCGCGCGAGACTTCGTTGGGATCGAGGATGCCGGGATGCTTGGTCTGCTCGCCGCCTTCCTTGCGCTCGGTCCAGCCGACCAGATCGTCGGTGGCGCATCCGGCGAGGTCTTCGACCGTCTTGATCTCGTTCTCGCCGAACTTGACCAGCATCTTCGAGGTCACGCCGGGCACCGTCTTCAATGCATCTTCCACACCGAGCTCCTTACGTTTGTTTTCGAGCTCGCCTTCGAGCTGTTCCAGATATTCGCGGGCCCGGCTTTGCAGCTCGTTGGCGGTCTCGTCGTCAAAACCTTCGATGCCGGCCAATTCCTTGGCGTCGACCATCGCCAGTTCCTCAACCGAGGTAAAACCCTCCGAGGCCAGCAACTGGCCGACCACTTCGTCGACGTTCAGCGCTTCCATGAACACCCGGGTGGAGTTCTCGAAATCGGCCTGGCGGCGTTCGGATTCTTCCTGCTCGGTCAGGATGTCGATGTCCCAGCCGGTCAGCTGCGAGGCGAGCCGCACGTTCTGGCCGCGCCGGCCGATCGCCAGCGACAGCTGGTTATTGGTGTCGGGCACCACCACCTCGATCCGCTCGCGCTCTTCGTCGATCACGACCTTGGCGACCTCGGCAGGCGCCAGCGCGTTGACCACGAAGGTCGCGATATCGGGCGACCACGGGATGATGTCGATCTTCTCGCCCTGCAATTCATTGACCACGGCTTGCACGCGCGAGCCGCGCATGCCGACGCAGGCGCCGACCGGGTCGACCGAGGAATCCCTGGAAATCACCCCGATTTTCGCGCGCGAGCCGGGATCGCGAGCCACCGCCTTGATCTCGACGATGCCGTCATAGATTTCCGGCACTTCCTGCGCGAACAGCTTTGCCATGAACTGCGGATGGGTGCGGGAGAGGAAGATCTGGGGTCCGCGGGTTTCGCGCCGCACGTCGAAAATATAGGCGCGGACGCGGTCGCCGTTGCGGAACACCTCGCGCGGCAGCATCTCGTCGCGGCGGATGATGGCCTCGCCGCGGCCGAGGTCGACGATGACGCTGCCATATTCGACGCGCTTGACGATGCCGTTGACGATGTCGCCGATGCGGTCCTTGAATTCCTGGTATTGCCGGTCGCGCTCGGCCTCGCGCACCTTCTGCACGATCACCTGCTTGGCGGATTGCGCGGCGATGCGGCCATATTCCAAGGGCGGCAGGGTGTCGGCGATGGTGTCGCCGATCTGCGCGCCGGGGTTGGCTCTCCGCGCGTCTTCCAGCGAAATCTGGTTGGCCGAATTCTCGACCTGTTCGACCACCAGCATGTGGCGCGACAGCCGCAACTCGCCCTTCTTGGCGTCGATCTCGGCATGGACGTCGGTCTCGCTGCCGTAGCGGGCGCGCGCCGCCTTGGCGATGGCGTCTTCCATCGCCTCGATCACGATGCTGCGGTCGATGGATTTTTCCCGCGCGACCGCGTCCGCGATCTGCAGCAGTTCGAGTTTGTTGGCGCTGACAGCTGCCATGGCTCAGTCTCCTCTGGTGGGATCGATCTCGCCCCGACGCAGTCGTTCGGCGGCGAGACGGTGTTCCTTGGTGTTTTTCGGTGCGGGTTTGCTCGGCTTCAATTTCGGCTTCGGCTTGTTGCTCTTCGAAAGGTCGGGCTTTTGTGCGTGCGGCGGTGGCGGCGGCTCCAGCCCGAGATTGCGGCGCAGCTCGCGCTCCGCGGCCTTGCCGCGCCGCATCGATTCGGCGATCAGCTCGTCGGTCAGAACCAGCCTGGCTTCGGCGATATCTTCCATGACCAACGACACATCGACATCTTCGCCCGCGCGCGCGTCATCGCGATGCAGCCGCACCGCATCGCCCTCGACGCCTCCAAGCGTGCCGCGGAACCGCTTGCGGCCCTGATACGCCACCGCCATCTCGATCTTGACGAGATGGCCCACGTAGCGCTCGAAATCGGACCGGCGCACCAGCGGCCGGTCGATGCCCGGCGAGGAAACCTCCAGCCTGTAGGCGCGATCGATCGGATCGGCGACGTCCAGCACCGGCGACAGCGCCCGCGAGATCGCCTCGCAGTCCTCGATCTGCATCGATCCGTCGGGCCGCTCCGCCATGATCTGGACGGTGCAGCCGGCCTCGCCCGATATTTTGATCCGCACCAGCCGGTAGCCCATTCCCTGCAGCACCGGGCCCGCAACCGCCGATACCCGCGCCGCCGCTCCGGGCTCGACCACGAGGCGCGGCTCGGCCAGCAGTTCGGTGTCTACGGAACCAGTGATCGGATCGGACATATCCAGCGTCAAGATTTGCCTTTTGGCGGTCTAATTTCGGTCGGTCCAACTGCATTGGGTTGGGGCCGGGCCTTCAATGGCGGTCCGGCCGCGATACCCGAGCCGCGCCCGGCGCCGCCGATTGCGGTCGGGTCGGTTCAGGTAATAAAAAAGAGCGGGTCCCGGGGGGCCCACTCTCAATACGCGATCGTATGAGAACCATAAGTTGCGGCTGATATAGCGGTTTTCTCCCGAGCCGGCAAGGCCCGCAGGGCCGCAAAGCGTGATTTTAGCGGGCCTTTCGGGGGCGCTTTCAAACCTAACCCTTCCTTCATCAAGCCCCCCTAGATTGCCTGCAAAACCCGCCTTTGCATTGGGTTTTGAGTGAGTTCCATGACGATCGCCACCTCGCTGATCCCCGGGCTCGATGAAATCGTCAGGCATGGCGATCCCAGCCGCCGCGCCGAGGCCGCGAGCCGCATCGCCGAGCTGTTCCTGGAGGCGGCCGCGAATTTGCGGCCCGACCATATCGAGCTGTTCGACGGCGTCCTGATCGATCTCGTTCCTCACACCGGAATTGAAGCGCGTACCGATCTGGCCGAGCGGCTGTCGCTGCTCGGCAACGCGCCCCGTGGCCTGGTCGGACAGCTCGCGCGCGAGAACGAGATCCTGATCGCCGGTCCGCTGCTGCGGCGGTCGCCTGTCATCGACGAGGACGCTCTGATTGAAATCGCGCGCATCAAGGGCCAGGGTCATCTCTTGGCGATGTCGGAGCGGCCAAAACTTTCGCCCGACCTCACCGACGTCATCGTACGCCGCGGCGACCGCGAGGTGGTCAGGCGCGCCGCCGGCAATTCGGGCGCCGAGTTTTCGTCAACCGGATATTCCGTCCTGATCAAGCGCGCCGGCCAGGACGCCGTTCTGACGCTGGCCGTGGGGCAGCGCGACGATCTCCCAAAGCAGCATCTGAAGGAACTTCTGGAAGGATCGATCGACGTCATCCGCCGCCGTCTGTTCGAACTGGTCAAGCCGGACCGGCAGGCCGCGATCAGCCGGGCGATCTCCGAGATTTCCGGTGCACCGGAAGTGGTCGAGAGCCGCCGCGACTTCGCTCCGGCGCAGCGCACGGTTCTGGCGCTGCGCAGCGCCGGTGAACTGAGCGAAGCCGCCCTTCTTGGTTTTGCCAAGGATCACAGATACGAGGAATCGGTCGCCGCGCTTTCGGCGATGTCGGGGGTGAAGATCACGACGCTCGACCGCCTGATCGCCGGCGACCGCCACGATCCGATCCTGATCGTCGGCAAGACGATCGGCCTGGAATGGGTCACCGTGCGCGCCCTGATCCTGCTGCGATTAGGCCCCCACCGGGTGCCGGCGCCGGCCGACATCGAGACCGCGCGCGTGAATTTCGCGCGCCTGATGCCTTCGACCGCCGAGCGGGTGGTGAATTTCTGGCAGACCCGCCAACCGGCCTGAGCCGAAGCCCTCTCCCAATGCAAAGACCAGCGCGCTAAGCTGATTCATTGCCGGCGCGGGCACAGCGCCGGCAGGGAGGGTGGCGATGCCGACGGATGCCGACATTCAGTTGCATGCCGACAAGATCCGCGATGACGGCTACACCGTGATCGAACGCGCCGCCGATCCCGCGCTGGTCGAGGGATTGAAAGCGGCGCTGGAACGCATCGAGCGCGAGCATGGGTTCGGCTACGCCAAAACCTCGTTCGAGGGCTTCAAGACCGTCCGGATCAACAACCTCCTGACTCATGACGATCTGTTCTGGGAAGTGCCGCTGCACGAGAACGTGCTGCCGATCGTCGAGCGCGTGCTCGACAGGGAATGCCTGCTGTCGTCGTTCTGCTCGCTGGTGCTGGGTCCCGGCGAGGTCGCGCAGCCGATCCACGAGGACACGCAATTGATTCCGCTGCCGCGGCCACACATCCCGATCACGCTCAATGCGATCTGGGCATTGTCGGATTTCACTGCGGACAATGGCGCGACGCGGATCGTGCCGGGCAGCCACAGATATGCGTCCTCGCCGGACTACGGCGGGGATTACGATGCCGTCACCGCGACCATGCCCGCCGGCAGCGTGATGTTGTTCGACAGCGCGCTCTGGCATGGCGGCGGCGCCAATACCAGCGATGCCAGGCGCTTTGCATTTTCCTGCGCCTATTGCTGGGGCTGGATGCGGCAGCAGGAAAACCTGCAGCTTGGCATTCCCCTGGAAACCGCGCGTCGCTTTCCGCGACGGCTGCAGGAACTCTGCGGCTACAGCGTCTACAAGGGACAGTTCGGTCACATCGACAACCGCGATCCGATCGAATTGTTGGGCCGCGAGCGCGGCAAACGCATGGTGTGGGAAGCAACCGACATCAGGAAGGCGCGGACGGGCGCGGAATGAAGCCATAGGAGTCCCTCGTCGTTCCGGGGCATCGCGCAGCGATGAACCCGGAACCTCGAGATTCCGGGTTCGACGCATCGTCCCGGAATGACGGTCGTGAGATCAGCCGCTCCGCCGAAATCTCAAATACGTCGCCTTCCGTCCCTCGCGCTCGGCCTTGGCGCCGTAGCGTGTCATCGTGTAGTCGGGCCAGGGCAGTTTCCAGTCGGAGGCGCGCTGCGCGGTCCAGGCGAAATCGGGCGAGCGCACGAGATGCGCGAGCGTCCAGGCGCAATAATCGTCGATGTCGCTGACGAAGCGAAACTCACCGCCCGGCTCCAGCGCGCGCGCCATCGAGGCCACGCTTGCGTCCTGCACGAAGCGCCGCTTCCAGTGCCGTCGCTTCGGCCAGGGATCGGGATGGATCAGATCGATTCGCCGGAGCGAACGCGGCGGCGCCCATGCCAGGAACTCGGCGGCATCGCCGGCGAACAGGCGGATGTTGGTGATGTTGTGCGCTTCGATCCGGGTCAGGATTTTCGCCATGCCGTTGACATAAGGCTCGCAGCCGATGAAGCCCAAGTCCGGAAAGGCGCGCGCCTCCGCGACCAGATGTTCGCCGCCGCCGAATCCGATTTCGAGCCTGACGGCATCGGCTCTGGAATCGAACAGGCCGGCGAGATCGGGCGGGCTCGGCCCGGTGATGTCGAGCGCAAGGCGCGGCAACAGATGCTCGATCAGGTCGGCCTGATGGGCGCGCAGCTTGTGGCCCTTGCGCCGGCCGAAGAACGAACCGTGCGGATGGGCGGCGCCGTCGTCGGGCGATGCATCGAGCTTCGCCGGATCGCGAACGCTCATCGCAGCGTCTGATAGAGCCGATAGAGCAGCCGCGTTCTCGGCTCGATCGAGGAGATGTACATCTGCTCGTAATGGGTATGCGCGCCCTTGCCGTCGACGCCGAGGCCGTCGAGGGTCGCGGTATGCGGCGCGGTGAAATTGCCGTCGGAGCCGCCGCCGGTCTTGGTGTCGACCAGATTGAAGCCGATCTCCGCGGCGATGGTCCTGGCATGCTCGTAAAGCGCAGCCCCCGCATTGCCCTTCTCGTAAGGCGGCCGGTTCAATTCGCCGGTCACTTTGACGCTGACGCCGTCGCTGCGCGATTTCAGGCCGAGGATCTTGGGAACGAGTTCGTCGGCGTCGGCGATGGTGGGAACGCGCATGTCGACCTCGGCATAGGCCTCCTCCGCGATGACGTTCGGCCTTGTGCCGCCCCTGACGACGCCGACATTGACGCTGACGCCGCGCTTGCGATCGTTCATCGCATCCAGTGTCTGGATGACGTTGGCGAGTTCGCGGATCGCGCTGCGGCCGTCCTCGGGCTTGGTGCCGGCATGGGCGGGGACGCCCTTGATAAAGACCTCGAAGCGTGCGACGCCCTTGCGTCCGGTGACGATTTTTCCGCCGTCGCGGGCCGGCTCGGTCACCAGCACATATTTGGCCTTGCGTCCCTCGGCCTCGATCAGCGCGCGCGACGTCGGGCTGCCGATCTCCTCGTCCGAGACGTAGAGCTGGGTGATCCCGAGCGGCGAACGCTCAGGGCTCGCGCAGACTTGGCGGAACGCATGGTAGGCGAGATAGGCCCCGCCCTTCATATCATAGATGCCGGGGCCGAACGCGCTGTTGCCCTCGACCTTGAACGGCAGGCGCTCGATGAAGCCGAGCGGATGCACGGTATCGAGATGGCTGAGGACGAGGATTCCGGGCTGATCCTGGCCCCATGACGACCGCGCCACCAGATGATCGCCGCAGCCGGAATGCCCGGCGACGCGCTCGATGCTGGCAGGCAAATCGCGGTAGCCGTCGGCGACCATGGTCGCGAGCCTGTTGACCTGGTCAGGCGCCTCGGTCGGCGTCTCGACTTCGACCCAGCGGCGGATGCCGTCGAGGATCGTTTGGGAATCGAAGGGATTGGCTGTGGTCGCTGTCATCGGCATGTCGTTGCGTTGGGGGAAGACACACCTACCGTCATTCCGGGGCGCGCGCCAGACCGGGATGACTTTTCTTCGAATCGTCATCCCGCTCTATCTTTTTGTTTGAGCATGATCTTTTCGGAAAACCGGTTCCCACTTTTCCGGATCATGCTCTAGCTGTGGAGCCTCAGGAGGTTGTCCTCGGTTAGACCGAGTCTGCTGATGGGCGTTTGAGATCTTATCCCACCGTGGGGCCGATGCCAGTTGTATTGATGTAGCCAGATCGGCAATTCTTCTGCGCGCCGATCTGACGTGGGAT
>NZ_DATHOP010000100.1:0-2869 GCF_035484855.1 Bradyrhizobium sp.
CAGGTAACGGTCGATCGCCGGATTTTTGAAATCCTTGGCCGACGACGGCAGATAGATCAGCGACGAGGCGACGATCTTTTCCACGATCTCCTTGACCCGCCCGTAAGCGTCGCCGGCAAAGACCCGATAGCTCGAGCCGGATTGGTAGTTCGGCAATACCGCGCCGTTCACCCAGTCCGTCGGATTCATCGCCATCGCCTCGGTCAAGGACCAGAACAGATGGCGCCAGGCGATGATCTCGCCGAGCATCGCCTGATTGCCGCGAAATTCGTCGGATCCCGCCGCATGCAGCGCTTTAGCGATCACGCCGGCCATGAAATCGAGCTTCACTGCAAGCCGCGTGCAGCCCTGGAACTGATAGCCGGCGAGGAAGCCCGATTGCGGGAAAAAAACTTTCAGCTTCTCGAGGTCGCGGTGCAGCAGCACGTCTTCCCAGGGGATGAAGACATTATCGAAGACGAAGATCGCGTCATTCTCGTCGAACCGCGACGACAGCGGATAGTCGAACGGCGTGCCCATGACGCTCGCCGTCATCTCATAAGACGTGCGGCAGAACAGTTTTACGCCGGGCGCGCTCATCGGCGCGATGAACATCACCGCCAAGTCAGTATCGTGCAGCGGCACCGCGGCATTCTGGCCGAGGAAATTGTAATGCGTCAGCGCCGATGAGGTCGCCACCACTTTGGCGCCCGATATATAGATCCCGGCATCGGTGTCTTTCTGGATGGTGATGAAGACGTCCTTGACCTGATCGACCGGCCGCGAACGATCGACCGGCGGATTGACGATGGCGTGGTTCATGAACAGCACGTTTTCCTGGGCGCGGCGGTACCACGCCTTGGCGTTGTCGGAGAACTTGCCGTAGAAGTCGAAATTGGCGCCGAGCGTGTTCATCAGCGACGCCTTGTAGTCCGGCGAACGGCCCATCCAGCCGTAGGACATGCGCGCCCATTGCGCGATGGCATCGCGCTGGCCGAGGAGATCCTCGCGCGAGTGCGCGGCGCGGAAGAATTTGTGGGTGTAGCCGCCAGAGCCGGTATCGGTCGGCGAGGTCAAAACCGCTTTGGTCTTGGCATCATGCAGCGCGTCGTAGAGGCGTGCGATCGAGCGCGCGGCATTGCGGAAGGCGGGATGCGTCGTGACGTCCTTGACCCGCTCGCCATAGACATAGACCTCTCGCCCGTCGCGCAGGCTCTCGAGATATTCCGCGCCGGTGAATGGCCGTCCCTTGGTCCCGATCGCGTCTTCGGATTTCATCCGGCCGTTTCCTCAGATTTTTTCCCGCCCACCCTGTCCTCGCTGGCGTACCTCCGTGCCGGTGGGCAGGCAATGCTTGCCGGCGCGTGGCTGCCAATCGAGGCGCCGAAACGCTGATGCCACCGCCGCTGCCCGCCGCAGAACGTCATCGCTGGCTCGCTGCTCAATATGAAAATCCATTCCCTTTAAGGGTTTGCTGCGCCCCTTTATATAGAAAATCCTTCTAGGAAGCGCGGCAATTCGGCCATTTCACAGATGTTCATAGACCCCGAGAACCCGGAGACGATACCGGCGGCCGCGCCGCCGCGGCGGTTCAACGTGGCCGCGCTCGAGGCCGAGCTCGCGCAGGCGAGCCCGCGCGACATCGTCGAGGCTGCAATCCGCTTCGCGCCCGGCCGGATGGCGGTGGTGTCGTCGTTCGGCGCCGAATCCGCGGTGCTGCTGAAATTCGTCGCCGAAGTCGATCCGTCCTTGCCGGTATTGTTTCTCGACACGCAATGGCTGTTCAAAGAAACGCTGGCCTATCGTGACGCGCTCACCGCCCGTCTCGGGCTCACCGATGTGCGCACCGTGACACCATCGCCGAGCGCGCTCGCGATCCGCGATCCCAAGCGCGATCTGGCCTTCCGCGACCGCGACGCCTGCTGCGAAATCCGCAAAGTCGCCCCGCTTGCCGCTGAGCTCGCCGGTTTCGACGGCTGGATGAGCGGCCGCAAGCGCTACCACGGTGGCGACCGCGCGGCACTGCCGATCGTCGAGGAAGACGGTCGGCGGCTGAAATTCAATCCGCTCGCCCGCCTGTCGCGGCCCGAGCTCAACGCCGTCTTCGCGACGGCCAAATTGCCAAGGCATCCGCTGGAATCGCTCGGCTTCACCTCGATCGGCTGCGTGCCTTGCACGCACAAGCCGTCCGTTGACGGCTCGATCCGCGACGGCCGCTGGAGCGGACTTGGCAAGACCGAGTGCGGCATCCATCTCGGCCCCCTGCCCGCGTCCGCCGACCGCTAACCGCCCTTCCTCGCTGCAACGTTTCGCGTTGCGGCCGCTGCGCCGCGGCGTTGCTGCGCCTCCGCGCCGCTGTTACTGTCCTCGACGGGGAACATTGCCGGAATCGAAAGGCGCGCGGACGCATGGACTATTTCGTCCAGCAGCTCATCAACGGCATCACGCTCGGTTCGATCTACGGCCTGATCGCCATCGGCTATACGATGGTCTACGGCATCATCGGCATGGTGAACTTCGCCCATGGCGACGTGTTCATGGTGTCGGCCTTCATCGCGCTGATCGCCTTCCTGATCCTGACGACATGGCTCGGCATCACCTCGATCGCGCTCGCGCTGTTCATCGTGCTGATCGTCTCCATGCTGTTCACCGCTTTGGTGAACTGGACCATCGAGCGCGTCGCCTATCGGCCGCTGCGCGGCTCGTTTCGCCTGGCGCCGCTGATCTCGGCGATCGGCATGTCGATCTTCCTGTCGAATTTCGTCCAGGTCGCGCAGGGCCCGCGCAACAAATCGATCCCGCCGATGGTGCGCGGCGATTTCACTTTGCTCAACGGCGGCGGCTTTTCGGTCGCGCTGTCCTATAAGCAGCTCATCATCTGGGGCGTGAC
>NZ_DATHOP010000101.1:0-65149 GCF_035484855.1 Bradyrhizobium sp.
ACCTGCTGGCGGCGAACCTCACCACGCAGGTCCGCAACATCGCCGAGGTCGCGACCGCGATCGCCGGCGGCGACCTGTCCAAGAAGATCACGGTCGACGTGCGCGGCGAAATCCAGCTGCTCAAGGACACCCTCAACACCATGGTCGAGCAGCTCCGCTCGTTCGCGGCCGAAGTGACGCGCGTCGCGCGCGAAGTCGGCACCGAAGGCCGGTTGGGCGGTCAGGCCGTGGTGCCCGGCGTCGGCGGCACCTGGAAGGACCTCACCGACAACGTCAACCTGCTGGCGGCGAACCTCACCACGCAGGTCCGCAACATCGCCGAAGTCACCACCGCGGTCGCCCGCGGCGACCTCTCGCGCAAGATCACGGTCGACGTGAAGGGCGAAATCCTCGAACTGAAGAACACCATCAATACGATGGTCGACCAGCTCAACGCCTTTGCCGGCGAAGTGACGCGCGTCGCCCGCGAGGTCGGCACCGAGGGCAAGCTCGGCGGACAGGCGCAGGTGCCCGGCGTCGCCGGCACGTGGAAGGATCTCACCGACACCGTGAACTTCATGGCGGCCAACCTGACCGAACAGGTGCGCGGCATCGTCAAGGTGGTGACCGCGGTCGCCGACGGCGACCTGAAGCAGAACCTGACGGTGAAATCGAAGGGCGAAGTCGCAGCGCTTGCCGACACCATCAACAACATGACCGAGACGCTCGCCACCTTCGCCGATCAGGTGACCAGCGTGGCGCGCGAAGTCGGCGTCGAGGGCCGTCTCGGCGGCCAGGCCAACGTGCCCGGCGCCGCCGGCACCTGGAAGGACCTCACCGGCAACGTCAACCTGCTCGCGGCCAACTTGACCTCGCAGGTCCGCGCCATCGCGGAAGTCGCGACCGCGGTCACCAAGGGCGACCTGACGCGTTCGATCCAGGTCGACGCCCGCGGCGAGGTCGCGGAACTGAAAGACAACATCAACACCATGATCGGCAATTTGCGTCTGACCACCGACGTCAATACCGAGCAGGACTGGCTGAAGACCAACCTCGCCAAATTCACCAACATGCTGCAGGGCCAGCGCGACCTGACCACGGTCGGCCGGCTGCTGCTGACCGAACTGACGCCGCTGGTGAACGCCCATATGGGCGTAATCTACCAGGTCGAGAACGAGGATAGCCCGCAACTGCGCCTGCTTTCGGCCTATGCCGGCGACGGCGCCAGTCCGCATCAGCCAACCGTGCAGTTCGGCGACGGCCTGATCGGACAATGCGCAATGGACAAGCGGCAGCGGCTGGTGTCGGACATTCCCGATGACGCCGTGCCGATCAATTCCGCGCTGCTGCGCGTGGTGCCGAAGAACCTCGTGGTGCTTCCGGTACTGTTCGAGAACCAGGTCAAGGCCGTGATCGAGCTTGCCTCGGTCTCCGCCTTCACGACCTCGCAGATGACCTTCCTCGAGCAGCTCACCGACTCGATCGGCATCGTGCTCAACTCGATCGAGGCCACGATGCAGACCGAGGGCCTGTTGAAACAATCCCAGCAGCTCGCCGGCGAGTTGCAGACCCAGCAGAAGGAGTTGCAGCAGACCAACGAACAGCTGGAGCAGAAGGCCCAACAGCTGGCCGAGCGCAACGTCGAGGTCGAGCGCAAGAACCAGGAAATCGAACAGGCGCGGCGCGCGCTCGAGGAAAAGGCGACCGAGCTTTCGCTGACGTCGAAATACAAGTCGGAATTCCTCGCCAACATGTCGCACGAGCTGCGCACGCCGCTCAACAGCATCCTGATCCTGGGCCAGCAGCTGACGGAAAATCCCGACGGCAACCTGTCTCACAAGCAGGTCGAGTTCGCGCGCACCATCCATGGCGCGGGCACCGACCTGTTGAACCTGATCAGCGACATCCTCGATCTGTCCAAGATCGAATCCGGAACGGTGACCGTGGATGCCGAGGAAATCCTCACCAGCAACCTGCTGGAAACCGTCGGCCGCCCGTTCCGGCACGAAGCGGAAAACCGGCAATTGTCGTTCAATATCGACGTCGATCCCAATCTGGGGCGCAGCATCGTCACCGATTCCAAGCGGCTGCAGCAGGTGCTGAAAAACCTGTTGTCGAACGCGTTCAAGTTCACCGCCGAGGGCGGCGTGCGGCTGAGCGTATCGGCGGCCCTGGGCGGCTGGAGCGCCGAGCATCCCATCCTCAAGCAGTCTCCCGCGGTGATCGCCTTCGAGGTGTCCGATACCGGCATCGGCATCCCCCTCGAAAAGCAAAAGCTGATCTTCGAGGCATTCCAGCAGGCGGACGCCGGCACCAGCCGGAAATATGGCGGCACTGGCCTGGGGCTCGCCATCAGCCGCGAACTGGCGAGCCTGCTTGGCGGCGAAATCCATCTGCAGAGCACGCCCGGCAAGGGCTCAACCTTCGTGCTCTATCTGCCGCTGAAATATTCCGGGCCGACGGTGGCGCCGCGGGTGACCGCATTGTCGCAATACAACTCGGCGCCGGCGCTGCAGGTCGCCACGCAGGAGCGCGTCATCGAGCAACTGCCGGACGACCGGCTCAATCTCGAGCCGGGCGACACCATCCTCCTGATCGTCGAGGACGACCCGCATTATGCGCGCGTGCTGGTCGATCTGGCCCGCGACAAGGGCTTCAAGGTGCTGGTCGCGGCGCGCGGTTCGGAAGCGCTGGATCTTGCCAAGCAATTCCAGCCCACGGCGGTTTCGCTCGATGTCTTCCTGCCCGACATGCTGGGCTGGACGGTGCTGAGCCAGCTGAAGCACAATCCGCTGACCCGGCACATTCCGGTCCAGATCATCACGCTGGACGAGGACCGCCAGCACGCGCTGGCGCGCGGCGCGTTCTCCTTTGTCAACAAGCCGACCACGACCGAAGGCGTCGCCGCGGCATTGTCCCAGATCAAGGAATACGCAAAACCTCGCCGCAAGCGTCTGCTGATCGTGGAGGACAATGCCGCGGAACAGATGAGCATCAAGGAGCTGCTGGGCCACAACGACATCGAGATCGTCACCACCGATACCGGTGCCGGCGCGCTTTCCATGCTGCGCGAGAACCCGTGCGATTGCGTCGTGCTCGATTTGCGGCTGCCCGACATGAGCGGCTTCGAGGTGCTGGACTCGATTCGCAGCGACGATACGCTGTCCAACGTGCCGGTCGTGGTCTTCACCGGCCGCGAGCTTTCGGTCGAGGAAGATGCGGAACTGCATACCATCGCGCGAAGCATCGTGGTGAAGGGCGTCGAATCGCCGGAGCGGCTACTGGATGAAACGTCGCTGTTCCTGCACCGTGTGATCACGGAATTGCCCATCGAGAAGCAGCGAATGCTGGAAAAGCTCAACAGCTCTGACGAGGACCTCGTCGGCCAGACTGCGCTATTGGTGGACGACGATGCCCGCAACATCTTCGCGCTCAGTAGCGTGCTGGAGCGCCGCGGCATGAAGGTGCTCACCGCCACCACCGGCAGCGAGGCGGTGGCGCTGGTCGAAAAGAACCCGGAGATCGCGATCGTCCTGATGGATATCATGATGCCGCAGATGGACGGCTACCAGACCATCGGAGTGATCCGCGACAACCCGGCATTCCGGAGACTTCCGATCATCGCGCTGACCGCCAAGGCCATGAAGGGGGACCGCGAGAAATGCCTGGAGGCGGGAGCGTCCGACTATCTTGCCAAACCCGTCAATACCGAGCAGTTGCTGCTGGCGATACGCATGTGGCTACATCGCTGATGGGTGGCTCCGATGAATGACCATGAAAAGGTGAACATCCTGCTGGTCGACGATCAGCCGGCGAAGCTCTTGGCCTATGAGGTCATCCTGAAGGAGCTCGGTGAAAATCTGGTGGTCGCGACCTCGGGGCGCGAGGCGCTCGAATACCTGCTCAAGAACGAAGTCGCGGTCATCCTGGTCGACGTCTGCATGCCGGAACTCGACGGATTCGAGCTTGCCGCCATGATCCGCGAGCATCCGCGCTTCCAGAAGACCGCGATGATTTTCATCTCGGCGATTCAGGTCAGCGACATCGACCGGCTTCGCGGCTACGAGATGGGCGCGGTGGACTACGTTCCCGTGCCGGTCATTCCCGAGGTGCTGCGTGCGAAAATCAGGGTGTTCGCCGAGCTCTATCGCAAGACCCGGCAGTTGGAGCGGTTCAACGCCGAGCTTGAAGATCGCGTCCGCGCGCGCACCGCGGAACTCGAGGAATCCAACGGACGGCTGCTCGAAAGCGAACAACGCCGCAGCCTGGCGATCGCCGCCGGAAAAATGGGTTCCTGGGACTGGGACTGGCTCAATGGCGACTGGATGTGGGACGAGGGGCAATATCGCATTTTCGGCGTCGATCCCCAAACCTTCGTGGTGAACCCGGCCAGCGTTCAGGCCTTGCTGCATCCGGACGATATCGGCGAACTGCGCAAGGCGATGGCCGAGTTCAGCAAGGGCGTCAGATCCTATGAGGCGGAGTTTCGCATCAACCGCCCGGACGGCGAGGTTTGCTGGTGCGTCGGCACCGCGGCCGCGACCGTCGACAAGGCCGGCCGCGTGGTACGCGTCAGCGGCGTCACCGTCGACATCACCGAACGCAAGCGCGCCGAGGAACGCCAGAACCTGCTGGCGCGGGAAGTCGACCACCGCGCCAAGAACGCGCTGGCGCTGGCGCAATCCATCGTCCGGTTGACGCGCGGCGAAACCGTCAAGGCCTATGTGCAGGCGGTGGAGGGTCGGATCAGCGCACTGGCGCGAGTCCACACCATTCTTTCGCTGTCGAGCTGGCAGGGAGCTGAGATCGGCAAACTGGTCGACGAGGAGCTCGCGCCTTACGCCACCGGCGACCAGATCGCCTTCGGCGGCTCCGACATCCAGCTGCTGCCCGCCACCGCGCAAACCCTGGCGCTGGCGCTGCACGAGCTGGTCACCAATTCGGCGAAATACGGCGCGCTGTCCACGCTGTCCGGCCGCCTCAATCTCAACTGGGAGATCGAGCGCGACGTGCTGCGGATGGTGTGGGAAGAGCGCGACGGTCCGCTGGTGGAGAAGCCGGCATCGCGCGGCTTCGGCACCCGGAGCGTGATCGCCGCCATCGAATCGCAACTCGGGGGACAGGCCGAGTTCGACTGGCGCGCCGAAGGCCTGATCTGCCGGCTGTCGGTTCCGCTGACCCCGGAAATCGCGACGCGACAACTCAACCGTCAGCCAAATCTCGCCGTCAACGGCAACCGGCTGAGCTAGGGCGTGTACTCTAGACCCGCACCGCAGTAGGGTGATCTCAAGCTCGGGGTGGAGAACCGCACCGCGGCGGCGGCGATTGCGGCGAGCGCCAGCCGGCGCAATTCGTGAATGCGACTCGGCGCTAGTCTAGAACGCGACTCCGAGGCGTGCTCCAACGCGCCAGACGATTCGGCAACGCTTTTTAGTCGCGCCGAACAGCAACTCGAACCGATTGGGCAGCCTTGTCTGCCCCGCTATCTCGATGCATGCGCCGCCAGGCGAATAATCAATGATCCGGCAATCGACGACAGGGCTTTTCGGATCAACGATCAATTTGGCCAAGTCGGCATTTCTGCCTGTAGGCCGCACGCGTACGAATAGTCGCGGATACATCGCTGCTCCCGTTTACCGCCACTCGATCCCGAACTCTTCGGGGCCTGCATGAAGCCAGAGGAGCGCGGCGCGGCTATCGATCCGGACAAGGCGATCGTCATCCACGGTTTTGTCGGTCGACAGGTGCAAGAGAAACGACCCGTCCGGCGCTCGAAATAGCGTATCCCGCGCGTGCCGTTCGACCAGCGCGTCAGAATCGATAAACGGGTACGTCCGCGAAACAAGGAGCTCGATAGCGAATAGCATCGGTCAGCCCTCTGCGCGGATTGCACCACAGAGTGGTTAACAGTTTTCATCCAGCTGGACGTGGTCGACTCCGCACCGCCAGCGATGAGGCGTGATGCGCTCAGGCAATCCTCCATTCGGAGGAGTGGCGTATCGACGCAGCCATCGAACTGCGTGGATTGGATTTTATCCTAGTACAACTTGTGTCACGATCTCTTGTCAGCCGAAGCGCGGGTGATAGTGGCCTAGCCCTTCGGTTGGAAAATGATCAGCTTGAGGGTCGGGTCAGGCGCGGCCAAGAAGGTCATTTGAAAAAACGTCAGCCAGCCGCGGTGGGGATGATTGAAGGATTTTTCGTTGCCCTCCCACATCAGAACCTCCTGTTCCTCCCAATACTGCCTGAAGTGATCCGACGCCTCGCTCAGCCCCTGCACGAGATCGAGCATCTTCGGATCGTCAACATACTTGCCATATTCAACCCGGAAATGCGCCACGAGGCGGCGAGCCCGAAACTCCCAATCATTCATGAGGGTCCTGACGCCCGGATCAAGGAACATATAGCGCAATACGTTCCTTTCAGAGCTCTCGATCCATATCGCAAAGAGGTCTGCGAATGCGGCGTTCCAGGACAGCAATGTCCAATATTTGTCGACCACCAGGGCCGGAAATGAAATGGCAAGCACGCAGCTCTCGATGGCCCTGGTAGCCGGCGTGCTGACCGCGCTCGAAGAAGCATCTTTCGGGTCAACTCGCTGGGCCACCTCAAAAAGGTAAGCCCGCTCCGCCGGTGCCAACTGCAACACATCGGCTATGCGTCCAAGCGCAGCACCGGACGGCCTTACTTCCTGCCCCTGCTCCAGCCGCGTATACCAGGTCGGACTGATCCGGGCCTGTTGAGCAATCTCTTCGCGCCGAAGACCGGATGTCCTCCGTCTTCTTCCACCAGGCTTGCCTTCGTCCGCTGGTCGGACGGCCTCCCTGTGCTTCCGCAAAAACTCGCCGAGCGCGCGCTGCCGCACGGCAGATAGTATCCTAGGATATTTTGTATCCGGATCGTCTCCGTGAGCGTCTTCCAACGTGGCCCTCCTCCCAGAGAGCAAAGCAATGAATCACAAATTGTCCGATGATAATTTTGGTGTGCGTTAGCCACCTATGCGATTTACCTAACATTGTAATTTAGA
Source organism: Bradyrhizobium sp. (assembly GCF_035484855.1). Taxonomy (GTDB): domain Bacteria; phylum Pseudomonadota; class Alphaproteobacteria; order Rhizobiales; family Xanthobacteraceae; genus Bradyrhizobium. The sequence goes on from NZ_DATHOP010000101.1 coordinate 7,007, forward strand.
GGGCATTCTGTGGAGATTGTCGAGTTCTAGTTACGTCACGGCCGACCGGTGCCGCGTGAATATCGAGGACGATGAAGTCCTCGCGAATTTCTGGATTGCGATCGTGCAGAAAGCCGATAGCCCATTGTCGCCTGATGACCTCGATGCTGCATCGCAAGGCTGCTCGACGGAGGAATTCGTCGCCTTGGCGCGGCCGGTCACGAACGAGGCGGATCGCCCGCACGCACAAGCCATCGGAATCTTCGATCAAGTCCCTGGGAATGTCCATACCGCTTTTGATTCCTGAGGATCGGATTGCAGATGGCATACGGAAAGAGGAAGAGCGAGCGCGTCAATTTCGATCGCGGCATCCATGCCTACATCATGGGGATCGACGGGACCTGGCGTCGCGGCTGCACCATGCTCGACATATCGCAATCGGGCGCGCGCCTGTGCGTCGAGGGATGTTTCGATGGATTGGACCTCAGGGAATTCTTTCTTCTGCTGTCCACGAGGGGTCTTGCGTTTCGCCGCTGTCAGCTGGTGCGCATCGCAGGAGACGAGATCGGCGTTCGATTCCTGGCGCGGGACAAGGCCGACAACGTGTCTTTGAAACGATAGCAAACCAGTGAGGCCGTTTGAAATGAGCGAAGCGCGCAAGATAATCGAGGTCAAGGTCTCGGCCATATCGTCGGAGCCGTTGACCGGTCTGGTGCAGGTGAACACCCCCGAGGCCGAGATCGAATTCGAGATAACGGAAGATCTGGCGCACAAGTTCTGCGCCGACCTCGAACACTTTCTGACGAGATGACCGGCTTCGCGTCACCAAACCCGCTGCGGGAATGAAAGCGGCCACGATTCATGTCCGTGCATGTCATCGCCGATACCGCCAACAAGCTCTCGAGCCTGCGCGCCATGCTGCAGGAGCATCACGCGGTGACATCCGAATTGCTTGGCGGCGCCAAGGGCCAGCGCATCGAGGCCGACGCCCTCGTCGCCGCGGCTGATCTGCGTTCCGTCGAGAATATTGCCGCCCTGAGAGAAGCTTTTGCGAAATTGACGCACATCCGCAAACGCATTTTTCTCGTCGACCAGAACGCTCACCTCTTCATCGTCCAGGCCTATGCGCTGGGCGCCACACGCGTGCTTGGCGCTTCCGTCGATCAGGCGAACTTGCTGGCGCAGCTTGCGGATAGCGGCCTCTCTGGAATTCGCCCGAACGACGCCTCGCATGGCGCCCGCGAGGCCGCGGCCGCGGGTGCGATTGCCATTGGATCGATGTTCTCCGCCGTATTGGCCCGCAAGGCCATCGACGTCACGGGCGCAAAAGGCGCCGCCAGCGGGATCGCCGACAGCATTGCCGAAAGCGGGCTGTCGAGCTGGCTCGAAACCGTTCGCGGCCACCATGAGGGAACCTACCAGCACTGCCTGCTGGTCACCGGAATAGCCGTGGATTTCGGATTGAGCCTCGGTTTCGCTAGACGAGACCTCGAGCGACTGCAGTCGGCGGCGATGTTTCATGACATTGGGAAAGCGAAGATTCCGCTCGCGATCCTTGACAAGCCCGGCCGCCTCGATGACGAGGAACGGGCACAGATCGAAACCCATCCCGGAGCCGGATATGACATCCTCAAGGGCAGCCCCGGCATTTCGCCGGAGATCCTCGACGCGGTCCGCCATCATCACGAGTACCTCGATGGCAGCGGATATCCCGACGGACTTTGCGCCTCGAGCATCGCGGACATCGTTCGGATACTGACCATATCCGACATTTTCGCAGCCCTGATCGAGCATCGGCACTACAAGCCGGCGATGTCCCGGCAACGAGCCTATGAAATCATACAAGGCATGCGTGGGAAGCTTGAAATGCCGCTGGTTGCCGCTTTCAGGGAGGTGGCGTTGAGCCGCTGACAGGCGTGCTTCGCCGGGTTCGTCGTTGCTAGAACGCCACGCCCAGGCGCCGACCGGTGCTCCAGACGATACGGCAGCGCTTCCGGGTCCCGCCAAACAGCAGCTCAAAGCGATTTGGCGGCTTGATTTGTCCCGATATCTCCAGGCACGCCCCGCCCGGGGAATAGTCCACGACCCTGCAATCCATGGCGGGGGCCTTCGGGCCAAGGATCAATTTGGCCGCGTCGGAAACCAATCCTCTGGGTCTGACACGTGCGAACCGTCGCGGATACATCACTGCCTCCGGTGGCGAGATGCGCAGAGAATAACCCGTCCGGGGAAATTTTGAATGCGCTGTCGAGTTTTACCGTTATCGAAATCCCCACCGCGACACTAAAATCGCAGCGAAAATCCACGACATTCGTTACCGTGGATTTGAATTGAGTCGTCTTAATCATAGACGAACGCGGCGTCGTCGAGATCGATCGCGGGAAACTGGTCCTTCTCCGCCCAGTAATCCTGGCTGTGCTGCCATTCCGGCTTGTCGCCGCGCTTCGGCAACAGGTGCATGTTGCGCATCATGTAGCCCGGATTGAAATTCTCCGGATCGATCCAGGGCAATATCGGCATGTTGTGATCTTCCGGCCGCAGCATCGGCATGACCTTCCGGGCGCCTTTGTTCTTCATATGCGCGAGCAGCCGAACCACGAAATCCGACACCAGGTCGGTGCGCAGCGTCCAGCTGGCGCGGAAATAGCCGAATACCCAGGCGAGATTCGGCACGCCGGTGAACATCATGCCGCGATAGGTCACAGTGTCGGCGAAATCGAGCGGCTTGCCGTCGATCGAAAACGCGATGTCGCCGAGCACGGAAAGATTGAAGCCGGTGGCGGTGACGATGATGTCGGCGTCGAGCCGCTGGCCGGATTTCAGCACTATCCCGGCTTCGTCGAACCGGTCGATCTCATCGGTGACGACGGATGCCTTGCCGCTCTTGATGCCCAGGAACAGATCGGCGTCGGGAACGAAGGCGATGCGCTGCCGCCAGGGCCGGTAGGTCGGCGTGAAATGTTTCTCCACGTCGTAGTCGGGACCGAGCACGGCGGTAATCTGGCCGATCAACTCCTTCTTGACCTGCTCCGGCTCGGCAAGGCAGCGGCGCGTGAACGCATCCTGCTCGAACAGGATCTTGCGGCGCACGATCTCATGGATCCATTCCTCCTTGACCTGGAGCTGCCGCAGCGTCTCGGCGAGTTCGATGGCGTTGCGGCCGAGCCTGAAAAACGTCGGCGATCGCTGCAGCATCGTGACATGATCGCATTGGTCCGCAATCGCGGGAATCAGCGTCGCGGCGGTCGCGCCGGAGCCGATCACCACCACCTTCTTGTCCTTGAGCTCGATGTCCTCGGGCCAGCGCTGCGGATGGACGATGCGGCCCTTGAACTCGGCCATGTCCTGCCATTCCGGGGTATGGCCTTCGGAATGGCGGTAGTAGCCCTGGCACATCCACAGGAAATTCGCCGTGAAGGTAGCGGGCTCGCCGCTGTCGGTCCGGACCGCCTCGACCGTCCACAAATTGGTCGCGCTCGACCAGCTTGCCCGTTCGATCCGATGCTTGTAGCGGATGTGCCGTGCGAGATCGTCTTCGGCGATGACATCGCCCATGTAGGACTTGATTTCATCGGAGGTTGCGATCGGCGGCCCGACCCATGGCTTGAAGCTGTAGCCGAAGGTGTGGAGATCGCTGTCGGAGCGGATGCCGGGATAGCGGTGCGTCAGCCAGGTGCCGCCAAAACTCTCCTGGGCTTCCAGGATCACGAAGCTCGTGCCCGGAAGCTGCGTCATCAGGCTATGGGCGCTGCCGATCCCGGAAATGCCGGCGCCGACGATCAGGACATCGAAATGCTCGGCCGACTGGGGCACGGAAGATGCCGGACCGATAGTAGCCAAGACGTTCATGATCCCTGCCCTTCATTGATTGGCAACGCGCCGCGAGAGGCTCTGTAATGTTCGATGTCCGACGATACAATGCGCCGGACCAATCCGCCATTCTCACAGCGCAATGCCCCACTGCTTTGCCGTCTGCAAGATCCAGTCGCGGTAGAGCGTCAGCGGGGTGACGCCGGTCAGACCGCCGCAGCCGGCACTGCCGTTCGGCCCGGTCGACCAGCTGATCACGCCGATAATGGCAGGACCTGCCGGCTGGTCCTCGAACACCGGGCCGCCGGAATCGCCGGTACAGGCGCCGAGCCCGTCGCGCGTCCCTTCCGTCGAGGGATCGACCAGGCGGATCTGCAGCGTCCCCGGCTTGCCGGTCGCGACCAGGCCGGCGGCGCGAATGACGCCGCCGCTGGAACCCTCGCCGCGGATGGTGACGCCGATGCCCGCGATGGTGAAGCGGTTGCCGGGCATCAGCGGGAGCTGCGGCACGCCGAGCGGGGCTGCGCTCTTTCCCTGCGGGGCCGCTTCGAGCCGCAGCAATGCCACATCGGCGGTGGCGCGATGGGCCAGCATCGCCTGCATCACGAAGCCGGGATGAACCGCGACGGTCGTCACGTCGCGCAGTTGCGGCTGCTTGTCGGCGCCATATTCGACGATCTTGTAGGTCGAACCCGGCTGCACACAATGCGCCACCGTCAGCACCAGTTCCGGCGCGATCAGGGCGCCGCTGCAGAAATTGCCGCGCGAGCCGACGATGGTGACGACGGCGCGGCCGACGCCTTCGGCTGACGGCGCCGCGCCGCCCACGATGGCTTGGGCCGGCGCGGCAAGGAGCATTGCCAGAGCAGCAATGATTGATGCCAAGGGCTTCAACGCCGCAGCAATAGCCCGCAAACCTCTCATCGCCAAGGGCTGGCTCGGGGCACCGCTCCGTGTTAGCCGTTCCGCACATCGGGGTCTGCAGGGACGGTAATAGATGCTCGAAGCGGTGATCTGGGATTTCGGCGGGGTGCTCACCTCATCGCCGTTCGAAGCCTTTGCGCGGTTCGAGCGCGAACATGGCTTGCCGGCCGATATCATCCGCCGCACCAACGCCAGCAACCACCACGAGAACGCTTGGGCGAAATTCGAGCGCGCCGAAGTGGATCTCGAAACCTTCGACCGATTGTTCGCAGCTGAATCGAAGGCGCTCGGCGCCGAGGTTCGCGGCAAGGACGTCTTGCCGCTGCTGTCGGGGGACCTGCGGCCCGAGATGGTCGAGGCCTTGAAACGGATAAAATCTCGCTTCAGGACCGGCTGCATCACCAACAACCTTCCCGCCAACGCCATCGGAAGCGCGAGCGGCCGCTCGCTCTATATCGCCGAAGTGATGGTGCTGTTCGATCATGTCATCGAATCCGCCAAGATCGGCCTGCGCAAGCCTGACCCCAAAATCTACCGGATGATGCTGGAGGCGCTCGGCGTCGATCCCGAAAATTGCGTCTATCTCGACGATCTCGGCGTCAACCTGAAGCCGGCGCGCGAGATGGGCATGGCCACCATCAAGGTGGTCAATGCGTCGCAGGCGCTTGCCGAACTCGAGGCGGCGACGGGACTGACGCTGCGCTAGCAGCTCATGGCGTCCGTCACGCAAGGGGGGTCAGGGTGCTTCGTCATGGCCGGGCATAGCCGTCCGAAGGACGGCGTCGCTTCCGCTCGCCTATGCCCGGCCATCCACGTCTTCATATGACCGCGCCATCAAGACGTGGATGCCGGGACAAGCCCGGGCATGACAATTCAGGGACAAACAATTCCAGATTGAAGGGGAACCGCATTCTACCGTAGGATAAGGCAGATTTCCTAGCGCGAGGCGGGACGATGTCGAAGAACATAGTGATTTGCTGCGACGGCACCGGCAACGAGATCAAGACCAACCTCTCGAACGTCCTGAAACTGTTCCGTGTCCTCATCAAGGACGAGAACCAGCGGGTGTTTTATCATCCCGGCGTCGGCACCATCGGCCTGCAAAGCACCTGGGAACGATTGAAGCAGGAGACCTACGGCGTCTTCAGCCTGGCGACCGGCGCCGGCCTCGACGAGGATATCCTAGCCGCCTACCGCTTCCTTTGCCAAACCTACCAGGATGGCGACCGGGTCTGGCTGTTCGGCTTCAGCCGCGGCGCCTACACCGTGCGCGTGCTCGCGGCCTTCATTCACGTGATCGGACTGTTGCCGCGCGACCAGATCGACCTCGCCGGCTATGCCTTGTCGGTTTACAAGAATGCCAGCGAGAACAGCCACGGCTCCGACGAAAAGGCCGAGGATTTCCTGGACCAGGCCTGGCAATTCCGCCGCGTCGCCGGCGGATACCTGATCCCGATCGAGTTCATGGGGGTCTGGGATACGGTAGCTTCCGTGATCGTTCCCCGGCAGGACAAGTTCCTGCTCGACCTGCAGACGCTGGTCTACACGCGGACCAATCCGAGCGTCAAAAAATTCCGGCAGGCGATGTCGATCGACGAACGCCGCCGGATGTTCCGGCTCAATCGCTGGGTCGACCCGCAAAAATATCGCCCCGATCCGTTCGATGCGTCGACTGCGATCGCCCAGGACATCCGCCAGGTCTGGTTCGCCGGCGTGCATGGCGACGTCGGCGGCGGCTATCCGGAGATTGACAGCGGTCTTTCGAAATATCCGCTGCTGTGGATGATCGCGCAAGCCAAGGCGGCCGGGCTTCGTGTTGACGATTCCATGGTCAACCATCTCGGCTGGGGCTGGCCGCGACCGCCCAGCAAGCACGTTTACGTTCCACCAAGCCCCACCGGGCAGTTGCATGTCTCGCTTTCGGGCTTGTGGTGGATCCTCGAATTCCTGCCGAAGCGGAAAAAGTGGCTGGAGTGGCCGCAGCGCAAATCTTTCCTGGGCTGGTATATTCCGGACGCCGAACCCCGACCCATTCCGGGCGCCCCATTGACGCCCATTCCGGAAAAACCCGTCATCCATCGATCGGTCCTTGACCGGATGGCCAGGGATCCCTCCTACCGGCCGATCAACCTTCCAGCCGACTATGCGATCGAGGAGGGACCGTCCCCGCCCGTCGCCGGACCGGCTCCGGTAATTCCACCAACCGATCTGCCGCCGGCCGCATAGCTCCGGATCGAATCCCGCCTTGCCGGGCTGATCCAAAAGCCGCATGCTCGCTTCCAAAAGCAGCCGGGGCTTCGTATCCCGGCGGCAGGGAGGCGATCATGAAAGATAAAGGGCTCGACCGGCGCGACTTCATCAAGGGCGCCGTGGTCGGCGCTGCGGCGGGCAGCAGCGCCGCCATCGCGACACCGAACATCGCGCAGGCCGAGACGGCCGCTCAAGCGGTCCCCGCCGCTGCTCCTCAAGCCGCCGGCTACGCCTTTCTCAATCTCGACGAGGCCGCCTTCGTCGAGGCGCTGGTGGACCACATGGTCCCGGCCGACGAGATCAGCCCGAAGGGCACCGATCTCGGCGTCAACATCTATATCGACCGCGCACTCGCCGGCAGTTGGGGCAAGGGCGACCGGCTGTACACGCAGGGGCCATGGAAACAGGGCGCCCCGAGCCAGGGTTACCAGCTGCCGCTGACCCCTGCACAGCTCTATCGCGCCGGCATCGAGGCAACCAACGCGCATTGCCGGAAAACCTGGGGCAACACCTTCGACCGCATCGAGCCCGCGCAACGCGAGGAGGTGCTGGTCGGCCTCTCCACCGGCAAGGTCAAGTTCGACGACGGGCTGCCGGTGCGGGCGTTCTGGTCCACGCTGTATCAGACCGTGGTCGAGGGCATCTATTCCGATCCGATCTATGGCGGCAACCGCAACAAGGCGGGGTGGGCGATCATCGGTTTCCCCGGCGCGATCGCGGTGCATCGCGACCACGTGGAAAAATATCGCGGCAAGCCGTTCCCGACAAAACCGCTCGGTATCGCGGACATGAGTTGAGGGGCGCACCATGACCACGAAACTGAAAGAGGTCGATGTCGTCATTGTCGGGCTGGGCTGGACCGGCGGCATTCTGGCGAAGGAATTGACCGAAGCCGGCCTGAAGGTTGTGGCGCTGGAGCGCGGCGCAATGCGCAGCAGCGAGAACGACTATTCGCTGCCCAACATCCGCGACGAACTGCGCTACGTCGTGCGCCACGATTTGATGCAGAACACCGCGCGCGACACCATCACGGTGCGCAACAACCCGAAGCAGGAGGCGCTGCCGATGCGCCGGCTCGGCTCGTTCCTCCCCGGCGAAGTCGTGGGCGGTGCCGGCGTGCACTGGAGCGGCCACACCTGGCGCTGGACCGACATGGAATTCAAGGTCCGCTCCAACTACGAGGAGCGCTACGGCAAGAAATTCATTCCCGACGACATGACGATCCAGGACTGGGGCATCAGCTACGCGGAACTCGAGCCCTACTACGAAAAGTTCGAATATACCGCGGCCGTCTCGGGCAAGGCCGGCAACCTTGGCGGCCAGATTCAGGCAGGCGGCAATCCGTTCGAGGCGCCGCGAAAGCGCGACTATCCGCTGCCGCCGCTGACGCCGATCCTCGCCAGCGAGATGTTTTCGGATGCCGCCCGCAACGCCGGCTACCATCCGTTCCCGCGGCCGTCGGCCAACGCCTCGCAGCCTTACACCAATCCGGACGGCGCGAAATTCGGCGGCTGCCAGTATTGCGGCTATTGCCAGCGTTTTGGCTGCGAAGCCAACGCCAAGGGCAGCCCGCACATGACGGTGATCCCGATCGCGATGAAGAATCCGAACTTCGAGCTGCGCACCCATTCCTGGGTGACCAAAGTGCTGAAGGATTCCGACGGCAAGCGCGTTACCGGCGTCACCTACACCAACATCCTCAACGGCGAGGAATTCGAGCAGCCGGCCACCATCGTGCTGCTGTGCGCCTATGCCATCAACAACGTGCACCTGATGCTGCTGTCGGGCATCAGTGCACCTTACGATCCGGTCGCGCAGACGGGCGTGGTCGGCAGGAATTACTGCTACCAGACCGGCGCCGGCGCGACGCTGTTCTTCGAAGGAAGGTATTTCAACCCCTTCATGAACGCCGGCGGCTCCAACGCCACCATCGACGACTACAACACCAATTGGGATTTCGACCGCGCCCCGCACAATTTCGTCGGCGGCTACAACGTCTCCGGCGGCTTCAACACGGCGCTGCCGATCGGCTATCGCCCGGTGCCCTCGGGCACGCCGCAATGGGGCAGCGACTGGAAGCGCGCGACCTCGAAATGGTACCAGACCGCGATGGTGATCAATGCCAGCGGCAGCGTGATGGCCAACCGCTACAATTGCTACGACCTCGACCCGACCTATCGCAACGCCTTCGGCCAGCCCTTGATGCGGATGACTTTCGACTATCAGGACAACGAGCACAGGATGGGTGTCCACGCCGCCAAGGTCGTCAACGACATCGCCAAGTCGATGAATCCGACAAAGCTCAATCCGGCGGCGGCGCGCACCGATCCCTGGACCGTGGTGCCCTACCAGAGCACGCACAATACCGGCGGCACCATCATGGGCACCAATCCGCGCGACAGCGCGGTCAACAAATATCTGCAGAGCTGGGATTGCCATAATCTGTTCGTGGTCGGCGCCAATGTGTTCCCGCACAACTCCTCCTACAACCCGACCGGGCCGGTCGGCGCGCTGGCCTACTGGACCGCGGACGCGATCAAGAATCGTTATGTGAAAAATCCCGGCCCGCTGGTGCCGGCATGATCTGGGTTGCGCGCGCCACGCTGGCGCTGCTCGTCACGCTTTCAATCGCAGGCCCGGCGCATGCCGGCGGCGACGCCGCGCGCGGCGAAGCGAAATTCGGCGATTGCGCCGCCTGTCACAAGCTCGAAGCCGGCGCCAACGATGTCGGACCGAGCCTGCACGGCCTGTTCACGCGCAAGGCCGGCGAGATCGCGGATTTCCGCTATTCGCCGGCGATGAAACGCAGCGGCATCGTCTGGACGGCGGAGACGCTCGACAGCTACCTCGCCGATCCGCAGAGCCTGGTGCCGGGCAACCGCATGCCCTATGCCGGCATGGACAACGCAGCCGACCGCGCCGACCTGATCGCGTATCTGCTGACGGCGACGAAGTAGGCGCCTCTTCTCCCTCTCCCCGTTCTTCACGGGGTCGAGACGAGCGAAGCTCGCTCTTAGAGGGTTGGGGTGAGGGAATCTCTCAACCGTCTCGACTCGCGGAGAGTCCCCCTCACCCGGATCGCTTCGCGATCCGACCTCTCCCCGCAAGCGGGGCGAGGTGACCAGAGCACGACGTTAGTATGATGCGAACATGGGTGGTGCGATTTGGCCGCATTTGCGCCGGCTGATCGTTGCCAATACAATCGCAGCAAACAACCAGCATGAAGGCAGGTGACGCGTGAAGTATTCGGGTATTCGAGTTGCGGTTCTCCTCTCGGCCGTGAGTTGCGGCTTATTCGCTCCCCCGGCGCAAGCAGCGGACTGGAAGCCGACGCGGCCGATCAACCTGATCGTGCCTTGGGCCGCGGGCGGTTCCACCGACCAGATCACCCGGCTCGTCGCCGCCGAGATGGAAAAGCCGCTCGGCCAGACCATCGTCATCATCAACCAGCCCGGCGCATCCGGCGCGATCGGGACGCGAAGCGCGCTGGAGGCAGCCAAGGACGGCTACACCTGGACCGCCGGCGCCGCGCAGGACCTCGGCGCCTACCAGACGCTGGGCTCGCTCGATACATCCATCAAGGATTGGCACCTGTTCCTCAGCGTCGCCAATGTGCAGGTGATCGGCGTCAACGCCAACGCGCCCTACAAGACCGCCAAGGATTTGCTGGATGCCATGAAGGCGCAGCCCGGCAAGATTTCGGTGGCAACCGCCGGCGTCACCTCCGCCGGTCACAACGCGATGGAGTTGATCTCCAAGGTCACCGGCGTGAAATATCGCCACGTCACCTATGACGGCGGCAACCCCGCGGTGGTCGCCACCGTTTCCGGCGAGGCCGAAGTCACCACGCAGCTAGCCGTCGAGCAGGCCGACATGATCCGCGGAAAACGGCTGCGACCGCTCGCCACCGTCAGCGACAAGCGGCTCGAACTCGAAGGTTATGGCACCATCCCGCCGCTGTCGGATACGCTTTCCGGTTTTACCGCACCGACCAATTATTTCGGCATTTTCATTCCCAAGGGCGTGCCGGACGAGGTGATCGCCACGGTGGAAAAAATCTGGAAGGAAAACATCTCCAGCAGCGAGGCGGTGAAGAAGTACGCGACTTTGCGCGGCGCGCTGTTCGCGCCGTCATCGGGCGAGGCCGCGCAGAAGGCGGTATTCCCGGCGGTGCAGGCCAACGCCTGGCTGCTGTTCGACACCGGCAAGGCCAAGGTCTCGCCCGACACGGTCGGCATTCCCAAACCCTGAAGCGCGCGCCGCTGACATCGGGGCCGGCATCACAGCGCGCCGGCCCATCGCTACCCGCACTGGACCACGCTCATGTCCTCGCCTGAACCGGCTTCGCCCGCATCCTCGCCTCACGAGCCGGAAGACCTCGCGCGCTTGCGCGGCGATTTCCTGTCCGCCATCGGCTGGATAGCACTGGGGATGGCGATCCTGATCGGGTCGGTGACAATGGACCGGCTCGAAAACCAGGACATCAACCCCTACACCATCCCGGGCTTGCTTCCGGGATTGCTCGGCATCGTCATGACCATCCTCGGCGCGCTCTTGGGCTTGCGCAGCTGGCGTCCGCGCCTGCTTGCATCGGCCGGCAACGCCGCGCCCGCCGATCGCGCCGGGCAAAGGCGGCTGGTGCTGGTGCTAGCCTTATGTCTGGCTTTCGGCGTCGGGCTGGTCGGACACGGCCTGCCGTTCTGGCTCGCCGCCGCGATCTTCGTCACGGTCGCGATTGTCTCGCTGCAATATCAAGGCAGCCAATCGACCGCGCCGAAACCGGGCCTGCGCGCCTTGCTCAAGGCCGCCGCGATCGGCCTCGGCGCCGGCCTCGCCATCACCGTCGTGTTCCAGGAGATCTTCCTGGTTCGCCTGCCCTGATCGCCGGATCCCGCCATGCTCACGGGTCTCTCCGAACTCGGCCAAGCTTACCTCAGCATCCTCAACGTCTATTCGCTCGCCTTCGGGCTCGGCGGCGCGCTGCTCGGCATCATCGTCGGTTGCCTGCCGGGATTGTCCGCCACGCTCTGCATCGCGCTGTTGACGACGCTGACCATCAAGATGGCGCCGAACGACGCCATCCTGATCCTGATCTGCTCCTATGTCGGCACGCTCTATGGCGGATCGCGCACCGCGATCCTGCTCAACATCCCCGGCACCGCGGCCAACGCGGCGTCCTGCGCCGACGGCCACGCGCTGGCGCTGCGCGGCGAAGCCGGCCGCGCCATCGGCATCGCCACCTCGGGCGCCTTCAGCGGCACGCTGTTCGGCGTGTTGTGCCTGGCGGCCTTCACGCCGCTCTTGGCCGAAGTCTCGCTGTCGTTCGGCGCCTACGAATTTTTCTGGCTCGCGCTGTTGGGGGTGGCGATGTCCGGCAGCATCGTCGGCAACGATCCGCTCAAGGGATGGCTGATGGGTGCGCTCGGCCTGTTCGTAGCGCAGATCGGCCAGGAAGGCCTCTATGCCTTCGATCGCTTCACCTTCGGATGGAGCCAGCTCTCCGGCGGCATATCGCTGATCCCGGCGCTGGTCGGCGCCTTCGGTTTCGCCGAGGTATTGACGACGCTCGCCGATCCGGCCGAGCGGCAGATGGTCGAGATGCGCGATTCCGTGCTGCCGCGCTTTCGCGAGGTCGCGCAATACTGGCGCACCGTGCTGCGCTCCGGTGTGATCGGCGTCTTGACCGGGTTGATGCCGGGGGTCGGCGAGGATGCCGGCGCCTGGATGTCCTATGCGGCGGCGAAAGCCGTCAGCCGGGAGCGCCATCAGTTCGGCAAGGGATCGATCGACGGCCTGATGGCGGCCGAGACCGGCGACATGTCTTCCATCCCCGGTCATATCATTCCGGCGCTCGCGCTCGGCATTCCCGGCTCGGCGCCCTCGGCGGTGCTGATGGCCGCGATGATCATCCACGGCATTCAGCCCGGGCCGATGCTGATGATCGAGCATCCGCAATTCATCTACGACGTGGTGGCGATGACCTCGCTTGCCACCGTCAGCATCCTGGTGTTCGGTCTGTTCCTGATCAAGCCGCTGTTGCTGGTGCTGCGGATCAGGCGCACCGTGCTGATGCCGATCATCTTCCTGTTGTGCACGGTCGGCGCCTTCGCCAGCGCCTCGCGGCTGTTCGACATCTATTGCATGCTGACCATCGGGATCGGCGCGTTCTTCCTGCGCCGGCAGGGCTATCAGATGGCGCCTTTCGTGCTCGGGCTGGTGCTCGGCGGCCTCCTCGACAAGAGCCTGCGCCGCGGCCTCGTGCTGTCGGACGGCAGCCTCGTGCCGTTTTTCACGCGACCGATCAGCATCGCCTTTGCCACTGTCACGATCCTGATTCTCTTGCTCTATATCCCCGCGTTCAAATCGCTGGTCGGCAACATCACCGGCGCGATCGGCGGCCAAATCAAGCGGCTGACCTCCCGGCAGGCGTGAAGCGGAGTTTTTGAAAACATGCGGATCGCCCTGTGCAACGAAGTCCTCGCCGCAATGCCGCTGGAGCGGCAATGCGAATATGCGGCCCGTCTCGGCTATGACGGGCTGGAGATCGCGCCGTTCACGCTTAATGACTCGCCGGAGAAAATCTCGACCGCTGAAGCGGCCAAAATTCGCGCGACCGTCGAAGGCTTCGGTCTCGTCGTGACCGGGCTGCATTGGCTGCTGGTCAAGCCCGAAGGTCTCTCACTGACCGATCCGGACGCCGCGGTGCGCGCGCGAACGCTCGAAGTGATGACGCACCTAGTTGGCCTCTGCGCCGAACTCGGCGGCGCGGTTATGGTGCATGGCTCGCCGAAACAGCGGCAGATCGCCGCCGGAGAAACCCACGCGGTAGCGCTGGCGCGGCTGCGCGATGCCTTGGCGCAGGTGGCGCTGGTGGCGGCGCGAACCGGCGTCGTCTACTGCATCGAGCCGTTGTCGCGGAAAGAGACCGAACTGGTGAATACGGTGGCAGAGGCGGCCGAGCTGGTGCGTTCGATCGATCATCCCAATCTGAAGACCATGATCGACTGCAGCGCCGCCGGCCTCACCGAAACCGATACCATTCCGTCGCTGATCGACCGCTGGCTGCCGACCGGGCTGATCGCGCATCTCCAGGTCAACGATCCGAACCGGCGCGGCCCCGGCCAGGGCGAGATGAAATTCGCGCCGATCATGGCCGCGCTGAAGCGGCATCATTACGCCGGCACCATCGCAGTCGAACCGTTCGACTATTCGCCCGATGGGCCGGGTGTTGCGGCGTTTTCGGTCGGCTATCTGCGCGGCTTGCTGGAGGCGTGAGTCTTCTCCCTCTCCCCGCTCTTTCGCGGGGAGAGGGTCGGGGTGAGGGGCTTTCTCAGCGAGCGCGACTCGAGGAGAGAGCCCCTCACCCGCCCGACTTCGCTACGCTTCGTCGGACGACCTCTCCCCGCGAAGAGCGGGGAGAGGTGACTCCTACTCCAGCGGCTCGACCTTGACGATCGAGGCGCCGTGGTTGCTGCCGGCCCAGAAGGTCACCGGCGTGGTGGAATTGTCGACGAACACGCGGCGGATATTGGTGGAACGCGGCAACAGATAGTTGATCGACTGGCCGGTTTCGGGATTGAGCCGGGTGACCTGATCGCTCGTCATCGAGCCGGTCCAGGCCTCGCCGTTCCTGTCGGTGATGACGTCGTAAGGCGCGGACCATCTCGGCGCCACCGGCCACTCCTTGAACTGCCCGGTTTTGGTGTCGAGCATGCCGACGCGGTCGCCGCGATATTCGCCGAACCACAGCCGGTCCTGCGCATCCATGGTGCCGCGGCGCGGCGCCGAATTCGGCGTCGGGATTTCGAACAGTTTTATTTCGCCGGTCCTGGCGTCGATCCGCCCGATATGGCGCTGGCGGAAGTCGGTGAAGAAGGCGTTGTTGTGGGAGTCCGGGATCACGTCATAGATATTGTGCGGGCCCGGCACGCCCTTGAACGGCTCCCAGGTTTCGAACTTGCCGGTGGCGATATCGAGCCGGTGCACGCCGGCAAAGCCGTTGTTCTGGGTCCACAGCTTGCCGTCGACGTCGGAGTGTTGCGGGCTGACCATGTTGATCTGCGCGGCGTCGATGTTCTCGTCGCCCTCCAGCGGCCAGTATTTGAAGGTCTCTGTCTTCGGATCGAATTTCACGATCGTGGCCTGGTACATGTTGCCGAGCCACAGATTGCCTTTCGGATCGCTGCGCAGCCCGAGCGATCCGGTCGGAAAATCCGGCTTGTGCTCGGCGATCGGAAATTCCGTCACCTTGCCGGTTTTGGGATCGAGCCGGCCGAGATTCTGCTCGCCGAAACTCGAGTACCAGACGATGCCGCTCCTATCGATGATCACGTCATGCGGCGAGATGGTCTCGCGCGGCAAATCGTATTCGGTGTAGATCACCCGTGTCGCCGCTCCCGTCGGGCGCGGCTGCGTCTTGAATTCGAAATTCCATTGCGGATGCGATGACAGATTGATGCTGGCGAGGTATTCGGCGGCAGCGCGATAGACTTGCACGCGCTGGTCGCCGCGTTCCTCCATCAGCCGCTCGGCACGGCGTAGCTGCGGGTGCTGCGGAATGCTCTGGTTCACATAGCCCTGCATGCGCGGCAGGATCAGGGTGAGGAAATCCTCGGCGGAATATTTCGAGTTCAACGGGCGCTGCAGGGTGTGGCAGCCGACGCAGTTGAGCAGTTGCCCCTTCTGCGCGTCGCTGCCGGGCATGCTGGCGAGCCATTCGGCATTGGTCAGTTGCGCGGCGAGATTTTCCGTCTTGCGCAAAGCGACGTCGGCGGTCGCTGGCTTGTCCGCTGCGACCGAGGCCTCGTTGGGATGATCGAGCTCGTAGCCGATCGCGCGGATGCGCAGGGAATAATGCCCGGGCTCGAGCCGCGCGGCCGGGAAATTGTAGTTGCCGTCCTTGTCGCTCACGACCGTGACGGTGATGTTCGATCCGTCTTTCCTGGCGCTGACCAGGACACCTTCCAGCGCCTCCTGCCCGGCGGTGACCTTGCCCGAAAGCGCAGGACCGGCCTGCGCCGCCAGTTTGCCAGTGCCCGCGAGCCACACCGCGGCCACCAGGCAACCGATGCTCATAACCATCGAACGGCGCAACATGCCCATCTCCCTTGATTTGGCTTTTTGTTATTATGGCTCCGATTGTAGAGGCCGGATTTCCCGGCGACTAGGGGGTCGCAGTGCGGAGCCGGTCTGCGACATCCGTGGTACAGTCACAAAAAACCAGAGGCACGATCTCCGGGCAAAGTCTGGAAACGGGGGGAAACAAATGAGTATCGAGCAAGCGAGGGAGCAGGGCGCAGCCGGCGTCCTGGCCTCACTTTTCGGCAATGCCACGGTGGACGCGGCGCTGGCGCCCTACGGCCTGTTCCTGTTGCGCGTCGCGGTAGGCTTCGACTGGATCGTGCATGCGTTGCTGAAGACGTATCGCGGCATGTATACCCATGAAGCGCTGCTGGCGAAGAACGGCATCACGCCGCTGTTGGCATGGCCGACCTTCAGCGTCGAACTGATCGGCGGCTGCGCCATCCTGCTCGGCTGGTACACCCGCCAATGGGCGGCGTTCCTGCTGATTTTTCTCGCAGTCGTGGTCTGGATCAAATGGCCGGTCGGCTGGCTCTATTCCAGCCCCGGCGGCGGCTTTGAATACCCGCTGCTATGGCTGGTGGCGCAGGCCGCCCTGGTGCTCGCCGGCAGCGGCGCGTTCGCGCTGCAGGCGGGGCGTGGCGGGTGAAGCGCGTTTGTTCTCCCTCGCCCCGCTCTTGCAGGGAGAGGGTTGGGGTGAGGGGCTGTCTCGGCATCGGGACTCGTTGAGAGTCCCCCTCACCCGAAATTCGCTACCGCGAATTTCGACCTCTCCCCGCAAGCGGGGCGAGGTAAGCTTGGACCGACCTACCGCAGCGCGGCGGCGATGTTGCCGCCGTCGACGGTGGTGACGTCGGCGGTGGTCTTCAGCGCCACCGCTTGCGCCAGGAATGCTTGCGCGACATCCTCGGCCGAAACTTCTCTCCCGAGCAGATTGCCCTGCATGTAGGCCTTCTCGCTAAGCCCGCGCATTTTCGAGCGCTGCGCGATCATGTCTTCGGTCAAAAGGCCGGAGCGGATGCGGTCGGCATTGACGGCGTTGGCGCGGATGCCCTCCGGGCCATGATCGAGCGCGTATTGCCGCACCAGAAACAACGTCGCGGCTTTCGGCAGGCCGTAGGGACCGAAATCCGGTCCGGGATTGACCGCCTGTTTGGAGACGTTGAACAACAGGCAGCCGCCGGTGCCCTGCGCCCGCATGATTTTGACCGCGGCTTGGGCCACGCGCTGATGGCCGTAAAAATTCAGTTCGAAACTTTCGCGCAGCACGGCTTCATCGACCTCGCCGATCCGCCCCTGCCAGGCCGCGCCGGCGTTCGATACCGCGATATCGACGCCGCCGAAGGCCGCGACCACGGCGGCGAAGGCATCCTTCACCGATGCGGCGTCGGTGACGTCGCAGCGAATGCCGAGCGCCGCGCCGCCGATCGCCGTGGCCTTGGCTTGCGCGGCCGCCTCGTCAACATCGAGCAGCGCCACCTCGGCGCCGGCCGCGGCAAACGCCTTCGCGGTGGCAAATCCGATTGCGCCGGCGGCGCCGGTGATGACGGCAACCTGCCCGGCGAGCGGCAGCTCTTTGGCGCTGCCGAGCTTGGCTTGCTCGAGCGACCAGTATTCGACGTCGAACAGGTCGGATTCCGGCAGCGGATCGAAACGGCCGACGGCTTCGGCGTCGGTGATGGTTGATATCGCGGCTTCGGCGAGATCGCCCGCGACCTTCGCATCCTTCTTGCTGCGGCCGAGCCCGAACAGTCCGACGCCGGGCACCAGCACCACGCGCGGCGATGGATCGAGCATGGTCTTGATGCCGCCGACGCGGGCATTGTTGCGCGCAAAATAGTCCCGGTAGGAACAGCCATAGGCCGCGACCGCGTCACGGACCGATCTCGTGAAACCGGCGGAATCGCCGGCCGCGGGCGCGGTCACCACCAGCGGCTTGTTCTTGATGCGGATGTTGTGATCGGGCGTCACCACGCCGGCCTGGCCGTAGCGTTCGACCTCGGCGCCGTTGACGAAATTCATCACCGCCCCGTTGCCGCGAAAGTCCAGCACGAACCGCTTCCAGGCGCCGTCGATCTTGCTATCCGCCACAGCGCAGGCGCCGCGGATGATCGGCGCAACGTCGGCGAGGGGCGCAGGCTGCGCCGGCAGTCTTGCGCTGACGACCGCCGGCTTGCGCTGCCGGGCGAGACGTTCCTCGGCCAAGGTCACCAGCGCGATCATGCGCTCATAGGCCTCGCGCGCATCGGCGCCGAACGAGAAGATGCCGTGCTTGACCAGCACCAGCCCTTCGACCGCGGGATCGGCGTCGAACACTTCGGCCGCGGCTTTCGCAAGCCCAAAGCCGGGCATGATGTAGGGTACATAGCCGACGCGCGCGCCGAACACCTCGCGGCACAGCGCTTCGCCGTCGGGCTGGTCGGTCAGCGAGAGCACGGCGGTGGAATGGGTGTGATCGACGAATTTGTGCGGAATGAAGGCGTGCAGCAGCGCCTCCACGGAGGGGTTCGGCGCGGCAGGGTCGATCAGGTTGGCGCGCTGCAGCCGCACCATCTCCTCGTCGGTCAGTTTCTCGCGCGCGCGCAATTTCGATAGCGGCTTCAACCGCACCGCCGGCAGGCCGGCGGGCTCGATGGTGCCCATGTCCCAGCCGGAGCCCTTGACGCAGAGCACCTCGGTTTCCTCGCCGTTCAGATCGGAAACGATCGTCTTCACCGAGGTGTTGCCGCCGCCGTGCAGCACCAGCCGCGGATCCTGTCCCAACAGCCGCGTGGTATAGACCCGAAGCGCGACATCGCGGCCGAGTTCCTTGTAGCGGTCAACCGCCGCATCGGCGTCGCGATCCGTCCAGCCGCTTTGCATCGACTTCTTCCCTCACTATTCGGCGGCGGCCGCGATCCGCTCCGGAAACGCGGCGGCCAGTGAAGCGCGATCCGCCCTCAGCACGCCGCGCTCGGTGATCAACCCCGTCACCAGCCGCGCCGGCGTGACATCGAAGGCGTAATTCGCAACCGGCGATCCCTCCGGCACGATCCGCACCGTTTCGATCCGCCCGTCCGCGGTCTGGCCGGTCATGGTCGCGACCTCTTCGGCGCCGCGCTGCTCGATTGGAATTTCGCGGATGCCGTCGGCGCCGGAAAAATCGATGGTCGGCGACGGCAGCGCCACATAAAACGGCACGCCATTGTCATATGCCGCGAGCGCCTTGAGGTAGGTGCCGATCTTGTTGCAGACGTCGCCATTCGCCGTGACGCGATCGGTGCCGACGATGACGAGATCGACCATGCCGTGCTGCATCAGGTGACCACCCGTGTTGTCGGGAATCACCGTGTGCGGCACGCCGTGATGGCCGAGTTCCCAGGCGGTCAGCGAGGCACCCTGATTGCGCGGCCGGGTCTCGTCGACCCAGACATGGATGGGGTGGCCGGCGTCATGCGCCAGATAGATCGGCGCGGTCGCCGTGCCCCAATCGACGGTGGCGAGCCAGCCGGCGTTGCAGTGCGTCAGCACATTGACGCGCTCGCCGGGTTTCTTCTTCGCGGCGATCGCCTCGATCAGGGCAACGCCGTGGCCGCCGATTCCCCGGTTGATCACGATGTCGTCTTCGGCGATTTCGGCCGCGCGTGAGTAAGCGGCACCTGCCCGATCCGACGCCGGCAACGGCCGCAGCAACGAGCGCATCTCCTCCAGCGCCCATTTCAGGTTAATCGCGGTCGGCCGCGTCACGATCAGCGCTTTATAGGCGCGGTCGAGCGACGCATCCGAGGCGTCGGCCCGCATCGCCAGCGCCATGCCATAGGCCGCGGTCGCGCCGATCAGCGGCGCGCCGCGCACCAGCATGGAGCGAATTGCCTCCGCCGCGGCCTCGCAGGTCGCAAGCTGCGCCACCACGAAATGGTGCGGCAGCCGGCGCTGGTCGATCGCGCTGACGGTATGGCCGTCCGCGTCAAGCCAGATGCTCCTGATGTGCCTGCCGTCGACCTTCATGATCCGCCTTGCGCCTGCAATATCCGCCCGGCCACCGCATCGAGCTTTTTCAACAGCTCGGGATCGCGCGCTTCCGGCGCCGTGATGATCGCGGTATCGAGCGCGCGGTCGCCGCCGATCGGGCACGGCTCGTGCTCCCTCGGAAAATCCCGCGCCAGCCGTGCCACCAGGCCCTTGGCCTTGTCGGCATTGGTGGTCAGCACGCGGATGATGTCCTGCACCGTGACCGCGTCATGGTCGGGATGCCAGCAATCGAAATCGGTCACCATGGCGACGGTGGCATAACATATCTCGGCTTCACGGGCGAGCTTGGCCTCGGGCATGTTGGTCATGCCGATCACCGAGTATCCGAGGTTCTTGTAGGTCATGCTTTCGGCATAGCTGGAGAACTGCGGGCCCTCCATGCAGAGATAAGTGCCGCCGCGCGCGAACGCGATGCCCTCGGCTTCGGCGGCGGCGGCGAGATGAATGCGCAGCCGCGGCGACACCGGGTGCGCCATCGAGACATGCGCGACGCAGCCCTTGCCGAAGAACGAGCTTTCCCGCTTGTAAGTGCGGTCCACGAACTGGTCGACGAGGACAAACGTGCCGGGCGGCAACTCCTCCTTGAACGAGCCGCAGGCCGACAGCGAGATCAGGTCGGTGACGCCCGCGCGCTTCAGCACGTCGATATTGGCGCGGTAATTGATGTCGGAGGGCGACAGGCGATGACCCTTGTCGTGGCGCGGCAGGAACACGACCGGCAGGTCCGCGATGCTGCCGTGACGCACCGGCGCCGACGGCTCGCCCCACGGGCTCGCAATCGCCTCCTCGCGCGCATTCTCGAGCCCCGGCAGGTCGTAGATGCCGGAGCCGCCGATAATGCCGAGGATCGCTTTCGTCATGGTTTCTCCAATTGCCCGCTGCCAACGCCGCCCGACATGCGTAGGGTGGGCAAAGGCGCCCTTCGCGCCGTGCCCACCATGACGGTCTCAGTTGTCGCGAGACGGTGGGCACGCTGAGTTTATCATCGGGCGCGCATTCGCGCGACCCGTTGGCTTTGCCCACTCTACGACTCGTCATCTCTACATCTCGACCATGTCGAAGTCGCTCTTCGGCGTGCCGCACTCCGGACAGACCCAGTCCTGGGGAATGTCAGCCCATCGGGTGCCCGGCGTCAGCCCTTCATCGGGGTCGCCTTTTTCCTCGTCATAGATGTAACCGCAGGTCCGGCACTGCCAGGACTTGTAGGGCTCGCCACTCATTGGGATTGTCCACGCTGTCGTAATGATATGGTTGACCGGTGGCCGGATTCCGGCACGGCGAAGCTATCTTGTTTTGGCAACGAACCGCAAGCAAGCAGACGCGCAAAGCCAGCCCGATGACCCGACGGGCAAATCACCGACGCCCCGACGTGCTTGTTCGGTCCGCTTGTCAAGCCCGGTTTGCAAAAATATTCTGGTTGTCAGAATATTCGGATTATCCTATATGTATTCCCGTCCCGCCCCACCAAAGGGGCGTTGCGCAACGTCAACAACGCGGGGCGGGATGCAGTGGACGCGAGGGGATGCTTCTGACGAGGGCGTTTTTCTGCGGACGGAGAAGTCGTGTGGGCCTGGCACCCCGACGCTGGTGTCAAGTTCCTGGGAAGCAAGCTTCTCGGGGATGACGGTGGCTAACAAGCCCGGTACGCCGGGGCGAGCACGAAGTAATCCGTAAACCATTGCGTGGGGAATGCCGGGTGATTCCGGTGTGACCTGACTAACGCGTGTGCGTTTTTTTACTACCCGTTGCACACGCGGCTATCGGGCGCATCGGCCGCCCGGCATTCCCTGCGCCCTCTGTTTGAGAGGGCGGGAGATAAATGGATACCTCGCGCAAAAATGGATGCGGCGAGATCGCGGACGTATGTCTCACCGTCATTGCGAGCGCGCAGCGAAGCAATCCATTCTTTCTTCTTGCTGCGCTATGGATTGCTTCGCTGCGCTCGCAATGACGTTGTTACGTTCGCAATGACGATGTTACGCCGGCACGGCGGAAACTCAGGCCGCCCGCTCAATCCGCAATTGCTGCACGATCATCGACTGCAGCGTCTGCACCGACTGGAAATTTTCCGGTGTGATCTGATCCTGCGGAATGGTGAAATCGAATTCGGCTTCGACCGACAGCATCAGATTGACCATGTCCATCGAGGTCAGGCCGACATCCACCAGCCGCGATTCGGCGTGGACATCCGCTGTGATCGCGTTCTGCCTGAGAATGGACTTGACGAGGGCCAGGATGCGGTCCTGAACGTTGGCGCTGAAGGCTTGCATCTTCAATTTCCCATTTGTCGTCGCGACGATACACCGATCGCCTCGAACCTGCGATTTGTAAAATCGGTCCCAGCCATTCGCATCTATAAATCCGCCACTCCTTGAGAAACAGTGACTCTCCTTTGATGCTAACCATTACTTCGTTCTTAACGCTAACGGCGATCGCTAAAAAACCACGCATCGAAAATACCAAGGGTTAACTTTCATCGGTGAAACGACGGGCGTTTACCCTGAATCTCGTCGACGCATTTGAATTAAATCCTTACCCTTGGGGTTCTCGGAAGCGGTTGAAGCGATCGATGTGACGCCGCCGCGATCCTCGCGCGGCATCTCGCATCGGCAAATCTCAAGGGCAAATCGGCCATGAACGTGCAGGAAGCCAGGTTCCGTGACACCGCCGCGGATCAGACCCGCGAACCATTCTTCGTCGACCGCAGCAGCTTTCCGCAACGGACGGCGGCGGTGGCATCGGTCGCGGCGGCGGAAGCCGAACAGGTCGATCGCGACGCCCGCTTCCCGCAGACCGCCATCGACACCGCGCGCCAGCAACGATTGCTGGGCATCCAGATTCCGCTGCAGTTCGGCGGCGATGGCGCATCGGTCCCGGAAATCACCGAGATGTGCTACACGCTCGGCCGCGCCTGCGCTTCCACGGCGATGATCTTCGCCATGCATCAGACCAAGGTCGCCTGCCTGGTCCGCCATGGTACCGGCTCGAACTGGCACGAGGCGCTGATGCGCCGTGTCGCGACCGAGCAGATGCTGCTGGCGTCATCGACCACCGAAGGCCAGAACGGCGGCAATATCCGCTTTAGCAGCGCCGCCGTCGAGCATGCCGGCTCCGATATCTCGCTGGTCCGCAACGCCACCGTGATCTCCTATGGCGCGCAGGCCGACGGCATCGTCTCGATCGCCCGCCGCGCCAACGACGCCGCCGGTTCCGACCAGGTGCTGCTGGCCATGACCAGGGACGATTACACGCTGGAGAAGAGCCTCGAATGGGAGACGCTCGGCATGCGCGGCACCTGCAGCGCCGGCTTCGAGCTGAAGTTCAATGGCAGCTCCGCACAGATCTTCCCCGAGAGCTATGACAAGATTCACGCGCAGACCATGACGCCGGTCGCGCATCTCAGCTGGTCATCGGCCTGGGCCGGGATTGCGGCGGCTTCGGTCGAACGCGCGCAGGCCTTCATCCGCAAGGCCGCGCGCGGCGCCGGCGGGCAGATGCCGCCGGGCGCGGCGCATTTCACCGCGGCCAAGCGATCGCTTGCAAAACTGCGCGCCATGATCGCGGCCAATCTCGATACCTATACGGCCCATGAACATGACGAGCGCGCGCTGTCGTCGCTCGACTTCCAGTCGCAGATCAACTTGCTCAAGGTCGAGGCTTCCGAACTCGCGGTCGAGACCGTGATGCATTCGATGCGCGCCTGCGGCCTGTCCGGCTATCGCAACGACGGCGATTTCAGCGTCGGCCGCCATCTGCGCGACGTGCTGTCGGCGCCGATCATGATCAACAACGACCGCATCCTCGCCAATATCGCGACCGCTAGCCTGATGAGCTCGGTGCCCGCTTCATTGCGCGATTGAGCCGATCGAAAGAAGGAATGGAAGGCCAGACATGAACGTAGCCATCCGAGATGCTTCGCTGGAAATCTCGACGCCGGTCGACCCGCTGGACCACCTGTTCGGCGCGCTGTTCCACAAGATGGGCACCGACGGCGTCTATGCGCGCACCGCGCTTTACGAGGACATGATCGAGCGGCTCGCCGCGCTGATCACGCGGCATCGCGAACCCGATACCGAGGTGATGCGCTTTCCGCCGGTCATGAACCGCGGCATTCTGGAAAAATCCGGCTACCTCAAGAGCTTCCCGAATCTGCTCGGCTGCGTCTGCGGCCTGCATGGCACCGAGCGTGAGATCCATTCCGCGGTCAGCCGCTTCGATGCCGGCGGCGACTGGACCACCTCGCTGTCGCCGGCCGATCTCGTGCTGTCGCCGGCGGCCTGCTATCCCGTCTATCCGATCGCGGCAAGCCGCGGCCCGCTGCCGTCCGGCGGGCTGCGCTTCGACGTCGCTTCCGACTGCTTTCGCGCCGAACCGTCGCGCCATCTCGACCGGCTGCAGTCGTTCCGGATGCGCGAATATGTCTGCATCGGCAGCCCCGACGACGTATCCGACTTCCGCGAGCGCTGGATGGTGCGCGCGCAAGGCATCGCGCGCGACCTCGGCCTCGCCTTCAAGGTCGACTATGCCAGCGATCCCTTCTTCGGCCGGGTCGGCCAGATGAAGGCGGTCAGCCAGAAGCAGCAATCCCTGAAGTTCGAGCTGCTGGTGCCGCTGCGCTCCGAGGAGCAGCCGACCGCCTGCATGAGCTTCAACTATCACCGCGACCATTTCGGCACCACCTGGGACATCAGGGATGCCAATGGCGAGCCGGCGCATACCGGTTGCGTCGCGTTCGGCATGGATCGGCTGGCGGTCGCCATGTTCCATACCCACGGCACCGATGTCGCCAACTGGCCGGCTGCGTTGCGCGAAACGCTGGCGCTTCGCTGACCATGGATCGGTATCCGGCCGTGGCCACGCCAAAACTTCGCTGCCGGGAAATTGCCGAGGCCGATCTCGACGCGGCCGCGGACCTTCTGACGCGCGGCTTTGTGACCCGGCGCCGCGACTACTGGATGCAGGGATTGCGCCGCCAGGCGGCGCGCCAGGTTCCCGACGGCTATCCCCGCTTCGGCTACATGCTCGACCATGGCGGCAGGCCGGTCGGCGTGCTGCTGCTGCTCTACAGCTTGAGGACCAGCGGCGGCGAAACCGCGATCCAGTGCAATCTGTCGAGTTGGTATGTCGATCCGGCGTTTCGCGGCTACGCACCACTGCTGACGGGGATTGCGCAGCGACGCAAGGAAGTCACCTATCTCAATATCAGTCCCGCCACATGGACCTGGCCGATCATCGAGGCGCAGGGGTTTTCTTCCTATTGCAGCGGGTTGTTCTTCTCGCTGCCGGCGCTATCGCGCGTCCCGAACGGCATGACGGTCGAGACCGTCTCGCCTGAGACCAGGGCGATCGACGGCCTGAGCGGGACCGAGGTCGAACGGCTGGCGCGGCACGCGGGCTATGGCTGCCTCAGCCTGGCATGCCGCACGCCTGACGGCGGCGCCTTCCCGTTCATCCTGGTGCCGATGCGCATCCGCCGCGGCTGGATCGCGCCGCCGGCAATGCAGCTGATCTATTGCCGCGACGTCACCGAGTTCGTCGAATGCGCAGGCTCGATCGGCCGCGCGCTGCTCCGGCACGGCAAGATCTCGGTGATCCTCGATGCCAACGGGCCGATCGCCGGTCTCACCGGCATCTTCTCGAGAGCGCGCGGCCGCAAATATTTCAAGGGCCCGCACCGGCCGCGTCTTGCCGACCTCACCGATACCGAACTGGTGCTGTACGGACCCTGAAGCTTTGCCTGCTCGAAGTTGCGATTCACGCGTGCGCGAATTCCCAGTACAGCTTGCGCGCCCGGCTGTAGAATGGTCCCGGCTGCAGCGAGCGATCGTCGATCCGGGTGATCGGCGCGAGCTTGGCAAAGTTGCCGCTGGAGAAGATTTCGTCGGCGTCGAGGAAATCCTGATACCTCAGGACCGCCTCGACCACGCTGATCCCGTCGCCGCGCAACAGCTCGATCACCCGCTGCCTTGTGATGCCGTTGAGGAAGGTGCCGTTCGGCGCCGGCGTGTAGACGACGTTGTCCTTGGCCATGAAGACGTTGGAATTGCCGAATTCCGCGACATTGCCGAGCATGTCGAGCATCAGGGCATTGCCGAAGCCGCGCGACTGCGCTTCCATCAGCGCGCGCGAATTGTTCGGGTAGAGACAGGCGGCCTTGCAGTCGACCGGAGCGGTTTCCAAGGTCGGCCGGCGGAACGGCGACAGCGTGATCGCGGTACCGGTCGGCTGCGGCATCGGCGCGACATAGATGGACAGGCACCAGTTGGTGGTTTCCGGATCGAACAGCACGCCGCCACCGGCGCCGGTCTGCGGCCAATACATCGGCCGGATATAGAGTTCGGCATCTGCGTCGAAACGCGCCATGCCTTCGCGTGCGAGCGCCAGCCAGGTCTCGGTGTCGACCACCGGCTTCAGCCTGAAATTGATCGCCGACTGGTTGACCCGGGCGCAGTGGCGGTCGAGATCGGGCGCCACGCCCTCGAAGGCGCGCGCGCCGTCGAACACCGCCGAGCCGAGCCACGCCGCATGCGTGCGCGGTCCCATGATCTGCACATTGCCTTCGTGCCAGGCGCCTTCGAAGAAGGTCCAGGTCTGCGAAAAACTGACCGGCTTTACCGTTGCGATCATGTTAGCCATCCTCAGCCCACAGTACCAAATTGCCGCCCGCAATGCCGCCACTATTGTCGGAATTTCCTAAGGATTCCCTTGCGCAGCAGACCGGCGATACCGATCGATTCACGATTGATAGACCACGATGTTGCGCTACATTCGCCCTCCGGAGCCGGCATGCCCCTCGATCCCCTGGCCAAGCGTCTGCTCGTCATGATGGCGGCGGTCGCGCCGAACGACAGGTCGCGGCCGAGCGCGGAGGCGCGCCGGCAGGCGCTCGCGAAGCTCATGCAGTTCGCGCGCGCCGACGCGGCGGCGGCGACCGGCACGGATGGCGTATTGCCGGGCCTGGGCGGCGATATTCGCTATCGCCTCTATGATCCCGCCAACCACTCGACCGAACATCTGCCGGGCTTTGTGTTCTTCCATGGCGGCGGCATGGTGGCGGGCAGTCTCGACACCCACGACCTGATCTGCGCGGCGCTGGCAAAAACCAGCGGCTGCCGGCTGGTTTCGGTGGACTACCGGCTCGCGCCCGAACACAAATTTCCGGCCGCCATCGAGGACGCCGTCGCGGCGACCCGATTCGTGTCGGAACAGGGCGCTTCGCTCGGCATCGATGCGGCGAGGCTGGTGGTGGGTGGTGATTCCGCCGGTGCGACGCTCGCCGCGGTGGTTTGCCAGCAGAGCTTGCGCGACTCGGGGCCTGCGATCGTGGCGCAGTGCCTGATCTGCCCGGTGCTCGATTTCGAGGATACTTCACCTTCGCGTGAGGCGTTCGCCGAAAATCACCTGCTCGACCGGGCGACGCTGGAAGCCGACCTTGCCGACTATCTGCCTGAGGGCACCGACCTCGCCGATCCCCGAATCTCGCCGCTTCGATCGGTCAAATTCGCGGGCCTTCCCACCGCCATTATCCATACCGCCGAATTCGATCCGATGCGCGACGAAGGCAACGCCTATGCCGGCAAGCTGGTGGCGGCGGGCGTCGCGGTCGAACACATCTGTCATGACGGCATGATTCATAACTTCCACGCGATGGGCGCGATACTTCCGCAGGCCCGCCTCGTGCTCGACCTGATCGGCGAGCAGATCCGGCGTGCGCTCGGCAATTGATTCAATTTTAATCAATTGGCGAACATCCGTTAGGGTTATTTCCTCAATGTTGGCGCTAATTATTGAAGGCTTGACGCTCCGCCATTAACAAGGAGGCTGCGAATAAAACGCATGCTGAAATGCGACGCGACGTAGAGGTTGAAAATGCGCAACGAAACCATCGCCATTCACGCCGGCTACGATCCCGATCCGACCACCAAGTCGGTTGCGGTTCCGATCTACCAGACGGTGGCTTACGCGTTCGACAGTGCCGACCACGGCGCCGCCCTGTTCAACCTCGAGGCGGAAGGTTTTCGCTATTCGCGGATCGCCAACCCGACCACGGCCGTTCTCGAAAAGCGCATCACCGAACTCGAAGGCGGCGTCGGCGCGCTCGCGGTGGCGACCGGTCAGGCGGCGCTGCATTTTGCCCTCGTCAACCTCGCCGATACCGGCGGCAACATCGTCTCCGTGCCGCAGCTCTATGGCACCACGCACACCCTGCTCTCATACGTCCTGCCGCGGCAGGGCATCACCACCCGCTTTGCCGACAGCGACAAGGCCGACGCGATCGAGAAGCTGATCGACGAAAACACCAAGGCGATCTTCTCCGAGACCATCGGCAATCCCGCGGGCAATGTCTGCGACATCGAGGCCCTGGCCAAGCTCGCCCATCGCCATGGCGTGCCGCTGGTGGTCGACAATACGGTTGCGACCCCGATCCTGCTGAAGCCGTTCGATTACGGCGCCGACATATCGGTCCACTCGCTGACGAAATTTTTGGGCGGCCACGGTACTACGCTCGGCGGCGCGATCGTCGACAGCGGGCGCTTTCCCTGGACCGAGCACGCCCGCCGATTCCCCGCCTTCAACGAGCCCGATGAGTCCTACCACGGTCTCGTCTACACCAAGCAATTCGGCAGCAGCGCCTACATCCAGCGCGCGCGCAGCGTCTATCAGCGCACCATGGGATCTGTGCTGTCGCCATTCAACGCGTTCCTGCTGCTGCAGGGCATCGAAACCGTGGCGCTGCGCGTCGAGCGGCATGTCGAGAACGCGCGCAAGGTCGCGGACTTCCTGCGCAACGATCCGCGGGTCGCCTGGGTCAACTATGCGGGCTTCCCCGACAGCCCCTATTACGCGCTGGTCCAGAAATATCTCAACGGCAATGCCTCGTCGCTGTTCACCTTCGGCATCAAGGGCGGCATGGAAGCCGGCAAGAGCTTCTATGACGCGCTGAATCTGATCACGCGGCTGGTCAATATCGGCGACGCCAAGTCGCTCGCCTGCCATCCCGCCTCGACCACGCATCGCCAGATGACGGCCGAGCAGCAGCGCATCGCCGGCGTGCTGCCGGAAACCATCCGGCTCTCGATCGGCATCGAGCACGTTTCCGACATCATCGAGGATATCGACCAGGCGCTGGCAGCAGCCTGCAGCGCGCATCAGCGGCTCGAGGCCGCGGAATAGATCGGCCGGAGCCAAGGCATGACCGTGCTGTTGGAAAAGCGGCGGCTGATCGTCAGTCCAGGGCTCGCGCCGGCGCAGCTGCGGGAGGAGGATAAATTCGGTCGTCCGCGTCATGCCGAGGTGGATCTGACGATCGGCCTCGTCAACAACATGCCGGATGCGGCGCTAAAGGCGACCGAACGCCAGTTCATGCGCCTGCTCAGGCAGGCCGCCGGCGACATCCGCATCGATTTCCATTGCTTCGCGCTGCCGTCGGTACATCGATCGCAGACGGCGAAATGGCGGGTCGACCGGCAATACACCGACATCGCCGATCTCGGCCGCCTGAAGTTCGATGGCCTGATCGTCACCGGCGCCGAGCCGAACGCCGCGACGCTTCCCGGCGAGTCGTTCTGGCCGGAGCTTGCCGACCTGATCGATTGGGCGGAAACCAACACGCGCTCGACGATCTGGTCGTGCCTGGCCGCGCATGCCGCCGTGCTGCATCTCGACGGCATCGAGCGCCAGCGGCTCACGACAAAATGTTCGGGAGTTTACGACTGTGCCAAGATCGCCGACCATTGGCTGACGCGGGATATCCCCTCGCCGCTCAAGGTCGCGCATTCGCGCCTCAACGAGCTGCGCGCCGGCGACCTCGCCGCCCGGGGTTATCAGGTGCTGACGCAATCGCGCGAAGCCGGTGTCGATATCTTCGCCAGAAAACTGCGCAGCCAGTTCGTGTTCTTCCAGGGACATCCCGAATATGACGCGCTGTCGCTGGAGCGGGAATATCTGCGCGATGTCTCGCGCTATCTCGCCGGCGAACGCGACACCTATCCGGCTATCCCGTCAGGCTATTTCGACAGCGAAACCGAGGAAAGACTTGCAGCCTTTGAGGCGCGCGCTCACGTCGAACGGCGGCCGGCGCTCAGCCTGGAGCTGCCCGCGCGCACGCTTCGCTCGGACATCGCAGCCGGCGCCGCTGCAACGGCAATCTTCGCAAATTGGCTTGGATACCTGTCGGATGGCTCGAGCACGGCGTCGCCGCGCCTCGACATGGAAACACGGTAATGGGCGCAACGTCGATCACGCCCTCTGGCTGGTCCGAATTGCGAACGCGCGTCAGCAACCGGCTGGCCCGGCATTTCGGCGCCGCGCCCTTCAGGCTGTCGGGTACCGGTCCGATGGTCAGCTTCACATTCGACGATATCGCGAAAAGCGCGGCCACCGTCGGCGCCCCGCTGCTCGAGGAATATGACGCGCGGGGGACTTTCTATGTCTCGGGCGCGCTGGTCGATCGGTGGTCCGGTCACTGGACCGGGGCCAGCGCCGAAGAGATCGCGGGCCTGCATCGCAGGGGCCATGAAGTCGCCTGCCACACCTTTTCGCACACGCGCGCCATCGATCTCGACGCGAGCGCGATGAGCGCGGAGATGGAGAAGAACCGGCGATATCTGGGCGCGCTCGACCCCTCGATCAGGCTGGAGAATTTCGCCTATCCCTACGGCGTGGGGTCGCTGCCGCGCAAGCGGCAACTCGGCAAGGCCTTCCGCTCGTCCCGGGGCGTCCTTCCCGGCATCAACAGCGGCACCGTCGACCTGCACTATTTGCGGGCGACACCCCTGATCGATCTGCAGATCGACTATGACGGTATCGATCGCGCGTTCGGCGAAGCCGTCGCCAAGGCCGGCTGGTTGATCTTCTACAGCCACGACGTCAAGACGGTGCCGAGCCCCTATGGATGCTCGCCGTCGCTGCTGCGCCATGCGCTGGAAGCCGCCTTAAGCCACAATGTCCCGGTCGTGAGCGTGGCCGAGGCGTTGCGGCGGGCGGGAGCGTAGCGGGGCTTATTACCCACCCAGACGGGCCTTTTTGCATTGTTCTTGATTTGTTCATACTATTCGGCCAAGAGTCGATCCCGATGCGATTCCCCTTCCCGATGCGCCGCCGCGCGGAGGCATTGTAAGCGCAGCGGGAATCACGGAGTTTGATTTTTCACCTCGGGACGATCAATCCGTGGCAGCAGCCGCCTATCTCGAAAGCCTCAATCCGGAACAGCGGCGCGCCGTCGAGCATGGCGCGGCCGAAGCGGGCGGGTGCGCGCCGCTTCTGGTGATCGCCGGCGCCGGTTCCGGCAAGACCAACACGCTCGCGCATCGCGTGGCGCATCTGATCGTCGGCGGCGCCGATCCCCGGCGCATTCTGTTGATGACGTTCTCGCGGCGGGCGGCCTCCGAAATGACGAAACGGGTCGAGCGGATCGCGCGCAAGGTGCTGGGCGACAATGCTTCCGTGATGACGGACGCGCTCGCCTGGGCCGGCACCTTCCACGGCATCGGCGCGCGGCTGTTGCGCGAATACGCCGAGCAGATCGGTCTCGATCCCGCGTTCACGATTCACGACCGCGAGGATTCCGCCGACCTGATGAACCTGATCCGGCACCAGAAGGGATTTTCCAAAACCAAGGAGCGGTTTCCGACCAAGGGCACCTGCCTTGCGATCTACTCGCGCTGCGTCAACGCGGAAGTAGCGATCGAGGAGGTGCTGGGGTCGTCGTTTCCATGGTGCTCCGGATGGGCCGCCGAGTTGAAGGAACTGTTCGCGGCCTATGTCGAAGCCAAGCAGGCGCAGAATGTACTCGATTATGACGACCTGCTGCTGTACTGGGCGCAGACCATGAGCGACAAGGCGCTGGCAACCGACATCGGCGATCGTTTCGATCATGTGCTGGTCGACGAATATCAGGACACCAACCGCCTGCAGTCTTCGATCCTGCTGGGGCTGAAGCCCGGCGGGCGCGGCCTCACCGTGGTCGGCGACGATGCGCAATCGATCTATTCGTTCCGCGCCGCCACCGTGCGTAACATTCTGGATTTCCCTGGCCAGTTCTCGCCGCCGGCCGACGTCATCACGCTCGATCGCAACTACCGCTCGACGCAGGCGATCCTCGCCGCCGCCAATGGCGTGATCGACCTCGCCCGCGAGCGCTTCACCAAGAATCTCTGGACCGACCGGACCTCCGGTGCAAAGCCCCTGCTCGTCAGCATTCGCGACGAGGCCGATCAGGCACGCTGCATCGTCGAAGCCGTGCTGGAAAATCGCGAGACTGGCGCGCTTCTGAAGCAGCAGGCGGTGCTGTTTCGCACCTCGAGCCACAGCGGCTCGCTGGAAATCGAACTCACCCGCCGCAACATCCCCTTCGTCAAATTCGGCGGCCTGAAATTCCTCGATGCCGCCCATATCAAGGACATGCTGGCGCTGTTGCGTTTCGTTGAAAATCCCAGGGATCGCGTCGCCGGTTTTCGGCTGCTGCATCTGATCCCGGGGGTCGGTCCGACCTCGGCGCAGCGGGTGCTCGATCACATGGCCGACAGCGCCGATCCGATCGCGGCGCTTGTGACCGCGTCCGCCCCGCCCCGCGCCGGCGACGACTGGAACATGTTCGTCCACACGGTTGCGGCTATCCGCCATTCGAACTGGCCGGCCGACCTTGAACGCGCGCGCCTCTGGTACGAACCGCATCTCGACCGAATCCACGAGGATTCCGACACCCGGCGCGCCGATCTGATCCAGCTCGAACAGATCGCCAGCGGCTATCCCTCCCGCGAGCGCTTCCTGACCGAACTGACGCTCGACCCGCCGGACGCCACCAGCGACCAGGCGGGAGTGCCGCTGCTCGACGAGGACTATCTGATCCTGTCGACCATCCATTCGGCCAAGGGGCAGGAATGGAAGTCGGTGTTCGTGCTCAACGTCGTCGACGGCTGCATGCCGTCCGATCTCGGCGCCGGCACCAGCGCCGAGCTCGAGGAGGAACGCCGCCTGCTCTACGTCGCCATGACCCGCGCCCGCGACGATCTGCATCTCATGGTGCCGCAGCGTTTCTTCACCCACGGCCAGCAGGCGCGAGGCGATCGCCACGTTTATGCCGCGCGGACACGCTTCATTCCCGATCGCCTGCTCGGCCTGTTCGAGAAGACGACCTGGCCGCGCATGGTGGCTGGAGCCGCGGCGCGCAATGCAAGCCAGGGGCCGCGCATCGATGTCGGCGCGCGCATGCGCGGGATGTGGCGTTGAGGCCGTCGATGGGTAAACTATCCGCCATGACCTCGGCCCAACGCGGTGAGTTCGATTCCTCCGAAGCACTTTCGGTGCTGAATTCCGTGTTCGGCCTGCCCGCGTTTCGCGGCGCGCAGGAAGAAATCGTCAGGCACGTGACGGACGGCGGCAATTGCCTGGTGCTGATGCCGACCGGCGGCGGCAAGTCGCTGTGCTATCAATTGCCCTCCCTGTTGCGCGACGGCTGCGGCATCGTGGTCTCACCGCTGATCGCGCTGATGCGCGACCAGGTCGCGGGCCTGCTCGAGGCCGGCGTCAAGGCGGCGGTGCTGAATTCCACGCTGTCATTTGAAGAGGCCAACGCGGTCGAGGCGCGGCTCATCGCCGGCGATCTCGATCTGCTTTACGTCGCCCCGGAGCGGCTGTTGACGCCGCGCTGCCTGTCCCTGCTCGGTCGCGCGAAAATCGCGCTGTTTGCGATCGACGAAGCGCATTGCGTGTCGCAATGGGGCCACGACTTCCGTCCCGAATATATCGGCCTTTCGGCGATCGCGGAACGCTTTCCCGAGGTGCCGCGGATCGCGCTGACCGCGACCGCCGACGAGCTCACCCGCCAGGAGATCGTCGAGCGGCTTGGGCTTGCCGATGCGCCGCGCTTCGTCGCGAGTTTCGACCGGCCGAACATCCGCTATGAAATCGTCGAGAAGCAGAACGCGCCGTCCCAGCTGAAAGCCTTTATCAGCGAACGCCATGCGGGCGACGCGGGCGTCGTCTACTGCCTGTCGCGCGCCAAGGTGGAGGATGTCGCTAATACGCTAGCGGATGCCGGCATCACGGCGCTGCCCTACCACGCGGGGCTGGATGCCGCGACGCGCGCGCGGCATCAGGACCGCTTCATCAACGAAGACGGCGTCGTCATCGTCGCCACCATCGCCTTCGGCATGGGCATCGACAAGCCCGACGTGCGCTTCGTAGCCCACCTCGATTTGCCCAAGAGCATCGAGGCCTATTATCAGGAGACCGGCCGCGCAGGGCGCGACGGCAAGCCGTCGAGCGCCTGGATGGCCTATGGCCTGTCCGATATCGTGCAGCAGCGCCGCATGATCGAGGAGTCCAACGGTTCCGACGCGTTCAAGCGGGTGTCGACCGGCAAGCTGGAAGCGCTGGTCGGACTCGCCGAGGCCGCCGACTGCCGGCGCACCCGACTGCTCGGCTATTTCGGCGAGCGGCTGGGCGAGGCCAAATGCGGCAATTGCGACAACTGCCTGTCGCCGCCGCAGCTGCGCGACGGCAAGGTGATCGCGCAAAAACTGTTGTCCTGCGCCTATCGCACCGGGCAGCGATTCGGCGCCATGCACCTGATCGACGTCCTGATCGGCCGCATGACCGAGCGCGTCACGCAATTCGGGCACGACCGGCTCTCGGTGTTCGGCATCGGCCGCGAGCTCAACGAAAAGCAGTGGCGCGCCGCATTGCGGCAGCTGGTGGCGATGGGCCATCTTCGCGTCGACAGCGAGGCTTTCGGCGCGCTGAAGCTAACCGAAAGCGCACGCGGCGTGCTCAAGGGCGAGACGGATGTGATGCTGCGCGAGGAAATCCCGGGCGGCCGCAACCGCGCCATCCGGTCGAAATCACGGCGCGGCGATCTCGCGGCCGCACCCAATGCTGCCGGCAAAGCGGGCGACCCGACCTTGCTCGCAGCCTTGCGGGCATGGCGTTCGCAGACGGCGCGCAGCCGCGGCGTACCGGCCTACGTCGTGCTGCACGATTCCACCATCGACGGCATCGCCTCGGCGCGCCCGAAATCGCTGAACGACCTCCGCGGTATCGCGGGGATTGGCGACAAGAAGCTGGAGCATTATGGCAGCGAGCTGATCGCGCTGGTGAAGGCCGCGGAGGGCTCCTAGGATTTCTTCTCCCCTCCCCCCGCGAAGCGGTGGGGAGGGGAGAAATCACCACCGCGCTATATCCCGACGGCCACTTTCGTCGGCCGCTTGTTCTCCAGCGGCAGCGTCACCGGCTCGTTGAGTTCGGCCGACAAGTCCGCGGCGATATAAAGCTCCATCACGCGGCGCGCCTGTTCGGGCGTCACCAGCACCGGCCGGTCGAGCGCCACCGCTTCCACGAAATGCACGGTCTCGGACGCCATCGGGCCGGCATAGACGTGGCCGACGGATTCGCCGGGCATGGTCGACATCGGAAACACCGCGCCGTGCTTCATGGTGTTGAGCATGACGTCGCGATGGGTGTCGTCGACCATCAGCGCGCCTTCGGTTCCCACAAGTTCGATCCAGGTCGAGGAGAAGTTCGGATAGCCGGGCGGCAGGCTCCAGCCGCCGCCGACCACGAAGCTGAGGCCGGAGTCCATGGTCACGGTCATCCATTGCAGATCGGGGATGTCGTTGCCCGAGGATTCGCGCATCGCGCCGTAATTCACCTGCGAATAGACCCGCACGGGCTTGGCCGGCTCCAGGCACCAGAGCACGAAGTCGAGATCGTGGGTCGATTCCATCGCGGCCGGTGAAAGTTTCACACGGCCGCTGATCTTCTTGCCGAGGCTGCGCGAGATATGCCGGCTTACCAGCACGCTGACAGGCTTGCCGATGGTGCCGTCGCTGACGCACTGCTTGACGTAGGCGAATTTCGGATTGAAGCGTTGCGAATAGCCGATGGTGAATTTGAGCTTGTTCGCGCGCGCGATCGAAATCAGCTCGTCCGCCTCTTCGAGTTCCAGCGCAATCGGTTTTTCCAGGAACACGTGCTTGCCGGCGCGCAGGAAATCCCGCGTCATCGGAAAATGCGTGGTCTCGGGCGTCGCGCAGACGAAGACGGCTGAGATATCCTTGTTCTCCAGTAGGCTGCGATAATCCGAGGTCGCCGATTTGGCGCCGATCTTCGCCGCAACCTCTTTCAACCGCTCGGGCCGGTTCTCGGCGATGTGCACGCCACCCACCAGCGGATGCGCGGCACAGGCGTCCGCCCGGATGCCCCCACACCAGCCGGTACCGATGATCGCGACGTCAATCTGATCCATGTTCTTGTGTTCCAATTTGTCTTTTCTTGCACTCTGGCCTGCTTCGAATGCAGGCCGGGACGGTCCCTTGGAGCAAGCCCCGTGTCAAGTCAGGCGAGAAGCCAGGCTAAGAGATCTCGCGCGCGTCGCGCCGCCGATAGACCATCAGCATCAGCGGCGCCAGGCGACGCAGCAGCGCGTGCACCGCGATCGGCGCGGGGTCAGTGAACGGCAGCGCGAGTTCGCCGTCGGGAACGCCGCGCACCGCCTTTGCAAATTCAGCCCCGAGCGCGATCGAAAGCGCGACCGCGCGGCCGTTGCAGCCGGTCCAGCCAAAGGCATCGGGGCCGAGCCGATGAATGCGCGGCAGGAAATCCGTCGTCATGCCGACGTAACCGTTCCAGACGTGGTCGAAATGAACTGGCCCGATCTGCGGCCACAACCGTTGCACCCGTTCGGCGACGGCCTTCTTCAACCTTGCGGGCTTGTCGCCCGGACCGATCACGGCGCCGCCCGTGACGAGGCGGTCTCTGGCATCGTAGCGGGCGAAGTAGAGTTCGCCATGGGTGTCGGACATCGCCTGCCGGCCGGGAATGACGCTCTTGCGGGCGCTTTCGGAAAGCGGTTGCGTCGCCATCTGCCAGGACAGCACCGGCACGACCTCGTGCGCGATGTCGGGCGCCAGCCGTTTCGAGAACTCGCCGGTGTAGGCATTGGTCGCCACGATCAGGGCTCTGCCGCTGATCTTGCCTCGCGCGGTCTCGACCACCCACCGGTTATTGCGCCGCTCAAAGCCTGTTGCCGCCGAGCGCGCGAAGATGCGGCCGCCACGCTCCAGCACGGCGCGAGCAAGTCCGCGCGACAACGCGAGCGGATTGATGTGACCTCCGGACTTGTTCCAGAAGCCGCCGAACCAGGCGTCCGATCCCAGCATCGCGCGCGTCTGGTCGCGCGAGAGAATCTCCACCGGCGCACCGAATTTCGACCACTGCCGGACCCGGCGCTCGGCAATCCCCATGCGGCCGGGCGAATGCACCGGCTGGATCCATCCCGTCTGTTCCTGCTCGGCTTGAATCTGGTAGCGCCGCGCCAGATCGAACAGCGTCGAGGCACTGTCGCGCAGCAGCGCAACGAAGCGTTCGCCCACCGCGCGGTGCTTGCGAATGATGTCGTCGGGATCGGGCCGCGACAATGTCGGGATGACCTGGCCGTTGTTGCGGCCCGAGGCGCCCCAGCCCGGCTCCATCGCCTCGACCACGGCGACGTCGACGCCGGCTTCGCGCAGATGCAGCGCGGTCGACAGCCCGGTAAATCCGCCGCCGATCACGACGACATCGGCTTGCGCGTCGCCGGCGAGCGCCGGCAGTTCCGGCCCGGGCGGCGTCACGGCGGCCCACAGCGAATCCGGCCAGCGAACAGTTGCGGCATTCAACACGGAGGTATTGGGCGATTTCAACGCGCTTTATTTCTTTGCGGTTTCGGTTTGCTCGGTCGCAGTACATGAAATGAGAAGCGTATAGGCCCTTGCATCGTGGGCCATGTCCGCAGTCTTCAGCTCATCTCTCGCGCCTGCCGTTTGATACGACACCACGCTATTGTCCAGGAAATCTCGAAGCGCGCCGGTCTTGATGGCGAAGTTGATGTTCTCCGGTATGTCTCCGGTTGCTTTCGCAAACTTTATCGCGTTCAGTTTGGCGGCCACCATTCCAACGACGTGACCGCTCGAGTCCAAAAGTGGGCCACCGCTGTTGCCCGGCTGAACGGCAGCGCTGATCTGGAGGTAGCGGGTATCGTTAAATACGCCGCTAAGCGAACTTACGATGCCTGTGGTCACGGTGAAGTCCGAGGTCAGCAATCCGTGAAACGGGTATCCGATGGCCACAACCGCGTCGCCTGGATGAATGGCCTTTTCGCGAATGGTCGCGACGTCCTTTAATGATGTTGCCGTGCCTTGCAGCAATGCCAGATCATTCGTCTCGTCGGTTGAGACGATTCGCAGCGCCATTGGAGATTCGCCGCTCAGGTTTCCGTGAATTTCTCCTACACAACCATCGATCACGTGTTGGTTGGTCAAGATATGTCCGTTCGAGCTGACCACGAAACCGGTGCCGCTCTTGTCGATCTTTTTCGCGGTGGTTGTTTGGGATGGACCAGGCGTGGCCGAAGCGACAACGGGGTTCGCCGTACCAGCTTTGGGTGGTGGCACGGAAAAGTCGCCGGCATTCGATACGCCCGCCGATTTCGTTTTGGCGACGCAGTTCGCCAGGACGGGTAACAATGGACCCGTAGACGTCAAATTGAATTGGTATGTCGCGCCTTTTGCCAGCGCTACCATGAGGCTGGCCTTTCGCAGCTGCTGGGCCGCATGCGGAGGCAAGATCGCAGTGACGAGAGCCGGTGAAACGGCCGTTCCAAACAAGCGCACCTGCGCCTGGCCGTCGAAGGTGACATCGATGGGAAAAGTTTCGCCGGCTGTCAGGTGAAACGCTTGATTCCCGAAGCCGAGCAGCCAGGACGAATTGGCGTTTTGTCCGACAATGACGTTAACGCCGTTCAAGTATGACGTCGCAGCCGCACAATGAGAGAAGGCCCCGCTGTTGTCATCCGTATAAGCACCGCCAGTCCAGGCACCAACGCGGATGTTGCCGAATGGGCCAGCGGCCTGAGCAACCTGAAGGCTCGCAAGAAGAATTAGAGACGATAATGCTAACGTAACCAATCGCATCCCATTCCCCCCGATTATCGATACATAGCCCTGAAGATTACAACACTTGGTCGCCTTTGAAAGGGCTTTTGCAGCCTCCGGCGGATCGGAGACTGCCCCTATCGCGTAAGCCTCTCGCGCATATCGGCGGAGTGCAACATGCGTTGCGGCCATCAAGCCGATCTGGTTACCTTACACCAACAGGGGGACAGCAATGGTGATGAAAAACATCATCGGGGTCGACCACGCCGTTGTCGTGGTCAGGGATCTGGACAAGGCCGCCGTCAACTGGAAGCAGCTCGGCTTCACGGTTTCACCGCGCGGCACGCATTCCGCGAAGATGGGAACGGGCAACTACACGATCATGCTCGGCGACGACTATATCGAATTGCTCGGCGTACTCACGGAAACCGAACATAATGCGCCGAGCCGGGCCTTGCTCGCGCGCCGCGGCGAAGGCATCGAACGCGTCGCCTTCACCACATCAGACGCCGCCGCGGGCGCCGAAGAAATTCGCGCGCGCGGCTACATTCCGCTTGGCCCGACCGATTTCGAACGGCCGGTGACGATGCCCGACGGTACCCAATCGGCGGCCAGATTCCGGACGTTTCAGTGGCCGATCGAGGAGGCACCGGCCGGAATGCGCATTTTCGCCTGCCAGCACAAGACGCGGGAGACCGTCTGGATTCCGGAATTGCAGCGGCATGCCAATGCTGCAAAGCGCCTCCTCCAGGTGCTTGCCGTTTCGCCCGAGCTGGCAAAAGAGGCCGCACATCTGGCACACATGACCGACCGCGCGATCAGCACCGAGCCCGATGGCGCGGTTACGGTGGCCTCCGGTCGGGATCGCGCCGATTTCGTATTCCTGACCAGGGATCAGTTGGGCCGGCGCTATCCCGGCGTCGCGCTGGCCGGGATTCCCGAGCGCGGCGGCGCCGGCCTCGTGCTTGCGACAGGCGATCTCGCCGCCGTCGAGCAAGCCGTCGGCAAGACCGGGTTCCGCGGTGACGGCCGGGTATTGGTCGCGCCGGCCGCCGCCAATGGCGCGCTGCTCGTTTTTGTGGCGGCCTGACCGCGCATTGCAATTCACAGTATGGCTATTGCATGGTGCAGCGCACGCCAAGCCCTTCCAAAGTGTGAGCTGCCACGCTCTGGAATGAATTGAAGCCCGCGCGAAATGCCAGCATAATCGCCTGAACAAGAAACGGAATTCAGGCGAGGCTCGATATGTTCCCAATCCAGAGGCGCAACTTCATTATCGGCGGGTCAGCGCTTCTGATGCTCGGCTCAAGCCGAAAGGCCCGTGCTCAACCTGCCCCATCGATGACGCCGCACGAGACGGAACTCTTTGAGGCCGCCAAGAAAGAGGGCGGCGAGCTGACCTGGTACACCGCGCAATCCGACGACATCACGGCGCAAGCGCTCGGGCGCAGTTTCGAGCAGCTCTATCCCGGCATCAAGGTCAACGTGCTCCGCACCACCGCGCAAGTGGCCTATCAGCGCGTCACCCAGGAAATCAAGGCCAGCGCCATCCAGTGCGACGTCCTGAGCTCGACGGATCTCGGTCACTACGTCGCACTGAAAGCAATCGGCGCGCTGGAAAAATATGTTCCGGACAATTCCAGCAAGGTGCTCGACATCTACAAGAACTACGATCCGGACGGGTTTTATTTCGTCAACTCCGCGGGCATGATCGGGATTGGATACAATACCGCCAAAGTCAAGGAAGCCGACGCGCCCAAAAACTGGACCGACCTGCTCGATCCCAAATGGAAGGACAATATTGCGCTCGGTCATCCCGGCTTCAGCGGCTATGTCGGCACCTGGGCGCTGACGCTGCGCAATCAATACGGCTGGGATTTCTTCGAGAAATTGGCGAAGAACAATCCGCGGGTCGGCCGTTCAATCAACGACACGGTCACGATGCTGAACGCGGGAGAGAGCGCCATCGCGGGCTCCGGGCCGGTCGGCACGGTGCTCGAGAGTATGCAGAAGGGTAACCCGCTCGCCATGGTCTATCCGACCGATGGCACCGTGTTGATCATCGCCTCGTCCGGCATCATGAAGGGTTGCAAGCATCCCAATGCGGCCCGCCTGTACATGGAATTCCTGCTCAGCCCGGGAGCCTCGCAAATCTGGGTGGACCACTTCAACGAGACGATCAGGCCGGAAGTCTCGGTGCCCAAGGGCGCCAAATCCGCCAAGGATCTGAAGGTCATCCGACCGACGGTCGAACAAATCACCAAGGGCGTGCCGGAAGTCATCAAGCAATGGCGTGAAACCTTCGGCGTCTAGGTCACGACAGGACAAAGAACGTGACCGACAACTCCCTCGAAATCCGGGCGCTGCATTTTTCCGGTGTTGCTTCAAGATTGCGGCGGCTCGACGCCAGCCTGTTGTTGTGGCTGGCGCTGATCGCGGTGCTCGCGTTCCTGATCCTTAATCCGGTGCTGCGGCTGATTATCTCGAGCCTGCAGCAAACCGATACCGGACACTTCACGCTCGCCAACTACCGCTCCGCCTATGGCAACATCAGGCATCTGCAGTCGCTTCTGAATTCGCTGGAGCTCGGCGTCGGCGTCGCGCTGCTCGCCACCTGCTTCGGTGTCCCGATCGCCTGGGCGATATCGCGGACCGACATGCCGTGCAAGGCGTTCATCAGGCTGATGGTGTTCGCCGCTTTCGTGACGCCGCCCTATCTCGGCGCCATCGGCTGGATTCTGCTGGCGGGACCGAATTCCGGATGGCTCAACAAGGTCTGGATGGCGCTGACCGGCGCCGGCCACGGCATTTTCAACATCTATTCGATGACCGGCCTGATCCTGGTCATCGCCGTGACGTCGTTTCCCTACACCTTCGTGTTCACCAGTTCGGCACTCGACCTGGTGTCGTCGGAGATGGAGGACGCCGCCAATATTCTCGGCGCTCGCACGTTGCGTACCACGCTGCGCATCACCCTGCCGCTGGTGACGCCCGCGATCATCGGCGGCATCATCATCAGCTTTCTCGAAGCCATCGCGCTGTTCGGCGCGCCGGCGCTGATCGCGCTGCCCGCCCGCTTCAACGTGGTGTCGACGCAGCTCTGGCAATTCTTCGAGTATCCGGTTCGCGTCGAGGAAGCCGCCGCCTATGCCATGCCGCTGCTCGCCATCACCGTGCTGATGTTCTGGATACAACGAAGAATATTGGGCCGCAGGGGCTACACGTCCGTCACCGGCAAGGGCGGCGAACGGCGAATGATCGCGCTCGGGGCGTGGCGCTGGGCGATGCTCGCTTACGCGCTGCTGGTCTGCGCGCTGTCGGTGTTTCTGCCGATGCTGGTGCTGATCCAGGCGGCGTTCGCCAAGGCCTGGGGCCGCGGCTTCAGCCTCGACAATCTGACCCTGCATAATTTCTACTATCTGCTATTCGAGCAGACCCAGGCAAAGCAGACCATCGTCAACACTTTCGTGTATTCGGGGGTGACAGCGTTCGCCGCGATCAGCCTGACATTGGCCATTGCCTATGTCGTCAATCGCAAGCTGGTGCCGTTCAGCAACGTGCTGGCGTTCCTTTGCATGGCGCCATTCGTGGTTCCCGGCATCGTGCTGGCGATCGGCTTCTATGCCGCCTACGCGCCGCCGCCGCTGGCGCTTTACGGCACCGCGACCATCCTGATCCTCGGCTTTACCACGCGCTTTCTCCCGATTGCCTACACGTCGAGCGCGGCGGGATTGCGCAGCATCAATCCGGAGATGGAAGAGGCCGTGCGGATTCTCGGCGGCAGCCGGTTGCTGGCGATTCGCAAGGTGCTGATTCCGCTCCTGAAGAAGAGTCTGGCCGGCGCCTG
Source organism: Bradyrhizobium sp. (assembly GCF_035484855.1). Classification (GTDB taxonomy): domain Bacteria; phylum Pseudomonadota; class Alphaproteobacteria; order Rhizobiales; family Xanthobacteraceae; genus Bradyrhizobium. Next base: position 49,820 of record NZ_DATHOP010000101.1, read on the forward strand.
GATCCTGGTCTTCATCCCGGCGACGCGGGAATTGTCGTCGGCGATCTTCCTGGTCGGGCCCAACACGCGCGTGATCTCTGTGATGCTGTTCGACCTGTCGGAAGAAGGCAATTTCGAGGTGCTGGCGGCGCTTGGCGTCATCCTGCTGGTGGCGACGGTGGCGATCGCCGCCATCGGATCGAAAGTGATCGGGCGTGATTTCATGCTGCGGAGGAATAGTTGAGCAGGCTCAAACTGTCTGGCGTCAGCAAGCGCTACGGCGATTTCCTCGCGGTCGACAATATCGATCTCGAACTGCAATCCGGAGAATTCGTCTCGCTGCTCGGACCCTCCGGCTGCGGCAAGACCACGACCTTGCGGATGATCGCGGGCTTCATCGATCCCACGCTCGGCACGATCGAGATGGACGGCCAGATCCTCTCCTCGCCTTCCGGCTCGGTGCCGCCGGACCGGCGGCAGATGTCGATGATCTTCCAGAGCTATGCGATCTGGCCGAACATGACGGTCGAGCAGAACGTCGCGTTCGGACTCGAGCTGCGCAAGATCGCGAGGGCCGAAGTGAGGCGCCGCGTCGGCGAGATGCTGGAAGTCGTCCATATGAGCCATCTCGCCGACCGTTATCCGGCCGAACTCTCTGGCGGCCAGCAGCAGCGGGTGGCGCTGGCGCGCGCGATCGTGATCCGCCCTTCCGTGCTGCTGCTGGACGAGCCGCTGTCCAATCTGGATGCCACCTTGCGCGAGGAAATGCGTTTCGAAATCCGCCGCCTGCATGATGAATTCCACGTCACCACGGTTTACGTGACGCACGATCAGGCCGAAGCCATGGTGACCTCGGATCGAATTGCCGTCATGAACGGCGGCCGCATCGAGCAGGTCGATGCGCCCCGCGCGCTCTATGACAAGCCGAAGACGCGCTTTGTGGCAGGCTTCATCGGGCGCACCAATTTCATCGAGGGTACGAGCGACGGGCGGCAGATTGCGTTCGACGGTTTTGCGCTGCCGCACGCGGGTTTCGAGCGCGACGTACCTGCCGGAGGAAAGGCGGTGTTTTCGGTGCGGCCGCACAGCATGCGGCTTTCGGAAGCGCCGCCGACCGCTAACAATGGCTGCGCCGCCGTCGGAGTCGTCATTATGGAGCGGGCGTTTCTCGGCGAACACTGGGATTACGTCGTCAAGCCGCGCGAGAGCGCGATGACGCTAAGGGTAACGACCTCGCCGATGGACGACTTCCCGGTCGGCGCCAGCGCCTGGCTCGAATTCGAACCGCGCCAGATGGCGCTGATCGCCTGAAACTGGTCAAATAGAAAAGAACTGGAGCCAACCGCATGTCTTTCACGCCCGCCTCGAAGGCGCTCGCCCGTTTCAAGGTGCTCGATCTGACGCGGGTGCGGGCGGGACCGACCGCGGCCCGGCAACTGGCCGATTGGGGCGCCGACGTCATCAAGATCGAGCTTCCCAAGGGACTCGACGAGAGCGACATGGGCGGACCGCGGCACGGGCCCGATTTCCAGAACCTGCATCGCAACAAGCGCAGCCTGACGCTCAATCTGAAGGAACCCGACGGCATCGCGATCTTCAAGAAGATGGTGGCAACAGCCGATGTCGTGATCGAGAATTATCGCCCGGACGTCAAGTTCCGTCTCGGCATCGACTATGAGACGATTCGTGCGATCAACAAGCGCATCGTCTATGGCTCGATTTCCGGCTTCGGCGAGGACGGCCCCTATCGCGAACGGCCGGGTTTCGATCAGATCGCGCAAGGTTTGGGCGGGCTGATGTCGATCACGGGTCTTCCCGGCCAGGGTCCGGTGCGCGTCGGCATTCCCGTCGCCGATCTCGGCGCCGGCATCTTCTGCGCGATGGGAATCCTAGTCGCGCTCCTGGAGCGCGAGGTTTCCGGCGAGGGGCAGTGGGTGCAGTCGTCGCTCTTGGGAGCGCAAATCTCGCTCCTGGATTTCCAGGCGGCGCGCTGGCTGATCGCGAAAGACGTTCCCGGCCAGGCCGGCAACGACCACCCGACCAGCATCCCGACCGGCGTGTTTCCGACCAGCGACGGCCACATCAATATCGCCGCCGCGGGCAAGCATATCTTCAAGCGCTTCTGCGAGACGCTCGGGCTCACGCAACTGCTCGACGATGCGCGCTTCGCCGAGGATGCGGCGCGCTCGAAGAACCGCGCCGCCATCAATCAGATCATTTCCGAGGTGACGAAGCAGCAGTCGAGCGTCGATCTTATCGCCAAGCTGAACAAGGCCGGCGTGCCCTGCGGCCCGATCAACCGCATGGACGAGGTGTTCGCCGACCCGCAGGTGAAACATCTCGGCATGGCCGCACCCGTGCATCAGGACGTGCTCGGCGATATCGCCGTCGTCAACCAGCCGATCAAGCTCAGCCGCACCCCGGGGAAAATGGTACGTGGCACCCCCGAGAAGGGTGAGCACACCGAGGAGATTCTCAGTGAATACGGCTATGACGACAAGGCGATCGCCGCGTTTCGCGCGCGCAAGATCGTTTGAACCCACAGCCGTCATTGCGAGGAGCGAAGCGAACGAAGCAATCCAGCTTTCCATCGTTTTGCTCCAAAGCTGGATTGCTTCGTCGCAAGTGCTCCTCGCAATGACGAAAATAAACATCAGGAGGATGCCATGAAGACCTCGACCGAGCGGATGCTCGCCAAAAAGGACGGGCCGGTCGGCTGGATGCAGTTCAACAATCCGGCGCGACATAACGCCGTGTCGCTCGACATGTGGAAGGCGGTGCCGGAAATCATGGCCGAGTTCGAAAGCGACGACCAGATCCGGGTGGTGGTGCTAAGCGGCGCCGGCGGCAAGGCGTTCGTCTCCGGCGCGGATATTTCCGAATTCGCCGAGAAGCGTTCGTCGAAGGAAAGCGTCGAGGAGTACAGCAGGATTTCGGGGCTGGCGAACGCCGCCATCATCGACTTTCCCAAGCCGACGATAGCGATGATCGAGGGCTATTGCGTCGGCGGCGGCCTCAGCGTCGCGCTGTGCTGCGATCTTCGCATCGCCGCGGAAAATTCCCGCTTCGCGGTTCCGGCCGCCAAACTCGGGCTTGGTTATGCCTTTGAGGGCATCAAACGCCTGGTCGACGTCGTCGGCCCGTCATTTGCCAAGGAGATCTTTTATACCGCGCGACAGTTCGATGCGACGGAAGCGCTGCAGATGGGGCTGGTCAATCGCGTGGTCCCGACCGCCGACATCGAGACTTATGTGCGCAATTATGCCGGGACGATCGGCGGCAACGCGCCGCTGACGATCAATTCGGTCAAGCTGTGCGTCAACGAAGCGGTCATTGATCCCGACAAGCGCGATCTCGTCGCGGCACAAGCCGCGGTCGATGGCTGTTTCGCCTCCCACGACTATGTGGAAGGACGAACCGCGTTCATGGAGAAGCGCAAGCCGGCGTTTCGCGGACGCTGAGCGCAAGCGCGAAGCGAACTCAGCTGTTCTCGCCATCGGCGAGGATGCTTTGTGCGACCACGCCCACCGCCAATTGGTCGGCCGGCTCGCCGCCGATCAGCGCCATGTCCATGGTATAGGCGCCCAACTCGCACATCACCTGCGAAGCGATATCGCCGAGCGGGACGAATTCCCGGGCCAGATATTCGAACTGGGCGCGCGCCTGAAGCAGTGTGGTTTTCGGCACCACTGCGTTGTGTTCGCCGACCAGCAATACGGGCTGGCCCCACTGTGCCGAAAGTCTGCTCGCGCCCGTTTCCGAACTTCGGGGCATGGCGCCTTCGGCGCCATCATTGGCTCCGCCGGCTTGATTTCCGAGTTGGCCGATCCGATCGAAGGCGGAGCGAAGCTCGGCGCGCTTGGCTTCGAGTGCCGCCAACTTCTCCCTGAGCGCGTCGTGCTCGCGCTCGGCGACGACGCGAAACGCCGCGAGTTCGTCGTCCCGCGCCTTCAGCCTCGCCTGCAGGCCGATCCGTTCGCCGTCAAAGGCAAGGCGAAGCCTGTGCAATTCCGCCTCGTGGGCCGCCAGCCTTAAAGCGCCGTCCGCGCGTTCGCGCTCAAGCCGGCTGCGCAGATCGTCGCCTTCCTCGCCACGCGCCTGCAGGCTCGCCTGCAGCGTTTCATGCTTCTGATCGAACGCCTGGCGAAGGTCGATCAGGTCCTGCTCGTGCGCAGCTCCTTCGGCGGCGCGTTCCTCGCGTTCGCGGTGCAGCGTCTCGCGGAACTCTGAAAGCTCGTTCTCCCGCACCGCCAGCGTCATCCCAAGCGCGTCGCGTTCGGCCAGCACCGAGGCGGTGATATCGAGGTGCCCCTCGACGTCATGCTTGAGCCTGTCGCATTCGGCTTCCAGCGCGTCGGCATGACGGCTCAGAGTTTCATACTTGTATCGCCAGAGTTCCTGTTCATCCGACGACGCGGCCAGGCGCGCGGTGAAGCTTTCCAGGAGATCCGCCGCGCGCTTCAAATAAGCCGCGTTGTAGCCCGTGGCCATCATGTCGGAAAATCGCCGCAAGAAACCGACGGTTTCCGCGACATCGGGCGTCTGTTCGGACGTCACGGGCAGGTCGGTCATCAAGCTAGCTTTCTCAAACGCCGTGGCCAAACGCGAGATAGATCGCGCTGCGGTCCCGTCAAGGTGCGATTCTGGCCCAATTGGTCAGTTTGGCTTACCGACGGTTCTTGCGGATCGGTGGCGGCAAAAATAGGGCGTCGGCGTCGCCGCAATGGCCCGATCAACAATCCTTGCCAAGGGACTGCGGTCAAGCCGCTGCGATCATCAACCTGTATCCGGTCGCCGTTTCCCGAAAACCGGACTATTTCGGCACGGGCCCAATCAAAATGAAAATGGCTTGATGGCGGCTACCCAAGGGCCAAAACCGGATTTGCGCGTAGCACAAAACCTGCGGCCGATTTCTGCCAAGTCGAATTTCAATCGAGACTACAGTCTCATTGACATCGCATGGGCCGTTTGCGAGCATCAGCGCCGGTTGTTTGCCTACATCATACCAACGAAATTTGGGACGCTTCGAAAGAGTAGCGCTCCGCATGGGAGGGTGATGGGAATGGACAAGTATAGCCGGAGATCGGTGCTGCGCGGCTCCGTTGGATTCGCTGCCGCGACCGCCCTGGGTAAACCGTATATTGCCAATGCTGCCGCTACGACCGCGACCGTCTGGGTCAACCAGGGGTTCGTGAAGGCGGAGGACGATGCCTTCAAGCAATTGGCCGCGGACTACATGAAGGCGAGCGGCAATACGCTCGACTACAGCATCATGCCGTTCCAGGCGCAGAACCAGAAGACGGTCTCTGCGCTGACCAGCGGCGACGTCCCCGATCTGGTCTTCATGGACGCGCCGCAGTCCATCATTCCGCAGAACGCGTTTGACGACAAGCTGGTCGATGTCAGCGACATCGTTAAGCCTTATGAAGCGCAGCTTTCGAAGACGGCCAGGGAATGCTCGACTTTCTATAACAAGACTGCAAAAGCCCACAGCTACTATCTTGCGCCGATCAAGCAGGCCTGCATACCGTTCCACATCTGGGGCAGCCTGGTCGAGAAGGCCGGCCTGAAACTGTCCGATGCGCCGAAGACGTGGGATGCGTTCTGGGATTTCTTCAAGCCGGCGCAAAAGGAACTTCGCGGCAAGGGCATGCGCAAGATCTATGCGCTTGGCCTGCAAATCACCACGGTCGGGCCCAACGACGGTAACGGCCTGTTCGCGGCCTTCGTGATTGCCAACGGCGGCACGATGGTCACGCCGGATGGTAAGTTGCACACCGACGACCCGAAGGTGCGCGAAGCGGCGATCAAGTCCGTCGCCTACCTGACCGACGCCTACAAGCAGGGCTTCGTACCGCCCGAGGCGCTGAGCTGGAACGATGCGGACGACAACAACGCCTTCCATGAAAAGGTGTTCCTCGTCGACTTCGACGGCACGATCTCGACCGAGCTGGCGATGATCAAGGACACGCAGGCCTATATGCATGACATGGTCACCATGGGTCTGCCCAACGGCAACGACGGCCAGCCGATGGCGGCGCAGGTGAATGCCGGCGGCGGCTTCATTCCGAAGGGGGCGAAAAACGTCGAGGTCGCCAAGGACCTCATGAAGTACTGGATGCAACCCAAGGTCATGAACGACAACCTGAAGGTGGGCCTTGGACGCTGGGTGCCGGCGATGCCGCAGATCGTCAAGGATGACCCGTGGTGGCTCGATCCGGCGGACCCGCATCGCCCCCCCTATGTGACCGAGGCAGTGCTGGGGCCGACGACTTCGAACTACGAAGGGTTCAACCCCGCCTGGGGCCAGGTGAGCGCCGAGCAGCTCTGGGGGCAGGCGCATGCTGACGTCATCAAGAACGGCATGACGCCGGAACAGGCGATCGACAAGGCATTCAAGCGAGCGGAGGCGATCTTCTCGGCTGTCACGTTCTGACAGCCTCACGAGGGCCACATGAGCATAACCCAGCAGGCGCTTCCGGTTGGACGGCGCCTGACGACCGTTGCGATCAGGCGGCCCGCTCGACGCGGCGGCCTCTATGGCTCTGACCGTCTCTGGGCCGTCGCGTTCGCGCTGCCCTACGTCCTCATCTTCTTTGCGTTTGTCCTCTATCCCGTTGTCTACGGACTGTGGATGGGCAGCGATCCGGCGCTGTATCGCCAGCTCTTCGACGATCCGCGCTATCTGACGGCGGTCATCAATACGCTGTTGTACGTGGGCATCGGCGTGAACGCGAAGATGGCGTTGGCCTTCCTGCTGTCCGGCTTCTTCATGCGCAAGGGATGGTGGGTCAAAGCGGTTCTGGTCATCTTCATCCTGCCCTGGGCGACGCCGGCGCTTCCCGCCTACATGTCGATCCACTGGTTCCTGAACGGACAGTGGGGGATGCTGAACAATGTGCTGTATTTGCTGACCGGCATCGACGGACCGGTCTATTTGAACTCGCACTGGATGGGGCTAGGCGCCAACATCGGCGCATATATCTGGAAGAACCTGCCGTTCTGGACCTTGATCCTGCTGTCCGGTCGCATGGCGATCCCGCAGGAACTTTACGAAGCCGCCGCGGTCGACGGCGCGAGCGGCCTGCGTCGCCTGACCCATGTAACCCTGCCCCTGATGGCGAACCTGTATATCGTCTGCGTGCTACTCGATACCGTCTTCGCGCTCGGCGATTTCAATGCCACCTACTTCGTCTCCGGCGGGGGCCCGGCGATGTCGACGGAGGTGCTCGCCACGCTCGGCATTCGCTATGCCTATACGGTTTCCCTCCCCCGGCTCGGGGTGGCGGAGGTCATGACCGCCTTGCCGGTATTGATCCCCTTGATCTTCATCTTGATGCGCAAGCTGCGCATGTCGGAGCAGCAGCTGTGAGCGTCGCTCGCGCCCGGCATCTTCCGCCATGGCGCTACCGCGCGCGTCGCCGCGCCGTGGAAGCCGCCTGCATCTTGCTGGGCATCGTGCTGATCGTCTGGTCGCTGGCGCCGATCTACAACATGGCGGTCATCGCGCTTTCGAGCCACGACGCCATCTTCGCGGGCACGATCTGGCCGGAGAACCCGACGCTGGACAGCTTCTATGTCGTGTTCACCGAAGGCTTCTGGTACCTCGAACATTTCTGGCATCAGTTCGGCAACAGCTTTTTCGTCGGACTGATGACGATGTTCCTCACATTGCTGATCGGCTCGCTCGCCAGCTTCACCGTCGGACGGATGCGGCTTCGCAACGGCTGGCTGCTCACGAACGCCGCGCTGATGACCTATGTCATTCCGGCGTCGTTCCTGGCGATTCCGTTCTACAGGATCATGCAAATTTACGGACTGACCAACCATTTGTGGGCCGTGGTCGCCGCCATCACCACATTCGCCACGCCGTACGCGATCTTCATCTTCTCGCAGTACGGCAAATCGATCCCGATGGAGCTTGACGAGTCGGCGAGGATCGACGGGGCGAACCCGCTCCAGATCTATCTGTTTATCTACCTGCCGCTGATGGCGCCGGCGCTGGTCGCAGTCGGTACATATGCGCTGCTGCTCGCCTGGAACGAATATCTGTACAATTTCCTGATGCTCTCGACGCCAGACAGCATGACAGTCGCCGTCGCCCTGGCGCAGTTCCTGAACAGCGACGAATCGCCCTGGAACCTGATGATGGCGACGGCGATCGTATATGCGCTGCCGCCGCTGATGATTTACTACATGTTCCGCCGGAATATGGCGGCCGGCCTGACCATGGGCGGCGTGAAGGGATAGACTTGAAGGGATAGATTTGGGTCCGATTCCCTGCGGGGCACGATGAGCAGCACGCAGCAGGTTCTGCCGCCCCAGACTCCTGCACCTGCCGGCCAGGCCCGCCGTCCCCGCCGGCATTTCCGCCTGCAAGGCTCGGACATCGCCTGGGCAATCGCTTTCGTCATTCCCTATGCGGTGGTATTCGTGGCGTTCATCGCCTACCCCGTCGTGTTCGGCCTGTGGATGGGCAGCCGGCCGGCGCTTTACACCTTGTTGTTCTCCGACCCGCGCTACATCGACACACTCGTCAACACGCTGCTGTTCGTTTGCATCGGCGTGAACGTGAAGATGTTTCTTGCCTTTCTGCTCTCCGGCTTTTTTATGCAGCGACGCTGGTGGGTGCGGGCGCTCCTGGTCGTGTTCTTGCTGCCCTGGGCGCTGCCGGCGCTCTCCGTCTTCCTGTCGATCCATTACATGCTGGTGTCCCAATGGGGGCTCCTTGACAGCCTGTGGTCCGCGGTGACCGGCGCAGACGGCCCTCTGTTCCTGGTGTCACGAGGCATGGCAATGGCGGCTAACATTCTCGCCTATATCTGGAAGTGGCTGCCATTCTGGACACTGATATTCCTGAGCGCGCGGATGGCGATCCCCAAGGAAATCTATGAAGCGGCTGCGATCGATGGCGCCACCGGCATCCAGCAGACGGTCCATGTAACATTCCCGTTGATGGCCAATGTCTATCTTGTGGCGACGCTGCTCTCTGCGCTCTGGACGTTCGGTGATTTTCCGACCGTCCATTTCGTCTCTTCGGGTGCGCCCGCGCGCACCACGGACGTGCTGGCAACCTACGGCTTCCACCAGGCGTTCAGCTTTGGCCATCCGGAGCTGGGGGCGGCAGCTATGATGTCGGCTTTGCCGCTCGTCATCCCCGTCGTTATCCTCTTGATACGGCGCCTGCACAGGACCGGCGTGCAACTATGACCGGCCGACCCGTCATCAGCGGCGTGGCCGCCGCAGATCTCACCGCGCGCCGTCGTTACCGCAACGGACGGCGACTTGCCGGCGGCATCGCCGGTGCGGCCGTGGGCGTCGTACTGCTGATCTGGACGCTGCTACCGGTCTACAACATGGTCCTCATTGCGCTCGATGACGATGGCGACGAGTTCACCGGCAGCCTCTGGCCGCAAGATCCATCGTTGGACAGCTTCCGTGCGGTCTGGACGCAAGATCATTGGTATCTGGAACATTTCTGGCATCAGTTCGGCAACAGCATATTTCTCGGCGTAGCCACCATGGTGCTCACTATGGTCATCGGCTCGCTCGCCAGCTTTGCGATCGGGCGGATGCGGCTTCGCCGTGGCCAGCTAATTGGTGACGCCGCGCTACTTACCTACATTCTGCCGACGGCCATCCTGATCATACCGTTCGTCCATATCATGCATGCTTACGGGCTCTCCGACAGCCTCTGGGCGGTGATTGCTGCTTACGTCGCCTTCGCCACGCCGTACGCCGTCTTGATCCTGCACCAATACGGCAAGCTGCTGCCGATGGAGCTCGATGAGTGCGCCAAGATAGATGGTGCTTCACCTGTCCAGATCTATCTGCGCATCTACCTGCCACTGATGACACCGGCGCTCGTAGCGGTCGGCGTATATGCTTTGTTGCTGGCGTGGAACGACTACCTCTACCAGTTCATGCTGCTTTCATCGACGCGCAACATGACCGTGGCGGCGGCCATCGATCAGTTCTTCGACAGCGACGAGGCGCCATGGAACTATATGATGGCGGTCGCTCTGGTTTATTCCCTGCCGCCGATCGCGATTTACATTGCGTTGCGCCATTTCACGTCCTTTGACCGGGTGCGTAGCTAGCTCCGAGTCGAGGTTACCCCCGCGAGCTGACTGTTGAGGCTAGACCCGGGGCGTAAAGGGCCATGCCCGGACTCAGCGCAACCGCCAATTTAATCGCCTCTCCAGTGCCGAAAGCCAGCGGCTCGCATCTCAAAGCATCAGCCATCCGGCATAAATCGGCCATTTCGTGGCACGGGACACGGAAGATGTCGCAATTGGGGGTCATTTCCGGACTCAGCCACGACGTCCATTTTACCCCTATGAACCGATATCGCCAGCCTGACTGCTTACTTCCAGAAAGTGCCAACAGCGCCCGAACGCATGGCTCGGCTGAACGCACTGCACTTTCGCGACGCCGCCATCTATGCATAATCTCGGGCCAAAGAACAATAAATCACAAAGGGGGAAACCATGGGCGAAGTCGACGGCGCGACCCTGATTGCGCGGAGCCTCAAGCAGCAGGGCATCGATCACCTGTTCGGGATCGTTGGGTTTCCGGTCACCGCGATTGCCGTGGCGGCGCAGAAGGAAGGCGTCGCCTATCTCGGGGTGCGCAACGAGCAGAGCGCGGCCTATGCGGCGGCGGCCTACGGATATCTCACCGGCCGCCCCGGCGCCTGCCTCACCGTGACCGGTCCGGGCGTGGTGCACGGTCTGGCGGGTCTCGCCAATGCCCAGCAGAACTGCTGGCCCATGATCCTGATCGGCGGCGCCTCGGAAACCTACCGCGGCGGCATGGGTGCGTTCCAGGAGGAGCGACAGGTCCTGATCGCCTCGCCGTTCTGCAAATTCGCGCACGGCATCGAAAGCGTGCACCGCATCCCCTACTATGTCGAGATGGCAACCCGGAACGCGATCTACGGCCGCCCCGGCGCCACCTATCTCGACATGCCCGACGACATCATCAGGGGCAAATGCGACCTCGACAAGGTCGTCGAGGTCGAGCGCGTCGGCGAACCGCCGCGCATGGTGGCGCCGGCGGAAAACGTCGAGGCGGCGCTGAACCTGCTCGAACGGGCCGAGCGACCGCTCGTTATCCTCGGCAAGGGCATGGCGTGGTCGCGTGGCGAGGACGAGGTCCGCACCTTCCTCGAGCGCACGCAAGTGCCGTTCGTGCGCTCGCCGATGGGCAAGGGCGTCATGCCGGACGACCATCCGCTGTCGGCAAGCGCTGCCCGCACGCTGGCGCTGCAGCAGGCTGACGTGGTCTTCCTGATGGGCGCGCGGTTCAACTGGATCTTTCATTTCGGCCTGCCGCCGCGCTACGCGAAGGACGTCAAGATCATCCAGCTCGACATCTCACCCGAGGAGATCGGCCACAACAAGCCGACCGAAGTGGCGCTGGTAGGCGACGGCAAGGCCATCGTCAGCCAGCTCAACAAGGCGCTCGACAAGCGTCAGTGGTTCCATGCCAAGGACTCGCCGTGGCGGCAGGCGATTGCCAAAAAGACGACCGATAATGCGGCGCAAATCCGGCCGCAGGTCGATGACGATGCTGCGCCGGCCGGCTACTACCGCGCGTTGCGCGACGTCGCCGCCTGGATGCCACGGGACGCAATCCTGAGCGCCGAAGGCGCCGGCACCATGGATATCGGCCTGACGCAATTGCCGAGCTTCAACGCTCGGTCCTGCCTCAATGCCGGCACCTACGGCACGATGGGGGTCGGCCTCGGCCAGGCCATCGCCGCCTGTGTGGCGCATCCCGATCGGCCGGTGGTCCACCTCTCGGGCGATTCCGCGATCGGCTTTTCCGGCATGGAGATGGAAACACTGGTGCGCTACAACCTCCCGGCCAAGATCGTCGTCCTGAACAATGGCGGCATCGGTCCCGGCATGCCTCAGATCCCGGACAACCCGATGTTCAATCTCAAGCCCAACGCGTTGATTTATGGCGCGCGCTATGACCGGGTGATGGAAGCTTTCGGCGGCAAGGGATTCTTCGTCCAGGACCCGAAGGATATTCGCGGCGCCCTCGACGAGGCGATGAAATTTGACGGTCCCGCGCTGGTCAATGTCATGATCTCGCAGGGGTCGACCCGCAAGGCGCAGGACTTCGCCTGGCATAGCTGAGTGATGCATCAAAGCGCCGCAGCGGGGATGGCCCGCGGCGCGATACCGGGAGGGTTCGCCATGCAGGAACAGGTAAGGCAGCCGGACGCCGCGACCGGGGTTCAGCCGGCGCTCAAGGGGATCAAGGTGCTCGACCTCACCCAGTTCGAGGCGGGACCGTCCTGTACCGAGGCGCTGGCCTGGCTCGGGGCCGACGTCGTCAAGGTGGAGGAGCCGCAGCGCGGCGAGCCGGGGCGCTGGGGAATGACCGATCGGTCCGACGCCGATTCGCACTATTTCATCTACTATAACCTCAACAAGCGCAGCGTTACCTGCAATCTCAAGAGCGAGGAGGGCAAGGCGCTGCTGCGGCGGATGATCGCCAAGGCCGATGTCGTGATCGAGAACATGGCGCCCGGCACCTTCGCCCGCCTGGGCTTCGACTATCCGCGGCTGAGCGCGCTCAATCCGCGACTGATCTTCGCCCAGGTCAAGGGCTTCGCGCCGGAGAGCCCGCACGCGAACTACCTGTCCTTCGACATGATCGCCCAGGCGATGGGCGGCACCATGGGGGTGAACGGCCATCCTGGCGAGCCGCCGGTCCGGCCGGGCCCGACCATCGGCGATACCGGCACCGGCATGCTGTGCGCCATGGGCATTCTCGCCGCACTCTACCAGCGCATGACGACCGGCCGCGGCCAGCACATCCAGATCGCCATGCGCGATGCGATGCTGAACTACTGCCGCACGCCGATGAGCCGCCAGGCCGCGCGCGAGGACCAGCTGCCGCGCGGCGGCAACACGGTGCCCGGGACCGCGCCGGGCGGCCTCTACAAGTGCGCACCGGGCGGGATCGACGACTGGTGCTACATCTTCGCCTCGCGCGGCAACGGGGAGCATTGGCGGCGGCTGGTGAAGGCGATCGGCCGCGAGGACCTGTTCGACGATCCGCGCATGGTCGACGGCCCCACCCGTGCCCAGCACCGCGCGGTCGTGGATGCGGCCATCACCGACTGGACGTCGAAGCGCACCAAGCAGGAGGTGACCCGGGTCATCGCCGGCGCCGGCGTTCCATGCGGCGCCGTCATGACCACGCTCGAGCTGCTGAACGACCCGGACCTGCACGCGCGCGGCATGATGCAGACGATCGAGCATCCGATACGCGGGCCGGTCACCGTGCCGGCTTGGCCGCTCAGGATGTCAGACACCAAGGTCGCGCTGAAATGCGCGCCGGTTCTCGGCGCGGATTGCGAGGCGATCTATGGCGAGTGGCTCGGCTGCACGGCCGACGAGGTCAGGGACATGCGGCAAGGCAAGGTGATCTGAGGACCGCGATCGCGGCGGCGCGGGTCAATCGGGGATCGGAACCTCGAGGCCGAGCAGCGGGCCGTATTGCTGGCTGCCGAAGATATCCGCATCGCCGGGGCTGCCGCTGGTCAGGTGGCGCTGGATCGTGAACTTGATGGCGAGCGCGGGGTCGAACTCGACATAATCGGTGATCCGCGCCTCCGGTATCGAGAGCAAGCGGCTGACCGCGGTTTTCGACACCACGCCGCTGGCGCGCACCAGATCGAACGCCGCGCGTTCGCGGAAAATGATGTCGAAGGTGATCTTGTCGACGCCGGCATTCTTGCTGCGGATGGTTTTGGCGAGATCGACCAGCGGCACAGTCTTGCGCGGCGCCTGTGTCACGGCTCAAACTCCCACATTGATCAGATGGGTCGGAAACAGTTCCAGTGGGTGAACCATGCGCAGCGTATGGTTGACGGTCCAGCGGTAGGCTGGGCTTGCCGGCAGCACCTCGTCCAAAATGAAGGCGACGCCGCCTGCGGTGCCCCTGACGTTCGGCAGCCGCGCATAGAACATCTGGCGCGTTCCGATCATGCACAGTTCCTCGGCCATCGCCTTGGTTGGGGCCACGCCTTGCACGACGACGCACAACTCGTGGCCGGGCGTTTTGCGTAACGGCTCCATCTCGCCCATGATCCCGTCACGGCCATAGACGGTGTAGGTCAGCTGGTAGCCCGCGCCCGGCGGTCCGAAGCGCTCCTCGGCCTGGGCGCATGCCCACGCAATGACGGCGTCGACATTGGCGATCGTGTAGGGGTCGCGGATGCCAACCATGCCCACATAGCGCTCGCCGAGCTTGCCGGATCCTTCGAGCTTGACGCGAAGCTCGGACGCCGGCACGTAGCTTGGCCCGGTCACACGCGTCGTGCGCTCGTCGAACTGCTCATAAACGCACCGGCCCATGTCGATGTGGCCGCCGACGAAATGCTCGAAGAACGGATTGGAGCGCTCATACATTGCGTGCGCCGCAACGGATGCCACAGTGCAGCGTTGCCCGGGCAGCATCGCGGTCACCTTGATGTCTTCGTGGGTGATCTCGCCCAGAACCGACTCTTTGCCGCCGTAGGGCTCGGCGCAGAACGACGCACATTCCAAAATCTTGCCATAGAAGTAGGCAAGCGCCTCGGGATATCCCGCCCGGATCGCCGGCGCAGCGAAGATCGCGCAGTCGCTGCTGCGACCGCCGATGATGACATCGGCGCCGGCGTCGAGCAGCTTGATGAACGGATGCACGCCGGCCATACCGACGATACGGTCAGTCGCATCGAGGTCATCGAGCGTCAGATCTGGCCGGCCGTCGAGCCCATGGACCGCGTCGCCGCTGGTTATCGCCCGGCGAATCCGCTCCTTGTCGACCTCGGAATAGAAATAGCCGAGCTTGAATGGGCCGAGCCCATGCTTGCGGGCAAGCTCCCGGACGATGCCGACAAACAGGTCGACCCGGCTGTTCGCGCCCGTGTCGCCGGCCGAACCGATGATCATGGGGATGCCCAACCGACGCGCGCCCAGCAGCATTTCTTCAAGATCGTGGGTCTGCCACGCCAATGGGCTTGCGGTTCCATCCGAACCAAGCGGCACGGGGCCGATGTCATTGCTGCCCGAGTCGGCACATATCAGGTCGGGCGCGACGTCGAGCCCGCGCCGAAAGCTGGCCGTTTTCAAAGGCGCGAAGCCCAGGTGGCCGTTGGGACAAACGATCCGCAGGCCGGCATTGGCGCCGCGGCCCGCAGCGAGTTCAGTCATGGTTTCTTTCCTGGAGTCGTGCTTCGGAAAGTAGCGTGGGTTGGTGGCCTCAATGTCGCGATGGTTGCGCGTCGGCGATGTCGTCTACCCTCGTGTCCGGTGCGGGTCAAACGGAGACCAGCATCCCCCC